>JBBEWH010000187.1:0-64892 GCA_037414955.1 Actinomycetes bacterium KLBMP 9797
ATCGTGGCGTGCAGGCGGTGGCGGCCGCCGTCCTCGGCACCGGCCACCAACTCGCCACCCAACCACGCGATGCGATGGCGCATATTCGGAATACCGCTCCCCGCCGCCCCCGACGACACCGCATCCACCGGATCCACCGGCACCCCGTCATTCACAATATCCAGCACCACCGCCGACCCCACCCGGCTCAACCCGATCTCACACCACCGAGCCTTACTGTGCCGCAACACATTCGTGACCCCCTCACGCACCAAAGTCGCCAACACGGTAGCCACCCTGGCCGGCAACGACACCTCCACCCGACCAATCCGCGCATCAATACCCGCCGCCGCCAACACCGACCGCGCCAACGCCAACTCGTCCTCTAAGGACAGCTCCTGCCGGCCACTGGCCACCATCCGCACCTCAGTCAACGCCCGACGCGCCAACACCAACACATCGGCCAACTCCTCACGAGCCCACTCCGGCTGCTCGGCGATCAACCGATACGTCAACTCACTCTTCAACGTGATCGCCGACAAACTCAAACCCAGCACATATCATGCACATCACGGGCCAACCGCAACCGCTCCTCAGCCACCGCCATCCGGCTAAGCTCCTCCCGCGCCGCATGAATCTCCCCCACCAACCGCGCCATCCGCGTCAACCCATACGTGATCAAGGCGGTCAGCATCGTGGAGATCAGCCCGTACGCCAGTGCGTACGGGAAGGAGGTGACGTTCGCGGCGAGGTGGACGTCGATGGCCGCGACGCTGATCAGGACGCCCACCAGCACCGGCACGGCGACGGTGGCCGGCAGAGCGATCAACGCGCTGCCCGCGACGAGGCCGGGGAAAGAGGTCCAGAACAGGCCGAACTCGAGCATCGGTAGGTAGGCCAGGACCGCCTGCGCGGCCAGCGCCACATAGCTACGCCCACGCCGCAACCGGGCACCCGGCCGGCTGAAGTACCCCAACTGCAACGCCATGAGCGCCAGGATGAGAACCAGTGCGAGCGTCATCCGGCCCATACTCATGCCGGCCTGGAGGAGACCCGCGACGGTCAGCACCGCGAAGCCGGACAGCACGACCGCGACCATCGTGTTGGCCAACCGGGGGGCCATGCGGGTCACCAGTTGGGCGCGGGAGAACTCCGCACCCGCCGACCACCGCTCGCCGGCCAACCGGGTGATCGGTGACTCGTTGCTCGGCCCGGGACCCGCGCGGGCCGGAGGGGCTTGCGCGGATGCGCCCACAGCCACTCCCCTCGCGCTACCCAGCGTCGTCCAAGCTGCACGCTGTGCCGACCATACTCATTGACGCCTATGCCCGGCAAACAACGCCTGCTCAGGTGGGCAACCGAAATCAGGCGAGCCGGTCCAAAACGCTCTCGCCCACCGCGATCTCGCCGGGCCAGTCCAACCCCAACGCGTGGTCCACGACGTCGCCGCCGTCGATGACGACGGCGTGCGCCGACAGGCCCATCGCCTTGCCGACGAGATACAGCGTCTGCTGCAGAGCGCCGACGTGCGTCAGCGTCGTCGCATAAGCGGACCCCGTCAGCAGCGGAGCGATCCGGTTCATCCGGGACGTGATGGTGATGAGCCCGGCGGGACGGCAGCGGTTGGCCGCGGCCGCCATCGCCAGGTCCAGCAGCGTGGCCACCACACCGGCGTCGTCCTCGACGAGCGTCAACGCGTGCGCCAGCGGATCGTAGTGGTAGATCCCGCGCGGCAGGCCGAGGCACCGGTTCACGGTCAGGTACAGCTCCAGCTCGTACAGGCAGGCGATGTTGAAGTACGGGCGCTGCGACGCTTCGCCGGCCCCGATCGGCACGTGTGCGGTACCGATTGACCGAATGCGCGCGCTGCGAAACAACAGCTCGCCGATCATCTCCGCCGTGAGGTCCGCGGAGGTGAACTCCGGACAGTGGTGATCGCTTTCGAGCAGGTCGCCCAGCCGGTCGTCGCGGACCGTGAGGTCGGGCCGGTGCAGCGGCAGCCGCGGTCCGCTCGGCACCGGCTTGACGATCCCCCCGGGCGTGCCCTCCGCCAGCCCGCCCCCGACCTCCATCTGGAAGCTCCGGCTGAACGCGGCGAACAGCAGCTCATGATGGGTCCAGTGGCGCAGCTCCGGCTCCTGGTCCGCGCGGAACCGGTCCTCCTCGTCGGCGACCAGCGCCACTCCCGCCGCGACGAGGAACGCGACCACGTCGGCCACCACCGCGGCCCCGACCTCGGCCACCTTGGCCAGCTTCTGGATACCGGTCGGCGCGGCGAGCGCGGTCGCGATCCGCACCGCGGGTGTCTGGCACAGCGTCACCCGGAACGACGCGCCGGGCGACTCCAGCACCAGCAGATCGTCCAGCGGGCGCAGCACAGCGAAGCGGGACAGGCGTACCAGCCGCTCGTGCGGCATCGGAGCGAGCCGGAACTCGGACCGGGCGGCGATCGGCGTCGCCGACAACAGCGGCGGCTGGCCGTCCGGCAGGCCCAGCGAGTGGACGATCGAGCCGCTGAACTGCCCGAGCGCCCTCTCCAGGCGAACCACGTCGGCGTCGGCCGACCGGTCCGCCTGCGCACCCGCCGCCCGCCCCGCCACGTTTCGCAGGGACACGGGCCCCAGCGCCATGCGGCGCAGCGCGGTCCCGAGGCCCTCGACCGCCCTGACGGTCACCTCGCCCCACCGCGTCACCATCGTCAGCGAGCCGTCCGGGTGCTCCTCCAGCAAGGCGTCCTCGCAGAGCGCCCAGAGCCGCA
This sequence comes from Actinomycetes bacterium KLBMP 9797, assembly GCA_037414955.1. Classification (GTDB taxonomy): domain Bacteria; phylum Actinomycetota; class Actinomycetes; order Mycobacteriales; family Micromonosporaceae; genus Phytohabitans. The sequence goes on from JBBEWH010000187.1 coordinate 2,738, forward strand.
CGGTGGCCGGCTCGACCTCGGGCTCCAACTCCATCTCGGCCATCCTCCGTCCGGTGCGCGCCTGCTCACAAGAACATCGGCAGCGGATTGAGCTCGTGGTACGCGACCGGCCGGCGCCGGGTACCCAGGCGCACCGGGACGTCGTACAGCCGGCCGGGCCCGAAGCGGGCCCACAGCGGTCGCATCCCCGGTGCCACGACCTTGACGACGGGCAGCCCCACGTCCGGGCGGGTCTGATCGAGGACGAGCGTCTCGATGCCCTTGCCCGCCAGCGTGTTCACCACGCCCTCCACGTCCTCGCGCACGTCGTCCCGCCGCACGTAGCGGAAGTCCGCGGGCCCGCGCGACGGCATCGCCGGATCGGGCGCGACGTAGGGCTCGGTGGCCACCGTGGCGGTGGTGAACCACGCCTTCGCGTCCGGGTCGGCGAACCCGGACGCGCCGTCCAGCAGCGCGGGCAGGAGCTGGTTCATCTCGGTGAGCGCGCGGCGCACGGCGGTGCGCGGATCCAGATGGGCGCCGAAGCCGAAGCTGATCCGCTCGGCGGAACCGCCGACACCACGGGTCACGGCCACGAAGACCGGGATGCCCAGGTCGCTCGTCGCGTCCAGCACCCAGAACTCGCGGTCCAGGTCCGCGTAGTGCTGGCGCAGCTCGTCGATCCACGGGTCGCCGAACGCGGCGAGGTCCACCCCAGGCACCGTGATCCGGTTGTACCACCACTGCGCGACCGCGTCGCGCTCGACGACCTCGAGGGCGCCCTGCAGGATGGCGTCCTCGAGGCTGCTCCCGGCCGCGTTGCCGTTGGAGTCGGCCACCACGTAACGGTTGGGCGGAGCGCCGAAGTACAGCATCGCGGTGGGCAGCAGACGATGCCGCCCAGCGGTGAGCGACCACAGCGGTGTCCACTCCATCACCGCGTTCTCGTCGAACCGTTCGCAGACATGGTTGACCGGGGAGTGGGCGCGGTTCCAGGCGGCGCGGGTGCCGTACTGCCGCTCGTCGTACAGCAGGCAGCTGTTCGGGTGGATCGCATGGTCACCGAACGAGGCGAGGCTGCCGAGCAGTCTGCACTCATCGCCCTGATAGCTGGCGGAGAAGCGTTCGACCGCCTCGCACAAGGCGCCGACCTCCGCGTCGATCGGCGTGACACCCTTGCCGCCGGTGGTTTCCCGGAACCCCGCCCGCAACGCGTTCATGCCGGTCATCCGCCGTGCCAGATTGCGGCCGGAGTGATAGGCGCTGACGAACGGCGGGGCCGACGGATCGGGCGTGATCTCCTTGATTATCCCGGCTACCGGGCTCACCAGGTGCCGGTACCCGTCCAGGACCTGGCGGGGCGTCATCGTGCGGTGCCCGCCGCCGCCCGAGGAAGCCTTGCGGGCCGCGTCGAGCACGACCGGCTGGCGCGCCCGGCGGGTGACCAGCGCCGGCTCACCACAGGCCGGACACTGCGGTCGGCGCCGCACCTCGTGCGACTGTCCACGAAGGTCCGGGGTGTCCAGAGTCCAGACACCACGCTGACCGTCGTGGCGGTGTCCGGCAAGCCACTTCGTCACCTCGAGGGCGATCAGGTGCGACATCGCGGCGGTCAGCGGCGGCACCGAGGAGGCGGGCCGAGGCGCCGGGCCGGTGTGGCCCAGCGCCGAAAGCACGCACACCTCGGCGTGCCGGTGTCTCCACAGCCGGTGGGCGAGGCAGTGCCAGCATCCCGTCTCGCCCGGCTGGAACACCGGTCCGATCCAGGTCTGCACGCCGGTCGGTTTGGCCAGCAACCACGGCCGCCCGGTGGCCCGGTGGGTCGCGTCGACGTGCGCCAAGCACGGGTGGAGGTAGTCCTCGCACAGCACGACGGTCAGCTCCCCGGCCAATACCTGCGCGGCGGTCGGGTCGATGTGGACGGCCACGGTGATGCCGGCCTGCTCCAGCGCCGACCGCACGGCCATCGGATCCACCTGCTGCCCGACCACGACGACGTCGACCTGAGCCGGCTCGTCGTCCCGCACCGCGACCCCCGCCACGCCGCACGCGTCCCAGTACGCCGCGGCGCGTTCGTCGGTCGACGCCTCGGGCCGCGCGCGCAGCGCGACCAGGTCGGCCGCGACCAACTGGTCGATCAGGTTCCGCACCTGCTCCGGTTCCAGACCACCGGGGCTGGACCGGAGCAGGGTGGCGAGATCCCGCTGTCCGTCCAACAGCGGCGCGAGCGACGCGACGTGTGGCCCTCGCAGCGCGATGACCCCGCGCTCGGAGAACAGGTAGACGTTCTCCCGCCCGTTGACAACGCGCAGGTGTCGCCGGAAGGCCGGAAACCGCGCGCCCGCGACCGCCGCGTCCATCACGCCACGGCGCCCAGCGCGTCGACGTGATCGACTCTGCAGAATCCGCCGCACAGCCGAGGCCGGACGGTGCCCGAGGCTCCCGGCACCAGCGCGGCGTCGCTCCAGTGGTCGAAGTTGTCGATGATCAGCAGGGCCGGCCGGCCCGCAAGGTCTCGATCGTGATCGGCGGCCGCGGTGCCACCCTGGTTCGCGCCGTTCATTGGTCCCTCCCCATGAATCTGAGTTCTCACTTAGTGGTGAATGGTGAGGGAGTACCAGGACGGTCGCCAGTGCCGGCGGCACGCCTGGCATATGCATTCCTCATGAGCGACTTGGCTCATCTCACATGGTCCTTGGTGACCGACGCCCTGACGCCGGCGACGGTCGGTTTGCCATCCTGCAGGAGGCCCGCTGGCACCGGATCGGGACGGGGTGCGGTCGGGCCGCGAGCACCAGGAGGCGCGATGTCACCAGTCGACGACGTCCTGGACCGGGGGCCGCACGAGGTCAGGTTCAGGCTGCTGGGACCGCTCGAGGTCGTCAAGGGCGGCAAGGACTACGCCCCCACGGCACACAAGGTCATGCAGCTGCTCGCGATGCTGGTCATGCATCCGCGCAAGCTGGTCCACACCGACCTGATGTTTGAGGAGCTGTGGGCGGACGGGCCGCCGCGCCAGGCGCGCTCGACCCTGCAGACGTACGTCTACCAGTTGCGCCGCTGCATCGAACAGAACGGGCTGGCCCCCGACGGCGAGGCATTGTTGCTGACCCGTCCCACCGGGTACGTCTTCCAGATCGATCCGATGCAGACGGACGTCCACGAGTTCCAGCAACTGTACGGCCGTGGCCGCGCGGCGATGGACGCCCACCGATACGGCGAAGCCGCCGCCGTGTTCGGGACCGCCCTGTCGCTGTGGTCGGGGCCGCCGATGGCCAGCATCAACTGCGGTCCCGTGCTCAGCGCGTACGCGGTCGCTCTCGAGGAGCAGCGGCGGAACACCCAGCACCTGCGGAACGAAGCGCAGATCGCGAGCGGGCAGCACCGCGACGCGATCAGCGAGCTGCGCGCCCTGGTGACGGCCAACCCGCTGGACGAGGGCCTGCATGCCCAGCTGATGCGCGTCCTGACCCTCAGCGGGCGGCGGTCCGACGCGATGACCGCCTACCGGACGCTACGCGCGCGGCTCAGTGCCGAGCTGGGCATCGAGCCTTCCGGCGAACTGCAGTCACTGCACCACGAGGCGCTGTGCGCCGGCGAACCGCGGGCGCCCTGACCACCGCTTGCCACCGGCTTGACCGACGCTTGAAGCGATGCTGCCACCGTTAACCGTCTACGCCTTCTGATGGATCCCAGCCCTAGATGTACCGAACCGGTCGCGACTCAGCTTATCGACATGGGGTGAAAAATGACTGCTCGCACCTACGGACAGTTCTGCGGCGTGGCGCGCGCGCTCGAGTTGATCGGCGAGCGCTGGGGCGTCATGGTCATTCGTGACCTCATTCTCGGGCCCAAGCGCTTCACGGAGCTGCAGCAAGGGCTACCTCGCATCCCGACCAGCATCCTGTCCTCCCGGCTCAACGAACTCGAGCGGGCCGCGGTGATCCGGCGGCGGGTCCTCCCCGGCGTCGACGCGGCGGTGGTCTACGAGCTCACCGAATACGGCACCGACCTCGAGCCGATCCTGATGCAACTCGGCCTGTGGGGGGCCCGATCGCTGACCGAGCCCGGCGTCGAGGACGTGTTCACCCGCGACGCCGCCGTGCTGTCGCTGTACGCGACGTTCCGGCCGGAGCACGCCGCCGGCATCCACGCGAGCTACGAGCTGCACTACGGCCCCCTGGTGCTGCACGCGCTCGTCGACGACGGCGTCATCAAGGTATCCGAGGGAAGCTATCCCGAGGCGGACCTCGTCATCGAGACACGTGGCTCGGTCCGGCCGCTCCTGGCCCGGGAGATCAGCCCGAGCGACGCGCTGACGCAGGGCCTGCTGACGGTCACCGGCGATCCGGCTCTGCTTGATCTGTTCGTGGAACTGTTCAACATTCCCGAGGCGCCGCAGCCCGTCGAGGGCCTCGCGGTTCGCTGACCCACACCTGGCGACCCGGTACCCCGAACGGGGTACCGGGTCGCTGTTCGTCTGGCCTAGTGCCGCCCCTCACAGGGGGATGTTGCCGTGCGGCCCGCGGCCTTCGGGCGCGGCGGAGAAGGCGTCGAAGAGACGTTCCCGGGTCTCGACCGGCTGGATGACCTGGTCGACCACGCCGATCTCCAGGGCCCGCCCGACGCCGCCGGCCTCCTCGATCTGTTCCGCGACCAGCCTGGTGCGCAGGGCCTCGCGCTCCTCGGGTGGGGCCGCCGCCAGACGCCGGCGGTGCACGATCCCGACCGCGGCCGCCGGCCCCATCACCGCTACTTCGGCCGTGGGCCAGGCGAACACCGCGGTGGCGCCCAACGAGCGCGAGTTCATCGCGATGTACGCACCGCCGTATGCCTTGCGGGTCACCAGAGTCACGCGCGGCACGACCGCTTCGGCGAAGGCGTGGAGCAGCTTCGCCCCCCGCCGGACCACGCCGCCGGCTTCCTGGTCCAGACCCGGCAGGTATCCGGGCACGTCCACGACAACGATCAACGGTATCCCCAAGGCGTCGCACATCCGCACGAACCGCGCCGCCTTCTCCGCGCCGGCTGAGTCCAGGCAGCCGCCCAACCGCAACGGATTGTTGGCGACCATACCGACCGTACGCCCGGCGAACCGGCCCAGCGTGGTGACGATGTTCGGCGCCCACGCGGCGTGCAGCTCGACCGGCGAGTCCAGTTCGGAGCCCGGCGGGTCGAGGAGGGTAGCGACGAGCGGGCGCACGTCGTACGCGCGGTTGGCTCGCTCGGGTAGCGCGGTGGCCGGGTCGACCTCCACCGGTCCCAGGCCGGACTTCCGGAACCGCCCCTGGCAGCCGAGCAGCATGACCAGGCGCCGCGCCACCGCGATCGCCGACGGGTCGTCGGCCGCCGTCACGTGTGCGACACCCGAGCGGCGGCCATGGGTCCGCGGTCCGCCGAGTTCCTCCATGTCCACCTGCTGGCCGGTGACGGAGCGGACCACGTCCGGCCCGGTCACGAAGACCCGCCCGGCTCCGCTCATCACCACCACATCGGTCAGCGCCGGCCCGTAGGCCGCGCCGCCCGCGGCCGGACCCAGAACCACCGAGATCTGCGGTATCCGCCCGGACGCGCGTACCATCGCGGCGAAGACCTGGCCCACGCCGTCGAGCGCCGTCACTCCTTCCGTCAGCAGGGCGCCGCCCGAGTGCCACAGCCCCACCACGGGTATGCGCTCGCGCAGCGCCATCTCGATCGCCCCGGTGATCCGCTGGCAGCCGGCCGCGCTCAGCGCGCCACCGGACCGCTTCCGGTCCGTGCCGTACGCGATCATCTCCACGCCGCCCACCCGGCCACGCGCCACCAGCACACCGGAGGAGTCGCGCGGCCACAGTGGACGCGACTGGCCGGCGTCGACCAGAGCGGCCAGCCACGCGTCCGGGCCATGGGCCTCGGGCTGAAGCTGGAGGTTCGCGGCGGTGGTAGCCAAGAGTGTCATGGGTACCCCTATCGCAGAACGTGGTGCTTCGTTGCAGGATGACCGAACACGGTCAGGCCCGGCTGGAGCCGGGGTCAGGCGGTGTCGGGCGGGTCCGGCGGCGGGGAGCCGGGCGGATCGCCAGCATGGCCAGCACACCCAGGAGCACCGCGGCGTCGACGGCGAGCAGGGTCAGGCCAACCGGATCGACGCCGTGCGCGTGCGGCACGCCCGCGGCCGCCGCTCGCGGCGGAGCCGTGCGGTCGGCGTGGCGCGCGGCGTGCGGGGCGGGTCCACTGTCGACGAGGCGTTCGCCCGCCGACCCACGGTCGTTTGTGGACAGTGCTATCGCGAGAACAGCCAGCGCGGCGACGGCGACCACCGCCGCCATCGCGTGCCGTGGCCGGAGCAGCACGGCTAGGCCGAAACGAGTGCGGCGGCGCGGCGGTCTTCGGCTGGCGTACAGCTGCACATCATCGCGCGCAGCTCCTTGTCGCTCGGGCGCAGGTGCCGGTAGACCGCGATCACCATCGGGATGAACACGATCGAGTTGTAGAGCAGATGGAGCTCGACGCGAGGGAACACGAGCTGCGCCACACTGGTCGGCGCGGTGCCACCGAAGAACATCTGGTGGGTCTGCGCCTGGATCAGCAACAGCAGGTGCTCGATGTGGTGCCAGAACTGGATGACCAGCGCGACCGTCCACCAGGTGCGCGCGCGGCCCACGAAGCCCGGCCGCAGGAGAGCCAGCCCGATGACCATGACGAGCGCGTATCCGTAGTGCAGCCACTCCGACGCCACGAGCCAGGGGATCCAGACACCGAGCACGCCCCGCGCCTCCGGCCGGGACCAGCCGAGCACCCAGATCTGGTAGGCCTGCGCGAGGTGTTCCGCCCAGTGCGCCAGCACCACCGCCATGAAGACGTTCAGGGCGGCCCGGTGGTGGCGGGTGTTCAGTGCGGCGGTCGCGCCGCCTGGGAAAGATCGCTTCGTGCCGGTCGTCTCGCTCACCGCAACGTCCCTCATTCCAAAGAATAGACAGGTATCAAATCTCAAGCAGCCGGGCGAACGTGCGCAGGTCCGCTGTGTACAGATCCGGCTCCTCCAGGGCGGCGAAGTGACCGCCGCGGTCGAACTCACTCCAGTGCACGATCGTCGGCAGGTCACGGTGGGCGAGAGACCGTAACGGCAGGAGGATGTCCGCGGGGAACACCGCCACGCCGACCGGCACCGTGAGCGGAGCCGGCCGCACGCCACCCGGTTGGTTGGGCAGGCCGCCGGCATCCTCGTAGTACAGGTTCGCGGAGCTGCCGGCCGTCGCCGTGAACCAGTAGATGGACACCAACGTCAGCAGGCGGTCCCGATCGAGGGCGTCCTCGGGGACCTTCTCGGCGTCGGTCCACTCCTTGAACTTCTCGACGATCCAGGCCAGCTGCCCGACCGGCGAGTCGGTAAGCCCGTACGCGAGCGTCTGTGGCCTGGTCGCCTGCAGCGTCATGTATCCGGACAGGTCAACGTCGAACCGCGCCATCCGCGCCAGCCGAGCCCGGTCCGACTCGCTGAGTGCGGCGAGTTCGGCGGGATCTCCCGACGGAAACGTCATGAGCATGTTCAGGTGCACGCCGGCGACGTGCTCCGGGGCGGTCCGGCCGAGGTGCTGGGAGATGACCGAGCCCGCGTCGCCGCCCTGAGCGATGTAGCGGTCGTAGCCGAGACGGCGCATCAGCTCCGCCCATGCCCGCGCGATGCGCTCGGGATGCCAACCGGCCTCGGCCGGCCCGGAGAACCCGAAGCCGGGCAGGCTCGGGATCACGAGGTGGAACGCGTCGGCCGGATCGCCACCGTGCCGGGCCGGGTCGGTCAGCGGGCCGATGACGTCGAGGAACTCGGCCACGGAACCCGGCCAGCCGTGCGTGATGACCATCGCTCGAGCGCCCGGCTCCGGCGACCGGACATGTACGAAGTGGATGGTGCCGCCGTCGATCTCGGTACGGAACTGCGGGTACCGGTTGAGTTCGGCCTCGGCCGCCCGCCAGTCGTAGGTGGTCCGCCAGTATTCGGCGAGCTCGCTCAGGTAATCCACCGGCACGCCCCGGTCCCAGCCGTCGTCGGCCAACGCCGCGGGCCACCGGGTGCCGGCCAGGCGGCGCGCGAGATCGTCCAGGTCGGCCTGCGGGATGTCGATTCGGTACGGTCGCACGGACGACGCTCCCTCCTACTCGGACGGTTCAGACCGGCTCGGACACCCGGCCCGGGGGCGCTGTGGTGAGGTGCGCGTCCCGCATCCCACGGGACAGCCGCAGCACCCGGCGGACGAGTCCCGGCCGCATGAGCGCGGTGGGCGGGTCGATCAGGCCGGCTACCCGCATGAAGGCCGCCGTGATCGACGGGTCCCGGGTCGCGGCGTACTGCACCCGGGCCAGGTACGCGTTGCCGAGCCGCACCTTCATCGGACGCTCCCCGGGCACCGCCGGGAAGTCCAGGTCGCCGCTCGTCGAGATCTGCCAGGGGATGTCGACGATGCGACCCACCTCGCGCAGGAACTCCCGCGAGTCCGGGTGCGTGCCCCGCGCGAGGAGCCGGCGCAACGCCATCGCTTCCATCGCCGCGACCGTCATGCCCTGGCCGTACACGGGATTGAAGCTGCACACCGCGTCGCCGAGGACGAGCAGCCGCTGCGGGAACCGGCGCAGCCGCTCGTACCGCCGGCGCACGCTCGCGGGGAAGGTGAACATCACCGGGTCGGTGAGGGGTTCGGCGGCGCGCACCGCGTCGTAGACGTCCGGCACCGGCAAGGAGCGGGCGTAGTCGAGGAAGCCCCGCGGGTCGGTCGGCGGCTGGTCGCCAGCGATCCCGGTGAGGGACAGGATGCACTCGTCCGGGCCGACCTGGCCGAAGAAGGCGCCGCGCGGATGGTCGGGTGCGGCGACCGGGTTGATGGACTGGACGCCGTCGAACATCGCCGGGTCCTTCCGGTACAGCCTCGTGGTGTACGCGAGCCCGATCTTCATCCGCTCCTCGGCCGGCCGTTCGTACCCCATCTCGCGCAGCCAGACCGGCAGCCGCGAGCCCCGGCCGGTCGCGTCGACGACGAGATCCGCGTCGAGCGAGAACACCTCCCCGGTGGTGACGTCGCGCAGCGAGACGCCGGTGACCCGGCTCTGGTCCGGCGCCGCCCGCAGGCCCGTCAGCTCGGTGCGCTGCCGGTACCCGACGTTGGCGAGGTCGGCGACCCGGGTGCGCAGGTATTCCTCCAGCACGGGCCGCTGTGCGGTGATGGACAGCAGGCCGGTGCGGGCCGGCTGGAGGCGCCGCCCGCCGAAGTACCACCGCATCTCGCCCAGGTCACCGATCGGAACGCCGCGGGCCTGCAGATCGGCCCGCAGCCCCGGAAACAACTCGGTGAGGATCAGGTAGCCGCGCGCGTGCAGGCCGTGCGCATGGCCGGTGTGCGGGGCGCCCCGCCGGGGCCGGCTCACCCCCAGCACCTCGTCCCGATCCACCACGACCACCTCGCGGTAGTGGTCGGCGAGCACGCGGGCCGCGAGGGTGCCGGCGATGCTGCCGCCGAGCACGACCGCGCGCTCACCGACGCCGCTTTCCGGGCCGGCCGCTCGCACCGCCTCGGCGTCGACCCGGCGGGCGGTGCGCAGCGCGCCGATTACCGTGCCGGGCTTCAGCAACGCCTGTGGTGGGTCGACCAGGCCGGCGACGCGGAAGAAGGCGCTGGTGAACCGGCCGTCGCGCTGCGCCGCGGTGTGCAGCCGCGCCATGAACGCCCCGCCCAGCCGGTCCTTGGCGGTACGCCGGCCCTGCACGCCGGGGAAGGCCAGGTCGGCACCGACGGAGGTTTCCCACGGCAGGTCGATGATCGGGCGGATCGACCGGAAGAACTCCATCGGCCGCACCGGGCCGGCGTCCAGGTGAGCCGCCAGCGCCTCGGCCTCCATCGCCGCCACCGTCATGCCCTGCCCGTACACCGGGTTGAAGGCGCACACGCCGTCGCCGACGACCAGGAGGCCGTCGGGGAACCGCGCCAGCTTCTCGTACCGGCGCCGAACGCTGGCCGGCACCCGGAAGGCCGTGATCGGCGTCAGCGGCTCGGCACCGCGCACCGCACCGTAGATCTCCGCGGCGTCCAGGGTCCGGGCATATGCCAGGAAGCCCTCCGCGTCGCGGGGCGGATGGTCGCCGAGCATGCCGGTCAGCGACAGCAGCGCGACGTTGTCCGGGAACCTGCCGAAGAACGCGCCCCGCTGGTTGGCCGGGTGGGCCACCGAGTTGATGGCCAGGTCGGCCCCGAACGGGTCGGTGGCGAGGCGGAAGTACCGCGACACGTACGCCAGGTCGATCCGGACCTTCTCCTCCTCGGGGCGCGCGTACCCCAGTTCGTCCAACCAGGCCGGGGTGCGGCTGCCGCGGCCGGTCGCGTCGACCACGAGAGCCGCACCGAGCTCCACGGGCCCGGCGGAGTCGCCGTCACCCACCAGCCGTACGCCGGTGACCCGCCGGCCGTCGGCGGAGACGGTCAAACCCTGCACCACACTACGTTCGCGCAGGACCACATTGGACAGCGAGAGCACCCGCCCGCGCACGTAGGCTTCCAGCGTCGGCCGGTTCGCCGAGACGCTGAGCAGCCCGGAGTTGGCCTGCTGCAACGCGCGACCGTTGAAGTACCAGCGCAGGTCCCCGGACAGGTCACCGCTGAGCACGCCGGCGGCGGCCAGGTCGGCCCGCATCCCCGGAAACAGCCGCGCCATGACCTCATGTCCACGGGCCAGCAGCGCGTGCGCGTGGTGGGCCTGCGGGACACCGCGCCGCGGCTCGGTCACGCCGGCGATCGTGTCCCGTTCGACCAGAACCACCTCGGGGTACCGGTCCGCCAGTACCCGGGTCGCCAGCAGACCCGCGATTCCGCCACCGAGCACGACCGCGCGTGCGTCTCGCTCTTCAGCCATGGGTAAACCTCCATAACGGCATCGCGGCACTCGCCATGAACGCGCGCACCGGCGCGCCCGCCTCGCTTAACATCGTTCGCGCGCGATACCCGGCCACGCGTCTCCGAACATGCGATTCCGTGCGCCCGCCTTCGCGACCTGAGTCACCGGGCCCCGGACGTGCCCGCCGCGACCTCCGCCGCGGCCGGTACGCCGCGGATCAGATCGGCGGCCCGCTCCGCCACCGCCACGGTGGGCGCGTTGGTGTTGCCGCGCGGCTCGAGCGGCAGCACGGAGGCGTCCACCACGCGCAGGTTGTCCACGCCGTGCACCCGCAGTCGCGGGTCGACCACCGTACCGATGGCGCACGTGCCCGCCGGATGGAAGGTCGACTGGGTATGTGCCCGCACGAACGCCCGCAGGTCACGGTCCGCAGTGGACACCGGGTACGCCCACCGCCGTCGCGTGTAGCGGGCCAGCGGGTCCTGGCGCGCGATCTCCAGGCCGATCCGTAGGCCGTCCACCATGACCTCGAGGTCCGACTCCTCGGTGTAGTACCGGTGCCGGATACGCGGTTTCGCGGTCGGATCGTCGGAGGCGAGGCTGACCTCGCCCCTGCTGCGCGGCCGTAGCAGGCACGGCCCGAACGAGAAGCCATGCTCGGTCGGCACGCCGAGCGCGCAGTCGACGTACATCGTGGGCACCGCGTGGAACTGCACATCGGGCGCCCGCAGCCCGGTGCGGGTGCGCACGAAGCCACCGGCCTCGGGCACATTGGAGGACAGCGGTCCGGTGCCATCCCGCTCGAACTGGCGCACGTACCGCTCCTCGCCCGCGTTGAGGAGGCTGACCGGCTCATCGTGCGTGAACACCAGCCAGGTCGACGGGTGGTCCTGCAGGTTGCGCCCCACCTCCGGCAGGTCCGCGAACACCGGGATGCCGACCCTCCCGAGGTGGTCCGCCGGGCCGATGCCGGAGAGCATCAGCAGCTGCGGCGAGTTGTACGCGCCGGCCGACAGGATCACCTCGCGGCGGGCGAGGACGTCGATGGCGTCATCCAGCCGCTGGCAGCGCACGCCACGGGCGGCGCCGCGGGCCAGGAGAATCCGGTGCACCCGCAGGTGTGTACGCACGGTGAGGTTGGGCCGGCTGGCCACCGGGTGCAGGTAGGCCGCGGCCGCGCTGCATCGCCGCCCGTCGCGCTGATTGACCTGGTAGAACCCGAAGCCGTCCTGACGAGCGCCGTTGAAGTCGTCGTTGGCCGGGAACCCCGCCGCCAGCGCCGCCGCCACGAAGGCGGCGGTCATCGGGTTGCGGGACCGGACCTCCGACACCGGGAGCGGGCCGCCGGTGCCGTGGTACCGCGAGGCCCCGCGCTCGTTGTCCTCACTGCGGCGGAAGTAGGGCAGGAGTTCGTCGTACGTCCACTCGGGGTGGCCCCAGTCGTCGAAGTCGGCCCGGTTGCCCCGGATGTGCACCATGCCGTTCATCGCGCTGGTCCCGCCGAGCACCCGGCCGCGCGGGAGGTAGAGCCGCCGGCCGTCGAGCCGCGGCTCGTCGTGGCTGTCGTAGTCCCAGTCGTACCGCGTACGGCACAGCTTGGCGGCCGCCGCCGGGACGCTGATGCTCGCGGTGTCGTCGGTCGGACCGGCCTCGATCAGGCACACCGTCACATCCGGATCCTCGGACAGCCGGGCCGCGAGCACGCAGCCGGCCGTCCCCGCACCGACGATCACGTAGTCATACACCGAGCGTGCGCCGTGGTTGTCCATCATGGATCCGATCCTTCGCGGGGGTCACGCGGCGTACTGGACGGTTTCCGCGGGGACAGCGGCCCGCGGACGGCCGCCGGTGGCCCGCGGCACGCCGCGGAAGAACGCGCGCACGTCCGCCACGAGCAGCTCGGGCTGCTCCATGGCGGCGAAGTGACCGCCGCGGTCGTACTCGTTCCATTGGCGGATGTTCGGGAAGTCGCGTTCGGCGAAGCGCCGGACCGGTAGGAACATGTCGCGGCGGAAGACGGCGACGCCGAGGGGCACCGGGTTGGCCCGCGGTCGGGCACCTACCACGGTGATGGGCAGCAGCTCCACCACCTCCCGGTAGAGCTGGGCGGAGGAACCGGCCGTCGCCGTGAGCCAGTAGATGGTCACGTTGGTCAGCATCTGGTCCCGGTCCACGGCGTCCTCGGGCACCTCGGTCGAGTCGGTCCACTCGCGGAACTTCTCCACGATCCACGCGAGCTGGCCCACCGGCGAGTCGGTCAGCGCGTAGGCCAGGGTCTGCGGGCGGGTCGCCTGCAGCTTCTGGTAGCCGGACAGGTGCGCGTTGAAGCGCGGTACCAGGGCCATGCGCGCCTGGTCCGCCTCGTCCAGCTCGGCCAGTTCCCCTGGCTCGGACGGCCCGGTGAGCAGCATGTTGACGTGCACGCCCAGCACATGCTCCGGGTCGACCTCGCCGAGGTCGAGGGAGACAGCCGAGCCGAAGTCCCCGCCCTGTGCGGCGTACCGGTCGTAGCCGAGGCGGCGCATCAGCTCCGCCCAGGCTCGGGCCACGCGGGCGATGTCCCACCCGGTCTGGTGGAGTGGGCCGGAGAACCCGTATCCCGGCAGCGACGGGATGACCAGGTGGAAGGCGTCAGCCGGATCTCCGCCGTGCGCGCGCGGATCGGTGAGCGGGCCGATCACCTGGAGGAACTCCGCGACCGAGCCCGGCCATCCGTGCGTGAGCACCAGCGGCAGGGCGTCCGGCTCCGGCGACCGCACATGCAGGAAATGCACGGTGGCACCGTCGATCTCGGTGCGGAACTGAGGGTACCGGTTGAGCTCGGCTTCGGCGGCGCGCCAGTCGAAGCCGGTGCACCAGTACTCGGCCAGCTCGCGCAGGTACGCCCCGGGCACTCCCCGGCTCCAGCCGACGCCGTGCGGCTCCGCCGGCCAGCGGGTCGCCCGGATCCGGCGGCGCAGGTCGTCGAGGCTCTCTTGGGGGATCTGGATGCGGAACGGCCTGATGCGCCCGTCCATCGTCGGGTTCATCGCGCCTCCTCAGCGCACGTCGCCGTCGGCGCCGAGGCGGGCGACCACGTCGGCCAGCGCCGCCGCGGCCCGCGCCACCTCGGCCTGGGAAATGACCAGCGGCGGGGCCATCACGATGGTGTTGCCGTAGCCGCGGGCCAGCACCCGGTGCGTCCGGCGCAGCGCCGCGCACACGGCGTCGGCCATCACGGGCTCCCGGGTGTCCCGGTCGACGACGAGCTCCACGCCGGCGGTGGCGCCAACCACCCGAACCTCCCCGACCCGGGGCAGCTCGGCCACCGGCGCCAGCGCGGCGCGCAACCACCCGCCCACGATCGCGGCGCGGTGGACCAGCTCCTCGCGCTCGAGCAGGTCGAGGTTGGCCAGGGCGACCGCGCACGCGGTGGCGTGGCCGGAATAGGTGTGCCCGTGGAACAGGTAGGCGTCCCGACCGGCGACCGTCTCGCCGATCTCGGCGCGCACGAGGACCGCGCCCAGCGGGGCGTACCCGCTGGTCAGACCCTTCGCCGTGACGACGATGTCGGGCCGCATCCCGCGCCCGTCCGAGTCGAACCAGGCGCCGGTGCGCCCGAAGGCGGTCACCACCTCGTCGGCGATCAGCAGGATCCCGTGCCGCCCCAGTAGCTCGCGCACCCGAGGCCAGTAGTCGGGCGGCGGGATGAGGATGCCGGCTCCGCCCATCACCGGCTCGCCGATCATGGCCGCGATCCGGCCGGAACCGATCCGGTCGATGGTGACCGCGAGTTCGTCCAGCAGGAAGTCGGTCAGGTCGCGGCCCGCGCACGCCTCGGGTGCCCGGTACGGGTGCGGCGGCGAGACCTTCACCACGTGCGGAATGCCCTCCCCGACACCGTGATGCATGCCGGGGAAGCCGGTGGCGGTGCCGCTGCCGTACGTGCAGCCGTGGTAGGCGAAGTGCCGGGAGATGATCCAGGTGCGCTCCGGTTCGCCACGGTGGTGGTGGTAGAGCCGGGCGAACTTGATGGCGGTCTCCACGCCCTCGGAACCGCCGTTGGTGAAGAACACCCGATCCAGCCCGTCCGGTGCCAGCCCCACCAGGCGCTCGGCCAATCTGACCGACTTGTCGTTGGAGAAGATGTCGAAGCCGGTGAAGTAGGGCAGGGTGGCGATCTGCCGCGCCGCCGCCTCGGCGAGCTCCAGCCGGCCGTGGCCCACCTGGGCCACCCAGTTCCCGCCGCCCATGACGTCGAGCATCGCCACGCCGTGCGCGTCCCACACGGCGCAACCGGAGCCGCGCACGATCACGCAGCGGTCGCCGTGGGCGCCGCTCTGGTGGGGATGCAGCAGCACCCGCCGGTCCAGATCCTCGAGCTCGGTGGCGGATCGGGTCAGCACCGGGCGTTCGTCAATGATCGACATAGGTATTTCCTTCCGCTGAGACCGGGCCGTCAACCACTCAGGCGCCCACCAGGATCGGGGCGACGTCCCGATCGGCGAGGAAGCTCGGCCGTGGCGTGGCCACCGGCCGGGGGGCGTTGTGCACTCCGTTGTAGACGAGGAGCAGCACGGACCGGTCGACCGGAGACAGGTTCGGGGCCGAGGCGTGCAGCAGGTTCGGGTGGAACATCAGCACCGAGCCCGCCGGTCCTTTCGGGCTGACCAGCCCGCCCTCCGCGGCCAGGCGCCGGAGGACGTCCCGGTCGACCTGGAACTTCTCGGTGGCGGTGAGGGTCGCCATCCACCCGGGCGCGTCCTGGTATCCGTCCGGCATGCCATCCGTGTCCGTGCCGTCCAGCAGACCGTGGCGGTGGGAGCCCGGGATGAACGTCAGCGGGCCGTTGAACTCGGTGACGTCGTCGAGGAACACCGCGACGTTGACGAGATCCGGCCGCGGGATTCCGTCCCGGTCCCGCCAGTTGATGTAATCCTGATGCCACTCCCACTGATCGCCGGCGAACGCGGCCTTCAGGTTGATCTTCGACTGGTGCACGTACACGTCGTCGCCGAGCACCTGCCGGGCCGCGCCGGCGAGCTCCGTCGACCTACTCACCGCCGCCACCGCCGGATCGGTGCGGTGCGGACCGTAGACCGAGCGCACCGTGACCCCGTCGCGCTCCAGCACGCGTTGCGGGCCGTCCTGCGCCAGGACGCGCGGGGCCGCCTCGGCGAGCTCGGCCAGGGTACGCGGGGGGAGGTGGTCGGACAGCAGCAGGAAACCGTTGCGGTGATAGTCCGCGAGCAAACCGGTGCTCAACGGGCCGTCGGCGATCGCGGTCATCTCCTACACCCTCCTGTGTGGAAACCGTCGTCCCGCCCGCACCGCGGCGGGCATGACATCCAGGCCAGTCAACCTCCTTCACCCCGGTGACGTCTGCCTCTCCTTGTGACCTGTCCGATTGGCCAGGTACAGGGCGCGCGCTTCCGGGCCTTCCGCGACGGGCCGCTGCTCGCGGAGGGTGGCACTGATGGCCTGGCCACCCCGTCCGTCCCTTGTGTACGCCCGGAGGTGAACGATGAGCAGCGACGAACACGCGCCTGGCGCCCTGGATACCGTCGCCCTGACCGAAGACGAGGCGGCGCGGATGCGCGGCGTGTGCACCGAGGTCGCGGACGCGCTGGTGGAGTCCGACCTCGCCACCGACGCCGCGATGGCCACAGTGGAACTCGCCGCCCGCGGGCTGCCCCGGCGCCTCGTCGCAGCGCTCGTCGCGTTCCGCATGGGCAACCAGGGACGCGCGTTGCTCGTGCGGAACGTACCGGTCGACCGGGAGCTTCCCGCGACACCCGGCGACGGGTACCTATCCGACTGGCGAGCGGTCCGGATAGCCACGACCGCTCAGCTGATGATGATGTCGTATCTCGGCGACGTGATCGCCTACGCCGACGAGAAGCGTGGGCAGATCGTGCAGGACGTAGCGCCGGTGCCGGGCGCCGAGCGGCGCCAGGAGAACAGCGGATCGGTGTGCCTGGAGCTGCACACCGAGAACGGGTTCCATCCGTTCAAGCCCGATGTCCTCAGCCTGCTGTGCTTGCGATCCGGCCACGACGGTGCCGGCCAGACCCTGACCGGCGCGGTCGGCCCGGTACTCCCCCGGCTCTCCCGGGTCTGCCTGGACGTGTTGCGGCGGCCGCTGTTCCGCATCCGGTACAGCAGCTCCTTCGCCCACCTGGGGGCCGGCGGTTTCTCGGACCCGGTCGCGGTGCTGTCCGGGCCCGTGGACGATCCCGAGTTGGTCGCCGACTTCCACGCCATGGAGCCGTTGAGCCTGGAGGCGCGCTGGGCGCTGGAGGAACTGGAGACGGTGCTGACCTCGTCGCTGACGTCCGTGCCACCGCAGGACGGCGCGCTGCTGGTCGTGGACAACCGGCGCGCGGTGCACGGGCGCACCGCGTTCACTCCCCGGTACGACGGAGCCGACCGGTGGCTGCGCCGGTGCTTCGCGGTGGCCGATCTGGGCCGGTCGCGGGGCTTCCGGACGCCCGGTTCGCGGGTCTGCGCCCCACTGACCGCCATCCGCGGCGACAGGTACGGTGCGCCGCTGCGGTTGGTGATGGGCGACGCCGCGCCGAAGGCCGCCTGAAGGGGTTCGCCATGCGACGCTTCGTCACGAGCCTCGACGAACTCCTGGCTCAGCCGCCGCGGCACCTGGTGCTGCTGTACTCCGGCGGCCTGGACGGGACCTACCTGCTGCACCTGTTGCGGGACGCGCCGGTGACCACCACCGCCGTGAACGTACGCGTTGGCGACTCCGCCGAGCCCAGCCCGGCCGCCACGCTCGCCGCACGGTTCGGTGCCGAGTACCGGGAAGTCGACGCGACCGCGGAGTTCTACGCCGAGTCCGTACCGGCCGCCATCCACGCCGACGCCTACTACCAGGGACAGTTTCCGGTCGGTTCCACGCTCACGCGTCCGCTGATGGCGCGCGCGGCGGTGCGTCTCGCCCGCGGGCTGGGCGCGGACGCCGTCGGACACACCGCGACGTACATGCAGAACAGCGCCGCCCGGCTCGGCCGCTCGGTCGCCGTCCTGGACCCGGACCTGCACGTCGTGGCGCCGTTCCTCGGCTCCGACGTCCCGCGCGACCAGAAGCGGGAAGCCCTGCGCGGCGCCGGCGTGCTGCTCCCGGACCCGGTGCACAGCGTGGACGCCAACCCCTGGTCGCGGGTGATCGAGAACGGCAGCCTGGAAACGCCGGAAAACCGCCTCGACGAGTCGGTGTTCCGCCTCACCCGCGACCCGGCGCGCTGCCCCGCCGACCCGGTTGAGCTGACCCTGACCTTCGAGGCCGGCCTTCCCGTGGGCTTGGACGGCGAGCGGGTGGCGCTGTGCGAGCTGGTGCCCGCCCTCAACAGGCTCGCCGGGGCGCACGGCGTCGGCCGCTTCACCGGCCTGGAGGACACCCCGTTCGGCCCGAAGAACCATGAGGTCCGGGAGTCACCCGCCGCCGCCGTCCTCACCGCCGCGCACCGCGCCCTGGCCAACGCCGTCCTCGACCCCCGCGAGCACGCGGTCCGCGCGGGGCTGGCGGCCGAGTGGACGACGACCGCCGTGCACGGCGGCTGGTTCAGCCACCTGGGGCGGACGCTGGGCCGCTGCCTGGCCGAGCTGGACCGCCCGCTCACCGGCACGGTCGACCTGCGCCTCTGGCGCGCGGCCGTGACGGTGCTGCGGCTCGAGGCGCCGCACGGCCTGCATTACGCCCGGTTCGGCGCTGATTTCCACCGCTGGATGGACGCGTACAGTTACGATTCGTGGCATCACCTGGTCACCCTCGCCGACACCGCCCGGTCCGGGGCAGGCGTGGGCCGCGACGCACACGATCGGACGGCCCGCCCATGAGCGTGCTGGTGGAACTGTCCCATACGGTCCGGCACGGCATGACGACATATCCCGGCCTTCCGGGCCCGCGCATCGAGGATCACCTGTCCCGCGAGGAGTCCCGCGACCGGTACGCGCCGGGGACCGAGTTCCAGATCGGCCGCATCACGCTGGTCGCGAACACCGGCACCTATCTGGACGCCCCGTTCCACCGGTTCGCCGACGGCGCCGACCTGTCCGAGCTGCCGCTGTCCCGGGTGGTCGACGTGCCCGGCGTACTGGTCGATGTCAGCGCCGCGGACGCCCGTGGCGTCGACGCGGAGTGGTTCAGCGACCTCGACGTCCGCGGGCGGGCAGTGCTCGTCCGCACCGGATGGGACCGGCACTGGGGCGCTCCGGCGTACGGATCGCCGGATCACCCGTTCCTGACCGTGGACGCGGTTTCCTGGCTCGTGGCCCAGGAGCCCGCGGTGGTCGGCATCGACTCGGTCAACATCGACGATATCGCGGACCCGCACCGCCCGGCGCACACCGGACTGCTCGGGGCGGGCGTCCCGATCGTGGAGCACATGTGCGGTCTGGACCGCCTGCCGGTGACCGGTTTCCGCTTTCACGCCGCGCCCATCGCCATCGCCGGCATGGGCACGTTCCCGGTGCGGGCATACGCCCTGATCGACCAATAGCCGCGCCAGGCCACCCGCCGTCCACTCTGTACAGGAGGAGGACGCCGCGCGTTCCGCACGTCAGGAGATGAGGCGTCCGGCCGCCGCCGTGCACGATGGACTCCGTCGTACCTGGAGGCGTGAGATGCATAGCAGCGTGCGGGTGATCAATGCCGCGGTCAGCGTCGCGGTCCTGGCGGGCAACGAGGTACTCGGCCGCGGCATCGAGGCCGTACTGAGCGGGGTACCGGAGGTCGCGGCCGTACAGCGCTGCGGCTCGCGGGAGGAGTACGAGAGACTGGCACGACACGGCGGAGCCGACTGTCTCGTCGTCGGCGCCGCGGAGGCGGCATGGCTGGCGGTCGCGCCGCGGCCGCCGCTCGTCATTCTCATCGTCGACGAGACCGCTACTCCGGACCTCGCCCGGTACGCGTCCATCCCCGCCGACGGGTACATCTCCCAGCAGCGGTTGAGCGCCGATTCGCTCAGCGAGACCTTGCTCCGCAGCCTGCACGGCGAGCTGCCGATGCCGCCGGCGTTGACCCGCGCGCTCCTCACCCAGACCCACGAGCCGGGGCCAGGAACGCCTCCCGGCACGGTGCGCCTGACCGTGCGCGAGACCGAGGCGCTCACCCTGCTGGTCAAGGGGCTGAGTAACAAGCAGATCGCCCGGCGGCTGGCGATCTCCAGTCACGGCGCCAAGCGGCTGGTCGCCAGCATCATGCTCAAGCTCCAGGCGCCGAACCGCACGACGGCCGCCATCAACGCCATCCGGGCTGGCCTGGTCGACTGCTAGCGGGCCGGAGGTCCGGCACGGCGCTGGATCGCCGTGCCGGACCCCTCGATCATCGGTAAGCCTTCGCCTGGAGCGCGTACAACTCGGCGTACTGGCCACCGGCCGCGGTCAGTTCGGCATGGCTGCCTACCTCGGCGATCTGCCCGTCGCGGACCACGACGATCAGATCGGCCATGCGGACCGTCGAGAACCGGTGCGAGACCAGCACGGTTATCGCGCCGTTGGTCCGGCTCACCCGCCGGGCGTGCTCCGCGTACCGCTCGAACAAGGCGTGCTCGGCCTCGGGATCCAGTGCCGACGTGGGCTCGTCCAGTACCAGCAGCAACGGCGTCTCCCGCATCAGCGCGCGGCCGAGCGCGATCTTCTGCCACTGGCCGCCGGACAGCTCCGTCCCATCGGCATAGCTCTTGCCCAGCTGGGTTTCCAGACCGTCGGGAAGGCGGTCGAGCACGTCCGCGGCGCGCGCCCGTTCCAGCGCCGCCCGCACCGCGCGCGCGTCGTCGATCCGCGGCAGGTCGCCCACGCCGATCGACTGGCGGGTGAGCAGTTCGTAGCGGACGAAGTCCTGGAAGCCGGCGCCGATGCGCTCCCGCCACTGCTCCGTCGGCAGCCGGCGCATGTCGGCGCCGTCCATGAGCAGCCGGCCCTCGGTCGGTTGGTAGAAACCGCACAGCAGCTTGACGAGCGTGGTCTTGCCGGCCCCGTTCTCCCCCACGACGGCCACGATGGAGCCCGCCGGCAGCGCCAGGTCGACGCCGCGCAGCGACGGCACCTGGCTGCCGGGATAGCGGAACTCCACCCCCTCCAGCGCGATGCCGGTGTTCAGCTTGTCCGGCACCGCCAGGTCGGTCGGCACGGTTTCGGACGTGACGTCGGACCTGATCTCGTCCATGCGCCGGTACGCGCTGGCCATCCGCTGGAGATCCTGCATCAGGTTCACCGCGGTGGTGACCTGCTGGTTGACCTGGGCCGCCAGGGCCACCGCCAGCACCACGTCGCCGACGCTGTGCTGGCCGGTCGCGGCCTCGCGCAGAATCAACAACACGCCGCCCACGTACGCGGCCGCGAACACCAGGTGCCCGGCGACCCGGGTCCACGCCGCGACGGTGTGCGCGTGGTCGATCCCCCGGGTCGCGCGCGCCCACAACTCGGCACGCCGTCGGCGCAGCTGCTCCTCGAGCCCGAACACCCGCACCTCCCCGGCGTACCGCGCCGAGGTGGCCAACGAGAACAGGTTCAGCGCCAGGCGGGTCGGTTCGGCCGTGGCGGTCTTGGCCTGGTCGAGCCGGCGTTCCGCGATCCGTCCGGTAACCAGGGGCGGGATCGCCGCCAGCGGCAGCAGCAACAGCAGTGGGCTGAGCCGGGCGAGCAGGGCGGCGGTGAGGATCATCGCGAGGGCCAGCCCCATCCCGTTGAGCAACGCTTCGAGCCCGGTGCGGAACTGCCGGCTCTCGTGTTGCAGCACCGTCAACGAGTCGGCCTGCTCCGGCCGTTCGTGGTGCGCGATGCCGGCGGTGCCGTTGGAGAGGTGGATGAGCTGCTTGTCGAAGTCGATCTCGGCCAGTTCGGACAGTTCGAAGTAGAGCACGTGAGCGAAGTGCTGGAACGTGAGCCAGACGATGCCGAGCAGCGCCACCAGCCCTCCGTACAGAGCGGCCGTGCGCCACTGGTCCGCGAGGACCGCGTCGGTCATCCACGCCAGCGCCACCGCGAGCAGCGGGGCGGCCACCGCGCCGCTGACCATGAGGATGATCGAGAGGACCGTCCGGCTCCGGTCCATGCGCCAGGCGGTGGTGAGCATCTCGCGACACCCGACGAGCACCCTGATCACGTCGTCACCTCTTCCACCCGCAGGAGGTCCTCGGCCAGGTCGGTGTCGGTGAACCGGTCGGCCTGCAACCGGAACAGTTCCGCGTACCGGCCGTTGCGCGCCATAAGCTCGTCGTGGCTGCCCTGCTCGATCACCTTGCCGTCCGCCAGCACGACGATCAGGTCCGCCTGCCGCACCGTGGAGAACCGGTGCGAGATCAGCAATGTCGTGGCGCCCTGCGTCAGCTCGGCGAACTCGTCGAAGAAGCGCGCCTCCGCCCGCACGTCCAGGCTGGCGGTCGGCTCGTCGAGCACCACGACCGGGGAACCATGCCGGAGCGCGAAAAGCGCTCTGGCCAGCGCCACCCGCTGCCACTGGCCGCCGGACAGGTCGGTGCCCCCGGCCACTTGCCGGGTCAGCGGCGTGTCCAGGCCGCGCGGCAGCCGCTCCAACTCGTCGGCGATGTTCGCGGCCCGAGCCGCCGCGCGCAGACCTTCCTGGTCCTCGGCCTCGTCGATCGCGCCATAACCGATGTTGGCCGCGGCGGAGAGCTCGTACCGGATGAAGTCCTGGAAGATCACGGCGAGTTTCCGGCGCCATTGGTGGACCGGATAGGCGCGGATGTCCACGCCGTCGACGCAGATCGCGCCGCCCGTCGGCTCGTAGAGCCGGGAGAGCAGTTTCACCAACGTCGTCTTGCCGGCCCCGTTCACGCCGACGATCGCGGTGCAGCGGCCGACCGGGATCTTGAGGTCGAGATTGTCGAAGATGAGCCGACTCTCGTTCGGATACGAGAAGCTGACGTGATCAAAGTGGATCACATCTCGCGGGTCGGGCACACTCTCGACATCGACACCGGTGGGCGCCGTCGCGCCGTCGCGAATCTCGGCCGGATATGCGTCCACCCGCGCCGAGAACTGCTGGACCGTCTCGTAAGCCGTCATACCGATCGCGATCTGGTTGTCCGACTCGGGGTAGAACTCCGACAGTCGCAGCGCGCCCAGGCTCGCCTGCATGACCAGCGCGAAACTGGTGAGCGTGAGCTCGTCGGCCCCGGCCGCGCCGGTGACGGCGAAGACCACACCGCACACGACCAGCCCCACGAGCGCGTACCAGACGAAGGGCCAGAGGTAGAGCCGCCGTCGCTCGGCCCACAGCGGCGCCAACCACGTCCGATAGGCCTGCTCCAGGTTGGTGGCCAGCCACCGCGCCAGCCCGAAAACGCGGATCTCCTTGCCCGCGGCGGGTTGGATCCCCAGGTTGCGCAGATAGTCAATCTTGCGCTCCGGCCCCTCGAGCGAGACCCGGAGCTGCGCGTACCGCCGGATGCCGTTGCGTTGGCCGTACCGGAACAGCATGACCACCAGGACCAGCCCCAGCGCGGCCCACCAGGCGAACGCCACCCCGATGACGATGGCGTAGCCGAGCAACTGCACGTATCGCGCGATAAGGGCCAGCAGTCCGGCGCAGGCTTGTCCAGGGCTCTGGAAACCGTACCGCACGTCGTCGACCGCCATGCGCAGGTCGCGCAGCGCCGCCTGGTCCTCGAGCGGGGCGATGCCGCGGGAGCGCAGCGCCGCGGCCATGAGCTCGTCGAACATCTGGTCGTCGACCCCGCGGGCGATCTTCTCGCCGAGCGAGAACTGGAACGGCGCCACGATCTGCTGCCCGACGAAGGCCGCCGCCGCCACCCCGAACAGGAGCAGCACCGTGCGCCAGGACGCCGATTCCGGCCCGTCCCGCACGGCTTCCGGCAGTCGCCCGAGAACGAGGCTGGTCGCCACGACGAACGCCACCGGCAGGACGCCCAGGAGCACGTTGATCGCGGCGAGCGCCGCGACGAGCCCCAGACCGGCACGCGGCAGGATGCGGGCGATGCTCCATCTCTTGCCGAGATTCGCGCCGGCGGTGCGCAGCCAGGTCATTCGGAATCACCCACCACGCGAGCGCGCAAGTCACCGTCCACAAGCGAGTCTTGCATATTATCTCCTGCGATTGTTCCGGCGGGCCCTGGCACATCGAGAGCGACCGCTCGATGCTAACGGAATCGCGACCCGCATGTCGATTTCGCCACCATGGTGGGAATTCAACTGGCGTGGCTCGCCACGGTGGCTAGGGTCGCTCCGGCACTCGCGTTGATCTCTTCGGTGAGATCGGCGACGATCTTTTCCGCCTCACTGGCCGTCCGGCCCGCCGCCACCACCGCCATGAGCGGCTGCGGAAAGGCCAGTCCCCGGATCGCGGTGGGGTACGCGCGGATCCCGGCGGACCAGGCACGCTGGAAAACGGGGCGCACCCGCTCCCGATAGGACACCGGCGCGGGCCCGGAAACCGCGGTGAGGTCGTGCGACGACAGGGTCAGCGCGCTGTCCGCGCGCCACATCCGCAGCAGGCCGATCGAGTGCATGGCACCGCTGCGCCGCGCGTTGATCTCCGAAAGGTAGATCTCGCCGTCCACCGCGGCGATCATGTCGAGACACAGCCAGCCACGAAAGCCCAGGTCCGCGGCGGCCGCGCCGATGCGGTGGGCGACCGGCACGATGCGGTCGACCATCGCGGCGGGCAGCGCCCCGGCGCCGACGTTGACGCTCTGGAAGAGATGCCCCTCCGCCGTGGTCACCGCGCTGACGACCAGGTCGGACACGCCGTCCGGCCCGACCTGGAAATCCAGCGCGGGGCAGGCCGCCACCGCGGCGTGCGTGATGAACTCCTGCACGATCAGCGGGTACGCCCGGAAGTAGGGGTCGTCGTGCATGGTGGCCCAGAACGCCGCCATGCTGTCGTCCCCGGCGTCCACCACGGCCGAGCCCTGTCCGGCCACGCCGTACGGGCTCTTGACGATCACCCGGGAGTGCCGCGCCGCCATCGCGGCGATCGCGCCTCGCAACTCGTCCCGGCTGGTCACGGTGATCGACCGGGGAACCCGCAGCCCCGGCACGTCGCGGGCCAGATCCAGGCAGCTGACCTTCGAGTCGAGGTACAGGCTCGTCCAGTGGTTCTCCTCCGCCACGCCGTCGAGCTGCACCG
The DNA here is from genome assembly GCA_037414955.1 of Actinomycetes bacterium KLBMP 9797. GTDB lineage: Bacteria > Actinomycetota > Actinomycetes > Mycobacteriales > Micromonosporaceae > Phytohabitans. The sequence continues at coordinate 27,678 of JBBEWH010000187.1, forward strand.
TGACACCCCAGCCGCGCACCGCCTCCGCCAGCAGGAACAGCTCCGCGGTCGCGCCCCACGACAGGAGCCGCACCGGCCGGTCGGCCACGTTCGCCCGCAAGGCGCTGAGCGCCACCGGGTCGTGCAGCAGGTCGTTCACCAGCCGTCCGGTGCGGTGGCGCGGGGCCACCACCGGCGGCGGGGCCAGGCCCAAGGCGTCGTGGACGTCCGCGAACCACAAGGGGTCGTAACCGGCCGGCAGGACCAGCACCCGGTCCGCGGTACTCCAGAACACGGCCTGGTCGGCGAGGTACGCGCCGAAGGCGAGGTACTCCTGGCTCCCCCGCGGCCCGAGGTCCACGGCCGCGTTGCGGACGTTGAACTCTCCGTTGTTGGGAACGATCAGCTCCACGGTCTGCGGCATTCCTCTCATCCCTTCGTCGTCTCGAGCGATCGGTCGTGGTCACCCGATCGCGGTCCGGGCAGGCTCACGGGCTTCAGCGGGAGGGCGACGCCCGCGTCGCCCGCTCGCCGCCGCCCGCGCCCGAGCAGCGCCAGCGCCAGCACGAGTCCGATGATCGACAGCACGACACCCACGCCGTAGCCGGCCTGGAAGCCGGCGGTGAGCGCCTCTGGCGAGGTGGACGCGCCGGTCCGCGCCGCCGCCACGGTCGCCACGAGCGCCACACCCAGCCCGCCGCCGACCATGACGGTGGCGGTGTTGACGCCCGAGGCGAGCCCGACCTCGCTCTCCTTGACGCCGGTCAGTGCCGCCGCCGAGGCCGCCAGGGTGCTCGTGCCCAGGCCCGCGCCTATCAGCGCCAGCGCGAAGAAGCTCAGCTCGAAGTAGCTTTCCCGGCCGGACACCTGGGTGAACAGCAACGCGCCGGCGCCGAAGAGCAGCGTCCCGGTCACGGCTACCGCCCGGAACCCCACCCGGTGCAGCACGAGTTGGCCCGCGTACGCGGTCACGATGACGGTGAGCGGCAGGACGGCGCCGGTGACCGCGTACTCCAGCGGCGAATAGCCGAGGACCTGCTGCGAGTAGAGGGAGTACAGGTAGCTCATCGAGAAGACGATCGCCGTCACGACGAAGATGACGATGTTGCCGCCCAGCCGCAGCCGGGAACGTAGCACCTGGAGGGGCATCAAGGGCTCGGCGGAGCGGGCCTCGACGACCGCGAACAGCGCCAGCGCCGCCACCGCGGCCATCCCGACGCCGAGCGTCCGGGGACTGACCCAGCCGGCCACGGGCACCTGCGAGACCCCGTACACGATGAGGCCGAGCCCGGCGGTGATCGTCAGCCCGCTCAGGAGGTTCAAGCCGCGCCGCCGGTCGGCGTCCCGATCGGGCTTCAACACGAAGAACGACAGCACGATCATCGCCGCGGTGATGGGAACCTGGAGGTAGAAACCCCAGTGCCAGCCGAACCGGTCGATGATCGCACCGCCCGACAACAGGCCGAGAGTGGACCCGGTGCCGCCCATGCCCGCCCATACGGCCAGGGCCCGGTTGCGCTGACGTCCCTCGGCGAACGTGTCAGCTAGGATCGACAGCGCCGTCGGGTACATGAGGGCGGTGGACACGCCGTGCAGCGCCCGCATGGCCACCATGACGCCGCCGCTCCACGCCAGCCCCGACAGCTGCGAGGTGATCAGGAACAGCGCCAGCCCGGCCAGGAAGACCCGCCGCCGGCCGAAGTAGTCGCCGGCGCGCCCGCCGAGCAACAGCAGGCCTCCCCACGTGATCATTGTGGAACTGACGATCCACTGCGTCTCCGTCGCGGTCAGTCCGAAGTCGCGCTGGACCGACGGCAGCGCCACCCCGACGATCTCCGAATCGAAGATCGCCAAGAGGTTCGCCGCGCACATCAGAGCGAGCACCGCCGCGGGGCGTGTCGCCCTCCCGCTGCCCGCCTGGGAAATTGTTGATTGACTCGGACCCACCGTGTTCTCCTCGTCGTCTCGCCGCGCCGAAGGCGCCCGACGCGCGGAAACCCCGCACGGGCAGCGTGACAAACCGACTCCGGGCGCCGCGTCTTCGCGATTGCCCTGCTCTGACGGCCGCCGCGCGGGGCCGTGCGAAGACCGCAATATGGAGGAAGCGGTTGGCTCATCGCCGGTGTAAGGCTCGAAATCTGTCCCGACCTTCACCGGATCCAGCGATTTGTGGCACGCCTCAGGTATGGATGATGAGGACAGTCGACATCACAAGGAGGAGCGCATGGCAACACCACGCCTCGGCAGCATCCTGCTCGGATCCGCCAACCCCGAAAAGCTTCGATCCTGGTACATATCAGCCTTCCAACCCGTCGAGAGCCCGTCGGGATTCCTCGACTTCGGCGGGTTCGAGATGCTCATCGACCCTCGTGACGATGTCGCCCCGACCAGCGCGGAGCCGGGCCGGGTGATCCTCAACTTCGAGGTGGACGACGCCCGAGCGGTGGCCGAACGCCTCGACAGCATGGACGTTTCCTGGCTGGTCCAGTTGGAAGAGCGCAAGGACGGGCTTTTCGGCACCCTGCTGGACCCGGACGGCAACTACGTCCAGATCATCCAGCTGAGCGAGGAGTACCTCGCGTCCCAAAAACGGGCGTCGACGCAGGGCGGCCTGAACCTCGCTGACGCCAGAGCGTTCAGCGGTTTCTCGGTCAACGACACCCAGGCCGCCAAGGAGTTCTACGGTGGGACGCTCGGCCTGGCGGTGGACGAGGAGTACGGCATGCTTCACCTGCACCTCGCCGGGGATCGCGAGGTGCTCGCATATCCGAAGGCCGACCACGAACCCGCCACCTACACCATCCTCAACTTCCCCGTGGACGACGTCGAGGCCGCGGTCGACCACCTCACCGCCCGCGGCGTGCGGTTCGAGAAGTACGACCACGTCGACGAGAAGGGGATCTACCGCGGCGATGGCCCGCCGATCGCCTGGTTCCGCGACCCGGCGGGCAACATCCTGTCCGTGCTCCAGGAATGATCATTTCAGTCCGCCCCGGCGTCGACCACCGCCTGCCGGCGCCGTAGCCGCCGCCGACAAACGGCAAGCGCGAAGATGCCGTACCGGACAGTGGCGAGCAATCATGCGGTAGCGCCCGTAACCTGCCGCCCGGACCGAGGCGGTCCGGGCGGCAGGTACCCGAAGGCCACATAGGACTCCGGGAGAGTCCGATCGGAACGGCTCGAGGAGGACACGGTGGAAACCATCCAGCTACCGACCGAGGCCGAGTTGGTCGACCGCGCGTCGGCGCTCGGCCCGATACTGCGCAAGCACGTCGCCTGGGGTGAGGAGCACCGGCGGGTACACGACGAGTCGATAGCGGCGCTGACCGAGGGCGGCCTGTTCCGCCTGCGGGTGCCGGCGCGCTACGGCGGTTTCGAAAGCGATGCGGCGACGATGGTAGACGTGGCCGCCGCGCTCGGCGCCGCCGACACCTCGGCCGCCTGGACGGTCTCGGTGGCCTGGATCACCACGTGGATGGCCGCGCTGTTCCCGGACGAGGTCCAGGACGAGGTGTTCAGCACCCCGGACCTGCGCATGTGCGGCACGCTCAGCCCTTCCGCGTTCGCCACCCCCGCTGACGGCGGCGTCCGGGTGAAGGGAGAATGGAGCTTCGTCAGCGGCGCGCTGCACAGCCAATGGCAGGTCGTGGTCGCCATGGCGCCCGGGCCGGACGGCGACCCTTCACCCATCATGGCCCTCGCACCGATCTCCGACCTACAGGTCGTCGACGACTGGCACACCGCCGGACTGCGCGCTTCCGGCAGCGTCACCACGGTCGCCGACGACGTGTTCATTCCGGCCGCCCGGGTGTTGCCACTCGGTGCCGTGCTGCGGGAACAGTACGCGTCACGGCAGAACGCGGACGCACCGATCTACCGCGGCCCGCTGCTGCCGACGGCCGCGGCCTCGTCGGTCGGCACGACGGTCGGCGTGGCTCGTGCCGCGCTGGAAGCCTTTCTCCAGCGGCTCCCCCAGCGACGCATCACCTACACGGCCTACGCCGCGCAGCGGGATGCGCCGCTGACCCACCGGCAGGTCGCGGACGCGACCCTCCGGGCGGATGCCGCCGAGTTTCACGCCCGGCGCCTGGCCAACCAACTGGACGCGAAGAACAACGCCGGCGAGGCTTGGAGCGTCGAAGAACGTGCCCGGGCCCGGGTCGACATGGGACGCGCGTGCCAGCTCGCCCAGGAGTGCGTCGACATCCTGCGCCGGGCCAGTGGCGGCTCCTCGATCTACACGGGCGTGCCGATCCAACGCATGGAGCGCGACATCGGGGCGATCAACCTGCACGCTCTGATGCACCCCGACACGAACCTCGAGCTCTACGGCCGCGTCCTTTGTGGACTAGAGCCCAACACTTTCTACCTGTAGTCGGCGAAGCCAACAAAAAGACTAAATTGATCGATGACTTTCTCGCCACCGGGCCGTCTTACCGACATGAATACTTCCTTCCTTGTCGTCGGCCCGGTGGTGAGACCCGGTGACGTGCCCGCGCTGACCGACCGGCTCCGCACGCTTCGCCACGACGGAACGATCGGTGTCGTGGTGTGTGACGTCGCGACGATCACCGCGCCGGACGCTGGCACACTCGACGCGCTGGCCAGACTTCAGCTCGCCGCCCGCCGGCTCGGCGGCCGCATCCTCCTTCTCGATCCCGACCAGCGGCTACGGGATCTCTTGACATTGACCGGATTCACCGAGGTGCTTCCGGTATTCGAGCAAGACACGCGCCGCACCAAAGTCTCTAGGCCAGAGTGATGTAGCGCAGCCACAGGCTGGGCGCAGACCTACCGCGCCGCCTCCATGCGGGACATCGCCGAACGAGTCGGCATCAGCAAACCCTCCATGTACCACCACTTCCGCAGCAAAAGCGAGATCCTGGCCAGTCTCGTGAACCCGCCGATCGAGCAACTGGAGGCCACCGTGGCGGAGGCGGCCGGTCACCGCAGCCAGGCGGAGATCCAGCAACACCTGCTCGCCGGGTGCCTCGACGTCATGCTCGCGCACCGCGAAACCATGAGCCTGCTGCTGCGCGACGCCTCGGTCTACGGCGACGAGACGACCCAGGTCATGTCGCGGATGGTGGCCATCGTGAACCGAGCCATCGAACTGCTTGCCGGTCCCGACCCCGACTGGCGCCAACGGGTTCGCGCGGCCCAGGCCTTCGCCGCCGCCACCGACCCCATCAGCCAGTTTCCCGACGTGCCACCGCACGACCTGCGCGCTGAACTCCTGCGCGGCGCCACCGCCATCCTCACCCGCACGCCGTGAGAGGAGACGCCTGAAAGGGTGTTGCGCCCTCGAACCTGGTGGCGATGATCAATCTATGGCGAATCCATGCCACATCTGTGAGCCCCGGTGAAACGCTTCGCCCATGCCCTCCCCGAGGGCGTCGGTGAAGCCGTGCCGAATTGGCGACGGTCGGCAATGGAGAAGGGAAACTCGCGAGTGCGACGGGCATCCAGGACGATCGTGGCCACCACGGCCACGACGATGGCAGCGAGTGCGCTGGTGGCGCTCAGCGGACCGACGGCCGCGCGCGCCGACTTCGGCGACGGCTGGCGAAGCCTTGTAAATATCCGCTCCGGTCTGGTGCTGGGAATCGAAAGGTCCAGCAACGCCAACGCCGCCAAGGTCATCCAGTGGACGCCGATCTACCAGCCGGACGGCCAGGCCGTCCCGGACCAGGATTGGCGCCAGGAGTGGGTCGATAACAGATGGTTCTACCTCCGCAACGCCGGGACGCCGGACTGGAAGGCGCTAGCGATCGGCAGCAGCAGCACGGCCAACAATGCTCCAGCCATCCAGTACACCCACCAGCCCCAAAACTGGGACCAGCAGTGGGAGATGATCGACTCGCGGCCCGAGGTCGTCACGATCCCGACGTTCTACTTCCTGCGCAACCGCAACAGCATGAAATGCCTCGCGATCCCCAGTGGCAGCCAATCCCCGGGCACCGTGGCCGTCCAGTACACCTGCCTGTGGAATAACGACGACCAGATGTGGGAATTCAAGGACAACTGATCCGCTCCGTATCTGTGATGCGCCCGCTTCCCGCTTGTACCGCTCCAGGACGGCGTCCACGAGCGGTGCGGCGGCGCCGAGGTAGTTGGCCGGATCCACCAGGTCGGCGACACCGTTCGATGTCGCGCCCGGAGGAACCCTGCGGGTGCCCGGCGTGAGTTGCGAGTGATCTTGAGGGCTGTCCGGGATAGGTTGCGGCTACAGCGTGATCCAGTAATGCCGAAGGGTCCCGCGTTCGGTGTCCCGGACACCTTCGAGGACACCGCCATGGTGCTCAATCGTCTTGGCCGAGGCGATGTTGTCCACGGCGCAGGCGATCAGCACCCGGTCCAGGCCGAGCCGCCGTGCCTCGTCGAGCATCCGGCCCAGCGCCCAGGTAGCCAGCCCGCGCCGGCGCGCAGACGGCCGGATGCCGTACCCGATATGACCGCCGACCCGGCGCAGGAAGTCGTTAAGCTCGTGCCGCAACGCGATCGCGCCAAGTACCCGGTCGTCCTCGACGATCCAGCGGTACGTACAACGCACGTGGTCGGCATCCAGCGGTTTCGTCGGATCCGCCTGGTCAATCAGGCGGGCAACCCAGGCCGCGAACCCGGCCGGCGACTCGACCTCGTCGGACGGCTCCAGCCCGGAACCATCCTGATGGACACCGGCACCCCACTCGTCACGCGCCTCAATCCACGCGGCGTGCAAGCGGACGGCGGGAACAATCAGTTCGGGCATGGCACGACGATAACGGCCGAGGTCGCATAACCCCTCCGCGCCAAACCCCATCGGGAACCCGCGAAGCACAGGACGACCGATCGCGGCATCGTGGCGCCAGCCTCGGCGCCAAGACCGGTATCCCGAGACCTCACTCCACCGCTGCCACACCAAACCACGGCGGACGCGGGCGCGTCTGTTTCTACAGCCAGGTTACCCGGCGGTACGCCACCCAGTACTCAGGCGGGCGAGCCAGCGCTGAGGAGGCGACGAAGGGCGGTCCGCGTTCCACCACGGCGATGGCGCGGACCGGAAAGGACCCGAGACCGGTCAGGGACGGGGGCAACGCGAAGAGGCGGGCGCCGGTGTCGGGAAGCCGGTCGAGATTGGTCAGGTGTTCCAGGATCGGCACGTCGTGACCCAGCAGCCGGTCATGGACCGGCCCCGTCGCGTCCGCGGCCTCGTCGGCGTAGGAGTCGATGCCCACCGCGGCGACGTTCGCGTCTATCAGCACGTCGACCGCGCTACTGGCCAGGTACGGGCCACCAGCCTCGTATCCAGGGCTGCCCCAATGGCGCGACCAGCCGGTGTGCACAAGGACGGCACGACCCCAGAACCGGTCCGGTGGCCCGAGATCGGCCGCCGTCACCAGAACCGCCCCAGCGGCGCGCACCACCTCGATCGGCACGTCGACCAATCGCTCCGGCGGCAGTGCCCCGATGTCGGCGCGAGCCCGGTGCTGATGGAACGGCGCATCCACATGCGTCGTCAGCTGAGCTTCGACAGCTCCGGCGAGGCCGACACCACCGGTGATCGGATGGGAGAGGTCGACGAAGCGACTCACCCCTCGACGCTACGCCCGTCCAGCAACAACCCCGTGATCGGGGCGCCCTCACCGGCCGTTACCGACAACGGCTCATTGCCGATGTCCAGCTGGCGCCGTCGCGGCCAGCAAGAGCTGAGGTTTGGTTGTCGCCGAGCCTCTACGATTGGCGGGGTGACGCGACATTTACTTGTGCCCGGTCGGGGAATCCCCCGGCCGGAGCATTGGCTGCGGCGATGGGCCGACAAGTATCCGGAGTACCGTTGGGCGCCCGAGCCGCCAGGTCCGCCGCTGGTCCTGAGAGACCGCGTGGCGGCGCTGCACGCGGTGGTCAGCGAGTCGGACGAGCCGGCCGTCGTCATCGCGCACAGCGGCGGCTGCATCACCACGGCCGTGTGGGCGGCGCACCACACCGGCCCGGTCCGCGCAGCCTTGCTCGTCACACCACCGTACATCGACGGGTTCAAGCCCGACGATCCGTCGGATATTGCCTGGGTGGTGCCTCGGGACAGGTTGCCGTTCCGCGCCATCGTGATCGCAAGCCGCACCGACCCGTACACGACCTTCGCACAGTTTGAGCAGTTCGCCGAGGACTGGGGTGCGGAACTGGTCGACGCCGGCGATGTCGGTCACCTCGACACCGCGAGCGGCTTCGGTCCCTGGCCCGACGGGGAGCGGCTGGTCAACGAACTCGGTTGAGTGCCGGCGTTGTCTGAGCCAGGTACGCCACAGCAGCACCAGGCCCGGCGTAACCGGACGCAACGGAATTCACCATCGCGTCCACGGTCGTGAGCCCCGGTGTCGATCCGGGCACTCCGTCCTTATGAGGGACGGCCGGGCAGCCAACGCCCCGCTCACGGTAATCCACAGTGGATGGCATCGAGGCGAAGTCAGGACTCGAACCCGTCTCACGCGTTTTGCAGACGCGGCGCCCACCCAGAGCGATCACTTCGCCGTGCGTGCCCTCGGCTGGATTCGAACCAGCGGCCTCGACCTTCGGAGGGTCGCGCGCTTCCGCTGCGCTACGAGGGCATGGTGCGCGTCCCTGGACTCGAACCAGGCGTGCACGAGGCAACAGTCTTTTCGGCGGGACCTGTTCCGTGGGGCGATACAGTGGGCGTCGCCTTCGCGGGGTCACTGTGGCGCCGGCCTCCGCCGCCCGCCGCGCCGACCCGCGACCGTCGTCTTGCGGCGATCGCGCAGTCCGCCGGGGCGCTGGAGATCAACACTCGCCTGCCGTGCACGCGACCATCCTGACCTGGTGGCATGAGGAAGGCGGCGACGCGGTCACCTTCGGCAGCGAGCCTCAGACCGATGATCGCCACCAATCGGAACGGGACCAAGGCCTGGTTCGAGTGCGCCCACCGGAGGCTCCACCGACCTCGGGTAGGCGGCCCGAACGTGCACCTGATTAAGCCACCCCACGTCAATGCCACACGCGATCGGCGGCTACTCGATCAATGCCTGATCATGAGGTGTCGTTTGCGGCGGGTTCGAAGGCTTGGCCTTCTGCGGGTAGATCGTCTCGTGACGGGCCAGCATCGCGACGAATTCACCGATCTTTCGCTCGCGGGTCTGAGCCCGCTTGACGGCGTTGACACGGTGGATGAGAGCGAAGCGGTTGGTCTTGGTGAGGACGTCGAACATGGCCTGGGCGGCGGGATCGGCGGCGATCGCGGCGAGGAGGTCCGCCGGCACCTCGGCTTCCGAGGGCGGAGCGTAGGCAGCCGCCCATCGCCCGTCCGCCTTCGCAGCCTCCACCGCGGCGCGGCCCGAGGGCAGCATCCGCCCCTGCGCCTCCAGCCGGGCCACGTGGGCGACGTTGCGCCGCGACCAGGAACTGCGGGGCCGACGCGGGGTGAACCGAATCCACGAGATCTCCTGATTCCCCTTACGGGCCTGCCCGTCGATCCAGCCGAAACACAATGCCTCGTCAACCGCCTGCTGCCAGGTCAGCGTCGTGACCGTGCCGCCCTTCTTGCTCAGCGCGAGCCACACGCCTGTCGACGTGGCGTGGTTACTCGACAACCACGCGCGCAGCGCCTCGGCGTCCGCGACGATCAACTCATCCAGTTCGACTCCCGCCACAACAGCAGGCTAACCGCTTCACCGTCGCCGCCGCCTCAGCCGTCACAGCGGCGCTGTCCCGCTCGGCGCCATTGCCGTATCAGGCCCCGACGCAGAACTCGTTGCCCTCCGGGTCGGCCATTACCACGTGGTGGCCGTCGAACGTCGACAGCACACTGCCGCCCGCAGCCACCAGCTCCTCCGCCTTCGCTAGGATCCGCGGCCAGGCATCCGGGCCCTTGCCCACGCGAACGTCGATGTGCAAGCGGTTCTTCGCCACCTTCGGTTCGGGCACGTCGAGCAGGACAAGCCGCGGGCCGACACCCTCGGGGTCGTGCAGCCACGCGCCGCCGCCCGCATCGTCCGACTCCTCACCGAACGACGCCGCCCACTCCTCGCGAGTCTTGAACGGGGCAGGCGGGGGCTCGTCCTCGTAGTCGAGCGCCAGCTTCCAGAATCCGGCGAGCGACTCGGCGTTGCGGGTGTCGAGGGTCAGGTCGATCCGGAGCGCCATGGGTGATGAGCGTACTCGCGCATGGCCTTGCGCGTTGGTCGCTCATCACCCGATCCCCCAATGCTCTGTGGACCGCCATCGGGACCACATACCTGCAGGTTGAAGCGATCGGATGTCACCCGTGCGCGAGTCGGGACAGCATCGCGCGGGCCTCGGCCAGAACGGCGTCGGCGTCCGCCGCGGTGCTGCCAGGGTTCACGACGCAGGCGCGCAGCGCGAACACCCCGTTGACGGTGGTGCCGGCGAGGAACGCGCGGCCACCGAGCTGTACCGCGGACAGGACCTCGCGGTTGAGTTCGTCGAGGGCCTGGTCGTCGCCGGCCCAGTCGACGGGGCGGCAGCGGAAGCACACGACGCTGAGCCCGTTGGCGAGCAGTTGCAGGTCGGGTGCGGCCGCGACGCCGGATGCGAGCCGGTCGGCGGTGGCGATGTCGTGGGCGATGAGGTCTCGGTACCCGGTGGTGCCGAGGTGTTTGAGCAGCAGCCACACCTTGAGGGCGCGGAACGGTCGGGTTTGGTCGAAGCCGAATTCGCTGAACCAGACCGGCCCGCCCACCCCGTCTGGGTCGTCGTCGGTGCGCAGGTACGGCGGGACGAGGCTGAAGGCGTCGCGGGCGAGGTGCCGGTCGCGGATGAGGACGAGCCCGACGTCGACCGGGGCGTAGAGCCACTTGTGCGGGTCCATGGCGAGGCTGTCGACCCGGGCCAGCGCTGTCTTGGTCGCGCGGTGTTCGTCGAGCAGTAGCACGGCGGGTGCGCCGTACGAGCCGTCGACGTGCAGCCATACGCCGTGCTCGGCGCAGACGTCGGCGATCGCGTCGATCGGGTCGATCGCGCCGGTGTTGACCGTACCGGCGCTGGCCATGACCGCGACCGGGATATGGCCGTCGGCACGGTCCCGGTCGATCTGGTCGCGTAACGCGTCCGGTCGCAGCCGGTGGCCGTCGTCGGAGGCGATGGTGCGGACGTTGGCCGAGCCGATGCCGAGCAGTTCGGCCGCCTTGCGGGCCGACCCGTGTCCTTCCGTGCCCAGATAGAGCAGGAAGCGCCGGGCGTGGCCCTGTAGCCCGTCGGCGCGCACGTCGATATCGGCGCGTCGGGCGGCTCGGTGGCGGGCCACGGTCAGTGCGGTCAGCGTGGCCATGGAGCCGCCGCTGGTCAGCAGGCCCATGCTCGCATTGCCGAACCCGGCCAGATCGGCGAACCAGCGCACAACTTGGTGTTCGATATGGACGGCGGCGTGGTTGCCGCCGGCCACGCTCGGGTTCATCGCGGCGGCGAGCGCCTCGGCGAACACCCCGAGCGGGTGGGGTGGTGAGTTGACCCAGGCGTAGAAGCGGGGGTGCCCGTTGCCGAATGGGTGCGGTGCGACCCGCTCGACGAAGTCTTTCAGCACTGCGTCAACGGGCGCGCCGCGGGTCGGGATCGGTTCGGTGGCGAGGGCGCGGGCCTGCTCGGCAGGGTACGGCTGGAACACAGCCCGCTGCGGTAGACCGGACAGGTAGTCGGCGACGATGTCGACCGTCCGGTGCCCGAGCTGCCGCACGTCGTCGGCGGGCCAACTCCAGCCCGCGGGGATCGGTGCCTGCGTGGTCATCGGCCGGCTCCGTGAGTCGCGCCGCCGGCAAGGTCCATCACCAGGTAGTAGACGCACGGTACGGCGGCCGGATTCGCGAAGCCGTGGTGGCAGTCCCCGGCGTAGAAGACGCTGTCGCCCTCGTGTAAGTCCACCTCGTCGCCGTCCAGCGACAAGCGCAACGTGCCCGCCTCCACCGCCAGGTACTCCCGAGAGCCGGGATCGTGTGGTTGGAAGACGCCCGCGTCGACACCCGCACCGATGGTGGTGCGCATGAACTCGAACTCCACGCCGGGAAGCACCGGGCTGAGCACACGCCGCTCCCAACCGGACGCGTCCCGGGCCACGTCCTGCTCATCGCGCCGCAACACCACCATGCGGGCGGACGCTCCCGCGCGGAGCAACCGGGCGATGCTGGTGCCCAGGCCAGTGGCGACGCGATCGAGAACGAGCACCGTCGGCACCCGACTGCCGCGCTCCACCTCCGACAGCATGCTGCGGCTGACCCCGCTCGCGGTGGCTAACCCCTCCAGCGTGAAGCCCCGCCGGCGGCGTTCGTCGCGCAGTCGGCGGCCAATCGCGGCCATGTCGAGGCCGGTGTCAAGCGAAACCAAGATCACTCCTCCGCTATAACGGAACTCCACTATAGTGGATCGGCCTGCGACGGATGGAGCGAGTCGTGACGAACCCGAACACGGTGGACGTGACGGCCGAACGGGTGGCGCTGGCCGCGCCGCCCAGTCGCGGAGGGTCGGAATCTTGACGTTCTGGCGTCGCTATCACGACGCTACGGCGTCAAGATTCACGAGAGCGTCCCAGCGCTCGCCACCCGGTGGGCGCCTTCTGGTGCGCTTTGCCTGGGCTCACTACCGCCACGTCCGCTCGGACCTTCACTTCGACAGGCCAGTGCGCGGGTAACGCCAGCGAAGAGCCGCGGAGCGTCCCGAGGTCCGAGGACGCTCCGCGGCTGGCGATAGGTCAGGCGGTCACGGGACGGGCGCACAACGCTTCGGTGAGCGCAGGGTAGAAGCCGTGGTCGTGGCCCTCTTGGTTCGCGTGGTACGACTCGAAGGTTTGCGCCCGCAGGGCGTGGATCCACGGCGTGGTCGAGCAGACGCCGTGTCCGGCGAAGTACGCCCGGGTGTCCACGAAGACGAATCGCCTCCCGGCCGCCGCGACCGCGGCGGCGGTCACGTCGGCGAGCGAGTCGGCCAACTCGTTGATGCGCGCCCGGCGCACCTCGGCGAAGTCGTCACCGACGCAGGTGCCCAGCTCGAACAGGTGCGGGTAGCCCACCGCCGCCACTCGCGCCCGTGGTGCCGCCGTCGCGATCAGCTGGTACGTCTCGGCCAGCCGCGCCGGAAGCACGCTCTGGATCGCGGTGGCCGAGCCGGCCAACGCCCCGTCGCACTGCTGGTCGGTCCCGAACCGGCAGGCCGCCAAGACGCTGGAGAATCCGACGTCGTTACCGCCGACGGAGACGGTGACCAGACGGGTGTCCGCGGCCAGCGCGGCGGTCTGCGCCTTCACACCCTCGGTGGTGGCGCCGGAGCACGCCGCGAACGTGAACGAGGCGACGCCGTGGTTCGCCGCCCACACCGGCCCATACGCCGTCGGACTCCGGTAACACTCAGCGCTGTCCGCGTCGTAGTTGGCCAGCCCAACGCCGGCAGCGTACGAGTCGCCGAGCGCCACGTACTTGATTCCTGACAGTGCGGTCGTCTCCACAGCCGACGCGGGCGTCGCCACCGTCGCGCCGACCGCGAGCGCGGCAACGACCCACCAAGCTCCTCGCAGCAGTCTCATGATCAAACACTAGCCCACGCGCGCCGTCTAGGCCACATAAGACTGTCGAGAAGAGACTGTCGCCGCCCCCGTTCTGGAGCTTCGCCTCTCGCCGTGGTGGACCGGCCGTAGACCCTGGGCTGCGCAGTTCGGGTTAGCGCGGCCAGAGCCGTTATCGGTGCGCTCTCGACGAGGTTCGCCGGGTGGCGGGTGCGGCACTTCCGGGAGAGGTTTGGCGTGATGGCCTCTGCCGGCGGTAGGGGCGAGGCGCGCTGAGGACGGCGGCGTCTAGCAACGCCTGGGCGGTGATCTTGACGATGTCCGCGGCGTGCTCCCGGGTGTAGCCGGCGACGTCGATGAGCCAGATCAACGTTTCGATGCCGGTCGCGGAGCGGATAGCGGTCGCGAGGCGCTGGATGTCGATGTGGGGATGAGTCTGCTGCAGCGGCGTCAGGGCTTCCGCGATCCAGCCGATCGCACGTCCCTGGCGTAGCACCGGCTGGTTGGCGGCCGGCTCCAGGGACAGCCGGAGCGAGGTACGTAGCTGAGGTTCCCAGGTGAAGTTGTAATGGATGAACGCCGTCATGACGACGTCGAGGCGGGCCTTCGGGTCGGTGGGCGCATCCGCCGGCAGCAGCGTCTCGGGCGCGATCGTGGGCTGAGCAGCCAGGAGCAGACTGCGCTGGCTGGGAAAGTAGCGGTAGGCGGTGGTCCGGGAGATGCCGGCCCGCTCGGCGGCGTCGTGGACTGTAGGGGTGAGTCCGGCGGCGAGAAGCTCACGGGTGGCCGCGAGGAGCGCTAGGCGGGTTCGTGACTTCTGCGCGGTCCGGCCGGTCGACTCGTAGGGCATCGTCACGCCCTCATGGTACCCTGGTCCCATCATGGGACTCCAGTCCCATGTGCTTGCCCCTAGGAGAGTCCGCGATGAGCCACGACGATCCGACCATTACTGACCCCACGCTTTACACGGTCATCTTTGAGAACGAGCGAGTGCGGGTCCTGCGATACCGCGATGAACCCGGCGACCGCACGCACGTGCACCGACACCCGGACAGCGTGATGGTGACGCTCAGCGCCTTCCGGCGGCGCGTCACCGCCGGCGATCGGAGCGCGGAAGTCGAGTTGCGCGCCGGCGAGGCCCGCTGGGTGGGCGCGCAGCAGCACGTCGGGGAGAACATCGGCGACAGTGTGTCGCACAGTGTCTTCATCGAACTGAAGGAGCCGCAGCCGACGTCCGCGCCGACCATCGACGCGCCGCTTGGACCCAGCATCCCGTAGTCAGGCAGTGACCACGTGCGCCTCGCTGACCGATGCCACCTTCATCGACGCGTCGGGCGGCTTTGTCTGCTAGAAGCTCAATATGGTAAGCCATTCGGCGCCACGTATACCGTATCGGTGAAGGGTGCGCAGACCGTGCACGGCGGGGGCGACGTGTGCGGCGCCGTAGACGACGGCAACGGTGATCGCCTCGTGCTGGCGCTCACGGTGGATCTGGTCCAGTTCCGCTACCAGCAACCGGTCGCGTTGTTCACCGAGCAAGGCCCACAGGTCATCCATCGACTCCACCTCGAGCAGTTCATCCTGCCAGTCCAGGTCATCGACGCTCATGTCTCGAGCCAGCGCGCGGCGAGATCCGGACACCAACCGCTGCAGGCCGACCAACGGCGAGACGCTCACCGCGAGTGCTCGTTGCCAGACCGGCACGGCACGCCAACCCATGGCGAACTGCCGCCACCATCATGGAAGCCGCACGCAAACAGCGGTGTTCCACGACGACGCGCGGCATGTCAGTCGTGTGTGCCGTGAGAGCCGGCGCCCACGATGGTGCGCGGCACCTGATTCTCGGTGCCGGGTTCGACGATGACGAACTGGCCCATCATCCCCGAGTCCTCATGGCGGAGGATGTGACAGTGATACATATACGGCGAGGTCGGGTCGGTGTGGCGTCCGAACTGGACGGCGAGCCGGACCGTGGACTTCGCCGGGACATACACGGTGTCTTTGAGACCGGTGGCGTAGGCCGGCGGCGGGGCCCCGTCGACCTCCAGCACCTTGAACGCCACTTCGTGGATGTGGAAGTTGTGCGCGTACACGTGGTTCTCGATTTCCCAGATCTCGCGAGCCCCGGCGGGCACCACCTCGTCGATACGCGACACGTCCATTTCGTTGCCGTTGATGGCGTCATGGCCGTTGAGGCGGAAACGCCGGACTCGCGCGCCGGCCGGCACCTCGATCCGCGTGTCAGCGAGCCGGGACGGCAGCTCGGCGGACTTCGTCAGTGACGCGGCGGCGACGATCTTCAGCAGGTTGAAGGTGCCTTTGTCGATGTCGGCCGTGCCGCCGGCGGTGCGTAGCACGACTTGCTCCCCCGGGGCGAACCCGACGATGATTTCCACCCGCTCACCCGGAGTCAGGGACACCCGATCGACCTCAACCGGGGCGTCGAGCAGGCCGGCGTCGTTGGCGATGACGTGGAACTTGCGGCGATCGGCGAATTCGACGTGGTACATCCGCGCGTTCGAGCCGTTGAGGACGCGGAACCGCACTCGTTCCGTGCTGACGTCCAGGAACGGGTCGTAGGTGCCGTTGACCAGGATGTGCTCCCCGAGAATGCCGAACGTGCCCTTGAGCGGGTCGCCGGTCAGGGATCCGTCCTCGTCCAATCGCTTGTCCTGCAGGATCAACGGGATGTCGTCTACGCCGTACCGGTCCGGCAGGCGGGGGCCGTCCGGTTCGTCGACGAGGAAGAGCCCAGCCAGCCCCCGGTAGACGTGCTGCGCGGTCCCTCCGTGCGGATGCGGGTGGTACCAGGAGGTCGCGGTCGGCTGGTCGATGGTCCACTGTGGTGTCCAGGTCTTGCCAGGCGCGATCGTCTGGTGTGGCCCGCCATCCATGCGTGCGGGCAGTCGCATCCCGTGCCAGTGCACGGTGCTCGTCTCCGCGAGTTGGTTGGTGACCGCGATCCGCACGGTCTCGCCGCGCCGCGCCCGTATCGTCGGCCCCAGCAGCGGCCCGTTGAAGCCCCAGGTTTCGGTGGGCTTACCGGGCAACAGTTCCGCCTGCCCGCGCTGCATGGTCAGCGCGAACCGTCGCACGCCGTCGGCGCCGGTCGTCGATTCGGCCAGCGGCGGGATACGCAGCCGATTACTGAACGTCAGCGCATTGTTGGCGGCGTCTTCCTCGACGCCGGACCCTCCGGAACCGCACGCGGTGGCCACGGCGGGAAGAGACGCTAGGAAGAGGAACTGTCGACGTCGCACGGGTTGGATCGTTTCACACGACGTGCGTCTCGGCGCTCGGGGGGCTCACCCGGATCGTCGTCCCCGACCACCGCGATCCCCTTTTCCGCGCCCCAGCGGCATGCTGATGCGCCCGCGCGATCGACGAATCGACCGACACGTCCCAGACGATCCGCCCGGCCGCGTGGGCCAGTGCCTGCAACGTGGCAAGGATCCGCACCCAGGTCCCATCGCGTTGCAGACGGCGAAACAACGCGTACACCGCCGACCAGGACCTACAGCGGGCCGGCACGTCCCGCCAGGGGGGCACCAGCCCGGAGCCGCCACCTGATGCCGTCGATGAGCTGCCGTTTGCTCCACGTCGGCGGACGACCCGGCCACCGCGCAGCGGGCAGCAACCGCTCCAGCACTGCCCACTGTGCGTCAGTCAGGTCGAACCGCCTCGTCACCGCTAGGTGTCGGTCCGGGGCTCCGGGCAAGCGTGGCGTCGGGCCCGTTCCTGGTCGACGCTATGCCGAGGCTGGTCGGACTCATCCGTCAACTCCGGAAGGCAGGGGACGCCGCACCCGCGGCAGCGGCGCTACACCGCGAACAGCAGGGCGCCGTCGAGAAGTACGACTACGGCTGTGGCGAAGTGGATGCCGAAGGCGACCGCCTTCGTGCCGCCGTGGCGCAGCACGATCAGTGTGTCGCCC
The DNA here is from genome assembly GCA_037414955.1 of Actinomycetes bacterium KLBMP 9797. Taxonomy (GTDB): domain Bacteria; phylum Actinomycetota; class Actinomycetes; order Mycobacteriales; family Micromonosporaceae; genus Phytohabitans. The sequence goes on from JBBEWH010000187.1 coordinate 45,086, forward strand.
AGCGGGTTGAGGGCGACGACGAGCATGAACCAGGCGACGGCGTCAGCGGTCGTGAACGCGATCAGGGCGAGTCCGACCAGGCCGTAGACGAGGTCGCGTAGGCCTTTCACCGTGAGGTAGGTGGTGTCGCCGTCCGCTGCGACCGGTACGCCGTATCCAGCGGCCGACAAACGTGGCTGCGTGAGGAATCGCGATCCCATGTACACGAGGAACAGGTTGAGGACGATCGCGAGCCCGTAGGCGATGAGGTTGAGCATGTGCCTCACTCCAAAATCTAGCGACGCTAAGAACAAGAGCAACGCTAGCAGAGCCTCGGCAGGATCGCTAGCGGTGCTAGGATCCTGGGCATGGCTATTCGGGAGCGCCGCGAGCGTGAGCGGGCGGAACGGGAACGCGCGATCATCACCGCGGCGCGGGATCTTGCCGAGTCGGAGGGGTGGGACGCGGTCACCACGCGCCGGCTCGCCGCCGAGATCGAATACAGCCAGCCGGTGTTGTACAGCCACTTCAAGGGCAAGGAGGCCATCATGGCCGCCGTCGCCATGGAGGGCTTCGCCGACCTGGCCCGGGACCTGGCGGCCGCACGCGCCGCCGCGGCCGGCGAGCGCCAGGCGGTGGCCGCCGTCGCCGAGGCCTACACCTCGTTCGCCGAACGCCGGCCCGCCCTCTACGACGCGATGTTCACCCTGCGCGTCGACCTACCATTCGCCAGTCCGGACGCACCGATCGACCTGCCCAGGGGCTTCGCCGAGCTGGCCGATACGGTGCGCCCGATCGCCACGGCCGACGAGCTGGAGGCGCTGACCGAGACCTTCTGGAGCGCGCTGCACGGGCTGGTGACGCTCATGCGCAGCGGCCGGTTGCGGCGCGCCGAGCACGCGCGGCGGCTCGCGCTGCTGGTGGACCGCTTCACCCGCGGAACCTGAACGGCCGGGACCCGACGCGATAACGCAGCACGACCACGCCACTGTCGAGTGGGTCAGCGTCGATCAGCCGGAAGCGGTGCGGGTCGACGAAGGTCACCGGGTCGTCGGCGACGATCCACACGTCCGCCCCGCTCGGCGCCGAACCGCTGGCCACCGGAGCGGTCCGCGCCGAGACCGAGGAACCCGCCCAGCCACCGAAAACGCACACCCACGAGGAGCCGTACGCCGCCATGACCACCCGCATCTGGCACACCCGTCTGGAAGCCGGGCCCGACGATCGCGCCGCGATCCGCCGGATCAACCTCGCCGCGTTCCCCGGCCCGCTCGAGGCCGACCTGGTCGACGCGCTGCGCGAGGATCGACAGGCGTGGCTGCCGTGGTCCTCATGGCTCGCCGAGGACCCCAACGGCATCCCCACCGGCTTCGCCCTGCTGACTCGATGCCACGTCGACGACGTACCGGCCATAGCCCTCGGTCCGTGCGCGGTGCTGCCCGAACAGCAGGGCGCGGGCGCCGGATCGGCGGCGATTCGCGCCGCTCTCGACGCGGCCCGGGCGGCGGGCGAAAGCCTCGTCCTCGTCCTCGGTCACGCGCCCTACTACGCCCGGTTCGGCTTCACACCCGCCTCCGGGTACGGAATCCGGCCGCCGTTCGACGTGCCGGACGAAAACATGATGGCGCTGGTGCTCGACCCCGATCGCCCTGTCCCGCATGGAACCATCCGCTACGCGGCAGCCTTCGGCGTCTGACCGACACCACCTCCGGCAGGTGCGGGGCGGGTCGACCGCCCCGCACCTGACCCCCGGTCCAGCCCGTCGCTCATCGCAAGAAGCGGGGGTACCGAGACTTCGTACGCCACTCCCCACCCAGACGCCCCCGACCACCCTGAGCCAACAATGACGGCACCATGACGGCGCGATGCCACCCTTCGTCCCGGCCACAAACCGGCTGTTCCATCGACGAAAGGCAAGCGACATGTCACTACGCACCCGCAAGCGTCTGATCATCCCGGTGCTCGCCGCATCCGCCCTCGGCCTCGCCGCCCTCGGGCAAGCCCAGGCGGCGGCCACCCCATCCGCCGCCCGGGCCCCGGACAACGCCATCAACGAAGTGGCGAGCTGCGACGGCGGCCCCCAGAAGGCCGCCAAGGTGGCCATGGACAACCAGCCCACGACGATCGGCGAGAACGCGGGCTTCGTCCAGCTACCGGGCGCGGAGGTCCACTTCATCGTGCCTGGAGGAGACATCGACCAGGCCATCGTGACCTTCTCCGCCGAGGCGATCCTCGACGGGCAGACCACCCCGCTGACCGTACCCACCGACGCCATGCGGCTACGGATCCTGCTCGACGGGGTACCGATGTCCCCGCTGAACGATCTCAACTTCACCACCGACGCCGGCCACGCCAACGCCATCGAGGCGTGCCGGCGAGTGGGGGCGGGCAACCACCTCGTGACGGTGGAGTGGTTCCTGCTCGACCAGGGAACCGCCAGCGTGCTGACCGGAACCCTGGACGACTGGTCGCTGCACGTCGAGATCAACGACTGACGGTACGACAGCGGCCTGGCCCGGTCGGCGCACCCGACCGGGCCAGCGAGTCGTAGATACCGAGTCGTAGATATTCAGTCGCTAGAGTGGGAGCGGTTGCGGAACCGTCCGCCCGGGAATTGAGGAGCACTGATGTATAAGTCATCGGCTGGAGCTTCCATTCGCCCCTTGGTGACCGCAGTCGCAGGCTTGTAACGCCACGCGTGTAGCGCACTCAGCCCACATCCCGGTCGCCGGGGCGAGGTGACACGTGTCACCGGCCCGTGGCGCTTTTCGGCGTCTCCGTTCGCCATTCCGGGAGCTCTGCTGTGTCCGCTCGCCGTTCGTCGATCCACCGTGTCCTTGTCTTTCTCCAACGCCTGATCACTTCCCCGTTCGGCAGGAGAACTCGACGGCTCAGGTCAGCTCCGGCTGCTCCACACCTTGCTCACGAGACCGTCAGCCGCAACGTTCGCCTGCTGGGCTGGTTCAACTTCCTCGGCGACTTCCGCATGTACGGGCCGATCATGGTCATCTACTTCGCGCAGGTCACCGGCTCGTACACCGCCGCCGCAAGCCTGCTGGCGCTGAAAATGCTGTCCTCCGCGGCGTTCGAAGTCCCCACCGGCGTGCTCTCCGACCGCCTCGGCCGACGCGGCACGATGATCGCCGGTGCCATCGTCATGGTGGCCGCCCACCTCGGGTACGCCGGCGCTTCCGGCTACGGCCTCCTCCTGGCAGCTGTCGTGCTGGAGGGATTGGCGACCTCACTGTGGAGCGGCAACAACGAGTCTCTGCTCTACGACACGTTGCTCGAAGCCGGCCGGGAGCAGGAGTTCCCCCGGCACTCGGGCCGCGTGAACTCGATGTTCCAGCTCGCGCTCGCACTGGCGGCGGCCATAGGTGGCGTGGTCGCCGGCGCGTGGTCGCTGCGTGCGGTGGTCGTGCTGTCGGTCGTGCCGCAGGTGCTGTGCGTGCTCCTCGCCTTGCGGGTCCGGGAACCGCGGGTGCACGGCCCGCTGGAATCGAACCTGCTGGCGCATCTCGGATCGGCCCTGCGCGGCATCCGCCGTAATCCGGTGCTCCGCCGGATGACTCTGGTGTCGGCGCTTCGTTACAGCAGCGAAAGCGCGGCCCAGTGGTCGCCTGTTTTCGTGGCAGGGCTGTGGCCGCTCTGGGCACTGGGCCTGTGGCGCACCTTCGGCCATGGCGTGGCCTTCGTCGGCTTCCGCGTCAGTGGTTGGGTGATCGGCCGGGTGGGCGCGACCCGCACGCTGCTGTTCGGTGAGCTGTTCGACAACGTGGCGAACTTCGTGGCGCTGGTCAAGCCGACGGTATTGTCGCCGGTGCTGCTGGGGTCACCGGCCTACGGCATGTCGACAATCGCCCAGCAGACGTTGCTGCAGCGCGAGTTCACCGACCGGGAACGCGCGACGATGGGTTCGCTCGGGTCGCTGCTTGGCAGGATGCTCTACGCGCTCGTCGCCGTGGGGGCCGGCCTGGTGGCAGACCGTTGGGGCATCATCGCGGCGTTGCTCGCGATCCAGGCAGTGGTCCTGGTCGCACTTCCGCTCGCCTGGTCGGTGCACGCACACGCTCCCCGACCGCCGCGTTCCCCAGCAAGCCGTCCCAGTACCTGCCCCGTCGATCAAGGACAAAGGCACACACTTTGATCTCTCATCCAGGTGCTTTTGCCCTTGATCGGCACGCTTTTCCTTGATCGACGCAATGACATGCAGGCAAGCGGGTGTCTGCCGGCGTCCTGCTTCCTCCACCGGTGGCCGTGATCACATCGGCACTGTCCATGCCGGTTCCAGGTCAACCAGGTCGCCGGTGACTGCGTCGAGATCTTCTGCTGCGTTTGCTAACCGGCGCAGCTCCATAAAACGTCCGACGAGATAGCCCTCGTGGTCAGCCGTGGACCGCCATAAAGACATCACCAGGAACTCCGCCTCAGCGCGCTCGGCGAACATTCCTCCGCGCATCCCCGGCGCCGCCGCCATGCCCGGGTTCCACACCTCGGTCTGTGCCTGGATGAAGTGTGCCTGCCTGTGCGTACGGACGTGGCAGTAAGCGAGCCGAAGCAGCGCGGCGCGGCCGTTATTGATGAGGAAGCCCTCGCCGATGTCCAAGCGGTGATCGAAGAGACGCACATCGAGCGCACCGTAGGTGCCGATTTGAGCGGCGGCGATCTCGTCGTGTGACCCCGTCATGAACGCTTGATAACTGGGTTCGTCGGCCCAGCAGGCGATGATGTGTGCCAGCCCGTCTTCACGACGACTCCATCCACCGCACTGACCGAGAAAACCTGGAAGTCCATGGAGTTCGACCCAAGCCCGTTGCGCGCGGTGGAACGCTTCACGGTTAACGACACGGCATGCCACCCACTTGATCAGCACACGACGACTGTAGCCCTCACGGATGCACGCTCATGGCCGCTGACCGGGCGGTGACACCGCAGTAGGGGTTCGGATTTCGTTGGACATCTCCGGTCGCCAGTGGATACCGTCGCGCGGTGGCAGGCCAGGCGGTCCCGCTAGGTTGCCGTGGCTGTCGGTCCGGCTACCGACCTTCTCAGGTGAGGACTCTTCTTGAGCGACACTGCAGATCTCGGCCCGCTGCCCAAACGCATCGCGGTCGACGTGGACCAGGTGCGCCGGCTCGTCGCCGGCCAGTTCCCGCATTGGGCTGACCTCCCGGTCGAGCGGGTCGCCAACGGCGGCTGGGACAACTGGACCTTCCACCTCGGCTCTGGGATGTCGGTGCGCCTGCCGAGCGCGTTGGAGTACACCGAGGCGGTCGACAAGGAGCACAAGTGGCTTCCGGTGTTCGCTCCCCGTCTCCCGCTGCCTATCTCCACCCCCCTGGCGAAAGGCGAGTCGGGCGAGGGTTATCCGTACTCGTGGTCGATCTACCAGTGGCTCGACGGCGAAACCGCGCGGGTGGACCGCATCGCCGACCCGGTCCGGTTCGCGCTCGACCTGGCCGAGTTCATCGTGGCCCTGCAAGGCGTCGATACCGCTGACGGCCCTCGTCCAGGCCAGCACAACTGGTACCGGGGTGGCACCCTGCGCACCTACGACGGCGAGGCCAACCGAGGGCTCACGGCACTCGAGGGCCATATCGACGTCGAGCTGGCCAGCGAGATCTGGAAATGTGCCCTGGACGCGCGCTGGGACGGTGTGGAGCGCTGGTTCCACGGTGACATCGCGCAGGGCAATCTCCTGCTCAACGGCGGGCAACTGGCGGCGGTCATCGACTTCGGGACGTGCGGTGTCGGCGATCCGTCCTGTGACTTGGCCGTCGCTTGGATGTTGCTGACCGGCGACGGCCGGCGGGCGTTCCGGGAGCGGCTGTGCGTCGATGACGCGACATGGGCGCGCGGGCGCGGCTGGGCGCTCTGGAAGACGCTTGTCAACCACGCCAACGCACTGGCCGACGGCGAGGCCGCGACGGCGAACTCACGGAGAATCCTCGACGAGATCTTCTCCGAGTACACCGACGGCGACAAATCGGGGGGCCAGGCCGCCCGTCGGGTGTCGCGGTGAGAATGGCGTCGAGGTCACGGTCGAACAGTTCGTCGTCGTTCCAGCAGCCGGCATCGAGGGTGGTTTGAGGCGTTGATCCGCCGGCCGTCGGCTCCGTTCACATCGCTGTCCTGCGCGCGGTGATGCGCCCAGCCGCGACTGCGGCTGGGCGCATCACATTTCAGGCATCACGCCGCCACTCAGCAGGCCAGATCCCGGTCCGGGAGGCGGCCGTCGAGCAGGTAGGCGGTGACCGCCGCCACCAGACAGGCGTTGCCCTGCCCGCTGAGCAGCGGCACGTGGGCGCGCCGGTCGACGGTGACCAGCCGCGAGCCGGCGATGGCGCGGGCGGTCGCGGTCGAGTTGGCCAGCGGCACCGAGGCGTCCCGCAGCGCGGCGACCACCAGCGCCGCCGGGGCTCGGTTGGTGGCCAGTGGCACCGTGTTGTCCTCGCTGACCGGCCAGAACGCGCACGGGTTCACGTTGGCGACGGAAGGGCCGAAGACCGGATACCTGGTACCCAGGAGGGCCAGGTCGCGCCGGTAGGTCGCCAGGTCGCGCGGCCAGGCGTTGTCGCCGCAGCGGAAGGCCATGCTCACCGCCGTGTGGTTGTCCGCCGGAACGCCGGCCGTGCCGGGCAAGGCGGCGGGCCGGACGTCGATCGGGATGGGCGGCGGCGCGCCGGCGAGGATCGCGGCCAGGTCGGCTCCAATCACCGGCCAGAGCTGCTCGAAGAACGTGCCGACAACGGCCAGATAGCCGAGGTCGCCGACGGTCCAGGCGTGGTCTCCGGCCACGATCGGCTCGACCGCCGCGCGGGCGAACGCCAGCTCCAGCGTCCGCGCCACGGCGGCGGGTGTGGCGCCGAGCCCGAAGGACGCGTGGTTGTCGGCGAGGAACGCGGTGAAAGCGGCGTAGTTGTCGTCCATCGCCGGGATGCGGTCGAGCTCGTACCGGCGCCAGACCAGGTCGTAGTTGACCGGGCTGTCCAGCAGGAAGCGGTCCACCCGCTGGGGGAACAACGTGCTGTACGCGAAGCCGAGCATCGCCGCGTACGAGCCGCCGAGGAAAGAGACCGTCGGCTCGCCGAGCACCTGCCGGATGACGTCCATGTCCCGGGCGGCCTGCGCGGTCGTCGCGAACGGGAGCGCCCAGCCGGCGTGCCGGGCGCAGGCCCGCGCGTAGTCGCGCGCCTCGCGGGCGGTGTCCGCCAGCGACTGGTAGGTCGCGGTGCGCACCCAGTAGCCACCCGGCTCTTCCCGCGGCTGGCCGCAGGTGATCGGGGTGCTGCGCTCGACAAACCGCATGTCGAACCCGACGATGTCGTATCGGGCGAGGATCGCCGGGTCCAGCGTGCGGCTGAGGTTCAGCGGCTCGGGCACTCCGGCGCCGCCCGGCCCGCCGCCCGTGGTGAACAGCGCGCCGCGGCGGGACGCCGGGTCCGCGGCGGGCAACCGCGAGATCATGATCTCGATCGTTCGGCTGTGCCGGGGCCGCGCGTGGTCTAGCGGTACCCGCACGGTGGCGCACCGCAGGCGTGGGTCGTCGACGCCGGGGCAGGGGGTCCACGCCAGGCGTTGGCTGCCGGCACGCGGTGGGCCGGCGCTCGCGGCCGCCGGCGTGAGCGTGGCAGCGAGGGCCGCGGCGGTGAGGGCGGCGACGATTCGGGTACTCGGCACACCGTCAGCGTATCCATAAATGCGCATGCGTCACGGCGGAATACCGGTCTTCCACCGTTGCCCTATCTTGGGGTAGTGGTCCCCGGTACGACCCGACCCACCGGAGAAAGCACATGACCGACCACGCGTCTCCCGAAGCCGTCGATGTGATCGTTGTCGGCGCCGGTTTGGCGGGCCTGACCTGCGCCCATGACCTGCACCGCCACGGCCTGGACGTCGTCGTCCTGGAAGCTCGCGAACGAGTCGGCGGCCGAGCCTACAGCGTCGAGATCGACGGACAGACCATCGAACTGGGCGGGCAGTTCCTCGGCCCTGGACAAGACCGTGCGTACGCGCTGGCCGCCGACCTCGGCGTGCCGGTCTTCCCGACGTACGGCCAGGGCGACCACCTCGTCGAGACCCCCGCCGGGCGAGTGCGGCGCTACCGTGGCACCATCCCCAATCTCAGCCCCCTCGCCCTGCTGGACACGGCTCAGGCGCAAGCCCGCTTCGAACGGCTCGTCCGCACGATCACCCCCGAGGCACCGTGGCGCAGCCCGTCCGCGGCCGCCCTGGACGGCCAGACGCTGGAGAACTGGATTCGCCGTACTATGTGGACTCGGGCCGGACGACGGCTGTTCACGATGGCCTGCCAGGCGGTCTGGTCCTGCCAGCCCAGCGAGCTTTCCCTGCTGCACGCGCTGTTCTACGCCCGCTCGGCAGGGACCTTCCAGCGGCTGGTCGCCATCGAGGGCGGCGCCCAGCAGGACCGCCTCGACGGCGGGGCGCACGAACTGGCCGTGCGCCTGGCGCACCGGCTCGGTGACCGCGTCCGCCTCGGCGCCCCGGTGGACCGCGTCGCGCAGGACCACCACGGCGTCCGGGTCAGCGCGGCCGATCGGAGCTGGCACGCCGCACACGTCGTGGTGGCGATCCCGCCCACGTTGTGCGGCCGCATCCGCTACGAGCCGCCACTGCCGCCCGCCCGCGACGGGCTCACCCAACGGCTACCCATGGGCACCGTGACCAAGTGCATGGCCGTCTATCCCCAGCCGTTCTGGCGTTCGGCCGGGCTCAGCGGCCAGGCGACCAGCCTGCGCGGGCCGGTCAGCGCGGTGTTCGACAGCAGCCCGCGTTCGGGCGAGCCGGGCATCCTGCTCGCCTTCGTCGAAGGGGCACAGGCCCGCGCCCTGACCACCCGGCCGGCACCCGAGCGCCGGGCGGCGGTCCTCGGGCAGTTGGCCGGACTGTTCGGCCCGCAAGCGGCGTCCCCGGCGACCTACATCGACCACGACTGGAGCGCCGAGCCGTTCACCCGCGGCGCCTACGCCGCCGTCTTCCCGCCCGGTGCCTGGACACAGTACGGCCACGCGCTTCGCCCCGCGACCGGACGCATCCACTGGGCCGGAACCGAGACCGCCACGCACTGGTACGGCTACCTTGAGGGCGCCATCAGATCAGGCGAAACAGCGGCGGCCGCGATCATCGATTCGTGACGCCGGGCGCTAGCGATCAAGGCAGAACTCCACCACCGATTCCCCGGAATCCATTTCCGCGCTGGATGCCTTGCTTGCCGGCAGCAGTACCATGAGGATGCCGCGACGCCGACTGGCGAGTCGGGGCCCGAGCGCTCGTATTCCGGGCGGATAGAAGTTGGCGACATGATCTGGACAAAGCTGGGAAACCGTCGCGCCATTCACCGGATTCGCATCGTTGACGCCTTTCCGTTCCCCGCCAGCGGGCGTCAGCGGCTAGGCAGCCAGTACCCCCATCTCAGCGACGACGACATCCAGTTGGTCGAAGCCGCGACCCGACAGTGGTTCCGGCTCGTCATCCGCCACTCCGGCGCGAAGCTGTCGATGCCGTCGGTCGTCGCAGACCGCCTGTGGCAGGAATTGACCCGGCACGAGCGGGACTACGCCGCTTTGTGCGACGCCGCGTTCGGGCGCCTTCTGCCCTACCGACCGGCGTCGACGATGAGCGCCGGCACAGTCGATTCCCACCGGAACCCATTGCTGCTGGCCACGTTTGGCTACGCCCGCCAGGACGAGGGTTGCGGTCCAACCGACCTTCCGTTGCTGTTCCGGGTGGACGCGAAGCTTCGCGTGCAGGATGGCAACCGCTACCTCGCCGACTGCGGAGGCCGCGGCGAATGCTTCCAGGTCCCGGGCAGGGTCTGCCTGCAACACCTCGCCGGGCTGGGCAAGCGACTCAGCGCTCCTGGCATTCGCGGCGACCTGCCCTTCCACGACGGCCGCCACGGCTACGCCGGCGGTGCGGGTGATGGTGGTGAGGTAGCCGGCGGTGGCGAGGGTGGCGGCGACGGTGGCGGTGGCGGCAATTGACGCCGACGCCCCTCCAGAGCCCGAGCGCGACCTGCTGCGCCACCAGTACGAGAACGAAGGGCCGACAAGAGCCGGATGGCCAGGGCGAAAGCGATCACGCAGATCTTGGCGGACAGGTCAAGGGAAGCGGCTCCCGAGGTCAGGAACGGCTGCACCCGGCTACCAGACGGTGGCACACGCCACGTGCGCCACCCGAACTCACCGCGTCGGCGCGGGTGGCTATCCGGCCCACGCGGCGACGGCGGCGTGGGTACCATGCCGCCACGGCACGGTCGTCTCGGTGAAGCCTGCGGTCCGCAGGGCCGACCGGTGCCACGCCGCGGATGCGGTGAACTCGGCCACCGCTCGGTGGCCGAATACCCCGTCTCGTCGCGTTAACAGTGTCGCCATCTGTGGGTGGGCCCTGACTTCTGCCCACCAGTCGTCCCATGTCGACGGGGCGTGCGGGCCTTCCCGCGGGCCGGCTCCGCGAGCACCGGACGGTTCTGGCTCCGGCATGGCGTCAATGACGAACAGGGCGCCACCGGGGCGCAGTGCTGATCGAACCTCCCGATAGAGCGCCTGGATCCGCGTCGACGGGAGGTAGTGCACCGTCATTACGGCCAGCACGGCGTCGAATTGCCCGGTGCGAAATCCGTTCCAGCCTGGTGTGGCCAGGTCGGCATCCACAACTGCCACCGCGGGTGGCAGCGCCGCACGGGCCAGGGCGGGCAGTACCGGATCCATGTCGAGCAGCGTCACCGCGGCGCCCGGCCACCTGCACAACACGCGATCGGTCACCGTGCCCGGCCCGCCACCGAGGTCGAGCACATGAGGACGAGCCGCCGGCGTGCGGGGCTGGATCGTGTCGAACACCGCCGACAGGGCTGCCTCGCTGTCGGGTAGGTAGGTCGACATCATCGCATCCCAGGCTCGGCGCCAGTTGTCGATGGTCCGGGCGTTCAGGGTCGCACCATCGTGGCCGGTTTCGGGTTGCAGGACCACGCCCGCGGCTACCCGGCTCGCTTGCCACGCGCGTACTTGGCGCGGAACTTCTCCACCCGCCCGGCCGTGTCGAGCAGGCGCTGCCGGCCGGTCCAAAACGGGTGGCTGGCGGCGGAGATCTCGACGTCGATCACCGGGTACGTGTTGCCGTCGCTCCACTCGATCGTCTTGTCACTGGTGGCGGTCGAGCGGGTCAGGAACGCGAAGTCCGCGCTGCGGTCCCGGTAGACGACCGGACGGTACTCGGGATGGATGCCGGGCTTCATGTCTGTCCTCCTTGGACGTTGGTGTCGCGATCTCGTTGACGTCGTCCACCGAGCGAGTCTGTGGATCACGATCCAGAGTGTAATGGTAACGGTTTTCAACAAGCCACACCGCCCCCCGATGGCTGTCGGTGGGTGGGAGAAGGATATCCGTAGTCGGCGAACGCGTTGGGCGTCGCGACGGAGACGTTGCCCCGCGCGGCACTAGCGTGTGGCGAGCCGCTCAAGCAGGGCGGTGCTCCGTGCCAGCAACGCCCGCTCCTCATCCGTGAGTTCGGCCTCGATGGCCTGCGCGAGCCAACCTGCCCTGCGGCTGCGCTCCGCTTCAAGGGCGGCCCGACCCGCGTCCGACAGCTCGACCAGCGACTTACGGCCATCCGTGGGGTGCGCCCGGCGCGTGATCAGGTTCTGCTCCATGAGAAGGCCCACCACCCGGGCCATCGACTGGGGGCGTACGCGCTGATCGGCAGCGAGGTCGCTGGTGGTCATGGCGCCGTCGCGGTCGAGTGCACCGAGCACGGCGATCTGGCCCAGCGGGATGCGGTCCTCGTTTTTGACGCGTCGGGTGAGCTTGCCCATCACCGTGCGCAGTTCGGCAGCGATGGCGGCGGCTTCCGAGGTGGGCACAGGGCACTTTACCCCGTTGGTCAGCAAAGCCGTACACCCGACCCACAGCAATGCTGTACAGCAAAACTGATCAGCATTGCTGTAGGGTTTGGCGTTGTCAGGCTCAGCGCCAGCGTTGTCGCAGCCGGGCCACGGCACACGACGACGAGAAGGAACACCCATGTCCGCGAAGGCAGTCGAAACCGTCAACGCCACCATCGAGACCACCACCGCCCGCCGGATCATCGACAGCCGGGGCAACCCCACGGTCGAGGTCGACGTCGTCCTGGCGGACGGCTCCCTGGGGCGCGCGGCCGTCCCGTCCGGCGCCTCCACCGGTGCCCGGGAGGCCGTGGAACTGCGCGACGGAGACTCCGCGCGCTGGCACGGCAAGGGCGTCGACCGGGCGGTGGCCCACGTCAACGGGGAGATCGCGGCGTCCGTGCGCGGCCGGGACGCGGCGGACCAGGCGGGTCTCGACGCCGCGCTGGTCGCCCTCGACGGCACCGCCACGAAGTCTCGACTCGGCGCCAACGCGATCCTCGGCGTCTCCCTCGCCGCGGCCAAGGCGGCCGCGGCGGCCCACCACCAGCCCCTCTACCGCTACCTCGGCGGCGCCGACGCCCACCTCCTGCCGCTGCCGATGATGAACATCGTCAACGGCGGCGCCCACGCCGACAATCCGCTGGATTTCCAGGAGTTCATGATCGCACCCATGGGTGCGGACACCTTCGCCGAAGCCGTCCGCATGGGCAGCGAGGTCTTCCACACCCTGCGTCGCGACCTGCTGGCCGCCGGGCACTCCACGGGCGTCGGCGACGAGGGTGGCTTCGCGCCCGCGCTGCGTACCGCTGAGGAAGCGCTCGACTTCGTGATGACCGCCATTGAGCGCACCGGCTACCGCCCTGGCACGGACATCGGCCTGGTCATGGACCCGGCGTCGTCGGAATTCTTCCGCGATGGGGTGTACGACTACGCGGGCGAGGGGGTGCGCCGCTCCCCCTCCGAGCACGCCGACTACCTGGCCAAGCTCATCGACGCCTACCCGATCGTCTCCATCGAGGACCCGATGGCGGAGAACGACCTGGACGGCTGGCGTGAGCTGACCGCCCGCGTCGGCGACCGCTGCCAGCTCACCGGCGACGACGTGTTCTGCACCAACGAGACGCTGCTGCGCGAGGGCATCCGCACCGGCGTCGGCAACTCGGTCCTGGTCAAGGTCAACCAGATCGGGACCCTGACCGAGGCGCTGACCGCGGTGGCCACGGCCCACCAGGCAGGCTGGACGGCTGTCATATCGCACCGCTCGGGCGAGACGGAGGACACCACCATCGCGGATCTAGCGGTGGCGACCGGCTGCGGTCAGATCAAGACCGGCTCACTCTCCCGCTCCGACCGCACGGCCAAGTACAACCAACTGATCCGCATCGAAGAGGAGTTGCGCGACTCGGCGCGCTTCGCGGGCCGCTCCGCACTACGTCGGGCATGACCAGCAGGCGAAGGTAGCGACCACACGGGCCCTCGATCACGATCGGGGGCCCACTCGGTGCCGGAGCCGGACGGCCCCGGCACCAGACACCGATAGCTCGCCCTTGACCTGGGCGGCGCGCGGCAACATGCGGGCTGCGAGCGTGCTGCTGGACTCACCCGCCGCCGGGCGTTCCTCGGCGCCCTTGAGCGGCGTCGTTAGGGTAGCGCTGTGGATCAAGTCGGCTATGTCGCCGGGCAGCTCATCGCGCAGCTGCCGGCACTACTGGTTCTCGTCGTTGGGCTCGCGCTGGTCGCCGCCCGGCGGCGTATGCTCACCGGCCGATCCGGGGCGCTGGCGGTGGCCGGCCTCATCGTGCTGCTGGTGGGCGTGATCGCCACCGTCGGCTGGACGGCGAGCTTCCCGTGGCTGATCGGTGACGACGTCGTGGACCTCTCCGACTTCGGGTTGCTCGCCTTCGCCGTGGGCATGATGCTGACCCTGCTCCACGCCGTCGGCCTGGCGCTGATGATCGCGGCGCTCCTCGCCAGCGGGAGGCGAGCGGCACCGGTGAGCCAGTGGGAGCCACCCGAACCACCGACCGCGCCCCCGCTGAGGTAGGCACGCCGCCGCTGAGACAGCGCGGTGGCACCTGTCAACTAGGCTCTCGCCGTGGAGGAGACCTCGACGGCGTTCCGAGCGGCTGCCGATCGGCTCGCGACAGCGGCGCCTGGCATGCGACGTGCGGCGGCGGATGCCCTGATCGCACTGGCCGCGACCGATGCAGAGTTGCGGCAACCGGTCACGGACACGATCTGCGGCTGGCTACGTACCCCGACCGGGCCGAGCGACGTCGCGGCCGAGGATCGCCGTGCGGTGCTGCGGTCGCTCACGGACCGGCTGCGGGTGGGCGGGACGACGGAGGCCGTGGCACGGTGGAGCGACATCAGTGTCGATCTGTCGGGAGCGACGCTGACCGATGCCGATTTCAGCGGCTGCCGGCTCGACGGCGCGGGGTTCGCCGACACCCGGTTCCACGGCACCACGGTTTTCGACGGCGCCACGTTCGATGACGATGTCGCGTTCCAGCGAGCGGTCTTCTACGGCGACGCCAGCTTCGCCGGCGCGCGGTTCGAAGGCGACGTCGAGTTCGGCAGGGCCCGGATTCGCGGGCGGGCGGACTTCACCGGCGCGGCGTTCGGCGGCATGGCCTGGTTCGGCCGGGGCACCGACACATGGTGGGATGACGACGAAGCCTGGGAGACGGTCGACGAGATCGACCCGGCGCCGTGGGACGAGCCGAACGAGGACGATCCAGGCTGGCCCGTCGCGGTGCTCATAGAGGACTACCAGGACTGGGAGGAGGGCGGCGACGGCGCGCGGTTCGCCCGCGATGTGTCGTTTCGCGACGTCCGCTTCGACGGCCCGGCCTGGTTCTACAATGCCCGGTTCGGCGGGGAGGCCACGTTCGCCGGTGCCCAGTTCGCCGGGCGGGTCCATCTTGACCAACCCCCGGTCGACCTCACCGGTGCGCACTGGGCCGGCGGCACCGACGACGGCGAGTCCGTGTGGCCGCTCGGCTGGACGGTGCGATCGGGCATGGCCGGCGCGCCGGATGACACCGAAGGCGGCGGCGACCTGGTGCCGGACGCGTCGGTGATGCCCTACACGCGGCAGCTCGCCGACCGCGATCCGGCCGTCCGCTCAGCCGGGCTGCGGCTCCTGGCCCAGCTCGGTGACGACCGGCCCGAGCAGCGGCAGCGAGTCGTGATGACCGTGTGCGCGTTCCTGCGGATCCCCATACCGTTCGACCTCCGCGCCGACGGCCGCACCGCCGAGCAGGCCACGCTGCTGCGGCTGCGGCATGAAGCGCAGCAGATCCTCGCTGAGCGGCTTCGGCCCGGCCCAGGGCAGTGGCACGACATGAACCTATGGCTTTGTGGCGCCACGCTTGTCGATCTGGACTTCAGCGGCTGCGAGGCCGGGTACGCCGAGTTCACCGGTGCCCAGTTCCATGGCTCGACCCGCTTCGACGGCAGCCGGTTCGACCGGGCGGTGTTCACGTTGGATGGCCCGTGCGGCCGGGCCACCTTCCACGGCGACGTCGCGTTCGGCGCCGACCCGCCTGACATCGGACATTTAACCTCATGATCACGGCGTCCCTCAAGTCGTCAGATCTTGAGGGACGCCGTGATCATGGTGTGGTCAGTAGACGTCGAGGTTCCACGTGTTCAGGACCCACTGCACAGGCGTGAACCACGTCCGGGCGCTGCTGACACCGTCGCTGCACGCCGCATCGGGATTGTTGCCCGCGCTTAACAGGCCGAAGGCGGTGCCTTGCCGGACCAGCGGACCGCCGCTGTCGCCGCGCTTCCCGCACAGGTTCGTCAGGATCATGCGGGTGAACGTGGCGCCTTCGTAGGTGACGGTCGTGGACGGGTCGAGGATCGTGCCGACCAGATCGGTGCTCTTGGCACCGACGCGCTGGACCGACTCCGCGTCCTCCGGGTAGCGCGAGGCCACGATCTGGCGTTCGTTGCCATTGACCAGGATGGTTCCGTACGGGGTGATGCCTGAGAGGTACTCGATGACCGCGTAGTCCTTACCCGAGAACCCGTGCTGCCAGTTCCTGCCGATGTACTCCCCGCTGGACCAGCGCTCCCACCAGTAGACACCGCCCTGCATGCAGTGCCCGGCGGTCAGAAGGTACTTCTTGCCGTTGGTGTTCTGCACATTGAACCCGGCGGTGCAGAGCCGGCCGTACGCCACGTTGTTCTCTTTGATGCCGACGCCGCCGACCATGGAGCCGGTCGAGGTGATCTCCCCGCCGATGTACTCCAGACGGGCCGCGCCGCCATAGGAGTCGACCTTGGCCGTCAGGCGGGCGAGGTCCTCCCCCGCGACGGTGCCGTCGTACATGACGACGACCTGGTTCTCGCTGGGGTCGGCGCCCCAGGAGGTGCCGTCGATCGGATCGGTGAAGGCGATGTCGGTGTCCAGGGCGGTGTGGATCGACTCCAACTGGGCGGTGCTGTACGTGACCAGTTCGGCCACGCCACCAGCGGCCTCCACCGTGTTGGCCGCGGCCTGGTCGGTGACGGCGATGACGAGCTGGCCGGCGTCGTTGTAATAGACGCCACCGGTGCGGTCGTCACCGAGGGAGATGGCGAGAGCCGCGGCGGCGGTGACATCGGTGAGCGGGGCGGGGGCGGCGGGCGCGGCCTGGGGCAGGGCGAGCGCGCCGGTGAGCACGGCGGTGGCCGTGACCGCGGTGGCGCGCCTGAGGACGGTCTTGCCTCGCAACGATTGTTCTCCGATCGGGGCGGTGACACGTACTGGCGTCTGAGGGGTTCAGGCCTTAATACGTATCAGTCGCGAACACGATCTCAGTCCGCAGGCGCCCGCTGGGTGAACGGCATACGTACGGGCACTGAACAGTACGGAAGCGCTTTCAGGATGTGCCCCACGATCAAGGCGTCCTTCACGTCGCTATACCGACGTGACGGACGCCTTGATCGTGGGGAGATGGGGGGTATAGACGGGCGCGAAGGCGGGCGGCGTCGGGGTGGTCGAGTTCGGTGAGGATGGTCAGCGCCTGAGCCCGGGTGGCGCGGGCGGTGGCGCGAGCCCCGGCGGCCTCCTGCGTGTCACCGAGGTGGGTGAGGATGTCGGCCTGGGTATACCGGTCGCCCAGCTCGCGGGCCAGCGTGAGGCCCTGCTCGTAGCACTCGGCGGCCAGCGCGTGGTGCCCGAGGTGGTGGTGGGCGAAGCCGATGCTGTCCCAGGCGGCGGCTTGCCCGCGCCGGTTGCCGATCCGCTGGTACAGGGTGAGCGCCTCCTGGCAGTGGACCAAGGCCTGGGCGTGGTCGCCGAGGCGGAGGTGGCACCAGCCGACCGCGTTGAGGGCCACCGCCTGCCCGCGGTCCCGGCCCGTGGCACGGTGCAGGGCGAGCGCCTGCTGAGCGTGCCGCAGGGCGCGTTCGAGCTTGTCCTGCCGCTCGTACAGGTAGGCCAGGTTGTGCTGGGTGCGGGCCTGACCGGCCTGGTCGCCGGCCTGGTCGAACAGGTCGAGGGCCCGGCGCAGCTGGGTATCCGCGTCGGCGTAGCCGCCGAGCATCGTGGCCGCGTGCCCGAGGTCGCGGTGCGCCTCGGCCCGCGCCGGCAGGTCGCCGAGGCGTTCGGCCGCGGCCAGCGCGGGCCGCCAGGCCGCCACCATGTCGCGCCAGTGTCCCCATCGGAACAGGAACGAGTTGAGCGCCCGGGCCAGCTGCCACGCCTGGGCGTCGAACCCGGCATCGGCGGCGTGCCGGACGGCGGCCAGCAGGGCGTGCCGCTCCGCGGCCAGCCAGCTGGCTGCCGTGTCGGCATCGGCGAGGGAGGCCGCGATGGCGCCCGCGACGGGCGGCCGCAGCGGTATCTGGACCGGCTCCCGGTGCGGGTTCAGCAGCAGGTCGGCGGCGTCGGCGGTGTGCGTGTAATGGTCGAGCAGCCGGGCGGTGGCGGCCCGGCGCTCGTCGGCCGGGTCGGTCGCGGCGGTGAGGTCGCCGGCGTAGACCCGCAACAGGTCGTGGCAGGCGTAGCGGCCAGGTGTGGCCTCGGCGAGGAGGCTGGCACGGGCCAGCTCGGTGAGCAACCGCCGGGCGACCGGGACCGGATGCCCGCCGAGGCTGGCCGCCGCCGACACCGCGACGTCCGGGCCGGGATGCAGGCCCAGCAGCCGGAACAGCCGCGCCGCCGGCGGCGACACCGCCGCGAGAGACCACGAGAACACCGCTCGTACGTCGCTGGCGGCATCGCCGCCGTCGAGCGCGTCGAGGGACTGGTCGGTGGTACCCAGTTCGGCGGCGAGCGCGGCCAGCGGGAAGCCGCTCTGCTGCGCGCGGGCGGCGACGATGCTCAACGCGAGCGGCAGCCGGGCGCAGGCTCTGACGATCGCGTGGACCGCAGCGGGTTCCGCCGTGATCCGCGCCGCGCCGAGGCGCCGGGTCAGCAGGTCGCGCGCGCCCGCGGCGGACAGCACGTCGAGGGTCAGCGGATGCGCGCCTTCGACGGCGAGAAGGGAGGTGAGCTGGTTGCGGCTGGTCACGATCGTCATGGCGGTGGCGGCGGCCGGCAGCAGCGGCCGGACCTGCTCGGCGTCCCGGGCGTTGTCGAGAACGACCAGGATCCGTTTGCCGTCGAGCAGGCTGCGGTAGCGGGCGGTCCGGCCGTCGGGGCTGGGCGGCACCCGCTCCGCCGGTACGCCCAACGCGTCGAGGAAGCCGCGGACCACCTCTTCGGGGCTCATCGGTGGCCCGGCGGGATCGAAGCCGCGCAGGTTCACGTACAGCTGCCCGTCCGGGAAGCGCTCCCGTACCCGATGGGCCCAGTGCACCGCCAGCGCCGTCTTGCCCACCCCGGCGGTGCCGGAGATGACCACCATACGGGCCGGGGCGGGGGGCCCCCCGGGGGGGGGGGCGCCCCCGCCGGCGGCACCCGGGCCCGCCGGGGGGCGCGGGATTGCCCCCCCGGCGGGGGGGGGGGGGCGCCCGGCGCGTCGCGGGGCCCCCCGCGGCCGGCGAAGCCGGGCACGTCCGGGGGCAGCTGCGCGGGCACCGGCACCGCGGCTACCGGCGGGTCGGCGGCCGGACGCGGCAGGTCGAGCGCCCGGTCGGCGCGGAGGATCGCCACCTCGAGACGCTGCAGCTCCGCGTCCGGGTCGATGCCGAACTCCTCGGCCATGCGCTTGCGGTACGCCCGGTAGACCGCCAGTGCGTCGGTGGCGCGCCCGGACCGGTACAGGGCGAGCATGAGCTGCCCGGTGATGCGCTGCTGCCGGGGATGCGCGGCCGCCCACTCGACCAGCTCGTCCAAGATGGACAGGTGCTGGCCGAGCCGCAGCCGCACCTGCCACCGTTCCTGCAGCGCGGCCAGCCGGACCTCGACCAGCCCGCCGCACAGCCGCTCGCGGCTCTCGCCGGTCGCCACGTCGTCCAGCGGCTCACCCCGCCAGAGGGCGAGGGCCGTGTCGAGCAGCGCCGCCTTCTCCTCGTCCGCGCCGCTGGCCCGGGCCCGCTCGACGAGGTCGCGGAACCGGTGCGCGTCGATCCGCGTCGGGTCGCAGTTCAGCACGTATCCGGCGCCGTGCCGCGCGATCGAGATGCCGTCCGCGGTGCTCAGGATTCCCCGCAGCCGGCTGACGTGCGCGTGCACCACGCGGTGCGCGGTGGGTGGCGGATCGTCGAGCCAGCAGGCCCGGACCAGGCTCGTGGTCGCGACGAACCGGTTGGCGCTGAGCAGGAGCACGGCCAGCACGAGCCGCTGTTTGCGCGGACCAAGGTTGACCGGTGCGCCACCGGACACCGCCCGCACCGGGCCCAGCAGCCCGAACTCCACTCCGCAACCCCGTCCCGATGCACGTCATCGTGATGCTGCGACGACACACTGTATCGCGCCTCTCATGATCAAGGCGTCCCGCACGTCGCTAGAACGACATGTGGGGCGCCGGGATCCATAGAGGGTGG
>JBBEWH010000188.1:0-21967 GCA_037414955.1 Actinomycetes bacterium KLBMP 9797
CCCCCACACGCCGCTATCGCGACTTGCGGCACGCCTTGATCATGAGAGGGTGGGTGGATTAAGGGCCTGCCACCGGGTCCTGGATAGTCACACTCAGAACCCGCGTGTTCTCCTGGCCGCCCTCTCGCAGGATCGCGTTCCGCAGCTTAGGCCCCAGGCTCAGGTTCACTCTCCCCTTGAGCGGGCGAAGGTTCTCGAGGGCCCGCGGGTCACCGCCGAACTGTAGGTCCCGGGTGTGATCGATCTGGTACCCCTTGTAGTACTTCTCCCACACATCCGGAGAAATATCCATGTTCATGCGGTAATACCTGGCCAGTTTGAGGTTCGGCCGCTCCGGGTTGGTCACCCGCAGTTCTCCCGTCATGGCCAGCAGGTCCAGCCATATGATCTTCATCCGAGCCTGCGACCTCTCGTCCGCCGTCCAGTCGGCGTTGTAGTAAATCTTGAGATGGATGCCGCCTTCGTTGTTCCCGCCGGAGCCAGCACCCGTGCCAGCACCTGATCCCAGTCCGGGCGCATCCAGTCCACCGGTACTAGGGATGGGCGGTGGTGGTGGAAGCGCGCCACCGCCGGGCGGGTTCGCCGTGCCGGCCTTGGGCGGCCGCGCCTCATGGATGCTCATATCCGGGACCGACGGAGTCGTGAGCGACGGCATGCTCTGCTGCCAGGCCCGACTAGCGAAGTAGCCGGCCGTCACGGTCGCAAGACCGGTCAAGCCCCACCACAACAATGGCGCGGCCATGACGACCCGCCCGTCCGGGTCGGTGAGGCGCACGGGATTGTTGTAGGCGTATGTGTAGGCGGCGAGGTTGTGCGGGTTCTGCACGCCATCGTTGGGGCCACCATCCACATAGTCTTCTAGTGCGGGGTCGGGCGACTGCCACACGGAGGTCTTCGCGTCGTAATAGCGGGCGCCGTAGTAGTGCAGACCGGTTTCCTGGTCCAGCTCCTTGCCGGTGAACTGATACGGCGTTGGCGTGCCGGCGCTCTCGTCGACCCAGGTCTCGCCGGACGGGAAGTACTTGAGTTGCTCGACGAGCTTGCCGTCCTTGTCCGTGCCGTACCCGGTGGAGCCGAGATGGTCGGCGTGGAAGTAGAACTGGTTGGCCTCGACGTAACGCTCCGGCTCGACCACTTTGGACACGAGTCGGAAACCGCTGACGAAGATGTGCTTGAACTTGGTCTGCTTGCGCTGCGTGAAGGTCTCCGTCGGATAGCGACTGACGTTGTCACCTCCGGAGTCCTTGACCATCCGGGTGCCCTGGGCGTCGTAGACGAAGCGCACGTCGGTGTCAGACGGGCAGGACGAATCCACCACCGCTTCGAGGTCGTCCCAGACCTTCTTGTCACGGACGCAGGCCAGGCGGTTTTCCTCGTCCCAGACCATCTGCCGCCGGTTGTCCGGATCGGTGCGGCTGATCAGGTTCCCGTTGGCGTCGTACTTGAGGTCGACCGGCCCCAGGTCGGTGGGCGCGTGCGGCTGGGCGCCCTTGAACTCGTAGGTGTACCGGTACGTGGTCGCCGCTCGCGGGGCCGTCGACGCGCCGACGATCTCGTGCTGCTGGTCCTTCAATGTGAGGTTGTTGATGCTGTCATAGGACATCGATAGCGCGTACCGGTCGGTCTTGTCCGCTGTGGACTGATACTCGCCCGCAGAGGTGGTAAGCCGGTTCAGGTTGTCGTAGCCGAAGGTCTGCTTGCTTGGCTTGGCGGTGGCGTTTTCGACGGCGGTGACGTTGCCGACGTTGTCGTACGTGTAGTTGGCGTGCTGGAACTCGTCACCGGTCGGCAGGTTCGCCTGGATGGTGGCCAGTTGCCGGTCCTCGGCGCCGTACGTATACCGGGTCCGGGTGCCGTTGCCGGTCTCCAGCAACGCGCGCTGCTCGAACTTGTCGTAGTCGAGGCGGGTCAGGTAGTGGTACGTGTTGGGGCCCTTGACCCCGGTGGCCCCGTCGACCAACCCGCCGCTGTTGTAGCGGTACGACAGCACCTCCCCGTCGGGATAGGTCATTTGCAGCACGCGGTTCCAGGTGTCGTACTGGTACTGCGTCGTGTAGCTGGTCCCGGCCATCGTCCGGGTGTCCTTGGTGACCTCGCCCAGGGTGCCGTATTCGCGCTTCGCCGTGCCGGCGGCGTCCTCGACCTCGACGACCCGGTTGGCGCCGTTGCCCGGGGCGCCCGGTGCCCCGTACTTGTACGTGACGTCGTTGCCGTCGAAGAGCGGGTACCGGATCGCGGTGAGCCGGTTGAAGTCGTACTCGTATTCGATGGCCTTGTGCTTGGCGGCCAGGTTCGCGGTGATCCGCTTGATCGGGTTGCCGGCGAGGTCGTAGACCGTCTGGGTGCGTCCCGAGTCCGGGTTGTCGAACAGGGTTCGCCGCCCGAGGCTGTCATACGCTGCAATGGTTACGTTGTTCTGGTCGTCGACCACCTTGGTGTTCTGGCCCAGCGGGTCGTACGCGAAGCTGGTCCAGATGACGGGCTGCTCACCGGCCGGGTTGGCTTCCTTGACCGCGGTGGTGAGCCGCCGGACGTCGGTGTACGTCCGGACCACCCCGCCATTGGCGTCGGTCGCCACTGTCTCGAATTGGGTGCTGCCCGAGCGGTCGGGCCCGAAGCCGTACGCCGCCGTGGTCACCGTCTCGTCGGGCAGGACCGTGCGGGTGGCCCGGTCGAGGACGTCGAAGCTCACCCGGGTCGGGCGCACCGAGTCGTACCCGGGCCGGAACCGGGTGTTGAGCGGGCCCTTGGCCTCGGTGGTCGGGTAGTACTGCTCGACCACCCGGCCGACGAAGTCGTACACCGTCCGCCCGGAGATGGTCATGACGTTGGCCGGTGGGGCATCCGGACCGGCGCTGACCGCGGCGTCCTTCTTGACCTGCGTCACCCGTGCCAGGCCGTCGGTGAAGGTGATGGTGTCGATCGAGTCGGTCTTGATGGACCCGTCGCTGTTGCGATCGATGTTGCGCGTGACGGCGTACGGCACCGCCGCCTCGGGGTGGTACTCGTAGTCAACGGTCGGGTGGTTCTCCGCCGTCTCGCGCGGCCCGATCACCGCGTCGATCCGCCCGACCGCGTCGTAGTAGTACCGCAGCCGCTGGTTGTTGACGTCGGTGGCCGTCTCCACCAACCCGTACTTCAGGTTGTACGTGTTCGTGGAGCGGTATCCGAAGCTGTCCTTCATCGCCGTCACGTGGGTGGTGGTGGCCGGGTCGTACTCGTAGTCCAGCCGGTACCGCTGGCCCTTGGCGTTGGCCGGACCCGTGACGGACTTGAGGTTGCCGTCGGCGAAGTAGGTGAGGTCGGTGACCGCCTTGTTCCCGTCGGCGAGCACCGCCCGGTGCTGGGTGACGTTTCCGGTCGCGCAGTCCACCGTGGACTCGCGGTGCCGCATCAGGACACCATTGCCGCGCACGGTGATGGCCTTCGCCGCGCCAACGACGCCGCTGGCACGGCACGCGGAGTCCTCGGCGGTGTAGCGGATCTTCTCCTCCACGTCGTCGCCCGCTCCGACGTCGCCGGCGTCCAGCGTGCGGACGACGTTGCCCACCTCGTCGTACGACATCTCGCGATACGTGGACTTCCCGGGCGTGGGCTGACCCTCGTAGAACCGCTCGTCGGTGCGGACGAGCTGCGGAAAGATCGTCGCGGTGGTGCTCGCCGGGTCGGGCGCGGCGGCGGCGACCACGTCGCGCAGCAGGTAGGTGTTCGTGGTCTCCTGGAACGGGTTGCCGGCCGCGTCCGCGGTCACCTGCCGGCTGAGCAGCCCCTGGGTGTAGTGGCTGTCGGTCCGGAACTCGCGGGTGACGGTGCGGTGGACGGCGTCGGCGGCGCCGGGGTCGCGGTGCTCCTCGACGACCTTCCGGTAGCCGCGGAACTCCCGCTCCAGCCGGTCGTAGCTGCCGCCGGAGTAGGCGAACGTGGTCAGCTGGGTGTCCTGCCCGTCACCGGCCTGGCCATCGTGGACGGCCACCCGGGACAGCACGAACTTCGAGTCCGGCAGGTCGTAGGTGTTGCCGTCCCGGGTGTAGTCCAGGTCGATGCGCGCACCCAACGGCCGCTTGATCTGCTTGAGCAGGTTGGTCCGGCCGGTCTGGTTCCGGGCGACCACCAACTCGCTGTCCTTCGTGGACCGCAGGTGGTCCAGGAAGCCGTCGCCGTCGATGTCGCGCAGCGCCTGCTCGGCCCGGCTCACGCCGGTCGAGGTGTCCGCGCCGGGGTTGGTGATGACGCAGCCGAAGAGGAAGAACCCGATGCAGGTGGGGATGACCACATACGCGCCGGCGCCGAGCGAGGCGTTCACGTCCGCGTTGACCCCGGACAGGCTGCCGAAGAACGGTTCGGCGGCGGCGAAGCCGCTGCCGGTGTTCAGCGCGACCCGGATCGGGTTGCCCTCGAACACCCGGTCCGCCAGGCCGTCGCCGTTGACGTCGGCCAGGCTGTCCTCGGTGACGCTGCGGCCCTGGTTGAACGACGCGCCGCCGGCGAAGCCGTAGAAGTCGGTGTTGAAGCCGATGTTCGCGCCGCTGTTACGGCTGCTCCCGTCGTGCAGCTTGCCGCCCGGCCACGGCTCGGGCGCGCTGAACCGGTAGCCGAGGTTCAGCGCCGCCCGGCCGTCGGCGTACACCCGATCGGGCAGGGCGTCGCCGTTGATGTCCAGCAGGTCGGACTTCCCGCTCGACGAACCGGTGCCGAGGTTCCCACCGATACCGAGCGGCGGCATGTCGTTGCCGGCGCTGGCGGTGTTCGACGAGGCGTGCGCCGGTGGTGCGGCGTACCCGCGCCCGGTCGTGACGGTGCGCGCCGCGCTACCCGCGCTCGCGTTGCCCGCCCTGGTGCTGGTCTCGCGCACCGCACCGTCCGGTGTGGCCGAACGCGCACCGCTGAGCTGGCCGGTCGGGTCGGTGTACTGGATACCACCCGCACCCACCACATCGGGGAACCGGTCACCGTTCATGTCCAGGTAGTCCAGTTCGCCCACGCTGTCGCCGGACGCGACACTGCCACCGACGCTGATGACGCCGCCGACGCTGCCGCTCAGGGAGATCTGCGTCGACCGGGACACCCGCGGGACCGCGGTGACCTCGTCGAAGTCGGCCGCGACCGGCACGGTCAGCGCTGGCGTACCGAGCCGGGATCCGCTCACCGTGTCCTTGGCCGCCCACAGATGGTCGCTGGCCTCCCAGCGCTGCTCGGCGGGCGCCGCGGTGAACGGGAACACCTTCGGCGGCGTGATCCGCGGGTCGGCCGCGAACTCGTCCTTGTCCCGCTCCGGGTCCACATCGGCCGGTAGCTGCGCACGGTAGCTGTTGTCCATCACCAGGGCGTCCTGCGCGATGGGCCGGCCGGCCCGGTCCCGGTTGCCGTTGTAGCCGACCACACCCCAGCCCCGGTACGGCTGCGGGAACGCCCCCTCGGCGGCCGCCCGGTGCAGCGCGCTCGGCGCCGGGCTCAACAGAATCTCGTCGTAGCCGACCTCGAGCGCGCCGGTCAGCCCGGCCTGGCTGGGCGTGCTGAAATCGAAGAACAGCTCGTCGCCGGCGGTGACCGGCACGGTCACCCGCAGATCGGCCGGCACCTGGCCGTCGACGACGTCGATGACCTTCTTGGCCAGCAGCGCACCGCGCTCCTTCACGGTGAACACAACGCGCGCGTCGGTTCCGGCGTCTTCGACGGCGAGGCTGGGCGAGACGACCAGCGTGCCGTCGCTGGGCGCGGTGTAGGACTCCTGCGGCGCGGTCAGGCCGTCCGCCGGATACATGTCCACCTCGTACGGTGGCTGGACGACCTGGTCGGCGGGGAACGTGGCCGCAGGGGTCCAGGCGAGCTTGCTCAGGTCGACGGGCGAGTCGACCTTCACCCGCCACCGGATCTGCTGGCCCTGCTCGACCTCGACGTCCTGGTCGATCGGGATCTCGCCCACCTCGCCGGCGGGCAGCGTCCGCTCGAAGACCGTCCGGCCGTCGACGGTGACGACGGCCGTGATGTCATCGGTCAACGCGGCCGACGTGGACAGCGCGCCGGACAGGTGCACGGTGCCGGCGGCCGGCGCGGCCACCGCGCTCGCCCGACCGCCGAGCGTGAAGTCCCGGGACGCCTGATAGTCGTACGGGTTCAGGCCGTTGACGTCAGTGGTCTCCGGCACACCGGTGTAGGCGACCCGCGGGTCCCACGCCACCCGGTCGTACGCCCCGTCCCCGTTCGACTGCACCCGGAAGTACAGCCGCTCGCCCCGCTTGACCACGATACCGTCCACACCAGACGGTGTATGCGCGCCGTAGTCGGCAGCGCCGATCTGCCGGGACCACAGCTCGCCTCCCTCGTGCTGGACGGCCACCCGGACGCCGTCGGCCTTGGTGTACGCGGCCCGCTCCGGGCTGGTGTCCTCGACCAGCCGGACGTCGCCGCTGACCCGCACGGTGCCGTCGAACGGCGCCACCCAGCGGCGCACCGTGTCCACCAGCGGGTGCGAGTCGATCTGGCGCTCCCGATCGGCGGTGAAATCGGCGAGCAACTCCCCCGCGTCCACCGGCACCGCGCCGATCGGCACCGGCGTGTCGCCGGACACGCCATACACCGGCGCCCCGTCCGGACCGATCCGTCCGAACAGGACCGCCTCGCCGTTGACCAGGTCGGTGATCCCGTCCCCGTTGACGTCGCTGAGATACCGGTCCGTCGTGGTGAACGTGTCGACGTGGTCCAGCTGCGCCGCCACACCGACGTAGCTCTCCACACCGACGGTGACGGTTTCGCTGTTCTCCCGCAGGATGCCCGGCAGATCGCGCAGCGGCGTGACCTGGTCACTGAACCGGGCCTGACCACCGGGCCGGGCCAAATTCTTGCGATACACCACGCCGCCGGAGCCGCGGAACACCTTGTCCGGCAGGTTGTCACCGTCCACATCAGCCAGCGCGAGGAGGCCGGACTGCTCGGCGCTGCTGAACCCGGCCTTCACCCCCACCGAACCGGTCTTGGTCCGGAACGGGCCGGCGCCCACATACAGGTGGCCGCCGGCGCTGGTGCTGGTGTTGCTGTTCAACGCGCCGGCCTCACCCGCACCGCCGCTGACCCCGCCGACCGCGTCGTTACCCAGGTCGTCGTCCGGCGAGTCCCAGCTCACCCGCTCGAACGCCTGATACGCGCCCGAGCCGTCCCGGATGTCGTCGTGGTAACCGAAGTCGTGGCTGGCGAACCGCTGCCCGTTCTCGTCGAACTGGGTGATCGACGACAGCAGCGTCTTGCCGAACGCGCCCGTGGTGTAGTCCAGCTCGTAATGCCGGACCGGCAGATTGTCCAGCGTCACCTCGATCCGGCGCAGCAGATCGGCGGTGACCCGCTTGAAACCACCCCGCGCGTCGATGCTGACATCCGCCCGCCGCGGCTCCTCCAACTCCCGATCCCGGACGAACGTCACCGCGTACGGGCCCTCGGTGTCCGCGTCACCGGTGTACGTGATCTTCCGCAGGTACAGGTTGCGACCCGGCACCGACCCACCAGCCACACCCGCGTCGTCCTGCCGCACCGTGTGGTACCGCATCACATTGCCGTGCGCGTCCCGCAGCTCCCGCAGCGCCCACTGGAACACGTTTCCGGCGTCATCGGCCAACGTGGACGACGGCGTACCACCGAACAGCGACCGGGTGCCGGCCTTGTCGACAACCTCCCAGCTGTAGTTCTTCGGCGTACTGCCGCGCCGGGTGATACGGGCGAAGCCACCCTCGACCCGGGTGTGGAAGACCTTCTCCGCCGTCCGCGCCTTCAGCGCGCCCCGATGCGCCACCGGCGTCAGCTGCTGGCCGCCGAACAGGTACGTCTCGGTCTCCAGCCCGCCGTCATACCGCGGCACGCCCCAGCGGGTGTCCACCGCGATCGACGGCATCGGCAGGTCCCAGCCCAGACCGACCCAGCCGTTGCCGCCGCCCGAGTTGTACGTCACCCCGAGCCGCGGCTGCAGGCCACCCCGGCCCGGCGGCACCTCGATCGGGTACGACAGCTGGGCGTCACCGGTGTTGGACGCGCCCGGCGCGCTGACCAGCGCCACCCCGGTACCCGGATTGGCATTCTCGAGATCCTTGATCTGGGTCGGATTGAACGAGGTGTTCTCCGGGTGCTCCGGCACCGTCACCACCGCGTTGAGCATGTCGGTGAAGTGGTCGGTGCGGGACACCACCACATGCTTCTTCTCGTCGACCCGGACCCGCTCCAGCGGCCGCCAACAGCCAGTGGGCTCGTCGAAGAAGTACGTGTAGACGTCCTCGGCGCTGAACGCGACGCCCACCCGCGCCGGGTCGTACGGAATCGACACCTCGACCGCACGCTGGAACCGGAACGGGTGCGGGGTGAACCGGTACCCCTGCCGGGGCCCCTTCGTCACGTTCGTCATGCCGGCGTCCAGCGGCGGCAACTCCGCCGTCGTCAGCGGCGTGATGCCGATCGGCACCGGCCCCGCGGTCGCCCCCTCACCCACCGCCAACGCCGCACCGTCATACGACAGCGTCGCCGCCTCAGCCACCACAGCCTGGTACTCCGGCACGATCGCCGCCGTCGTCGAAGCCGGCGCGGACAACCCACACGAAACCGGGGCCACGAGACCGGCCGGAGCCGCCACCACATCGGACGGCGACCGTCCACTCGCGGTGAGACCCCCAGCGACTAACGCCAGAACCGCCAATCCGACAACGACGCGCCCGCCGGGCGCTGCGTTCAGCTTCATGATCCACGTCTCCCCAGTCGAATCCCGGCGCCACATTGCCAGTACTCGATGCTGTGAATGTTGTGGTTTTGTTGCACCCACCGCGGCCGCGGCGACGACGCGATCGGGCGGCCAGCGGCCTCAGGAAGCCGGACGGGATGTGGTGGCGGCGAGGGAGGCGAGCTTGGCCCGGACGAGGCCGGCGTCGGAGTGGCCGAGGTCGTCGAGGATGGCCAGGGCTTGCCCCCAGGCGTCCTCGGCCGCGCTCAGCTCGCCGGCGCTCTGCTGGGTGTCTCCGAGCCTGGTCAGGGTGTCGGCTTCGAAAAAGCGATCACCGAGGTCGCGTACCAACGTCAACGCCTGCCGATAGCAGTCGGCCGCCTCGGCGTGGTGGCCGAGGTGGTGGTGCGCATAGCCGAGGCTGTCCCAGCTGGTTGCCTCACCCCAGCGGTCGCCGATCTCCCGGTGCAGGGTAAGTGCCTGCTGGCAGCGGGCCAGCGCGTGGTCATAATCGCCGAGCAGGCAGTGATCCCACCCGACGGAGTTCAGCGCGTCGGCTTCCCCCTGGCGGTGGCCGGCGGCGTGGAACAGGTCCAACGCCGTCTCGTCATGGTGCAAGGCTTGCCGCGGGTCGTCGCGCCGCTCGCACAGGGATGCCAGCGCGCGGTGCGTGTGCGCCTGCCCGACCCGGTCGCCTGCCTCGGTGAACAGGTCCAGCGCCCGGTGCAGGTGGAGGTGGGCCTGGTCGTGCCGGTCCAGCCGATTGTTGGCCCGCCCCAGATCGCGGTGCGCGTGGGCCGCCGCGAGCCGGTCGCCGAGCCGCTCGGCCGCCGCCACCGCCCCTTCCCAGGCGACGGCCCGGTCCTGCCAGTGGCCGCGCCAGTGCAGGAACGTGTCCATGCTCCAGGCCAGATGCCAGGCGTGGCGGTCCAGGCCGCGCTCCGCGGCCCGCCGCTGGGCGGCCAGCAACACCGGGTGCTCGACAGCCAGCCAGTCCAGCGCCGCCCGGTCGTCGGTGGGCCGCTGCAGCACGATCCCGGCCACGGGCGCCGGCAGGGCCAGCGGTACCTCGTCGCGGGTGGGGTTCATCAGCTGGTCCGCCGCATGGGCGGTGTGCGTGTAGTGATCCAGCAGCCGGACCGTCGCGGCCCGCCGGTCGTCGTCGGGGTCGACCTCGTGGCTGAGGTCGGCGGCGTAGCCGGCCAGCAGGTCGTGGAACGCGTAGCGGCCGGTGGCCAGTTCGCTGATCAGCCCGGCCTGGACCAGTTCGGCCAGCAGGACGCTGGCGGTGCCGGCCGGCAGGCCGGCGAGGCTGGCCGCCGCCGTGGCCGAGATGTCCGGACCGGGGTGCAGGCCGAGGTGGCGGAACAGCCCCGCCGCCGCCGGGGTGAGCGCGCGGTACGACCAGGAGAACACGCCCCGCACCTGGGTGACGGGATCGCCGGCGTCCAGCGTGTCCAGCCGCTGGCGGCTGTCGGCCAGTTCGTCGGCGAACACCGCCAGGGCGACGCGGGACCGCTGTGCCCGGGCCGCCGCGATGCTCAACGCCAGCGGTAGGCGCGCGCAGCGGGCGATGATCGCCCCGGCCGCCGCCGGCTCGGCACTGACCCGCTCCTTGCCGAGCCGGCTCTCCAGCAGCGCGCTGGCCTCCGCGACGGACATCAGGTCGAGGGCGAACGGGTGGGCGCCCTCGGCCGCGACCAACGGGGTGAGCTGGTTGCGGCTGGTCACCAGGGTGAAGGTGGTGGGAGAGCCGGGCAGCAGCGGCCGGACCTGGGCGGTGTCGCGGGCGTTGTCGAGCACCACCAGTACCCGCTTGCCCGCCAGCAGGCTGCGATACAGGGCGGCCTGGGCCTCGGCGTCCGCCGGGATCTGTCCGGAGGGGACGCCGAAGGCGCCGAGAAACCGGCGCAGCGCCGTCGACGGGTCCGTGGCCTGGCCGGTGGGGTCGAAGCCGTGCAGGTTGACGTGCAGCTGCCCGTCGGGGAACCGCTTGGCGACCCGGTGTGCCCAGTGCACCGCCAGCGCGGTCTTGCCGACCCCGGCCGTGCCGGACACCGCCGCGATGACCCCACCCGTCGCGACCAACTCGTCCAACGCGTCCAATGTGTCCTGCCGGCCGGCGAATCCGCGCACGGGCAACGGGAGCTGCGCCGGCCGTGACTGCGCCGCGCGGCCGACGGCGGCGGCCTCCGGCGTGGCGGTTTGCGGCGCGGCGGTCTCGCCGCGAAGCACCGCGAGATAGGTGGACCGCAGCGCCGGACCTGGTTCGGTGCCCAGTTCGTCGGCGAGTTGTTCGCGTACGGTCTGGTAGCACTCGAGCGCCTCGGGAGTGCGGCCCGCCGCCGCCAGCGCCCTCATGAGGGCGGCCGCCAGCGGCTCCGCGAGCGGGTACTCCGCATGCAGGTCGCGGATCTCCCCGATCACCGAGGCGCCGTGACCGAGCCGCAGTTCGGCGTGCGCCCAGGCGACCGCCGCGTCCAGCCGCTGCTGCCGCCAGGACACCCGGGTGCGCGCCGCCCAACTTCCCTTCACGTCGGCCAGCGGCGTCCCCCGCCACAGCCCGAGGGCCTGGCGCAACAGGTCCCGCCGCTCGCCGACCGCCCGCCGGGTGCCGGCGGCCTCAGCCGCCAATCGCCGGAACCGGTGCAGGTCTACGCAGTTTCGGTCGATGTCCAGGACGTATCCGGCCGGCCGGCGGATCAGCACGCTCGGCGCGTGCGCGTCCAGCGCCCGGCGGATGCGGGTGATGTGCGAATACAGGACCCCCTCCGCGCCCTTGGGAGGCGACCCCTCCCAGACCCGGTCGACCAGGGTCGCGGTGGACACCGGCCGCCCCGCGTCCACCGCCAAGATCGCCAGCACCACGCGCAGCTGCGGCCTACCCAGCACCGTAGGCACCCCGTCGACCACGACCTCGACCGGCCCCAACAGTCGAAG
The DNA here is from genome assembly GCA_037414955.1 of Actinomycetes bacterium KLBMP 9797. Taxonomy (GTDB): domain Bacteria; phylum Actinomycetota; class Actinomycetes; order Mycobacteriales; family Micromonosporaceae; genus Phytohabitans. The sequence continues at coordinate 11,633 of JBBEWH010000188.1, forward strand.
ATCCAGCATCCCCAGGCCAATCCGGCCGGCGCAACCGCCCGAAGCGCCACACCATCGAGATCCATGCATAACGGAACAACGGCAGCGTACCGGACTCTCACAACGGTGACGACATGCGGCGTCAAGGAGTTGTCAAGGCGCCTGTCGGCGTCGGGCCCGCAGGCTCTCTCTCAACCGCTTCGACCGATCCGCACTGGGGAGAAACCGCATGCTTCTGGCTACGCCAACGATTAGTCGCTTGAGCGCCCGGCTCGTGCTCGCGGCGGCCGGTGTCGTGACGATTCTCGCGCCGGCGCACGCCGACGCGGCCGCCGGCTTCTCCCGCGATGGCCTTCCCGCGAACGAATACATCCACGCTTCCTGGGACCACGACACGCGTTCACCCGATGGCGAAGCCGTTTTCGCGGAGGATTTTGTCGATGCGGGCGCGATGGGCGAGTTCCCAGGCGTCGAGTGATTGGTTCGCCTCTTCGGCCAGCTTTGCCCGCGCGTCGAGGACCACCTGGTCGCGACGGGCCTGCGGAGTGACCACGATGCCTTCCTCGTCGGCCACCACGAGGTCGCCGGCGCATACCTCAACGCCGCCGCACCGCACCGGAACGTTGAGCGGCTCGGTGGCCGCCTTGGCTCCGGGAACGGGGATGATGCCCCGGGCGAAGACCGGAAAGCGCATCTCGCGCACCTCGGCCAGGTCACGAATCACCCCATCGACCACGAACCCGGCGATCCCTCGACGCTGCGCGACGGCGCAGACGTTGCCGCCGGCCACCGCGTAGTCGACGTCACCGGCTTCGACGACGACGACCGATCCCGGCGGTGCGCGGTGGATCGCCGCGTGCAGCATGAGGTGGTCACCGGGCGGGCACCGTACGGTGAACGCCGGGCCCGCGACCCGAGGCACCGGAGTCCATAGTGGACGCATTCCGATGTCCATGACCTGACCGCGCCCCAGGATGTCGGCGAGGGTCGGTGTGGGGATGTTGGTGAATGCGGTGCCGTCGCTCATGGTCCTCCCGCCGCTGGTTACGCCACCGATCTAACCGTACGTACGTACGGTATGCAACCCCGGTCGTGGCGCCCGACAGGCGGACCGTCGGGAATGCGGCCGGCAATGCCGGCCGCGCACCCCGTGACTCAGTGCTCGTCGTAGTGATCCTCGTGGGCGGCGTGGCGATGCCCGTCGTGCACGTAGTCGACGTGGTCGCCGTGCGCCACGGTGGCGTGGCCGCAGTCGTCCGCGTGGGTGTGCTCGTGCGCCTCGGCCGGGGCGTGCACGTCGTTGAGAACGCACTCGTCGTAGTGATCCTCGTGGGAGTGGTGCACATGCCCGTCGTGCAGGTAGTCGACGTGGTCGCCGTGCGCCACGCTGGCGTGGCCGCAGCCTTCGGCGTGGGCGTGCTCGTGCCCGGTGTGCGGGCGGTGTTCGGTCGCGGTCGTCATGATGATCCTTCTTCCTTGCTGTCTTCGTCGCTGTGGGCGATGGCGTCCCGCACGATGTGTGCGACGTGCTCGTCCCGCAGCGCGTACGCCATCTGTCGCCCCCGACGGACCCGCCGCACCAACCGGGCATCTCGCAGAACCTTCAGGTGCTGGGAGACCAGTGGCTGGGTCAATCCGGTCGCCTCGGTCAGCTGATGGACGAAGCGTTCCTGGCCGGCGAGCAGGTCCACGATCGCTATCCGCACCGGCGAGGCCAGCACCCGGAAGACCTGCGCCACCGGGCCGTACCGGTCAAGCGGCGAGTCACTCACAACACATAGTCCCATGCGCAACCCAGCATGAGAAGTCCACGACGACACCGATCTCGCAGGCGGCCTGACTCACGTACAGGTACAGGTCGGTGACGCCGAGGCCCCCGACGCGTCCTTCGACGCCGTACCGGGCGCGGGCGACTACCGCGCTACCGGGCGGCGGTGGTCGCCGGTACCCCGGCGGGGGTGGCGATGTCGTCGCCCTCGCGGCGCGCCCAGCGGCCCGCCGCCACCGCGTAGCCGGCGGCCAGGACGGCGTACCCGGCGGCGATGACGACGGCCGCGACCGGCGAGTGCCCGTCCGGCGGCAGTGTGAGCGCGGCGACGAACATGCCGGCCACGTAGGCCAGGTTGAAGGTGGTGTCGTTGACCGCGAACACCCGGCCGCGGAAGTCGTCGTCGCACTCGTGCTGGATCGACGTATCCGTCACGATCTTGATGCCCTGTGCCGCCACGTTGATGACCAGGACCGCCACCACCAGCAGCGGCTCGGTGAACGGCAGCACGAACACCGGCAGCGCCACCGCCACCGCGCCCAGCAGGCCGGCGATCCACCGCCACCCGCCGATCCGGCGGGTGACCGTCGGGGTCACCACCGCCGCCACCAGCACGCCGACGCTGCCCGCGACGACGACGAACACCAGCCCACCGATCGACGCCTGCACGTCGTCGTCGGTGACAAAATAATTGCGGTACAACAGCAACATCGCCAAGGTCAGGGCCCCGACCAGGGCCCGGAAACCGGCCTGCGCGGCCATCGCGTACGCGGCCCCGCGCCGCCGCCGCAGGTGGGCCAGCCCGTCGACCATGCCGCGGGCCACCGCGGCCAGCGCCGACGACACCCGCCCCGACGCGTCCCGGCGGTCCGGTCCCAGCTCGGTGAGGGTGAAGGACCGCCACGCCAGTACCGCCGACGCGGCGTAGCCGACCGGCGCGACCACCGCGAGCGCCGCGTAGCCGCCGTCACCGGCCGACACCATCGAGTTCAGCAGCAGGACGGCGACGCCCAACCCGACCGAGAAACACACCGCGCCCAGCGTGCCGGACAACGAGTTCGCCGTGACCAGGCGCCGGTCCTCCACCACGTGCGGGGTGGCCGCCGACAGTCCGGCCAGCAGGAACCGGTTCAACCCGATGATCACGAAGGCGAGCACGATGAAGCCGACCCCCTCGTACCCAGCATTGATCATCACGGCGACCGGCAGCACCAGCACCGCACGCGCCGCGTTGGTGCCCACGACGACCTGGCGGCGGCTCCATCGATCCAGCAACACCCCCACATAGGGGCCGATCAACGAGTACGGCGCGACCAACAACGCCGTGCCCATCGCGATCGCCAGCGCGCTGGCCTGCCGATCCGGGTTGAACAGCACGCTCCCAGCCAGGGCCGCCTGGAACAGCCCGTCCGCGGACTGGCTCGACAGCCGCACCCCCAGCAGCCGCCGGAACCCCCGCACCGCCAGCACGGCACGGACGTTGTGCGAGGTCCGGGACACCATGACGGTCAAGACTAGGCCGCGCCCGGCGATGCCGTGGCGTCTGGGCGACTATGTGTCGGTGGGGTTCTTCGACGACCAGCGCCGGTTGGCCACGCTCGCCTCGGCCGAGCTGACGTACCGTGAGCACGGGGCGACCCGGCAGGTCCTGCCCGCCGGCTACACCCACCTCCACCGCGAGGTGCCGATCGCCACCGGGCGCCTCGCCTTCGCCACCGCGGCCAACGCGCTGCTGACGTGGCAGATGCACCGGACCGCCGGCATCACCGTAAGCCCCTCTCATCCCACCGCGGAGCCCGGCGTGGTCGTAGCCATGCGCCTCGGATGGGGTCCGGTCAGCCTGGGAGCACCTTGCCGGGTCGTGTACCGCGTCCAGGAACCGGACATCCAGGGCTTCGCCTACGGAACGCTGCCCGGACACCCCGAACAAGGCGAGGAAGCTTTCCTGATCCAGCGCGGCGACGACGAAACCGTCCGCCTGACGATCCGCGCGTTCTCCCGCCCAGCTTCCACGCTCGCGCGACTGGGCGGGCCACTGACCCGCAGAGCGCAGGCCATGATCACCGAGCGGTACGTTCAGGCGCTGCGGCACCTCACACGAACGAGCTGATCCATACCGGCTTCTCTCAAGTCCGGCGGCTACCTTGTCGCGACACACACCCGGATGGCGCCGCCGCTCGATCGGCCGGGCAGTGTCGCGTTCGGAGGCACCAGCCGATCGGATGGCCGAAGGCGATGATCGGCTATTTCCATGTGCGATGGACACCCTGCGACGCCTAGGAAGGGGGCATGGCCAACGAAGTGACCGTTCCCCTGCTGCCGTGCGCATCCATCGACGACATCGTCACCTTCTACGAGGTTCTCGGTTTCCGCACCACGTACCAGCAACGCAAGCCCTACGCGTGTGTGGGGGTGCGGCGGGAAGACCTGCATCTACAGTTCTTCGAGATCGACGGATTTGACCCGGAGCAGTCCTATGGCTCCTGTCTCGTCATCACCGCGGACATCGAGGGACTACACCGGGCGTTCGCCGCCGGCATGCGCGCCGCGTACGGCAAGGTGCTGGTGTCCGGAACGCCGCGGATGACCCGGCCCAGGGCGCGGAAGAACGCCGACGGGTTGGGCGGGTTCAGCGTCATCGACCCGGGCGGCAACTGGATCCGCGTCTTTCGGGACGCCGCCACCGCGCCCATGCCGGCCACGGCGCCTGCCGGGCGGCTGGCCAAGGCCCTGGCGAACGCTGTCGTGCAGGCCGATTCCCGGGGTAGCGTCGGACAGGCAGTTCGGATCCTCGACAGCGCGTTGGCCCGCCCGCGAGCCGACGACGACCCGGTCGAGCGGGTAGAGGTGCTGGTCTACCGCGCCGAGCTCGCGATGGTGCTGCACGATCCGAAGACCGCGGCCGAGATGCTGGCCCACGTCCAGTCCGTCGTGCTCACCGAAGAGGAAACTGGTCGAGCGGCATCCGCGTTCGACAACGCCGCCGAACTCGCAGCAGCACTGCGGTGACCCATCGCACGAATGCGCGTGGTCTTGGTGGTGTCGGTGGCGCTTGGGGTACGCAGCCTGGATGTGAGTGGGCCCGTTCTAGGAGTTGAGCAGTCCACGCTCGGCCATGAAGGTGCCTAACGTCTCGGCGTCTTCGGCCGTCATGAAGCGGCGCGGGATCACGGTTGCCGGCATCCGTCCGACGTACACGATCCAGAACTCTGGGGTGTCGACGACCCGGTCGACTCCATCCCAGGCAATCCCGCCGGACTCGGTGCCGCTGCGCATCACGATGTTGTCGTCGGTGATGTCGTAGCCGCCGGCCACGGCGTAGCGGCTGGAGCGGCGTCGGGCTCTGAACCGCACCCATGGCGAGTACAGCAGGGAGAGCAAGCCGCCCACGGCCAGCGCGAAGCACAACGGCGAGATCCGTTCGCCCCAGTCGACCGCCCACGAGACGACCAGACCGATCACCCCGACGGCCATCAGTACAGCGCCGATGTAGCCGTACCGACGCAGCCGAGCCCGGCTGAGGACCTCAGCTACACGGCCCGGATAGGCGGGATCGGCCGGGACATCGAATCGGATACGCACGCCAGAACGATAGTGCCCCGCAGCTACGTTCAGCGGGTGGACGGCTTGGTTCGGCGCAGCCAATCGGCCGCCTCAGCGGGTGGGAGTGGGCCGTCGACGCGAAGCAGTGGGCTCATCAGCGGGTACTGGCGGCCGGTGTTCCAGGTGCGCGGGTAAGGCTCGGGGTCCAGCACCACCACCCGGACACCGTCGAGGTGGGGAATGTCGGCGGGGCGTCCTTCGTTCCAGATCCACTCGCCGTAGGCGTCGACCAGGTTCCAGTTGCCGCGCAGGCCACCGGCGGGCTGCAGGTCGTCGCCGGTGCCGGCGGCGGCCACCTCGGCCGGGGTCGGCGGGCGGCCGGGGAGCAGGCCGCGGGCCGGCTCGCCGATCAGGGCGGCGGCGAGCAGGGTGTGCAGCTGGAAGTTGTCGCCGATGCCGCCGATGGTCACGTGGTAACCACGGCCGGTGCCGGCGAAGCCACGGTCGAGGACCAGCAGCGGCTCGTCGTCGAGGACGAGCAGCAGTCCAGCCAGCCACTGCGGGGTCTCGTAGACCTCGCGGACCGGCTCGATCGCGGCAACGAGCCGGGCACGCTGCGGGAGCGTTGTGCGCACGTCGGCGCGCTGGCACAGGTAGAGCACCGGCTGAACCCAGTCATCGGCGCAGAACCACGCCTGCACCAGCAGCTCGGCCTCGCGTTCGTCGAGACCATGACCGCCGCCCGGGCCGATGAACCGCTCCAGCGTCGGGCCGATCTGATCATGCGCGTCCGGGCTGGGCGGATCGCCGAACGCTGCCCGGTGCCGCTCGGCGAAGCGGGCGGCGGACTCCATCGCCTCGGCGGCGCGGTCGACGAGGGTCGGCACGACGGCGGTCGGGTCGGTGCCGTACTCGGCCATGCTGCCGACCAATGTCGCCAGGCCGCCGGCGATGCCGAAGGGCAGGTGGAGCGCCGGTTCCAGGCGGACGAGGGCGGCCTGTACCTCGTCCGGCGTGGAGCTGGATACCGCGTGCCCGATGCCGGTCACCGCGTCGCTGAATCCGTCGGGGTCACGGGCGTCCATCGCCGCCGACAGCGCGTCTACCTGACTGTGCAATGTGAAGGGTGCGGCCATGCGGGCGAGCATAACGATCGTCGCAGCGGGCCGCCGCCCCACCGCCCCCACCGCCCGACCCCGCACGCTCGAAACACTGGACCAGCGCGAGGTCACTGTCCACATCGCCGAGACCACCGAGGCCGTTCACACCGAGGATGTAACGATTAGCGTTGCGTTCGTTGCGGCGGGCCGGGCGCTGGGTTGTTCATCAGCCGAGACAAGCAGGTTTCGACCAGCCAGCGGTGCCTGCCCGGCCGTTCAGAGGACTCCACACGCTTGCGGTTTCCGCCGCGAACATCCCGCCTGGATCATGTGCACGACCTCCGAAAATGGTGAGGCGTCCAGGTCCGGATCGTGTCATCAACGAGGTCCACCGTGAATAGAAGATCATACCCAAGGCCGGCGCCTCACCAACTGAGACACTCCCTCAAGTCGATCAAGGACGAGCAGGAATCGTCGTCCTCGAACACTCCTGCTCCATAATGGACAAGATACTTCTCTTACGCCTATGTGGTAAGGGTTTCGCCCGCCTGGAACTTGTGACCTCGGACGTATGTTCGATAGGGTTGCGGACATGACACGGGGAACCGGAGGGCGGCTGCCAGACGAGCTGGCACTCATCCCATCCGGCCCCGAACTGGCCGCGATCCTCGCCGATGTGGACATGTCCACACTGGAAGACTCGGACCTGGTCCGATACGCGCAGGCCCGGCAACGCCTCCTCGCCCACGACAACGCGCGACTGCTATCAACGCTGCACGAGCTAGGACGGCGCGGTGACCAGACCATCGGCGGCGACCCCGAACACCGATGGGCCCAGATCGAGATCGCCTACGCGATGACCTGGACCCCCACCGCCGCCAGCGGCCAACTCGCCCTCGCCGACGACCTGCTCCAACGGCTGCCCGTGGTGTTCGCCGCCCTCGACCGCGGCGAGATCGACATCCCCAAAGCGCGGATCATGTCGGAGCTGACCATGTGTCTGGCCACACCGGCGGCACGCCAGGTCATCGAGAAGATCATCGACGAGGCGCCCCGGCTCACCACCGGACAATTGCGGGCGCGGGTTTCCAAGCTGGTGTTCGCCGCCGACCCGCAAGCCAAAGCCGCGCGGGTCAAAAAGGCGCTGACCGGTCGGCGGGTGCAGGTACGGCCCACCGACGACGGCCTAGCCGAGCTACACGGTCATGACCTACCACCACACCGGGCGGCCGCGGCGGCGGAACGGTTAACCGCGATCGCCCGCACCGCGAAACGCCACGGCGACACCCGCACCATGCCACAACTACGGGCAGACATCCTCCTCGACCTACTCGTCGGAGAAGGCATCGCCACCGGCGGCCCCATCACCAACTGCCCACTAGCCGACCCCACCCCCACCACACCACCCCCAGCGACACCGGCCAGCCCAGCACCGCCTGCCAGCCCAGCGGCGCAGGCCAGCCCAGCGGCGCAGGCCAGCCCAGCGGCGCCGGACGGACAGGCCACACCCGCCCGGCAGTCGCCGCCACCCACCCCCGCCGATACCACGAGCCTCGACCAGCCTGGCGAAGCCGCCCACCCCAGCACACCCGCTGCCGACACCCCCGCCGACGCCGACGCGGCTGGAGTCGACAGCGCCACGGCCGGGACCGCGGCTAACACCGGCGCGTCTGTGGCTGAGTTCGGCACGGCCGGGACCGGGGCTGTGCCGCGCGACGAGGTGCGAGGCGGGTTCAGCCGCCCGCACGACGCGCCCACCACCGGCACCAACACCTGGACCGGACTCAGCGAACCACCCGACCACGACGAATACGGCGATGACGACGTGGACCCCGACCACGCCGACCTGACCACCCTCTGGGCCGCCGGCTTCGACCACCTACCAACCACCCGACCCACCCCACCACCCGACCCCGTCCCACCCCAGCCGCCGCGATCACCAACCGCACCACGAGCAGAAGAATCCGCCACACCCGCACCGATACCGGCCGGGGCGCTGCCCGGACCACGCCGCGGCGTCATCGACCTACAAATCTCCCTCACCACCCTCATCGGACTGACCAACAACCCCGGCGAACTCGCCGGCTTCGGCCCCGTCATCGCCGACATCGCCCGCCACGTCATCGCCGAAAATCCGCACCTCACCTGGCGCTACTCGGTATACGACGAAACCGGCCTCCTGATGAGGCACGGCATCACCCGCCGCCGACCCACCGCCCACGACACCGCCTACATCAACGCCCGCGACCGCACCTGCCGCGCACCCGGCTGCCGCACGCCCGCCCACCGCTGCGAACTCGACCACACCAACGACTGGGCCAAAACCCGCAACACCAGCCGCGCCAACCTCGCCAATTTGTGCAGCCGCCACCACCACTTCAAATTGTGCCACGAACGCTGAGAGGGGCTGATCTGTAGGTAGAGAAAGGCCTCTTGACGCGATGCTGTGTAAGAGATGAAGGTATGGCCCTTCGAAGTCGCCCTGCGGGGGGAGGCTTCAAACCGCCTTGCTGCTGCGTTGGCTGAAGACCGTCGTGGTGAACGAGTAAGGAAAAGGCATCTGTAGAAGATGTCAGGTGGGGACTGGAAAGACGACCACCGCTGAGGCATCGAAATGGTGACAGACGACATCGAAACCGGGGTTCTTTGAAGCCTCCGGGATGAGCCTGGCGGGTGCCCGTCTACTGGCCAGGCGGTGTCCGGTGTAGAGGTGGCGTGAGTCCAGTCTGCGGCTCTTACATGGAACGTGGGAAGGCGTGCCCCGACACTGCCGCCGTCAGCGGGCGGCGAGAGGGAGTGCCGTGCCTGCCCGAGGAAACGTTCTGGGGCGGGGAGGACGTGAGTACCGTCGCGGGGTATGCCGGCGGACCGGCTCGTAGTAGTGGTGAAGCTTCTGTAATGGGAGTGGAGCGAAGGGGCCGGGTCGCTCGTAGCGATGTTTGTTCAACCAACCGAGGTGTTCGGGAGGAGTTGCGTGGACACGCTGAAGTCATCTGGTAAGCCGTTCCACATCGGCAAAGCGGAGGTGTGGGACGCCTGGCTCTCAGTGAAACGGAAGAAGGGCGCACCGGGGGTGGATGAGCAGTCACTGGCCGACTTCGAAACCGATCTGAAGAACAATCTGTACAAGATCTGGAATCGGATGTCGTCGGGTAGCTACTTCCCGCCCGCGGTGAAGGCGGTGGAAATCCCGAAGGCTCATGGGCCAGGCACTCGCAGGTTAGGGGTGCCTACCGTGGCCGACAGGGTGGCGCAGACGGTCGTGGCGACGCGTCTGGTGGCGAAGGTCGACACGGTCTTCCACCCGGACTCGTATGGCTACCGGCCGGGCCGTAAGGCCACGGATGCGGTCGGGGTGTGCCGGGAACGCTGTTGGAAGTACGACTGGGTGATCGATTTGGACATTCGAAAGTTCTTCGACAGCGTCCGGTGGGACCTGATCCTCAAGGCCGTGAAAGCGCACACCGATGACCCGATGGTGCTGCTGTATGTGACGCGGTGGCTGGCCGCGCCGATGCGGATGCCCGACGGGACGCTGATGCAGCGAGACCGGGGTACCCCCCAGGGGTCAGCGGTCTCGCCCGTGCTCGCGAACCTGTTCATGCATTACGCGTTCGATGTGTGGCTGACGCGGGAGTTTCCCACAGTGGCCTTCGAACGCTACGCCGACGACGCCGTGGTGCACTGCCGCACAAGGCGGCAGGCCGAGGCGGTGTTGGCGGCGTTGCACGAACGGATGGCGCAGGTCGGACTGGAGCTGCATCCGGACAAGACCAGGATTGTGTACTGCAAGGACAGCAACCGGCGTGGTCAATACGACCGCGTATCGTTCACGTTCCTAGGGTTCACTTTCCAGCCACGTGATGCGCGGCGGCAGGACGGGGTGAGGTTCACCCGGTTCCTGCCCGCGATCAGTAAAGATGCCCGGAAGAAGATCAGCGCGCA
>JBBEWH010000189.1:0-34614 GCA_037414955.1 Actinomycetes bacterium KLBMP 9797
TGGCCGGCTGCGCCGCCGCCCATCAACGGCCGACGCTGCGTTCGTCAAGACCCGAGACCGCACCTGTCGGGCACCCGGCTGCCGCACCCCCGCCCGTCACGCGGATCTGGACCACACCAAAGCCTGGGAAGACGACGGCCACACCATTCCGGCGAACCTCGGCGTGCTGTGCCGGCACTGCCACGGCTACAAACACAGCGACGGCGTCACCCTCGAACAACCCCATCCCGGCGAATTCATCTGGCACACCAGACTCGGCCACACCTACCACATCAAACCCGAACCACCATGACAGTCGCTGCTGATCTTCACGGCGCAGCTACCCCCGTTGGTTATCGGCCCGTGACCCGATTGCCCATATGCCGCGCGGCGGGCGGCCGTAGCCTGCGAGCATGCTGGCGCCGGCAAGTCTTCAACCGCGCCGGTGGGCGCAGGCCCTGGTAGCGCTCGCCACCGTCGCACTCGCTGGCGGGTGCGGCCAGGATGACCAGGAAGCGCAGCGATCCACCACGCCCAGCCAGGCGGCGCGCGCCGACCTCGCACTGACCCGGCGCCTCACCGCAGACCAGCCCGGCTGCTCCGCGGCGGTCGGCGTGGACGGTCAGGTGGTGTGGACAGGCGCGCGCGGCGTCGCCAGTCTCGAAACCACGGCGCCGCTGACCGCCGACACCGTCTTCGACATCGGCTCGGTGTCCAAACAGTTCACCGCGACCGCCGTCCTGCTGCTCGCGGACAGCGGCGCGCTCACGCTGAAGGACCGGCTGTCCGACCACGTCGACGGGCTGCCGGCGTGGGCCGGTCAGGTGAGCGTCGCCCAGCTTATGCACCACACCAGCGGCATACCGGATTACCTCCAGCTGCTGGAGGCGCAGGGCCACTCGCTCCACGAGCGCACGACCCAGGAGCAGGCGGTACGCGCCGTCGTGGGCACCAGGACGCTGCGGTTCCAGCCCGGCTCCCGGTTCGAATACTCAAACTCCAACTACCTACTGCTGGCCCAGATCGTCCAGCACGCGTCCGGCACCGCGCTGCCGCGCTACCTGCGGGAGCACGTCTTCACGCCGTTGGGACTCGACATGGCGATGGACCCTGTGACCCGCATCCCCGCGAAGGCGGTCTCGTACAGCGGCGGGAAAGTCGCCGACTCACGGTGGGAACAGGTCGGCGACGGCGGCGTCCAGACGACTCCCAGCGAGCTGGTGCGCTGGGCCGACAACTACCGCACCGGCAAGGTCGGCGGCCCTGCGCTCCTGGCCGCGCAGCTCGCGGATCCGGTGCCGAGCGACCTCGGTCCCGGCATGGACTACGCCGCGGGCATCATCCGCGCCGACGACGGCACGATCCTGCACGCCGGCGCCTGGGCCGGATTCCGGAGCGCCTTCGAGATCCGTCCCGACCGGCGGACGGCGTTCGCGGTGAGCTGCAACTCAGCCAACCACGACCCGCTCGCGATAACCGCCGACCTCCGCGGCATCTGGTCCTGACCTGTGCGCTTCAACCCGTACACAGGGTCAGGAGCGCGCGGATCGCGGTGCCCGCGTCGCTGACGTGGACGCGCACCAGGTCGCTGAGGTAGTTGACCAGTAGCAGGCCGCGCCCGCCCTGCTGCCGCCGGCCCGCGGGTGTGCGCCCGGCCAGCGGGTCGGACAGCCGCCCCGCGCTGTCGACCTGGCACACCAGGGATCCGGCGACGGTCCAGATCGCCATGCGCCCGCTGCCGCCGCCGTGGATCACGGCGTTGGTCGCCAGCTCGTTCGCGATCAGCTGCAGGTCCGGGATCCGGTCCGCGGCCAGGCCGTACGCTTTCGCCAGCACGGCGGCGGAGGCGCGCACCGCGGACAGGTTGGCGGCGTCGAACTGGACCACGTCGGCGTCCGCCGGCACCGGGAGCGGCTCGTTGTAGCCGGCCACCACCGCCTCCGGCGCGTAGACCTCACTGGGCCGCTCGCCCGCCTCGTCGATCACCAGCGGATGCGTGACCAGCGCGTCGGCCACCACGGTGGCGTCCAACGCCGCCACGTCGTACGGGCACAGGATCGTCACATCGCGGCCCGCGAACGCGGCGTTGATCAGCGCCTCGTGCTGCGCGCACGCCGGGTACTCGGTCGCGGACCGGCCGGCCCAGATCGGCTCGCCGATGATCCGAACCCGCCCAGCGGGATGGGCGTCGGCGAAGGCCCGCAGCACGCCCGGGATGATCCGGCCGGGGTTGCGCCCCTCCTGGGTCATGTCCATGAGCCGGACCCGGCTGGCGTCGGCTCCGAGGGCGGCGCTCAGCAGGCGCAGATTCCAGGTCGGGACCGAGACGGCGACCGGCTCGCCCGCCGCCAGCCCGTCCTGGATGAACGGCACCGTACCGGCCAGGTACTCCTCCTGGCCCCGGTAGAACAGCGCCGGGTGCACGAACCCCTGCATGGTGTCGGCCGCGGTCGCGCTCATGATGCCACCTCCATCGTGGGCACGTGCGGCCAGAACAGCTCGAGGGCACGACGCAGCGTCTGCGGCGGCTGGCGCAGCACCAGCCGGCGTCCGGGCGGCAGGCAGTCGGCGGCGGTCACCAGCACCGCGGCCGCGGCGACGTCGCAGAACACCAGCCGCGACATCTCCAGATGCACGTCGGTCCCCCGGGACACCAGCGGCGTCAACGACCGCTCGAAGTCACCGCGGGTGGAGAGATCCACCGCGCCCACCAGTTCCAGCCCCACCCGGTCCGGTAGCTCGATGATCCGCAGTTCGGACTGGCCACCCGGTTCCGGCGCCCGCTCGTCGACCCCGACCACCCGTCAACCATCCCCATGCCGGCACATGTCGCACAGCGTGCCGCGCCACCCACACGCACGCAACCGCGACACGGTATCGCACCCCGAATCTAGGTCATCTGGTACAGCGCGTAGGCCAGCAGTGCCAGCCCGTTGAGCCCGAGGACGACCAGCAGCGCGGTCCGCCGCCAGCTGGCCCGCGGCGCGCCGGCCAGGTAGTCGGCCACCTGCTCGTACGCCTGGACCCCGCCCGCCGGGGAGAGCGCGCTGACCGGCTTCACCTCCCGTGTCGGGGGTGGACCGGACACGTCCTGTTCGGTGCCCGTCGGGCGCACCCGCGGCGGCAGCCGGCGGAACCGGTTGCCACCTGACCCCTCGTCCATGCCCGCCATCATGGCAGAGCCGGGCAACGCTACCCGTACTGGATCGTCCCCTCGACGAGGTGGTCGTCCGCGCGGTGGGCCAGACATGCCGTGTACCCGGGCGAGTCGCCGCGCCACCGCGGCCACGCCGCCGTCACCGTGTAGCCGTCGGGCAGTTGGTAGAGGCCCGTGGCCAGATCCTGGCAGATGGTCCGCGCGTTCGCCGCGATCTCCTGCTCGGTCGCCGCGCCCGCCATCGCCGGGTACCCGAGGATCTGCGCCCAGTGCAGCCGATCGCAGCGCGTGATGCGCTGCTCCTCGTCCCACGCCGGGGTGGGCTCCTTGTCCTGTACGCAGAAGCCGACCGGCGGGTTCTCGAGGAAGCCCTCGCGCGAGGTCAGCGGCATCAGCACCGGGAACGTGACCTGGTTCCGGCTCGCGTGCGCGGCCCGCCACCCCCACCGCTCGTCGTCGTGACGGCGGGCCGCGCAGGTCGCGTAGTTGGCGCTCGGGTCGGCCTCGTTCCAGCCGTTCTGGTCGGGCGCGATGATCTCCACGTCGTAGAGGCTGCTCAGCAGCCCGAACTCGTCCCGCGCCTGCAGGCACAGGAACCGGGACAGCCGGGCCACCTGTTCGGCTCCGGGGTACCCGGTCCCGGCGTCCCGCGCCAGCGGCTCGTAGGACACCACCTCGGCCCAGTGTTCCTCCTCGCAGTCCACGACGGTGGCCGCGGAGTCGCCGTCGCGCCAGTCGTCCCCGTCGGCGACGCAGGCGGTCGGTGGCGGGTTGTCGCGGTAGTCGGGCTGGTGGAGGTTCACGCGCCGCCCCTCCGGCCGGTCGGCGACGTTCCGGTAGACCACATACCCCACACCCAGCACGAGGGCGCAGACGACGAGGACACCCACCAGCCGGGGATGCCGCTCGGCGAACCCCTGCGACGGCGCGGGCCGGTACCCCACCGGCGAGAACCGGTCGAGCGCCGCGAAGCTTTCCCGGTTCTCGCGGATCCGCCGCAGGTTCTCCGGATCGGTGGCGAGCCGCTCCGCCTCCGCGACCCACGCCTTCACCTTGCCGTCGTACCACCCGGTGGCCCGGTACCGGGCCAGCGCGCAGTTGTTGAGCAGCACCGCCACCTTGTCCCGGAGCACGGCCGTGCGGCGGTGCTGCCCGTGCGGCACCAGCCCTTCCAGCCGGGCGACGACCGGCTTGACCCGCGTGCGCATCGCGGCCACCGCACCGTCCGCGTCACCGGCCTCGACGGTGGCGTGCAGCTCCTGGAGGATCGACTCCAGCTCCGCGTACAGCGGCTCGGCCGCCTCGTCGAGCAGCCGGTCGCGGTCCCGGGCCGGCACCGGCCACTCGCTCAGGTGGGTGCGCAGCGGGGCCGGGCGCGCCGCCGAGCCGGCCAACCGCACCAGCGGGCGCGCCAGGGCCAGCGGCAGCTCCGCCCGCAGCGCGTCCACAGTGGAGGCGTCGAGCTGCTTGTCGTCGAGCCGCGCCACCCGGTGGTGCAGATGCCGCCAGAACGACGCGGACCCCAGCGTCCGCGTCCAGGCCGCGGCCGCCGCCGGCCACGAGTCGGAGATGGTCTCAGGCGGCGCCGCCAGCGCCGCCGCGTGCGCCCGCACGGCCGCGTCGTGGTCGTCGTGCACGGCCGCCGGGCATTCGCAACCGTCCGGCGCGCCCCACGGCGCGAAGATCTCGTGCACCAGCCGGCGGCGCGGGTCGCCCAGGATCGCGTCGAACGCGGCCCCGACATCCTCGGGCGCCGCGAGGGAATCCCGCCGGTCCAGGTCGGCACCGACCCGCAGCGCCGCCGTCAGCTGCTGCTGCCGCTGGCGGGCGGTCCGCCGGTCCACATCGGCCGGCAGGCCGGTGACCAGGAACGCGTTGCGCCGGTACAACTCCGGCCCAGCCAGCTCACGCAGGCTGGCCAGCGCCACCTCACTCACCGCAGCTCCCCAGGACGACACCACGTTACCTCCGGAGTCTCGCCGCCGCGCGCCGCCGGGACCAGAGTAGGCAGTTGGAAACCAGATGGACGCACCGGCACGAAACCCGTCGTCCCACGCAAGGTCACCGTGAAGCAGATCTGAAAGGTGGCGCGTGCTTGCATGGAGCGTCGAGAGCCAGCAGGTGCCGACTGGCACAGCCGTATTTCTGTCAGAAATGTTGCCCGGGCTCCACTGTGGGTGAAGGCTGGATCGTGCTTGTGTGAGCCGACACCGATCAGCCGACGGGGGAACCCATGGCACGTCGCGTTCGTCAGTCCGGACAATTCCGCAGATTGCGCGGCGTCGCGGTCCTGGCCGCGCTCGCCGTGACCGTGCCGGTGGCGGCGGCGCCTTCCACCGCGCGCGCCCAGCCCGCCACCACACCGAACGCCGTCATCGCCTGGAACGTGCACGCCCAGACCGCCATCCACGAGGTCGCCCGGCAGTCGCCGACCGCGACCGCCCGCAGCTTCGCGATGGTGCAGGCCGCCGTCTACGACGCGGTCAACGCGATCGCCGGCACTCCGTACGAGCCGTATCTGGTCGCGCCCCGCACCCGGCCCGGCGACTCGGTCGACGCGGCGGTCGCCGCCGCGGCGTACCAGGTGCTCCTCTCGCTCTTCCCCGCCCAGGCGGACGCCCTGCGCGCGCGGTACGACGAGGCGCTCGCCGCGATTCCCGACGGTCGCGCGGAGCGCGGCGGCGTCGCGGTCGGTGCGGCCGCGGCGGCGGCCATGATCGCGGCCCGCCGCGACGACGGCGCGTTCTCCGACGCCACCTGGCCGGTCGGCACGGCGCCGGGCCAGTGGCGGCCGACCCCGCCCGATTTTCTCCAGGTCGGCGCGTGGTTCGCCACCCTGAAGCCGTTCGTCATCGACCCCGCCGACTTCCGCACCCCGGGGCCGCCGGCCCTGACCAGCGCCGCCTACGCGCGCGACCTCAACGAGGTCAAGCTCCTCGGCTCGGCGACCAGCACGGCCCGCACGCCGGACCAGACCGAGGCGGCGATCTGGTGGGACGATCCGCGCCTGGTGGAGTGGGAGATCAAGCGCCAGCTCGCCACGACCCAGCGGCTCAGCACCCTGCAGAGCGCCCGCATGCTCGCGATGACGGACGTGGCCGCCGTCGACACGCTGATCGCCTGCTACCAGGAGAAGAAGTTCTGGAGCTTCTGGCGTCCGGTGACGGCGATCCCGCTGGCGGACACCGACGGCAACCCGGCCACCGTCGCCGACCCGAGTTGGACGCCGCTGCGGGTCACGGCGCCGTCCACGGAGTACCCGTCGGGGCACGCCTGCTTCACGTCGGCCACGATGGCGAGCCTGCGCCAGTTCTTCGGTCGCGACGACCTCTCGTTCAGCGCCGCCAGCGTCGACTCCGGCACCACCCGTCACTACGACAGCCTCGCCGAGGCCACGGCCGAGCTGCTCGCGGCGCGGGTCTGGGCCGGGGTGCACTACCGCACCGCCAGCGTGCACGGCGAGCGGCTCGGCGCCGCCGTCACCCGCGCCGTGCTGAGCGAGGAGTTCGGGAGGAGCTAGAGCGACGCGCGGATGGCCTCCGCCGCGCGCCAGCAGTCGTGGTAGGACGAGTAGAGCGGCACGGGCGCGAGCCGGATGATGTCCGGCGGGCGGTCGTCGGTCAGCACGCCGTGCCCGTGCCGCAGGGCCTTGTGCAGCCGCGGCGCGTCCGGCACGCGCACCGAGAGCTGGGCGCCGCGCCGCGCCGGGTCGCGCGGCGTCACCACCGTCACCGGCAGCGCGTCGAGCAGCTCGAAGAGGTAGCCGGTCAGCCGCTCACTGCGGGCCCGCAGCGCCGGCAGGCCGACCTCGTCGAACAGCGCGAGCGACACCCGGATCGGGGCGGTCGACAGGATCGGCGGTCCGGACACCTGCCAGGCGTCGGCGGTGGCCGGTGGCCGGGAGACCGGTTCCATCCGGAAGCGGAGGGCGGGGTCGGTGCCCCACCAGCCTTCGAGGCGGGGGGCGTCGCCGCCCAGGTGCCGCTCGTGCACGAAGACGCCGCCGACCGCGCCCGGCCCGCCGTTGAGGTACTTGTACGAGCACCACGCGGCGAAGTCGACGCCCCACTCGTGCAGCCGCAGCGGCACGTTGCCGACGGCGTGGGCCAGGTCCCAGCCCACCACCGCGCCGGCGGCCTGGCCCGCCGCCGTGATGCCGGGGATGTCGAGCAGCTCGCCGGTGCGGTAGTTGACGCCGCCGAGCAGGACGAGCGCGATCCGGTCGCCGTACTCCGCGATGGTTTTCCGGGCGTCCTCCGTCCGGATGACGGTCTGGTCGGGGTCGAGGCCGTGCCAGCGGGCCTGGCTGCGCACCGCGTAGCTGTCGCTGGGGAAGGCGGCGTCCTCGATCACGATGAGCGTGCGCGCGCCGCGCGGCCGGTAGAACGACGCCATCAGCAGGTGCAGGTTGACCGTCAGCGCGCCCATCACCACGGTCTCCCGGGGCTCGCCGCCGACCAGCCGGGCCGCCGGCCCGCGCAGCGCCTCGTGGTAGGGCACCCAGGGCCGGTCGCCCTCGAAGTGCCCCTCGACCGCGCGGCGGGCCCAGGAGTCCAGCTCCGCTTCGACCGCGGCGCGGGTCGCCCGAGGTTGCAGGCCCAGCGAGTTGCCGACCAGGTAGGCGGCCTCCGGGTAGCGGCCGCCGTCGGCCGGCGGCACGTGGAACAGGTGCCGGTGTCCCGGGTCGGCGGCGTCCCGCGCCCGGGCGTCGTCCTCGGTCACCGCCATCACATCTCCGTCCGCGCGGTCCAGAGCTCCGGGAACACCAGCCGGTCCAGGGCCCGCGTCAAATATGCCGAGCCGGCCGTGCCGGCGGTACCCGGCTTGGCGCCCATGGTGCGGCGGACCGCGACCAGATGGCGCTGCCGCCATTCGTCGAACCGTTCGGCGACGTCGGTGAGCGCCTCCCCCAGCGCGCGCAGCTCGTCGTCCTCGGCGTAGATCCGCACCCACGCCGCCGTCACGCTCGGATGCGGTTCGTGGTCGCGGGTCCGGTCCTCCCGCAGCACCTCGTCGGGGATGTCGTAGCCGCGCGCGGCCAGCAGGGCGAGCACGTCGTCCCAGACGCTCGGCGCGCGCAGCGCGTCCAGCAGCTCGCCGTGGACGTCCGGCTCGTGGTGGAACGGCCGGACCACCGCCTCGCTCTTCAGCCCCAGCAGGAACTCCAGGTGCCGGTACATCGCCGACTGGAAACCGGACGCGCCGCCGAGGGCGGCGCGGAACCGCTCGAAGTCCACCGGGGTCATCCAGGACAGGCCGCGCCAGGCCGCGTTCAATCCTTCGAGATCCAGCTCGGTACGCCGCAGCGGCACCAGCGCGCCCCGGACGTCCCCGTCCCGCAGGTGCCGCTGGACCTCCCGCAGCTCGAACCGGATCAACCCGAAGTACAGCTCCATCACCTGGCTGACCACGAGGAACGACATCTCGCCCGGGTCCTTGGTCAACGGGTGCTGGAGGGAGTGCAGCGTGCCCGCGTGGACGTACGTGCCGTAGGTGACTTCCATACCCTCATGTTGACCTTCGTCGGCGCGCGACGGAATGCGCGTCCAACGGTCATCTGGCGTGGTTACCCTGGCATCGACGCCCTGAACGGCGCGATCGCTTAACGAACTGAAGGTCGCCGTGGACGAGATGGACTGGGCGCTGGTGCGCGAGCTCCAGGCGGACGCGCGGCTGTCGTACAGCGAGCTGTCCCGGCGCGTGCACCTCTCGCCGCCGGCGGTGGCCGAACGGGTGCGCCGGCTGGAGCGGGCCGGCGTGGTCACCGGCTATCACGCCCACGTCGACCTGGCCAAGGCCGGCCGGCAGGTGGTCGCGCTGATCCGGATGTCCTGTTACGGCACCCGGTGCGTGCTACGCGACCCGAAGGTGGCCGACTGGCCGGAGGTGCTGGAGATCCACCGGGTGACCGGCGACGCGTGCGGCGTGCTGAAGGTCGCGACCGCGTCGATGGCCGACTTCGAGGAGGTCATCGACCGGCTCGCGCCGTACGGCCAGCCGGCCAGCACGATGGTCCTCTCCACCCCGTTGGCCTGGCGCCCCATCACCCCTCCCCCATGATCTGGGATATCCGGGTGAAGGGGCCGCGGGCGGGCCGGTAACGTGGCGTACATGCAGATCGGGATTGTCGGAGCCACCGGGCAGGTCGGTGGCGTCATGCGCCGGATTCTCGCCGAGCGTCAGTTCCCCGTCGAGCGGCTGCGGCTGTTCGCGTCGAGCCGCTCCGCCGGGCGCACCCTGTCGTGGTGGGACACCGAGGTCACGGTGGAGGACACCGCCACGGCGGACTACCGGGGTCTCGACATCGCGCTGTTCTCGGCCGGCAAGGGCGCGTCGAAGGAGCTGGCGCCGCGCGTCGCGGAGGCCGGCGCGGTGGTGATCGACAACTCGTCGGCCTGGCGGATGGACCCGGAGGTGCCGCTCGTGGTGTCCGAGGTCAACCCGGAGGCGGCCCGGCAGCGCCCGAAGGGCATCATCGCCAACCCGAACTGCACCACGATGGCCGCGATGCCGGTGCTGCGCCCGCTGCACGAGGAGGCCGGCCTGATCAGCATGGTCGTGTCGACCTACCAGGCGGTGTCCGGCAGCGGGCTGGCCGGCGTCGCCGAGCTCGACGAGCAGGTGCGCAAGGTCGCCGACCGGGCCACCGAACTGGCCTTCGACGGCGCCGCGGTGCCGCTGCCCGAGCCCCGGCAGTACGTGGGACCGATCGCGTTCAACGTGCTGCCGCTGGCTGGCTCGATCGTCGACGACGGCTCCAACGAGACCGACGAGGAGCAGAAGCTCCGCAACGAGAGCCGCAAGATCCTCGGCATCCCCGACCTGAAGGTGTCCGGCACCTGCGTGCGGGTACCGGTCTTCACCGGCCACTCGTTGCAGGTCTACGCCCGCTTCGCCCGGCCGCTGAGCCCCGAGCGGGCCACCGAGCTGCTGGCCGGGGCGCCCGGCGTGGTGCTCTCCGACGTGCCGACCCCGTTGCAGGCCGCCGGCCAGGACCCGACCTACGTGGGCCGCATCCGCGCCGACGAGACCGTCGAGCACGGCATCTCGTTCTTCTGCTCCAGCGACAACCTGCGCAAGGGCGCCGCCCTCAACGCCGTACAGATCGCGGAACTCGTCGCCGCCGAATAACCATGATCAGGGCGTCCTTCGAGTCGTTAGAACGACTTGAAGGACGCCCTGATCATGGGTGAGGGTGATCTTGTGTCTCGGCCACCGGCAGATCTCGTACCCGAAGGCGTCGCCGCCGTGCTCAAGCTGGCCACCCCGGGCCGCGCGGGCGTGCCGGTGCACTGGGCGACCAGCGACGACCCCCGGCACTGGAACTACTGGCGGCGGGAGGTGCTGGCGTACCGGTCCGGCCTCGCCGCCACCGCGTACGCCGCCGGCGGCATCCGCGCACCCCACCGGCCCGGTGGGCGCGGACGCGGCCAACCTCATCCTCGACACGTTCTTCGACGGCCGCACCGAAGTCTTCGCGCGACTGGTGGAGTGGGCGGAGGCCGCGCTCTCATAGATCTTGACGCCGCAGCGTCGCTATAACAACGTTACGGCGACAAGATTCACTCTGGTGGGCGCCATCCGGCCGCGATCAGGGCGGCGCGCACCTGGGCGAACATCTCGTCGGGTCGGGTCCGCACCAGGAAGGTCGGGAACCGCAGGACACGGTCGCCGGCGATCCACAGGTCGTTCTGCCGTCTCATGTCGGCCCACTGCTGGCGCGGGTCGTTGTGCTGACCGCCGTCGATCTCGACGTGTACGCCCCACTCCTCGTAGTAGACGTCGAGGTAGCGGCGCTTGCCGCCACGGTCGGTGCGGATCGCTTGCCGGCTGGGTTCCGGGAGACCGTATTTCCTGTTCAGGCGCCCGTAGTCGAGCTCAGCCAGGGAGTGGGAGCCGCCCGCCGCGTCGCGGGCGGCGGCGGTGATCAGGGCCCGGCGCCGGGCGCGCCGGAGCCGTTCCAGCACCGCGAGGATCTCCGGCTCGGTGACCAGGCCGCGCTGGAAGGCGGCGGCCACGATCGCGGCCGCCGCGTCGTCCGACCGCGCCCACTGGGCGGCATCCACGACCGAGCGGGCCGGCATGGTGCGCGGCGGCGCGGCCATGATGTGCACGTCGTCGCGCGGGAGGGCCGACGTCCGGTGCACGATCACGCCCCGCGGTGGGTCGGCCGGGTGGCGGCGCGCGGGGAGCAGGAGGTGCAGGCCCTCGCCCGCGTACCGGTAGAGGCCGTACTCGTCCAGGGCGGTCCCACCGGCGA
Source organism: Actinomycetes bacterium KLBMP 9797 (assembly GCA_037414955.1). Classification (GTDB taxonomy): domain Bacteria; phylum Actinomycetota; class Actinomycetes; order Mycobacteriales; family Micromonosporaceae; genus Phytohabitans. The sequence continues at coordinate 11,397 of JBBEWH010000189.1, forward strand.
GCACCGCACCCCGGCCGGCGGCGAGCACCGCGATCCAGCGCTGCTGCTCGCGGGTGACCGGCCCATTGTGGGTGACGTATACCTGCCGGTGCACACGTCGCCAGCGGCCGGTGTGGACCCGGTGGCGCACCGCGGCCTCGGTGAGAAATCTGCGCGCCTGCCGGTAGGAGAGCACACCGTCCTGGCGGAACAGCAGCCAGGTCAACTCGTCGGCGTCATCGCGAGGAAGCACCTGACCCATTTTGCTAAAACCCGCCGCCGACGCGGTCCCCTCGCCCCCGGCTGCAGCCGTCTCCCGCCGTGAATCTTGACGCCGCAACGTCGCTATCACGACGCTACAACGTCAAGATCTACGCGGCTTGTCGCCGCGAAGCGGCGGGGAGAGGGCGGAGAACGGCGGTCAGGTGGGGTAGGCGAGGGCGGGGCCGCGGACGGAGACGGTTACCTGGTCGCCGATCGCGAGGGGCACGCCGTCCAGCACGCGGGCGGTGACGTGGGTACCGTCGCTGAGGCGCAGCCCGACGAGCGCGTCGTGGCCGTGGAAGTCGTGCCGCACCACGGTAGCGGGAGCGCCGCCGGAAGGGCCATCTGCGACGGGGGCGCCCCCGGAGCGGCCCAGCGCGAGTTGCTCGGGGCGGAGCAGCACTGTCACCGCCGTGGCCGGGGCCGGTGCGCGCAAGGGCACCCGGCCCAGGGCGGTCACGGCGGCGGCGCCGTCGGCGGTACCCGGGAGCAGCACGGCCTCGCCGACGAACCGGGCCACCCACGGGTCGGCCGGTTCCCGGTACACGTCGGTGGGTGCTCCACACTGGACGATCCGGCCGGCGCGCATGACGGCGACCCGGTCGGCCATGGACAGCGCCTCGCCCTGGTCGTGGGTGACCAGGACGGCGGTCGCGCCGTCGGCGCGCAGCGCCGACCGGACGTCGCGGCGCAGTTCGGCGCGCAGCCCGGCGTCGAGGGCGCTGAACGGCTCGTCGAGCAGCGTCAGCGGCGGCCGGGGCGCGAGCGCCCGGGCGACGGCGACCCGCTGCTGCTGGCCGCCGGAGAGCTGGTGCGGCATGCGGGCGCCGTAGCCGGCGAGCCCGACCAGCGCGAGCACCTCGTCGACCCGGCCGGCCCGGCGGGCGGCGCGGTCCAGGCCATAGCCGACGTTGTCGGCGACCGACAGGTGCGGGAAGAGCGCGCCCTCCTGCGGGACGACGGCGACCCGCCGCCGATGCGGCGGAACGCCAGCGACGGGCCGACCAGCGAGCGTGATCGAGCCGCCGTCGAGGCGTTCGAAGCCGGCGACGCAGCGCAGCAGCGTGGTCTTGCCGCAGCCGGACGGCCCGAGCACGGCCGTCAGGCTGCCGTCCGGCACGTCGAGGTCGACACCGTCCAGCGCGACCACCGGGCCGTACGACTTCCGGACGTCCACAACAGACAGCATCAGGCGCCCCCGCGCAGGGTGAGGAACCAGGTGGGCACCGCCGCGAGCGCGACCAGCAGCGCGGCGTACGGCGCGGCGGCGGCGTACGCGGCGGTGGCGGTGTGCGTCCACAGCTCGGTGGCGAGCGTGTCGACGCCGGTCGGGCGCAGCAGCAGGGTCGCCGGCAGCTCCTTCATGCAGGTGAGGAACACCAGCGCGGCGCCGGCGCCGATGCCGGGCAGGGTGAGCGGCAGCGTCACGGTACGCAGCACCGCGAACGGGCCGCGGCCGAGCGACCGGCCGACCTCTTCCAGGACCGGCGGCGACTGGGCCGCCGCGCCGGCCACGGCGCCGACGGCGAGCGGCAGGAACAGCGTCGCGTACGCGAGCGCGAGCAGCCACACCGTCTGGTAGAGCGGGTACGCGACGTTGATGCCGAAGAACACAAGGGACAGTCCGATGACGACACCCGGCAGCGCGTGCGCGAGATAGGTGAGCCGGTCCAGCACGGTGGCGAGCGGGCCGGGCGCGCGGGCGGTGAGCAGCCCGACGGGCAGCGCCAGCAGCATGGTGAGCCCGGCGCCGGCCAGCGAGACGCCGAGCGAGTTGCCGGCGGCGGTGGCGACCGCGCCGAGCGACTCGGGCCGGGACACGCCGGCCGCCAGCCACCGGGTCAGGCTGGCGGCGGGCACGCCGAGCGCGAGCGCGGTGACGGCGGCCAGCGCGAGGGCGGCCGGCCAGCGCCCGCCGCGCAGCCGGAACCGGGTGGGTGGGCGGCCGCCGCCGGTGTACCGGGCGCCGCGCGTGCGGCTCGCCAGCTCGCCGGCGATGAGCAGCGCGGTCAGGGCGACCAGCACGGTGGCGAGCACCAGCGCGCCGGTGCGGTCGAAGCCGAGGTTGAACGCGGTGAAGATGGCCCGGGTGAACGTGTCCACCCGCACGATGGAGACGGCGCCGAAGTCGGACAGCACGTACAGGGCGACCAGCAGCGCGCCGGCCGCGACCGCGGGCCGCACCTGGCGCAGCGTCACGGCGGCGAAGGTCCGCCAGGCGCCGCGGCCGAGCGACCGGGACACCTCCTCCTGCGCCGGGTCCGCGCCGGCCAGGGCCGCCGCGACGGGCAGGAAGACATAGGGGTACGAGCACAGCGTCAACACGAGCGCGGCGGGCCAGAAGCCGGCGAACGAATCGGCGGTGGAGACCCAGGCGAAGGCGGCCACATAGGTGGGTACGGCGAGCGGCAGCGCGGCCAGCACTCCGAAGAACCGGCGCAGCGGCAGGTCGGTGCGGGTCACCAGGAACGCGGTGCCCACGCCGAGCGCGGTGCACGCCGCGGTCACCACGGCGGCGAGCGCGAGGCTGCGCCCGGCGAGCACCAACACCCGCCGGGTGAACAACTCGTCGGCGATCCGTGCCCAGCCCGCCTCGCCGGTGCGTACCCCGAGGTAGACCAGCGGGATCAGGGCGACCGCGACCGCCGCCGCGGACGCGGCGGCGAGCGCGGGCCGGGGCACCCAGCGGCGCGCGCTCAGGCGAGCCCCGCTTCCTTGATCATGGCGATCGTCGTGTCCAGGTCGTCCAGGTCGTTGAGGTCGATGGCGGGCGCGGCGAGCGAGGTCAGGGCGGGCAGGCCGGGCGCCGTCGGCACGCCGGCCACGAGGGGGTACTCGAACGTCTCGGTCGCGAAGTACTCCTGCCCCTCGGCGCCGAGCAGGTAGTCGACCAGCGCCCTGGCGTCCGCGTCGCCGGCGGCCTTCTTCAGCAGCCCGACGCCGGCGACGTTGACCAGCGCGCCGATGTCGCCGTTCGGGAAGAAGTGCAGCTTCGCCGCCATCTGGTCGGCGGTGATGCCCTTCTCCTTGGCCTGCTCGAAGACGTAGTAGTGGTTGACCAGACCGGCCGGCAGCTTGCCGTCGTTGATCTCCTGCACGATCTGGATGTTGCTCTCCCGGATCTGCGCGTCGTTGGCCTTCAACCCGGCGAGGAACTCCTTGGTCTTCGCGTCGCCGTGCTGGACCCGCATCGCGGTGACGAACGCCTGGAACGAGCCGTTGGTGGGCGCGACCCCGACCTTGCCCCGCCACGCCGGCCCGGTCAGGTCGAACACCGACGCCGGCAGCGTGGCCGCCGGCACCTGGGTGGCGTGGTAGGCGAACACCCGGGACCGGCCGGTCACGCCGACCCACTCGCCGCTCGCCGACCGGTACCCGGCCGGGACCTTGCCGAGCACCTCGGCCGGCAGCGGCGCGAACAGGCCGTCCTTGGCGACCGCGCCGAGCGCGCCGGCGTCCTGCGCGAAGAACACGTCGGCCGGGCTCTTGTCGCCCTCCTCCTGCAGCTGCGCGGCCATCTGGGCGGTGCTGCCGTAGCGCACCTTGACGGTGATGCCGGACGCCTGCTCGAACTTCTCCAGCGCAGGCTTGACGAGCGACTCGCCCCGCCCGCTGTACACGGTGATGGTCTTGTCGCCGGGTTCGCCGCTGTCGAACTCGTCGCCGCCGCAGGCGGCGAGCGCGACCAGGCCCACGGCGAGGACGGCGCTCAGCTTCACATTGCGCGACATGCCCACCCTCTGTCGATCTCGTTGAGCTTTCAAATTAGGAGAGGCTTAGCTTAACCTGTGCGCATGCTGAGTGGGGCTGAGCTGGCCTTTGACGCCCGAACCGTGCCGTTCGCGCGCCGACTGTCCGAATTCGGCGACCGGATCGCGATCATCCAGGAGGGCGGCGACGAGCTCTCCTACCGGGAGCTCGCCGACCGGGTCACCGCGTACGCCGCGCGGCTCGGCACCGGGCGGCGGCTGGTCCTGCTCGCCGGCGGCAACCGCCTCGACACGCTCGTCGCCTACCTGGCCGCGCTCGCCGCCGGCCACCCCGTGCTGCTGGTGCCCGGCTCCGCTCTCGAGTCGCTGGCCGCCGCGTACGACCCCGACGTGGTGATCGGTGACGACGGTGAGCCGATCGAGCGGCGGGCCGGCTCGGCGCACACCCTGCACCCCGACCTGGCGCTGCTGCTCGGCACGTCCGGCTCGACCGGCGCGCCCAAGCTGGTCCGACTCTCCCACGAGAACCTGCAGTCCAACGCGACGGCGATCGCCCGCTACCTCGACATCCGGCCGAGCGACCGGGCGGCGACCACGCTGCCGACGCACTACTGCTACGGGCTCTCGGTCGTCAACAGCCACCTCGCGCGCGGAGCCGGCCTGATCCTCACCGACCGGTCGGTGGCCGAGCCCGGCTTCTGGGAGCTGTTCCGCACCGCGCGGGGCACGTCGTTCGCCGGTGTGCCGTACACGTTCGACCTGCTGGACCGCGCCGGGTTCGGCACCATGCGCCTCCCCCACCTGCGCTACGTCACGCAGGCCGGCGGGCGGCTCGCGCCCGAGCGGGTCGCGCACTACGCCGCGCTCGGCCGGCGGCACGGCTGGGACCTGTTCGTCATGTACGGCCAGACCGAGGCGACCGCGCGCATGGCGTACCTGCCGCCCTCGCTCGTGGCCGAGCATCCGCAGGCGATCGGCGTACCCATCCCCGGCGGCGCCTTCCGCCTCGCGCCCGTGCCGTCCCTGGACGGGGACGCCGGCGAGCTTGTCTACAGTGGACCCAATGTGATGCTCGGCTATGCCGAGCGGCCCGCCGACCTGGCCCTCGGCCGCACGATCGACGAGCTGCGCACCGGCGACCTCGCGCGGCGGCGGCCCGACGGCCTCTACGAGATCGTCGGCCGGCGCGGCGGCTTCGTGAAGATCCTCGGCCTGCGCGTCGACCCGGCGGCGGTGGACGCGGCGCTGGCCGGCGACGGCCTGGCGGCCGTCTGCGCCGCCTCCCCCACCGCCGACACCCTGGTAGTCGCCCTCCACGCCCCGCCCGCAAGGAAGGGCCCCTTGTTATCGCTTTTTACATATAAAGGGTCCCTTCCAAACCTCCGGGGCTCGGAACGCGGCGTCCACCCCGATCGGGTACGGCGGTTGGTGGCCCGCCGGACCGGACTGCCGCCGCACGCGGTGCGCGTCCACGTACTCGACGAGCTGCCGCGCCTGCCCAGCGGCAAGCCGGACCGGGCCGCCGTCGGGGCGTTGCCACCGCCGCCCACGGCGACCCCCACCGACCTCCGCCAGCTGTACGCCCAGGTGCTGCACCGCGACGACGTGACCGAGGACAGCAGCTTCGTCGGCCTTGGCGGCGACTCGCTGTCCTATGTGGAGATGTCGGTCAAGCTGGAACGGGTGCTCGGGCACCTGCCGGACGGCTGGCACGCGCTGCCGATCACCGAGTTGCGCCCCGGGCGCCGCAGGCGCTCCCTGGACACCAGCGTCGCCCTGCGCGCCGTCGCCATCGTGCTGGTCGTCGGCACGCACGCCACGCTCTTCAACGTCTCCGGCGGCGCGCACCTGCTGCTCGGCGTCGCCGGCTTCAACTTCGCCCGCTTCCACCTGACCGGCGCCGCCCGCCTGGACCGGCTCCGGCACATCTGGGGCGGCATCGCCCGGATCGCCGTGCCCAGCCTCGCGTGGATCGCGTTCGCATACCTGGCCCTCGGCGCGTACGGCCCCGCGAACCTGGTGTTCCTCCACAGCGTGTTCGGGCCGCGCACCGGCGGCGACGGCTGGCACTTCTGGTTCGTCGAGGCGCTCGTGCAGATTCTCGTGGTCGCGACCGTGCTGCTGGCCGTGCTCGACCGGTGGGAGCGGCGGTTCCCGTTCGGCTTCCCCTTGGCCGTCCTGGCGGCCGGCCTCGTCGTCCGCTACGACCTGCTCGCCGCGTACGCGCCCGACCACCTGCCGTCGGCGGTGCGCAACTGCTGGCTGTTCGCGCTGGGCTGGGCGGCCGCCAAGGGCACCACCCGGTGGCACCGGCTGGCGGTCACCGCCGCCGCGCTCGCCACGGTGCCCGGGTACTTCGACGATCCGGCCCGGGAGGCGGTCGTGGTCGCCGGCCTGGTCGCGCTGATCTGGCTGCCCAGCGTGCCCGGCGCCGCCGTGGTCAACCGGATGGCCGGGGTGCTCGCCGGCGCGTCGCTGTACATCTACCTCGTGCACTGGCAGGTCTATCCGCGACTCGACCACCACAACGCGCTGCTGGCCGTGCTCGCGTCGCTCGCCGCGGGCATCGCGTTCGCCGCCCTGACCAGGGTGATCCGCACCACACTCCCCAAGATCAAGGCGTCCTTCATGTAGTTAGAGCTACGTGAGGGACGCCTTGATCTTGAGGGGCGAAATTGGGGTGGCAGCGCAAGCTCCACAGTGTCCGTACCTTCCTGAGGCATGACGACAACCTTTCCCAACGCGGACTGGGCTCACCGGGTGAACAAGAGGCTCGACATCATGTCCGACCGAGAGGATGACCTGGTGCGGTGGTATCGCGGGCTGGACCTCGACGTCCAGGAGATCAAGCTCACCGCGCAGCGGATCGAGGGCAAGCTGGAGAGCGGGGAGAAGATGTTGCACAGCCACGACAAGTGGCTCGCGCACATCGACCAGGTGATGAACCTCAACGGCCGGCAGCTCGACCTCCAGGGTGAGCTGCTCCACGAGCACAGCCAGCGGTTCGACCGCATCGAGGGCCGCCTCGACGGCATCGACACCCGGCTCGACGGCCATGACAAGCGGTTCGACCAGGTCGACAAGCGGTTCGACCAGGTCGACAAGCGGTTCGACCAGGTCGACCAGACCCTGACCGCACACGGCGAGCTGCTCCGTGGCCACGGCGACATGCTGCGGTTGATTCTCGCCCGGCTCGACGAGCGCAACTGATCCCGCACCGTCATGATCAGGGCGTCCCTGTAGCAGTAAGAACGACTACAGGAACGCCCCGATCATGGATGACCACTGTCGGGATATGTCGATTTTCGGATATTTCCCTAGCGTGTCGCGATCCGCCGCGGAAAGACTCGATTCATGAGATCACGGGGGACGATCGCCGCTGCCTCGTCCACTCTGGAGTGAGAACTTCGGGGCCGGCGGATGCTACGAATCCATTTTCACCGCGAAGACCTGGCACGCACCCACGTAGCGTCCACTTCGGACGCGCTGTGGGAGACGATGCTCAGCCACCAACTGTCGCACACCACCGACGGACGCCTCGTGTACCGCGGCTGGCGCCGCCGGACCCGGGCGCGGGCGCCCCGCACGGCGGAAGCGACCCTCCTGTCGCTGTCGCAACCGCGCGGCGACAGCGCGGATCTGCTCACACCGTTGACCGGCACGCTCGGGCTGGACGCCGGCCTGGAGTCGCTGCGCGCCACGCCGGCCGGGCGCATCCGCCGGGACCTCGCGCACCTCGCCACCAGGTCCCGGTTGCCGGGGTGGACCCGGCGGCTCGCCGACGGCGACCCGGACGCGCTGGACCATGTGGCCGGCGCGATGCGCGACTGGCACGCGGCCACGGTCGCGCCGTACCAGGAGCAGATCGACCGCTGCCTGGACGCGGACCGGGCCATCCGGGCCCGGGACGCCCTCCTGGGCGGGCCGGAGCGGGTCCTGGCCGGGTTGCCGCCGCCGCTGCGCTGGGAGCCGCCGGTGCTGCTCAGCCCGTACCCCAAGGACCGCGACCTGCACCTGGCCGGCCGCGGCCTGCTGCTGGTGCCGTCGTTCTTCTGCTGGCGCACGCCGATCACCTTGATCGACCCGGACCTGCCGCCCGTGCTGGTGTACCCGGTCCAGCACGACCTCGGCTGGCTGGAGGACCCCGGCGAGGGCGGCCCGCGCGCCAATCGGGCACTGGGCGCGCTGCTCGGCACCACCCGGGCCGCGGTGCTGGAGACGGTGGGCCGCCGTCCGGTCACGACGACCGGCATCGCGCGTACCGTCCACATCTCGGCGCCCTCGGCGAGCGAGCACGCCGCGGTCCTCCGGGACGCCGGCCTGATCACCACCGCGCGCGCCGGCAAGGCCGTGCTGCACCGGCTCAGCCGGGCCGGCGCCACCCTGCTGGACAGCCCTCGCCCAGGATGAGGCGCCCCGCACGGAGTACGAGCGACAACGGGATGATCTGTACTTTTCGGCTCACGCCGAAAGGCATCGCCACCCGGCGCGCGCCGCGCCGACGATCGATGAGTGTCAGCTGACCACCAGCAACCGATCGAGGTGAATGAGGTCTTCACGTGAGAGTTTCCAGAATCGCCGCCGGCATCGCGGCATCCGTGGCGCTGGTCGCGCCGGCGGTCCTCATCGGCGGACCGGCCAGCGCGACGCCCCACGCTCCCTGTGTCATCGGTCCGGAGGAGGACCACTGCATCTACTGGGGACAGTCCTACAGCGGCTCCCACTCGGGGGTACCCGAGGAGGTCGCCAACTTCCCCGTCAGCGGCGCGACACCGTACATCTACCTCGCCGCCGGCTCGGGACAGGGCGAGCGCATCGGTAACAACAACGGATCGGACCAGAACCTCGACACCACCTGCGAGGTGACCCTCTGGTACGACCCGAACTTCGCCGGGCCGTCCGTGACCCTGACGAGCTACCCGCTGAGCGGGCACCAGCGCGCCGGCTCACAGCTCGGCACGCTGCTGAACAACATCCGCTCACAAGACTGGGCGTGCTGACCGCGCCCGCCTAGCGGCCGCCGGACGGTCGCGCGGCCGTCCGGCGGTGGAGCCCCGAAGGAGTACCCGATGTCCGTCATCTCGCGCGGCCGCGCCGCCGCGCTCGCCACCCTCGCGGCCGCGGCGCTGGCCGGCTGCTCCGCCGACGATCCGAGCCCGCCGGCCGATCCGGGCGACCGGCTGGTGGTCACGCCGCCGTCGGTGTCCGCGATACCGCGCCTGGACACGGTCCGCGGCCTGACGCTGCCGACCGACGCCTACCGGCCGAGCGCGGAGGAGTTGAGCCTCGTCGCCGCCGCCGAGCACAAGCTGGTCGCCGAGTGCATGAGCCGGTACGGGTTCACCTGGCCGGCGCCGCCCGCCGAGCGCGCCGAGACGCACCAGGTCGACCGGCTCTACGGGGTCGCCGACCTGGCGACGGCCCAGCGGTACGGCTATCACCTCCCGCCGTCCGGAAACAGCCGCGACAAACCCGCCGGGCGGTCGGGCGGCGGCCAGCCGCTGTCGCGCGCCGAACTGCTCGCGCTGGACGGCCCCGACGGCGGTGACGGTGCCCGTTCCCACCAAGGCAAAGAGGTCCCGGAGGGCGGCTGCGCCGGCGCGGCCCGCCAGCAGGTGACCGGCGCCAGCGGCGACACCATCGACCCGACCCGCGTCGCGGACGCGATCACCGTGGAGATGTGGCAGAAGTCCAAGTCCGACCCGCGGGTCGTGGCCGTGGTCGCGGCCTGGTCGGCGTGCATGACCCAGGCAGGCTACGACTATCCCTCTCCGCTCCAGGTGAGCGACGCGCGGTGGTCCGTGACGGGGGCGATCACCGCGGTGGAGATCCGGACCGCGGTGGCCGACGTGCGCTGCAAGCAGCGCACCAACCTGATCGGCGTGTGGTTCACGATCGAGTCCGGGTACGAGCGGCAGGCGGTACAGCAACAGATCGAGCGGCTCACCGGGATCAGGAGCAAGTGGACGGACGCCGCGCGCAACGCCGCCCGGATCCTCGGCCGCACGGCCCCGTCATGAGTCACCAGCCGTCCGCGCCGACCGCGGGCCGTCCACAGCGGACGGTCCGCCGGCACCGGGTGGTGACCGCGGTGGCGGTCGCGTCGGCGGTGCTGTCGCTGGCCGGGATGGGGTCCGCCCGGTTCGTCAAGTCGCCGCAGCAGGTCGCCGCCGAGGCGTCGGCGCCCGAGGCGTCCCTGATCACGGCGCCGGTCACCAGCCAGGTGCTGGCCAGCACGCTGATCTTCCGCGGCACGGTGGGCGCCGCCTCCCGGGTGGCGGTCACGCCCGCGGTGTCCACCGCGGCCGGCGGCGCGGCACCCGTCGTGAGCGCGGTGCGGGTACGGGCGGGGCAGTCCGTCACGGCCGGCCAGGTCCTGCTGGAGGTCTCCGGCCGGCCGCTGATCAGCCTGGCCGGCGCGGTGCCGGCCTACCGCGATCTGAAACCCGGCGACACCGGCGCGGACGTCAAGCAACTCCAGGCGGCGCTGGCCGCGCTCGGCCACTTCCGGTCAGCGCCGGACGGGCGGTTCGGCGGTACGACCAAGGCCGCGGTCACCCGGCTGTACACGGCGATCGGGTACGACGTGCCGACCACCGGCGGGCCGGAGGGCGCCGAGGACCGCGCGGCGCTGCAGGCGGCGCGCGACGCGGTGGTGGCCGCCGAGCGGGCCGTGGCCACCCTGAAACGAAGGATCGCGGCCGGCGACACCACGGTGGCGGCCGGCGGGGAGCCGTTGCCGGAACAGCTCAGATACCTGGAACGCGACCTGGCGAAGGCGCGCGACAACGAGGCCTACCTCAAGGCGCACACCGGCCCGCGGGTGCCGGCCGCGGAGGTCGCCTTCCTGCCGCGGTTCCCGGCGCGGGTCGAGACACTGGGCGCCCGCGCCGGCGCGCCGGTCGCCGCGCCGCTGGTCACCCTGTCCACAGGGGATCTGGTGGTCACCAGTGGGCTGGACCCGGCACAGGCGGAGCTGCTCGCCGCCGGGATGCCCGCCCAGATCGACGCCGAGGTCCTGGGCGAGTCCACCACCGGCACCGTGCACCGCGTCGACCCGGTCACCACCGACGCGGCCCCGCCCGCCGGCTCCCCCGACCCCTCGGGGGCCGCCGCCAGCGGCGACGAGGCGCCGGCCGGCGCGCCCCAGGCGCCGGTCACCGTCACCCCCACCACCCGGCTGCCCGCCGCCTGGAACGGCCACGACGTCCGCGTGACGGTCACCGCCGCCGCGACCACGCGCCCGGTGCTGGCGGTACCCGTGGCCGCCATCGCCACCCGCGCCGACGGCACGGCGGTGGTCACCGTCGTCCGCGGGGACGGAGCCACCACCCCGGTCGTCGTGCGCGCCGGGGTGTCCGCCGACGGCCTCGTCGAGGTGACCCCGACCGGCGGCGACCTCGCCGCCGGCGACCTGGTGAGCGTGGGCCGATGAGCCCCTTGCTGGTCCTCGACCGGGTCGCGCTGACCTATCCCGGGCCGCCGCCGGTCGTGGCGCTGCACCCGACCGACCTGCGCGTCGAGGCGGGCGACTACCTGGCCATCGTCGGCCCATCCGGCTCCGGCAAGTCGACCCTGCTCAACATCCTGGGCCTGCTCGACCGCCCGACCGCCGGCCGGTACCACTTCGCCGGCGTCGATGTGGCCACGCTGAGCGAAGCCGCGCGCACCGCGCTGCGCGGGCAGCGGATCGGGTTCGTCTTCCAGTCCTTCCACCTGATCCCGTACCGGAGCGCCGCGGAGAACGTCGAGCTCGGCCAGCTCTACACCCGGGTACCGCGGGCGGCGCGGGTCCGCGACGCGGAGGTGGGGCTCGGCGCGGTGGGCCTGAGCCACCGCGGCCACGCGCTCCCGACCACGCTGTCCGGCGGCGAGTCGCAGCGGGTGGCGATCGCCCGCGCGCTGGTGGGCGCGCCGGCGCTGCTGCTGTGCGACGAACCCACCGGAAACCTCGACACCGCCACCGCGGCCGGCATCCTGGACCTGCTCGCGCGGCTGCACGCGACCGGCGTGACGATCGTGATCATCACCCACGACCCCGCCGTCGCCCGCCGGGCCGGCCGGGTCGTCGCCATCCGCGACGGCCGCCTCACCCCGGCCGCCACCATGGAGTACGGCCATGCGTGAGCCGCGCCGGTCCGGAATCCGGCTCCGCGACCTGTTCCGCGAGGCGGTCGCCGGTCTGGTCCAGCGCCCGGCCCGGTCCGCGCTGACGATGCTCGGCACGCTGCTCGGCGTCGGCGCGTTCGTCGCCGTGCTCGGCCTCACCACCACCGCGGCCGGCCAGATCGGGCGCGACTTCAGCGCCCTGGCCGCCACCACGGTCACGGTCACCGACGCCGGCACCGGAAACCCCGACGACACCCGGATCTCCTTCACCGCCGACGCCCGGTCCCGGATGGCGCGGCTCAACGGCGTGGTCGAGGCGGGCGTCTGGTTCGCGCCCAGGATCCGCCCCGCACCGACCATCTCGACCGCGCCGCCGCTGCACGGCGCCGCGGCCGCCGGCGCCGCGCCGGGCGGGCTGACCGTGACCGCCGTCGACCCCGGCATCTTCGCGGTGACCGGGGCGCGGGTGGTACGCGGCCGGGCGTGGGACCAGTTCGCGCAGTCCCGGGCCGAGCCGGTGGCGGTGCTCGGCGCCGAGGCGGCCCGCGCGCTCGACGTCGGCCGCCTCGACGCCCAGCCGGTCGTGTTCGTCGACAACCGGGCGTACCCGGTCATCGGTGTCCTCGACGGCTTCCAGCGCCTGCCCGAGCTGGCCGCCGCCGTCATGATCCCCACGACCACCGCGCTCGCGGCCTACGGTCCCCCGGTCGAGCCGCGCGCCCGGATGCTGGTGCACACCCGGCTCGGCGCCGCCCAGCTCATCGCCGGGCAGGCGGCGCGCGCGCTGCGCCCCGACAACCCGGCGCTGTTCACGGTGACCGCCCCCGCGGACCCGACCACGCTGCGCGGCAACGTCACCGCGCGGCTCAACAGCCTGTTCCTCGTGCTCGCCGGGATCAGCCTGGTCATCGGCGCCGTGGGCATCGCGAACACCACGCTGGTCGCGGTGCTCGAACGCACCGCCGAGATCGGCCTGCGCCGGGCGTTGGGCGCCCGGCCCCGGCACGTCGCCGCTCAGTTCCTCACCGAGTCCGTCCTGACCGGCGCGCTCGGCGGGCTCATCGGTACGACGCTCGGCACCGCCGCCACGGTGGGTACCGCGGTCGCGCGCCACTGGACCCCGGTGGTGGCGCCGTGGACGGTCCTCGCGGCGCCCTTGCTCGGCGCGGCGGTCGGCGCGCTCGCGGGCCTCTACCCGGCGTTGCGCGCCGCCCGCATCGAACCCGCCGGCGCCTTACGCCGGTGACCCTCCCCACACCCCCATGATCAAGGCGTCCCTCATGTAGCTATAGCGACTTGAGGGACGCCTTGATCTTGAGGGCCCGGAATTGGGGTGGCAGCGCAAGCTCCACTGTGTCCGTACCGTCCCCGGCATGGCGAACAACGTGCTGGAAATGGATCAGATGCTGAGGATGACTGAGTTGGAGTTGAAGGTGAATTACGTGATCGGATCGATGGGTGAGCTGTCGGAGTGGCACCGCGGCTTGACGCTCGACAACCACGACGTCAAGCAGGCCATGACGCGGATCGAGATCGCCCTGGACCGCCACGGCAAGATGCTGAGCACCCACGAGCGGAGCCTCAGCTACCAGACCGGGATGCTGGAGACCCAGAGCCGGCGGCTGAGCCAGCACACCGATCAGCTCGCCCACCAGGGCAGGATGCTGGAAGACCAGGGCCGGCTGCTGGAAGAGCAGGGCAGGACGCTCGAAGGCCACGGCAGGATGCTCGAAGAGCAGGGCACCAGGCTCGAAGACCAGGGCCAGCGGCTCGAGGAGCACGGCCGGCGGCTCGACGGCATCGAGGAGACCCTCGCCCACCACGGCGAACGCCTCGATCGGATCGAGACCACGCTCGCCCACCACGGCGAACGCCTCGACCACATCGAGCGGCGGCTCGACCGCGTCGAGACCACGCTCGCCCACCACGGCGAACGCCTTGACCGCATCGAGCGGCGGCTCGACGAGCACGACAAGCGGTTCGACCGGATCGACGAGACCCTCAACACGCACGGCGACCTGCTGCGCCTGATCCTGACCCGGCTGGACGACCGCAACTAACCGCGACCCCCATGATCAAGGCGTCCCTCACGTCGTTCTAACGACTTGAGGGACGCCTTGATCATGGGTGGGTTCGGTAAACGGGGGGTTTTTGTCGGTGGGGTCCGGCAAGATGGCCGAGCATTGACCGACGCACATCGAGGGGGGCGGGATGGATCCCGCGATCGAGGCCGAGGGCCTCGTCAAGAAATACGGATCGGTGGTGGCGCTCGACGGCCTCGACCTAGCCGTGCCGGAGGGCACCGTGATGGGGCTGCTCGGCCCCAACGGCGCCGGCAAGACCACCACCGTCCGGGTGCTGACCACGCTGCTGCGGGCCGACGCCGGCCGGGCCCGCGTCGCCGGGTTCGACGTCGTGGCCGACGCCACCCGGCTGCGCGAGGTGATCGGCCTCTCCGGGCAGTATGCGGCGGTCGACGAATACCTGACCGGCTTCGAAAACCTCGACATGGTGGGGCGGCTCTATGGGCTGAGCGCCAAGGCGAGCCGGGCCCGGGCGCGCGAGCTGCTGGAGCGGTTCGACCTGGTCGACTCGGCCGACCGGCCGGTCAAGGGTTACTCCGGTGGCATGCGCCGCCGGCTCGACCTGGCCGGTGCGCTGGTGGCCACCCCGCGGGTGCTGTTCCTCGACGAGCCGACCACCGGGCTCGACCCGCGCAGCCGGATCGGCATGTGGGGCGTGATCGCCGAGCTGGTGGCGGCCGGCAGCACGCTGCTGCTCACCACGCAGTATCTGGAGGAGGCCGACCGGTTGGCCGACCAGATCGCCGTGATCGACCACGGCAAGGTGATCGCGCTGGGCACCGCCGACGAGCTGAAGGGTCAGGTGGGCGGCGAGCGGCTGGAGCTCACCTTGAGCACGGCGGCCGACGTGGATAGCGCCCGCCGCGCGGTCGCGCCGCTGGCCTCCGGCGAGATCGTCGTCGACGAGCAGACCCGTCATCTGACCGTGCCGGTGAGCGGCGGGGCGGACGCGCTGATGGAGAGCCTGCGGCGGCTGGACGCCGAGTCGGTGAAGGTGCTCGACGTGGGCCTGCGCCGCCCGAGCCTCGATGACGTGTTCCTGGCGCTGACCGGCCACGCCGCCGAGGACGAGAGCGCGGCGGGCACGAAAGACGGGGAGGGCGAGCGATGAGCGCACGGCTGAAACCGGTCCGCGACGGCCTGGTGGTCGCCCGCCGCAACCTGATCAAGATCAAGCGAGTGCCGGACCTGCTGGTCTTCTCCACCGCCTCGCCGATCATGTTCGTGCTGCTGTTCGCCTATGTCTTCGGCAGCGCGATCGAGGTGCCCGGGGTGTCCTACCGCGAGTTCCTCATGGCCGGCATCTTCACCCAGACCGTCCTGTTCGGAGCGACGATCACCGGCAGCGGCCTGGCCGACGACATCCAGAAGGGCATCATCGACCGGTTCCGCTCGCTGCCGATGGCCCGCTCGGCGGTGCTCGTCGGGCGCACCACCAGCGACCTGGTCAACAACGTGCTGGTCATCGCCGTCATGTCGATCACCGGGCTGATCGTGGGCTGGCGCATCCACTCCTCGGTGCTGGAGGCGCTGGCCGGCTTCGGGCTGCTGCTCCTGTTCGCCTACGCGTTCTCCTGGCCGATGGCGGTGATCGGGCTGTCCGTGCGCAGCCCGGAGGTGTTCAACAACGCCAGCTTCATGTTCATCTTCCCGCTGACGTTCATCGCGAACACGTTCGTCGGCACCACCAACCTGCCCGGGCCGCTGCGGGTGTTCGCCGAGTGGAACCCGATCTCCGCGGTCACCCAGGCGGCCCGGGAGCTGTTCGGCAACACCAACCCGGCGGTGCCGCAGCCGGACGCGTGGCCACTCCAGCGCCCGGTGTTGACGTCCCTGCTGTGGATCGTGGTGCTGCTGGCCGTCTTCGTCCCGCTCGCCGTCCAGCGCTACAAGAAGGCGGTGAGCCGCTGACAGCCGATCTTCATGGGGAGCGGGAGCGGCGGAGTTCGTCGATCGCGGCCCGGCGGGCGCGGATGGTGGCCCGCCGCCAGCGCGCCGACACGAGCACCACGACGAGCAGGGCGACACCGGCGGCGGCGACCCCGATCGCGGCCGCCGGTGACGAGCCGGCCAGCGACGACGCGGTGGCCGCCGGGTCCGGCGACGAAGCCGCCGCACCCAGCTTCCCCGCCGCCGCGGGCGGCGGCGTGGGCGGCACCTCGCCGGGCGCCACGAGGCTGCCCACCGAGGCGTCGGCGGGCAGCCCGAACCCCCAGTCGAGCAGCGCCGCCGCCTGCTGCCAGCCGCGTAGCGGTCGGGCCTCGGCACCGAGCAGCGCCACCACGAGGCGTCGGCCGTTGCGCTCGGCGGCGCCGACGAAGGTGTGGCGGGCCAGGTCGGTGAAGCCGGTCTTGCCGCCCAGCGCGCCCGGATACCGGGTCAGCAGCTGGTTCTCGTTCTGGATCTGGAAGCCGCCGGCGCGCTTCGCCGGCTGGGGCGGGATCTGCGCCCGCTCGGCGGTGGCGTAGGTGCGGAAGGCCGCGCTGGCGAAGCACGCCCGGGCGATCAACGCCAGGTCGTACGCGCTGGTGAACTGGCCCTTCCCGTCCAGGCCGGACGGGGTGACGGCATGCGTCTGGAGCGCGCCGAGCCGCTGCGCCTCGGCGTTCATCGCGGCGACGCCGGCGGCCGCGGTGCCGCCGCCGAGCCGGGCCAGCACGTTGGCGGCGTCGTTGCCGGAGTTGAGCAGGAGTCCGAGCCAGAGCGTGCGCACCGGATACCGGCCGCCCTCGACCAGCCCGACGGCCGAGCTGCCCGGTTCGATGTCGAGGTCGGCGCGGTTGATCTGCACCACCTGGTTCGGGTCGAGCTTGTCCACGAACGTCGCGGCGAGCAGCAGCTTCTGCACGCTCGCCGGCGTCGCGTACTCGTGCGGGCCGCACCCGCCGAGCACCGCGCCGGTGCCGAGGTCGGCGACCACCCACGACGTCGCGGTCAGGGCCGGCGGTGGGGGTGCGCCCGCGGGGGTGGCGAGCCCGGCGGTGGCGAGCCCGTCGCCGCCGACCGTGCGCTGGTAGTCGGTCAGCGCCGGCGGCACCGGCCGGGGCGGGCGCTTGACGGCCGGATCCGGTTTGGTCGCCGGACACGGCACCACCGGCGCACCGGCCAGCGCCGGCGCACCCGCCGTCGCTGGGGCCGCGAGCCCTGGTGAGAGCGCCGAGAACAGGGCAGCTGCCGCGGTCAGAGCCTGGACACGCATCGCTCTCACATTAGCGGGGGGCTACGCGACGTGCTGCAGCACCCGGAAATGGTTGCCGAACGGGTCCCGGGCGCCGAAGTCGATGCCGTACGACCGCTCGGTGGGCTCGTCGGTCATCTCGACGCCCTTCGCCTTCAGCTCCTCGTACGTCTTGCGGGCGTCGCTGGTGGTGAACCCGATCGCGAACCCGCTGGCGCCCTTGGTGATCAGTTCACGGATCTGCTCGGCGGACTTCTCGTCGATGGCGGGCGGACCGGGCTTCTCCAGCAGGATCTCCCGGCCGGGCTCGTTCGGCACCCGGACGGTCAGCCAGCGCATGAAGCCGAGATCCTCGTCGGTGGCGACCTCAAGGCCGATCTTGCCGACGTAGAAGTCGAGGGCCTCGTCCTGGTCGAGGACCCAAATGTGCGAAATGCGGATCGTGTTCAGCATGCCGCTCACGCTATCGGCGCGGGCCGGCCCCCTGCTTATCCGAAAGTGACGGGCGGGGCTCGTCCGCAAGTGACGAGCGGGGCTCATCCGAAAGTGACGGGCGCGTCCACGCCTTGACGAAGCAGCCTGGGGCAGGGGCGGCCGGGGCGCGGCGACGGTACGCCGTGGGTGACTCGCCCACGATGTCGCGGAATGTCCGGCTGAACGTGCCGAGGCTGCCGAACCCGACGTCGAGGCAGATGTCGGTGACGCTGCGGTCCGACTCGCGCAGCAGGAACATCGCGCGCTCGACCCGCCGGCGCTGGAGGTACCGGTGGGGTGTTTCGCCGTAGGTGGCGCGGAACGTCCGGATGAAGTGGGCCCGCGAGAGGTGCGCGATGGCGGCGAGCGCCGGGACGTCCAGCGGCTCCGCGTACGCCCGGTCCATCGCGTCGCGGGCCCGCAGCATGCGGCGGTTGAGCTCCTCGACGGCGCGACTCACGCCGCCATCCTCTCATGATCAAGGCGTGCTTCAATTCGGTCTAACGACGTGAAGGACGCCCGGAGCATGGGGGTTCGCCCCCCCCCCCGCCGCGGCGGTGGGCGCGGAAGACCGGGTCGGCGTACGCCTCGATGGTGTGGCCGAGCCCGGTGTAGAAGGCCCGCCCGCCGGCGTGCTCGTGGCACCAGGCGATCGGGTGGTCGGCGCCCATCCCGCCGCCCTCGTACGACGCCTCGTCGACGCGCAGCAGGACCCGCGCCGACGGCCGGGTGCGGAAGTCGTACCACTCGTCGACGACCGGCCACGTCGCCGGCAGGTGGGCGGTGGCCGGGTGGTCGCCGTCGACCACGGACACGGTCGCCGGCTGTACGGCCGGGTGCCGGTCGAAGTACGCGCCGACGTGCGCGCCGTAGAACGGCCAGTCGTACTCGGTGGCCGCCGCCGAGTGCACCCCGACGAACCCGCCGCCGGCCCGGACGAACCCCTCGAACGCCGCGCGCCCGGCGTCGTCGAGCACCTCGCCGTTGGTGTTCATGAAGACCACCACCCGGTACCCGGACAGCCGCTCCGGGGTGAACCAGCCGGGATCCTCGGTGGCGTCCGCGGGGTGGCCCAGGGACTGGACGGCGGCGACGCCGGCGGGGATGGAGTCGTGGCGGAACCCGGTGGTGCGGGAGAAGACCAGGATCACGCGGCGACCGTCTCGTCGGCGGGCAGGGTATCCATGAAGGAGCTCACCGAGAAGACCGCGCGGCCGGCGCCGGGCGGCCCGTATCCTGGCGGCGAGGAGAGCCCGTTGGCCTCCATCGTCGCGCGGTAGGCCTCCAGCAGCCGGATGTGGTACTCCAGCGGCGCCCCCTGCGGGTTGGTGCGCCCGAGCGGCGTGGTCGGCTCCGGGCACCAGGTGGTGAACCGGGGCAGGATGCCGCGGGACATGAAGAACTCCAGCCCCTCGGTGGTGGACGCGATCGCCTCGTCGATGGTGCCGAACCCGAACGGCTCGGCCATCTCGATGCCGGCCACGAAGTTGGGGATCACGTTGCGCGGCCCGAAGATCTCCGCCGAGTCGAGGATCCGGCGGTGCCACTCTTCCCGCCCGACATATCGCTCTTTACCGGGGCAGTACAGCTCGAACAGCCGCTTGTCCCACACTTCGTAGTTCGGGTGATAGATCCGGATGCCGTAGTCGTGGAAGCGCTGCACGTCGGCGCGCGGCAGCGCCTGCGCGACCACCTTGCCGATCCACCGGCCGGGGAAGCGCTCCTCGATCGCCTTCGCGTAGCGGCCGTAGAAGTCGGCCTCCGCGAGCCCGTCCACCTTCGACGTCACGCTGCCACCGGTCAGCGTGTATGCCTGCGAGCTGCGCGCGGTGTCGTGCCGATCGATGATCGCCAGCGCCTCGAGCACCTCGTCGACCGGCTTGACCCCGGTGTACGGCCGGCCGGCGGCCTTGTGCTGGCGCCAGTTGTGGTTGATGTCGCAGTACTGGCACTCCTCCTTGGCGCCGAAGTACTGGCAGACCCGGAACACCGTCAGGTAGATGAGGTATCCCCATTGGATGGTCGGCGCGACCTCCATGACGGACTTGCCGCCCGCGAGCGTGTGCCGGTAGTAGTCCGGCATCGGCGGCAGGCCGACGTCGGCGATCGAGCGGCCGTCGAGGAACAGCCGCGCCACCCCGTCGGCGTCGGCCGCGACCCGGTACGGCGAGTCCGGGTTCACCCGCACCGACACCACGGTGCGGCGCAGCTCGTACGGCCCGCCGGTCAGCACCACCTCCTCCGGTGGCCGGCGCAGCGCGGCGGCGCCCAGCTCCGGCAGGGTGCGGTGGTCGAAGGAGAAGATGAAGTACGACTTGGGCTTGACGTCGCCCTCGTCGCCGTCGGTCAGCACCGACTCGTCGAACGCCACGCCCCCGCGCAGCAGATCTTCCTTGATCACGGCTTCCCGGGGGATATGGGGGAACCGACCCATTAGGTCTTCGATCACATCGGTGCGCGTCCGCATCCGCTAAGCCTCGCATCCCGGTGGGGTCGATGCGGACCGATCCGCCCCGACTTGTGCCGCCGATCACGCCGCTTGTTCAACCGCAGCCGGTTCCGGCCCGTAATGAGAGTTCGTGAGACGCAGGAAACGCTCAGCGTGGCAGATGGTCAACGGGCACGCCTACTCGCCGACCGTGGACGGTGCGGTCAGCGTGGGGCTCGGCTACGCGGCCGACGACCCGTACGCGGTACACGTGATCGTCAGCGCCGACGCGACCGACACGTCATGTTGGGTGTTCGCCCGCGACCTGTTGCTGGCCGGCCTGAACGGGCATGCCGGCTTCGGCGACGTGGTGATCGGCTGCGAGCCGGGCGCGAGCGTGGTCAGCCTCATCCTGCACAACGGCCGCGACATGCTCGCGATCGACCTGCCGCGGGTGCCGCTGTGCCAGTTCGCCGCCGAGATGCTGGCGGTCGTGCCGCGCGGGCGCGAGGCCGGCTACGTCGACCTGGACGCCGAGCTACGCTCGCTCCTGGCCTAGGGAAGACGCCCGACGGCCTAGGGAAGGCGCCCGACGCCGGCCCAGGTGGAGGGCCGCTCCGGGTCGTCGACCTCGACCTCGGCGCGCCACTGGGCCACGAAGGTCAGCCCGGGCGGCACCAGCTCGAACCCCTCGAAGTACGCCAGCACCTCGTCCCGGTCGCGCAGGGTGAACGTGTCGCTGCCGCGCCCGTACGCCCCGTCGTAGGCGCGCTTGATCACGTCGGGCGGGTCGGTGCGGCGGCCGTCGCCGGTGGCCTGGCTCACGGCCAGGTAGCTGCCCGGCGCCAGCGCGTCCCGGTATCGCCGGACGGCCGCCAGGGGCTCCAGCCCGGGCAGGTGGTGCAGCACGCCGACCACCAGCAGGGCGATCGGCTCGGCGAAGTCGAGCAGCTTGGTCACCGTCGGGTCGGACAGCACCGCGTCGGCGTCCCGCAGGTCGGCCCGGATCGCGCCGGCGTGCGGGGTCTCCAGCAGGATCGCCGAGCTGTGCGCCACCGCGATCGGGTCGAGGTCGACGTAGACCACCCGCGCGTCGGGCGCGGTGCGGTGCGCCACCTCGTGCACGTTGCCCACCGTCGGCACGCCGGAGCCGAGGTCGAGGAACTGCCGGACGCCCGCCTGGACCAGGAACTCCACCGCGCGGCGCAGGAACGCCCGGTTGGCGCGCATGGTCTCGGCGAGGTCGGGCTTGAGCTCGACGAACCGCTGCGCCATCGCCCGGTCGACCGCGAAGTTGTGGCTGCCACCGAGGATGTAGTCGTACACCCGGGCGGGGCTCGGCGTGTCGAGGTCGATCTCGTGATACCACGACTTCACGGACAAAAGCCTAGCCCATCTGGGCGTTGCATCCCACGAGCATACGGTTCCTGAATATCTTATCGACGTCGCCCGGACATTGCCGCCAGCGGCGGGTTGGCGCAGGATCGGGTGATGGGCATAGACGAACACACATCTCGTCGCGCGTTCCTCGCGTCCGCCTCCGCCGCCGCGGCTGTTCCGCTGGTGGCCGGGGCGGCGCCGGCCCAGGCCGCGGGCACCCCCGCCGGTCCGGGCCGCCCCGCCACCCCGCAGCGACCGAGCCGCGCCCTGCGGGCGCTGCTGACCGAGATCGACCAGCGCCGCATCGAAGCCACCGTCCGCCGGCTCGCCGCCTTCGGCACCCGGCACACGCTATCCAATCAGGACGATCCGGTACGCGGCATCGGCGCCGCCCGCGACTGGATCTACGAGCAGTTCCTCGGGTACGCGGCGGCGTCCGGCGGCCGGCTGACCGTCGAGAAGCAGTCGTACCTGCAGGAGCCGGCCGCCCGCATCCCCACGCCCACGGTCATCACGAACGTGGTGGCGACCCTGCGCGGCACCGGGTCGCCGGACCGGATCTACGTCATCTCCGGACATTACGACTCGCGGGTCACCGACGTGATGAACGCGACCGCCGACGCGCCCGGCGCCAACGACGACGCGTCCGGCGTCGCGATCGCGATGGAACTCGCCCGGGTCATGGCCACCCGCCCGATCGAGGCCACCGTCGTGTTCACCGCGGTGGCCGGCGAGGAGCAGGGCCTGTACGGCTCGGCGTACCAGGCCCAGCGGTACAAGGCGGCGGGCGCCGACGTGCAGGGCATGTTCAGCGACGACATCGTGGGCAGCAGCCGCGCCGACGACGGCACCCGGGACACCCGCACGGTGCGCCTGTTCGCCGAGGGCGTGCCCACCGCCGAGACTCCCGACCAGGCCACGACCCGCCAGTCGGTCGGCGGCGAGAACGACTCGCCGTCGCGGCAACTCGCCCGCTTCGTCCAGGACGTGGCCGAGAACGACGCCACCGGCATGCGGGTGCGGGTGATCTACCGCCGCGACCGGTACCTGCGCGGCAGCGACCACATCTCCTACCTGCGCCAGGGGTACCCGGCCGGGCGGTTCACCGAGCCGAACGAGGACTTCCGCCACCAGCACCAGGACGTGCGGGTCGAGGACGGCGTCCAGTACGGCGACCTGCCCGAGTTCTGCGACTTCGGGTACATCACGCGGGTGGCCAAGGTGAACGCGGCCGCGCTGTGGTCGCTGGCCCAGGCGCCCGGCACGCCCCGCCGCGCGCGGATCCTCACCGCCGCGCTGACCAACGACACCACGCTGCGCTGGGACCGTGGCACCGAGCCCGACCTGGCCGGGTACGAGGTGGTGTGGCGGGAGACCACCGCCCCGGAGTGGACGCACGTCATCCCGGTCGGCGACGTCACCGAGACGACCATCGACCTGTCCAAGGACAACGTGTTCTTCGGCATTCGCGCGGTGGACCGCGACGGCCACCGTAGCCCCGTCGCCTTCCCCCAACCGGCGACTACCTGATCTCCCCGACCCCCATGATCAAGGCGTGCCGCCCGGCGGCCCCACCCCGTGCGGGGCGCGGTGGTCCTGTATTCCCCGGCGG
>JBBEWH010000190.1:0-25563 GCA_037414955.1 Actinomycetes bacterium KLBMP 9797
CCCCCGCACACCGGCGCCCCGCCCGTCGCCCTAACGACGTGCGGGACGCCTTGATCATGAATGCCCTGGAGATCAGCAGACAACAATATGTGCCCGCCAATCGACGGGACAAAGAATGGCGCAATTTTCGCCATTTCTCGGCAAGTTCCCGCCGCCTCGGGAAGATTCCGGCATATCGGTATGGCCTTTAGTCACAAGGGCTCTTACGACATAAAGGACGCCTACCCTTCGCGAGAGAAGCGTGTAATATCGCCCCCTGGAAAGAGTCAGGTTTCGGACACGTTACGGGAATCGCCGCTCGGCCTATCGACGGAATCTAAACTGACAGACAATGATCAGTTAGTGAGGTGCTCGTCGCTGCGTGTGATCTGGGGGTGCGGTGATTCAGGTCCTGCTCGGACAGAGAGGCACGCTCTTTCGTGGGGCGCTGGCCGCGGTTCTGTCAGCGGAGTCCGACCTCACCGTGGTCGCCGAAATCGACCGCACCGATGACGTCCTGCCGATCGCTTCGCAGGTGAAGCCCGACGTGTCGGTCCTCGACGCGGCGCTCCCCGGCTCGATCGTGATCACCGAACTGTGCCCAATGTTGTGCGCCGCGCTGCCGACGTGCGGCGTGCTGATCGTGCTCGACCGGCACGCCGGCGGGTTGAGCCGGACGCTGGCGAAGCTGGCGCCCCGGGTGGGCTTCATCGGCATCGACACCTCCCCGGACGACCTGGTCGAAGGGGTGCGGCAACTCGCCCGCGGCGAGCCGGTGCTCGACGCCGAGCTGGCGGTGGCGGCCCTGACCGCTGGCGACAACCCGCTGACCGACCGGGAATGCGAGGTGCTACGGATGGCCGTCGACGGCGCGCCGCCGAAGGAGATCGCGCAGGCGCTCTATCTGAGCGCCGGCACCGTCCGCAACTACCTGTCCCGGATCCTGTCGAAGACCGGCGCCCGCACCCGGATCGAGGCCATCCGCATCGCGCAGGACTCCGGCTGGATCTGACCTCCCCATGATCATGGGGTGGGCAGCGGGGACCAGTGGCCGTGCAGGTCGCGATAGAGCGGGGAGCGTTCCAGCAGGGCGGTGTGGGTGCCGAGCTCGGCCCGGACCCCGTCCAGCACCAGCACCCGGCGGGCCCGCAGCGCGGAGCTGACCCGGTGCGCGATCACGATCAACGTCCCGGCCCGCGCCGCGAACGCCTCCTCCGCGGTCCGCTCGGCCGCCGGGTCGAGGTGGCAGGTCGCCTCGTCGAGCACCACCAGCGGCGCCGGTGACAGGTACGCGCGCGCCAGCGCGATCTGCTGCCGCTCCCCCGCCGACAGCTCGTCCGGCCGCAGCTCGGCGTCGAGCCCGCCGAGGCGGCGCACGAGCGGGTCGGCCCCGACCGCGAGCGCCGCGGCGATGAGGTCCACCGTGGACGCCGCCGGCCGCAGGTAGCTGATGTTCTCCCGGACGGTGCCGGTGAAGACGTATGCCTCCTGCGGGATCAGCACCCGCCCGCGACCGTCCACACACACCTCGCCGGCCGTCGGCCGCAGCAGCCCGCAGACCAGACCGGCCAGTGTGGACTTGCCGATGCCGCTCGGGCCGACGACCGCGAGATGGTCGCCGTCCGGCACGTCGAGGTCGAGCGCGCGCAGCACCGGTGCCGCGTGCGGACCGTAGGCGAACGTGACACCGCGCAGCCGCACCGCGTAACCGCCCTCCGCGACCGGCAGCGCCACAGTGGACGGTGCCGGAGCGGACGTCGCGGTGAGGATGCGGTCCACCGTGACCGCGTACCGCAGCCCGCCGCCGCCGAGCCCCGACATCAGCTTGCGCAGCGCCGGCTGGAGCGCGAACAGCACGTATGTCAGGCCACCCATGATGGTGCCGGCGGTGAGGCCGCGGGCGACCAGCCACGGCCCGGCGGCGAGCACGACGAGGAGCGGCAGCCAGCCACCGAGCGCGAAGCACAGGGTCCGCAGCCCGGCGGCGACGGCGAGCGCGCGCTCGGCGGCGGCCTGCTCCCGGACCGGACCGGCGACCATGGCGCCGGCGTGCTGCTCGGCGCCCCGGGCGGCGACGTCGCGGACCCCGGCCAGCACCGCACCGGCGGTGGCGGCGAGCCGCTCGTCGGCCTGGATCGCGGCCCGCTGCCGGCCGGCCGCGAACCCGAGCGTGGCGACGAACGCGGCCGCGCCGAGCAGGAACGGCGGCAGGATCAGCAGCGCGATGACCGGCGCGACGGAGAGCGTCCCGGCGATCGCGCCGGCGACGGTGACGAGGAAGCCGCGCACCGCGACGATCAGTCCGGCGTACGTGTCGCGCGCGATCTCGACCTGCCGGGTCAGCCGGTTGACGGCGCCGTCGTCGGACCCGCCGGCGACGGCTCGGCGCAGCGCACCGGCCACGACCCGCCGCACCAACTCGTCCCGGAACGGCTCCACCACGTCGCCCAGGTGCCGGAACACCTGGCGGGCGCCGACCGCGCCGACCGCGGCGGCCGCCAGCAGGGCGGCCAGCCACGCGAGCCCGACCAGTGGCCGGCCGGCGCCGAACCCGTCGTCGACGGCGCGCGCCACGGCCAGGCCGAGCAGCGCGGCGGGCAGCGCCTCCGGCACCGACCAGGCCAGGAGCGCCAGCGCCGGCCGCCGCGGCAGCGCCGCGGCCCCGAACCGCACCGCCCGCCACCACCACCGCCCACCCCCAGCCCTCATGCGAAGACCTCCCGGTACGCGGGGTCGGCCCGCAACGCCGCGTCGGTGCCGACCGCCCGGACCCGGCCGGCGTCCAGCCACACCACCAGGTCGGCCCGCGCCGCGGTGGCGGCCCGGTGGGTCACGATCAGTCGGGTACGCCCGCGCGCGGCGCCGGTGAGCGTGCGCGCGATCTGCGCCTCGGTCACGGTGTCCACACTGGACGTGGCATCGTCGAGCACGAGCAGCCGTTCCGCGGGCCACGCCCGGGCCAGGCCCAGCCGCTGCCGCTCGCCACCGGACATGGGCGCCTCGGCGAGCGGCGTGTCGTAGCCGCCGGGGAGGCGGCTGACGAAGTCGTCGGCGTGCGTGGCGAGCGCCGCACCGCGTACCCGATCGCGGGAGAGCCCGAGCCCGACGGCGTCGGCGACGGTGCCCCCGACCAGGACCGGACGCTCGAACGCGCATCCCACGGCCGCGCGCAGCGCGCCGTGGGACAGTTCCCGCAGCGGCACGCCGTCGAGCCGCACCTCGCCCTCGTCCGGGTCGCGGAGCCGGGCGGCGACCTCGGCGAGCACCGACTTGCCGGCGCCGGAGCGGCCGACGACGGCGACCGCCGCGCCGCCGGGCACCGCCAGGTCGACGCCGTGGAGCAGGGTCGTGTCGCCGGCGCGGACGGTCACCCCGCGCAGTTCGAGGGCGCCGGGCCCGGTGGGTAGGGTCCGGTCGCCGTAGCGGGTCGCCGGCGCGGCGAGCACCTCACCGGCGCGCCGCACGCCGGCCCGCGCCCGGGCCAGCGCGGCGAGGGTGCCGGTGAGACCGCCGAGGCCGACCCCGATCGAGGCGTACCGGCTGGCGGCGAACAGATCCCCGGCCGTGATCCGGCCGGCGGCGAGCGCGAGGCCGCCGACGGCGAGTACCGCGACGAGCACCAGCGGACCGACGACGGCCGCCTGCCCGCTCGTCCGCGCCAGTACCCGCCAGGTGCGGACGCCGTACGCCCGCAGCTCCGGCAGCGCGGCGAGCACCCGGTGCTCCTCACGGGCGGCGGTGCCGGCCGCGGCGATGGTCCGCGCGCCGGTGAGCGCCTCCGCGAGCCGCGCCGCGATCCCGCCCTGCACGCGTTGGTAGGCGCCGAACACCTCGGCGGTGTGCCGGGTGAACGCGCGCAGCACGACCGCGACCAGCGCCAGCCCGACGAGGAACGCCGCGGCCAGCCACGGCTCGATGAGCGCGAGCAGCAGGAGGCTGCCGATGGGCGGGACGGACGCGGTGATGACCGCGACCGCGCTCGGGCCGGCCCGGGCGGCGTCGACGGCGTTCGCGGAGACCCGGCTGACCAGATCGCCCGGCGTGAAGCCGGCGCGCGGGCCGACGGCCAGGACGTGCCGCACCAGCCGCTCGCGCAGCCAGGCCGCCGCGCCGGCCACCCCGGCGGTGTCCGCGTAGCCGCCGAGGAGGTCCGCCAGGACGCCGAGCGCGACCAGCGCGGCGGCCACCGCCACCCACCGGGCGGCGCCGCTGCCCGCCACGGTGGCGTCGAGAGCGTGGCCCAGGACGGTGGGGAGCGCCAGCGTGACACCGGTGCCGACGAGCGCGGACGTGGCGATCAGCGGCAACCACCCGCCGCCCCGCCGCGCGACGGTCGAGAACGACACCGCCGTCACGGTAGACTCCTTTCAGGGCGCGGCCCCGGACGTCCGACACTCGTCCGGGACCGCTCCTTGTTGTTTCTCTAGCCGCTGTTTCGGCAGCCGTAGCGTTCTAGTCGCGCTGGCTCAGTCGCAGATCAGCAGGCTGACATCGCTGTTGCCGCAGAGCGCCAGGCTGACGTCGCTGCCGGCGCAGCTGTGCTTGCTGTTGCTGCTGTCGGTGGCGAATTCGCTGGTCGGGGCCTCGAGGCCTTGCAGGTCGAGCAGTGCCATGGTGGCATCTCCTTTAGGAAGGGGTTACCTGACCCGCGCCGGTCGGCGCGGGAGACTGTGGGGCCACTGCCGGCCGGCGGCCGGGCGACAGCAGCGGAAGGTGGACCGGCTGGCCGTGCAGCGCGGCGCCGAGCGCCAGCAGCACTCCGGCGGTGCCGGTGGCCAGGTCCATGGAGAGCCGGAGCAAACCGGTGCCGGGGAAGGCCAGCCCGTCCTCGTAGGGCACCGCGTGCCATCCGAGGTTGCGCACCTGCTTCGCCACCGGCGGGTCAGCGGACGGCGCGGGGGCGCCCGGCCGTTTCCGGGCCCGGGCCGCGAGGTAGAGCAGGATGCCGGCGCGGCCGCTGAACAGTCCGGGCAGGACGTACAACGGGGACTGTGCGGCCAGTTCGACGCCGCGCACCGCCTCAGCGAACTGCGCGTCGGGGCGCCGGGCGAGGTATTCGTCGAGCACCAGCCCGATGCCCACGCTGCCCACGTCCAGATAGGGCAGCGTGCGCCAGCCCTCGTTGACGTGCAGCGCGCCGTTGTCCCGCACCATGCAGCGGCGCAGGTCCTGGCGCAACGCGACGGCGGCCGCGTCGAGGAAGTGCTCGTCACCGGTGTCGTCGTACGCCCGGATCAGCAGCAGCGCCGGGCCGGCCGAGCCGCGCATCAGCCCCGCGAACGGGTTGGTCCCGCCGCTGGTCTCCGCTACCGAGTCGGCGTCCCCGAGCCGCTCGACGACCAGCTCGACGGCCCGGTGGGCGGCGATCCGGAGCGCCGGTTCGCCGGTGTGGTCGGCGAAGTGCAGCAGGTTCAACCCGACGCCGGCCAGCCCGCCCTGCAGGTCGAGGCCGAGCGACGGCCAATCCTCGCTCAGGCACATGTCGAGCGCGTCGAGGGCGGCCTGCCGGTGCCCGAGGTGGTCGAGCGCGAACGCGACGCCGTGCAACCCGTCGTACAGGCCGGGTCGGGTGCCTTCGGCCGGGCTCATGGCCCGGCGCAGCAGCCACTGCTCCAGTTCGGGGTAGCGACCGGCACCCGTCGCCGACAGCGCGTAGAGCACGCCGGCCGCGCCATACGCCAGACCGAGCCCACCCACCGAGAACTGCAGGACATCACCGGGGAAGAGCCGGTCGTCCCGGTCCGGCGTGGCGCTGGCGAGGATCGCGCGGGTCAGGGTGGCGCGCAGCTCGGGCCAGCCGTCCGGGTCCGGCTCGACGCGCGGAGCGACGACACCGGGTGGCGCCGCGGCGGCGGTGACCGCCGGGGCGCTCGGCGTCGCGGTGGCGGGGTCCGGCCGCGTCGCCGGCACCACCGGGTTGATCACGTCGACGGCGGCCGCCAGGAACTCCGCCGGCACCGGGAAGTGCTCCGCGATGATCTCGGCGAAGTGCCGCGCCTTGGCCCGGGAGAGGCCCAACACGTTGGTCAGCGGCAGGAACAGGGCGAGGCGCAGGCAGGCCAACCCGTACTCGTCGATGGCGAACCCCATGGTGCCGCGCGGCGGGGCGAAGCCCTGATTGCCCAGACCAGGCCGGATGGCGTCCTCGACGGGCGCGGCGACCTCGAAGTCGAGCAGCGAGATCGTGCCGTCCTCGCGCACCATCACGTTGAACAGATGCATGTCACCGTAGACGATGCCGCGCGAGTTGACGCCGCGGATGGCGGCCTCGACCTGCCGGTGGACGTCGAGCGCCCACTCCGTGTACGCGGCGCGCGCGGCCTGGTCGGCGGTCGGATCGGTGAACGGGTATCGCTGCGCGATCGCGCGGCTGAGCGGTTGCCCGTCGACGAGCTCCATGGCGAGGAAGCGGTGCTCGCCCACCCAGAACAGGTCGTACACCTCCGGGATGCCGGGCAGCCCGGCCAGCCGGCGCAGGCTGGCGTGCTCCCGCTCGACCCGGCGCACCGCGTCGTCGCCGCGGCCGTCCAGGCCGGAGTGCGGCCGCCCCTCCTTCAACACGACCGGCCGGTCGTGGCGGGTGTCCTGCCCGGCGTAGATGCCGCCGCCGTTGGAGAAGTGCAGCACGCGGTCCACAGTGTAGGGAAGGTCGCCCATGGTGACCGCGTTGCGGGCGGCCAGATGCGGCGCGAGGAAGTCGGGCAGCGTCACCCACGGCGGCACGTAGAAGACCGGACCGCGGCGGTCGGGCACCAGCTTCCCGTTCCCGTCGGCGATCGCCGGCACCACCTGGCCGCTGTCGGCCACGCAGTACCGGCTGGTGAACGCGCCGTACCGCACGTAGAGGGGGCCGTTGCCCCACCGCAGGTCACTGAGGACGTAGGGACTCGGCTCGCCGTCGAGCCGCTCCCCCAGCTCGCGCAGGATCGTGGCGCAGGCCGCGTCGTCGACCGGGTAGATCGTGACGAGCTTGCCGCTGTAGCCGCGCGGCGCGTACTTCGAGACCCGCGCGACCAGCGCGGAGGGTGACCGGAGGAACTTGAAGTCGATGCCGCGCGGCACGCAGTAGTCCCACACCGCGTCGAGGATCCGCTCGCAGTTGTCGATGCACGCGGATGCGTGGATCTTCCACCCCTGCTTCGGCAGCACCCCGTTACCGCTGCGGAACACCAACCAGTCGTCCTGCTCCCGACGCTCCCACCCCTCCGGCAGCGGACGGTCGGCGACGCGGAAGGTAGCGGTTTTCCGTGCGTGCAACACGTCGTAGAACACCGGGTGGGCCATGCAGAACGCTTCGTATCGGTCATCCACGCAGCTCATCGTGGCGATGTCCATCGATCGTCAACAGTCACACCAGTCACGAGTGGACGGTGAGGATGACGTCCTTTACTTGTGGGTTTTTCACGCCGAATTAGTGCGCATTCGCAGGTTTAGCCGGCGTCAATGCGCGCCACGTCGGGCCGGGTGACCGCTACTCCCACTGTACCTATCGGAAATGCCCTATAACCACCCCTTCTCCTGAGCACGGCGGATCGCCTCCAACCGGTTGCGTGCCCCGGTCTTGCGCAGGATTCCGGACAACCGGTTGCGCACCGTGCCGTGCGCCAGGTGCAGACGCGCGGCAATCTCCTTCGGCGGCAACCCTTCCGCCGCGGCGCGCAACACTTCCCGCTCCCGCTCGGTCAGCGGGTTCGCCGGCGGGTTGAAGACGGCGGCCGCGACCCGCGGGTCGATCACCCGCTCGCCGTGGGCCAGCGTGCGGACGAGCCGCAGGAACCGGTCCGGCGGCAACTCCGGGCCCACGAACCCCCGCACGTCCGCGTCCAGCGCGCGGCGCAAGCGGTCGGCGGTCCAGCGGGCGCTCATCGCGAGCACCGCCGCGCGCGGCAGCCGCTCCCGCAACCGCGCGATCCCGCCCGGCGCGTCCACTGTGGGCAGATCCAGATCCACCACGACCACGTCCGGGTCGTGGCCCACCGCGGCGGCCACCGCCGCCGCGATCGAGTCGACCTCAGCGATCACCTCCATTTCGCTATCCCTGGACAGCACGGCGCTCAACGCGCTGCGCAACAGCCCCACCCTCTCGACGATGACGACGCCGATCACGAGGTCTCCGATCTCACGCACGCGGACAGCCTCGGGTACCCCGGCGGGCGGGTCGCCTCGCCGGGCCCGGTCAGGATCAACGGGTACGGTGACGCCGCCGGCGCCGTTCTCGGCGCGGCGGTCGGGGGGAGCACTCTCAGCCGGGCAGCGGTGGGATGGTCGGGGACCGCCCAGGACGGCGCAGGTCGTCGGGGCGCGCGGCCGCCTGGCGGCGCACCTCCGGCCGGCCAGCGGCATCGGCGGGCACGGCGCAGGGCAGCGTCGAGCCGCCGGCCACGCCGTCGGTGCCCGCGCAGCCCGCCAACGGGGACGGGATGGGGGACGGTGACGTGGGCCGCGAGGCACCGGATCGCGCCGTCACGGGCGCCTTTCGCGCGGCCGCGTACGATAGTCGCGGCCCCGTGCCCGCGAACGTGCGGAGCGGGTGCGCCGCGGATATCCCCACGACCGGGGCCGGGCCGGCGACGGACGCCGCCAGCTGTGGCGCGGCCGGTGTCGCGGGCTCGGCGGCGGGCGCGGCCGGCTCCGCCGGCTCCGTCTCGGGCATGGTCTCCGGCCCCGCGTCCGGCGGCACACCAGCGCCCACCCCCGGAATCTCCACACTGACCCCAGGGACCTGAACGCCCACCCCAGAAACCCCGACGCTGACGCCGGGAACCTCAACGCTCAGCCCGGGAATGCTGACGCTCACGCCAGGAATTTCAACACCGACCCCGGGAATCCTGACGCTCACGCCAGGAACCTCAACGCCGACCCCGGGAATCCTGACGCTGATCCCGGGCACCGCGAGGCCGACGCCAGCGCCGGAAACGCCGATGTCGACGCCCGGGATTCCGATGCCGACGCCTGAGACCTCGACACCGACGTCCGGCACCAGGACGCCCACGCCCGGGAGCCCAACACCAGCGCCAGGCACCACGCCGTCCACGCCGTCCACGCCCGAGAGCCCGACACCGGCGCCCGGCACCACGATGCCGACGCCGGGGATCTCGACCTTGGCGTCGGAGACCTCGACGCTAACGTCCGGCACCCTCACCGCGACGTCGCCGACCTCCGCCACCTTCTCCAGGACATCGACCCCGGGGATAGCCACCGCCCCGCCCAAGACTTCCGGGACGTCCGCCACCTCCGGGACCGCCACCGCCCCGCCGGCGATGTCCGCGGGCTCTGGGATCACTCCCCGCGCATCGGTCGCCGCAACCCCGAGATCGCCAACCGCCGCAGGCACGCCGACCTCAGGCGCCGGCACCTCAGGCACGGGCCGCTCCGACACGGGCTGCTCGGGCACGGGCTGCTCGGGCACGGGCTGCTCGGGCACGGGCTGCTCGATCTTGGGCGGGAGCGCGCCGACCTTCGGCGCCGGAACCTCGACGCCCTTGGACGCGGGCACGCCGCCCTCGGGCGCCGGAACCTCGACGCCCTTGGGCGAGGGGACGTCAACGCGCGGCCGGCCGCCCGACGGAGTGCCGGCCTTCGCGGTCCCCGCACCCGCGTTCGTCGGGGACTCCGCCGTCGAGGACGCGGCGCGCCGGGGCTCACCTCTCTCCGGGCCAGCAACACGCCGCTCGTCTTCGTCGGATCCGGCCCGCTCAGGGGCGCCCTGCTGGCCGCCGGTCACGGTCTCTCGCACCTCGTCGACCGCGCCGGTCACCGTGCCCAACAGGCCGCCACCACCGTCATCGGCGCGGGCCGGAGCCTGGGTCAACAGTCCACACACGAGGTACGCGACGACCGCGGCACCGGCCAGGATGAGCAGGCGCAGCACCGTGCGGGCGGCCGTCGGGCGGGACATTGCCGGGACCATACCAACGGCGTCACAAGGTCGCATGTCGGCCCGTCACCCATTGGACTGACACCAATTTGCATAAACCCCGCCTGACCAGCCCCGATGGAGTGACCCTTCGAGCCCGCTCACGAAGGTGCCACTCTGCGCGGCCGAGCGGCCGTGCCCTTCGGACCACCCGCGGTGGTAAAGCTGGCGGAGACACCGGCAGCCCGATGACCCGCCTTGATCGTTGTCCCAAAAACCACGCGACGCGCCGTGCTGGAGGTGGTTTTTGGGACAACGATCAAGAACAGACCCACTCGACCGACAAGATCAACACAACTGTCTGGAAGTTGGGGTGTTCTCCGCGCAGGACACCCCAACTTCCAGACAGTTGTGTTGATCTTCTCTGTGGTCTTTGCACACCTGGAAGAATTTGTCTGCGCTCTAGTGACCTTTAGTCGCCAGCGATCTTGGGATGTTCTGGTCGGACTCGACGGACACACCGACTGGCAGCCGTAGCCAACGAAACATCACGAACGCTCCCTGCCGCGCGAGATCGATGCGAACCTGCCGGCTAGAGCTTGATCATTTACCCAAAACAGTTCGACACGCCGTGCACGGCACTGATTTTGGGTAGATGATCACGGGCACATGGGCACACGCGGCCGGGGCGTTGCGTGGGTCAGGTGCCGCGGAAGCCCTCGCGGAAGCGGCGGAAGAAGCCGCCCTCCATCGGGAGCGGGGGCGCGGGCGGCGGGGGCGCGGCGCGCTGGCGGGCGATCGGCTGGTCGTAGTCGGTGCGCGCGATCGCGTCGACCACCTGCCGCTCGTCGAAGTGCTCCGAGCCGTCGATCTGGGGGACGAACCCGACCAGTACCCCGTTGCGCATCACCTGCGCCTCCAGGCCGGCCGCACCGTCGGTGTCCCAGATCGCCTGCCGCCCGTCCGCCAGCGCGACCCGGATGCCGTACTGCGCCACCCCGGCCCGCTCCAGATGCGCCGGCACGCCCCGATCACGGAGCGCGTCGACCACCCGCTGCGCCCGACCCTCATCCATGAACCCCACGCTAACGACCGTTCCTGCAAACCCGCTGTGCCTATCCTGTGACCAAGTTGATCGAGGTGTCGATCAACGCGGTGTCGAGGTCTCGCCGGGGCGGTCGACGATCGCGGCGGCACTGCGCACGACCAGGCGCTGGATGGTGCCCTTCTTGATCCGGCTGCTGCCGTCCATGGCCTGGGTGGTGTGGTCGGCGATGGCCACCGCCCGTTCCCCGATCAGCCGGTACGTCTCCGGGTCGAGCAGCATCTCGTCCCGCAGCCAGCCGTCCTGCACCCGGGCGACCGCGATGGCCGGCCGGCCGTCGAGGTTGACCGCGTCCGGCACCAGCGTGACGCCGGAGAGCTTGCCGAGCGCGTGGAACAGCGCCGACTCCACCGCCGGCGGCAGCAGGTTGTCCCGCAGGATCGCGTTGATCGTGCCGAAGGCGATCCCGTCCTCGCCGTCGCGGGTGCCGCCGCCGACGCCGCGGACCTGGTCACGCACCCAGGCCAGGACCGCGTCCGGGTCCGCCGGCAGGTTGACGAGCGTCGCGTAGTCGAATCCGAAGCTCGCCACGTTGCTGGGCTTGGTGACCAGCTTGCCGTCCTTCTCGAAGGCCACCCGCTTGCCGTCCAGGCTCCGCCACACCCGGCCGGTGTGGGTCTCGTACGGGCCGCTCTCGACGAACCCGCCCGGCCCCGTGCCGGACGTCGTCCGGGTCTCCAGGTACAGCCACTGGTCCGGCCGCGGCGGGGTGTACGGCTGCTGGGCGGCCATCTTCGCGGCGTACCCGAGGGCCTCCGCGGCATTGGCCGGCTTCGCGGCCGGCAGCCCCGGCACCACCGGGCCCACCTGGCCCTCCTGGGTGACCGGGCCGGCGTTCTCGACGACGGCCAGGGCGCCGACCGCGACGGCCGCCGCGACGGCCGGCACGGCGATCCGCCACCCGAACCGACCCCATCGGGTACGCCGGCCGGCGCGCACCGGCGTCGCGGGCGCCGCCTGGGCCCGGGTGAGCAGCGCGGTGCGGGCCCGTGCCTCACGGTCAGTGTCGGGTACCGGGTCGGGGCCGCCCAGTGCCCGCAGGATCTTCAGGTCGTCCATTATCGGTCCACCTCCGGGTCGAGGATCGGGTTGGTCATGCCGAGGGCGGCCCGCATCTGGGTGCGGGCGCGGTGCAGCCGGGACCGAGCGGTGCCGGCCGGGATGTCCAGGGCGGTGGCGGCGTCCTGGCAGCTCAGCCCCGCCCACGCCACCAGCAGCAGCACCTCGCGTTCGGTGGCGGGCAGCGCGGCCAAAGCTTCCGCCAGCCGGTCGCGGACCGCCACCGCGTCGAGCCGGCCGGCGACCGCGTCGCCGTCCCACTCGACCACGTCGATCACGCCGGTGCGGGACAGCGCGCGCAGGTGCCGGGCCTCGGCCCGCGCGTGGCGGGCGATGAGGTTGGCGGCGATGCCGTACAGCCACGGTCCGGCGTCGGCGCGGGTACGGTCGTAGCCGTCCCGCCGGTCGAAGGCGATCAGGAACGTCTCCGCCGCGATGTCGTCCGCGAGGCCGGCGCCCAGCCGCCGGGCGGCGTAGGCGTAGATCTTCCGGTAGTGCCGGTCGAAGAGCGCCGCGAACGCCTCCGGATGTCGCACGGCCCGGCCGATCACTCCCGCGTCGGACTCCTCGGTGACCACCGTCATCCCGGCCTCCCCATCATTCGCTGTGGCCTGCTGTCGCCGGTCCTTCGCCGATCCCCCGCCGGGTGTTCGGGGCCCGTCATGACGCGCGCAGCCGGTAGGCGCGCACGACAGTCTGGGTGACGCGGTTGCCCCCGCGGTCGGTTGCGGTGGCGCGCAGCGAGACGTACCCGGGTCCGGCCGGGTGGCGGAGCAGGGCGACGCCGCGCCGCACCTCCGCCGGCCGCCAGGTGGCGCCGTCGTCGTAGGACACCTCCATCGCCAGCTCCGCGAGCGCCCCGGCGGCCGAGCCCGGCTGCGGCGACACCACCACGGGTACCGGGTAGGGAGTGCCGCCCGGCGCGGCGTTGCGGTCGTCGAGAGCCGGCGTGAACCGCACCGCCGACAGCGGCAGCGCCACCGGCGCGTCCCCCTCGACGTGCCCGGAGTCGAACGTCCACGCCGTGCTGATCTCGGTGGACAGCTGGTGGGGCTTGCCGCGCGTCGCGCTGATCTCGAGGCGGTACCGGCCCGGCTCGGCGGGCACCGGGAACTCGCCGAACGAGAAGTCGAGCACCTCACCGACCAGCTCGCCGTCCCGGTGGAGGCGGATCGCGCTGTGCGCCGGGTCGCTGTAGCCGTCCCGGCCGGCGGCGTCGCCGTACCACGACGGCCAGACCAGCATCCGGTCGCCGGTCCGGGTCACCCACAGCACCGGGTCCGGTCGCGGCGGGAAGACCGGGGCGAAGACCGCCCGGTTCCAGTACTCGTCGTAGGTACGGCCGGACCGGTACGCCAGCGGTGCGGCCCCGTGCCACTGCACGGTCATCGGGTCCGGGTCGCCGGGCAGGTCCTCGCTCCCGGCGATCTCCCAGTGCACGCCGGCCTCGGTGTTGTAGTACGCGGTGCCGACGCCCGGCAGCGCGCCGGACACGCCCAGCTGGGACCACCGCCATCCCCACGGCGTGCCGGGCAGCTCGTTGGCGACGACGAACGATCCCGTCGACCCGGTGACGGTCTGGGCGTGGTGGAGGCGGACCGTGGCCAGCTCCGCGCGGGTCGGGTGCCGGTCCAGGCCGGTCCACATCCCGCCGCGCTGGTAGTAGGCGAGGTGGTAGGCGTACCGGCTGGCACCCTCGGCGTTGGCCCGGAACCCGGCCGAGATCAGCGATGTGAAGCCGTCGACGCGCGGGCCGAGCTGCGCCGTGTACAGGCCGTCCGGGCCGCCGGCGACCAGGTCGCCGCCCACCGACTGGCCGTCCGGGGCGGTGCCGCTGAACCCGACGACCGCCTGCACCGGCACCGCGCCCGGCTCGGGCACCGTGATGGACACCGGCCTGCCCAGCCGGGCGTCCAGCACGACGGTCCGCGGGCCGCTGAGCGCCAGCTCCGGCCACACCAGCATGGTGCCGGCGAGCCGGTCGGCGGTGTCGTCCGCGATGAACGTCCCGAGCTGGTAGGTGCCGCGCGGCAGCCGTACGGTGGCGGTGCCGGCGACGTCGTACAGCGCCTCGCGGGCCGCCACGTCCAGCCCGGTGACGAAGGTCGTGTTGAACGCGGCCGGCCGGCCCGCCCGGTCGACGAGGCGCAGCGTCAGCTCGTAGGTCTCGGCGTCCGGCGGCTCCTCCGTGGTGGCGGCCTCGGCCAGCCGCACCGACGCGACCCGACCGCCGGCGAGGTCGCGCCAGAGGGCGGCGCGCCTCTCCGGGCGTACCCGCCGGGTGTCGCCCTCGACGACGAGCGCCGCGTCGTCGCCCGCGCGGAGCAGGCGGGTGACGTCGAACAGCCGGGGGTCGAGCCGGCCGCTGCCCAGCAGCGGCGCCGCGTCCGTGGGCACCACGTGCAGGGCGCCGCGCTCCCACCGGGTCAGGAAGGTGGCCCGCTCGCGGCCGGGCGCCCGGTCGACCGCCACCCGCCGGCCGTCGCCGCGGACGGTGATCCGGTCGCCGGTCAGCAGGGTCACCGTCCGGTCGGGCGCCGGCGGCCGCGGGACGGCCGCTGCGGTCGCGTCCTCGCCGCGGGCGGTCCAGGCGACCGCGGTACCCAGGAGGGTGGCGGCGGTCAGCGCGACCGCCGCCCATCGTCGTGGTGTCAGCATGCCCGTCCTTCGCCGACCCCACGCGAAGTGTTCGCTCAGTGGGTGACGGCCGCGCCGGGGTCGACCTCGACGCGGGCCACCTCCTTGCCGTCGTGGCGGAAGGTGACCGTCTGGCGGGCGCCGGTCGGGTTGACGGCGGCGAGGGTCGGGTCGGCGGCGTCGCCGAACGCCAACCCGTACGGCGCGTCGGCCGTCACCGCCGGCTGCGGCGCGCCGAACGCCTGGAGCATCTCCGCGTAGTACCGGACCATGGCGCGACTGGTGCTGTCCTCGCGCGGCGGCCCCTGGTCGAGGCGGCGCAGCGCGGCCGGCGGGTCGGCGGCGGCGAGGTCCGCGGCGAACAGGTCACCCCAGACCCGCGGGCGCGCACCGAGGTCGCCGGCGCGCTCCTCCGCCGCGTCCGGGGACGCCCGGTACAGCGAGCCGAACGTCACCGGCAGCATCTGGATGCCCTCGACCGACTCCGGCTTGGGGTCGAAGAACGTGGCGTAGTCGATCTTCGCGTCCCAGACGATGCCGGCGACCCGGTGGGCGTACCCGTCCGGGCGTTCGAGGCCCTCGCCGAGCCAGTACATCCGGGCGGTGGCCGCCTCCAGCGCGTAGTGCGTCGCGCCGTACTCCACCAGGTCGGCCCGGTCGCGGACCAGCCCCCAGCGGACCACGGCCTCCCACGCGGCGACCGCCTCGCTCGACGACTCCTGGTTGTTGCCGTCGGCGAACGGGGCGAAGCCGGACGCCGCCGAGTGTCCCAGGTAGGCGTTGAACACCCGGAACGGCGGGAAGCCCGCCCCGCCACCCGTGTACTCCCGGACCACCGCGTCGACCGCGCCGCCGTAGTCGCGGGCGAAGTCCGCGTCGAACCGCGCGAGCACGGCCGCCGCGCGCACCAGGTACCCGTACTGGAAGTGGTGGTCGTTGTAGTCCTGGCTGCCGAACTCGGCGGGTACCGCGATCAGGCCGCCCCACGTGTCGTCGTAGGCGAAGTAACGGCCGTCGCGGTCACCGTCGTGGGTGAGCCAGTCGACGAGCTGCGGGCGCAGCCGGTCGAGCGCGGCCGTGCGCTGGCCGTCCGCGCCGACGCCCTGGGCGACCTCGGCGATGGTGGCCAGCCGGCCCAGCTCCTTCAGGCCGAAGTAGCTGCCGCCGGCGCCCGGCTTGTCGGCCAGGTCGCGGTCGAGGTCGGCGACGACCCGGTCGCGCGCGGCCGGGGGCAGCGGCACCGACGGCGCCGCCGGGAGCAGGCCGGGCATCGGTACCCGGACCCGGACCGCCTCCGCTTCCACCAGCGACAGTTCGCCGATGGCGTCGGGATACTCGCCCTTCAGCGCTCGGGTGCCGTCCTCGACGAGGCCGGCGCGCTGGTGCGGCAGCAAGGCCCAGGCGCCGGACCCGCCACCGGCCCGCTCGGCGGTCAGCGTCTGGGTGACCGCGCCGGCCTCCCGGTCGTACCCGCTCGCCGCCGTCGTGGCCGTCACCGGGTGGGCGGCGGCGTCCCCGACCGCCGCGTCCCACGCCCCTTGGTCGACGCCGTCCGGCACGCGCGCGACCGCGACCCGGCCCTCGGCGGCGCCGGTGGCCGTGAACCGGGCGCCCTCGCGCCGCCACTCCCCGCCGTCCGCCCGCAGCTCCCAGCGCTGCCCGGCGGTGGTCAGCCGGGCCACCGCGCCCTCGGTCGTCGCTTGTGGAGCGTCCATCGTGGTCAGTGCCGGGTCGGCGCCGTCGAAGCGCAGCCACAGCACCGGGCTGCCCTGCGTGACGGTGGCCTCCACGGCGCCGCCGTCGCGCAGTTCGGCGCGCAGCACCACGTGGAACGCGCCGTATCCGACCACGCGCAGCTCGCGGACCGGACCGCCCGCCGTCACCGCCGGCGTGAACGGCGTGACGACCGCGTTCGCCGACGCCGCCGGCGCCGCCGCGCTGACCTGGAGCCCGCCCTCGGCCGCTTTCACCGCCAGCGGGCGGGCCCAGATCGTCTGGCTGAGCGGGCCGGTCAGCGCCGAGCTCCACCACTGGTTGGTGGGCAGCGCCTGGCCCTCGAAGTCGCCACCGGCCTGCGCGGGCGGCTTGCTCGGCGTGGCGCCGTCCGGCGTACCCGAGGCGAAGCTGGCCTTTCCGCCGGGATCCGGCGCGGCGATCGCCGCGCGGCCCGCGGCCTCGGTGGGTGGTGGCGGCGCCTCGCCGGCACCGTCCTCTTCGGAGGTGCACGCGCCAGTGGCCACGACCGCGAGCGCGGCGAGCGCCGCCAGCCCCTTGATCTTGGCGTCTGCCGTCGTCACCCGGCTCACCTCGCGCTGTTGACCGCGGGTGTGCCGTCGGCGGCCGTGTTGGTGTCCACTGTGGCGGTGAAGGGCAGGCCGGGCACCAGCGTGCGCACGGTCTTCGCCTCGCTGTCGTCCGGCACCAGGACAACGACGAACGCGCCATCCGACTGCTGGTCGCCGACCTGCGGCACGACCCGTTCCAGGCGCGCGTCGATCGGGTCGGCGAGGCCGTCGGCGGTGATCCGCGCCGTCATGCCGAGCCGCAGCTCGCGCAGCTCCTCGACCGACGCGTCGGCGCGGAACGACAACCGCGCCGGGTCGTAGAGCGTCACCACCGGCTGGCCGGGCGTGGCCACCCCGCCGGCCGGCACGTCCACATCGGACACGATGCCGCTGATCGGCGCCGTCAGCACCTCGGTCTGCGGTTCGCCGTCCGGGCCGCTGACCCGGACCCGGGCCAGCTCGTCCCCTTCGGACACCTGCCGCTGCGGCGCGACCCGGACGCTGGCGACCGTGCCGGCGGCCGCGGTGCCGACCGGCACCGCCTGCGCGGTGAGCACGGCGTGGTCGAGCGTGAGGAAGGCGCGGGCGGCGAGCCGGTCCCGGGTGATGTAGACGCCGCCGGCCACCGCGGCGGCCAGCAGGACCAGCACGACCAGGGTGGTGCGCAGGCCGCGGAGGAAGCCGCCCCACCGCCGCCGCTTGCGGTCCTGGCGGCGCGAGGTGGCCGCGTACGTCTGCTCGCTGCGCCCGGGTGGTCGGGGCAGCGGGATCTCGGTGGTCTTGGCGGCGGGATCCGCCGGTGGGCCGGTGTCGATGGCCTCGGTACGGCCGGTGTCGGTGCTCACAGCGCTCTCCCTCGTCCGTCGGGCGTCGGCTTACTGATGGGACGCGGCCGGCACGGCGGCCACGCCGACCGCCCGCCGCTCGATCTCCTCCTCGTCGACCGCGTCGTCGACGTCGGGGGCGCCCCGGACCGCCTCGATGACCATCCGGCCCAGGATCAGCACGTGCATGCTGGCCCAGCCCACGGAGAGCCAGGTCGGCGGCGGGTCGGCCATCACGATCAGGCCGACCACGATCGCGGTGGCGTTCAGGGTCAGGAGGGCCAGGTGGGCGATGACCACCCACAGCGAGCGGGCGCCGGAACTGGCGTTGGTCGCCCGCCAGACCGCCGGCCGGTTGCGCAGCGTCGCCCACAGCGCGCGGGCGTGCACCGGCGCCGCGCCGATGCTGGCCACGATCGCGGATATCTTGAAGCCGCCCGACTGGAGCCAGGTGACCAGCAGCACCATCCCGTAGAACGGCAGGTAGTGCGCGGCCCAGGTCCAGCCGTCGGCACGGATCGGGCTGAGCCCGAACAGCAGGTACGTCGCCGGGAGCAGCATGAACGTCAACATCGCCACCGACAGCAGGTAGTGCGTGCCGGTGAAGAGGTACTGCAGGCGCTGGTCCATGGTCAGCCCGTTGCCCCGGCGGAAGAGCCGGCCGCGCAGCAGCACCTCGAACCCGCCGCTCGCCCAGCGCAGTTGCTGCTTGAGGTAGGTGGCCACGTCCTGCGGCGCGAGGCCGCGGGCGAGCACCTCCGGCACGTACGTGGACTTCCAGCCGCGCTGGTGCAGCCGCACGGACGTCCAGATGTCCTCGGAGTTGCTGCCGGTCGCGATGCCGCCGATCTCGTCGAGGGCGGCGCGCCGGAACATCACATTGGTGCCCACGCAGAACGCCGCGTTGAACCGGTTCTTGCCCGGGCAGACCAGCTCGTAGAAGATCCGCTGCGCCTCGGACGAGCCGCGGGACACCAGGTTGACGCGGTTAGTGTAGTACTGCGGCGACTGCACGAACGCCACGTCGGGGTCCTGGAAGTGCGGGAGCACCTCGAGCAGGAAGTTCGGCTCGGGCACGTGGTCGGCGTCGAAGATCACGACGAATTCGCCGGTGGTGCTGGCGAGCGCCGCGTTGACGTTGCCGGCCTTGGCGTGCTCCCGCCCCTCCCGGCGGAGGTAGCCGACGCCTTCCTCGGCGCACACCCGGGCCAGCTCGTCGCTGCGCCCGTCGTCGAGCACCCAGGTCTGGTGCGCGAGCGCCATGTCGCGCGCCGCCACCACGGTGCGGCGCACCATCTCGGGCGGCTCGCCGTATGCGGTGATGAGGACGTCGATGGTCGGTGGGGCGGCGCCGGCGCGTAGGCGGTTGCGCCAGACCGTCGCGTTGGTGGGCTCCGGCCGGTCGTCGTGCGCGAGGATGGTCCACCAGGTGCCGATCGCGTGCAGGGCGGTCAGCCCCTCGGCGAGCAGCATCGCGGTCCACAGCCACAGCGGGCCGCGATAGGCCGGGTTCAGCAGGAAGATCTGGTAGAACATCGTGGCGAGCAGCGCGCCGATGATCGCGACCCTGGTCGATCTCTGGAGTGGGCGCCAGGCCAGGCGCTTCTTGGCGCCCGGTGCCCGCGCGGGCACAGCGGTGGTCGACATTTCGGATTCCCCAGGTGCGGCTCGAGGACGGCGGTCACTTTCGAGGTTTGCCCTGATGTGTTGCGCAGTGGTCCCGACCCTATGACAAGGCGATGAATAGCGCGTTCGCACCCATTTTCGACGTTGCACTCGCCACAATCACCCGCCCGAGGTTTATTCCCGAGGAGACCAATAAGCGCAGGTCAGTCGGCTCGCACGCGCGCGCTGTACCGCAATTCCGCAATCCCGCAACTCGAGCACGGCGCCCACCCGGAAAGCGCTTTTCCCCAGCTAACCCGCGCCCACCTATCACCGCTCTTTCATAATATGAAAATCCCGGACCCGCCCCCTGTAAAGGCGGGCCCGGAGGGCCGCAGAAACACGAGGGGTGGCGGCCCATGACCCCGGCGTCCCTCAAGTCGTCATAACTACTTGCGGGACGCCTTGATCATGGGCGAGGGAGACGCCCGGCGGGAGAGGGGCCTCGGTGAGGTAGTGCAGCAGCGTTTCGCGCAGGGCGGCCGCCGCGTGCGGCAGCGGCGACGCGTGCCGCTGGGCCAGCGCGACGGTACGCCGGATGCCGGGCGCCGCGAGCGGGGTGGCCCGCAGCTGGGGACGGCCGGCGAGCACCATGCTGGGCACCACCGCCACGCCGAGCCCCGCCGCGACGAAGCCGAGGACGCTGTCCATCTCGCCGCCCTCCACCGCGAACGTGGGCTCGAACCCCTCGCGGCGGCACGCCTCCAGCGTGGCGTCGCGCAGGTCGTACCCCGTCCGGAACATCACCAGCGGCCGCCCGCGCAGGTCGGCGACGCGCAACGGAGTGGGTAGCCCCGGCCCCGCGGACGCGACGACGAGGCTCTCGGTCAGCAGCGGCTCGGCCCGCAGGGCCGGGTCGGTGCCCTGCCCGGGCAGGATGATCAGCGCGAGGTCGAGCTCGCCGCCGGTCAGGTGGCGGACCAGATCCTGCGAGCCACCCTCCTCCAGGTGCAGGTCGATGCCGGGGTGCGCGGCGCGGAAGCGCCCGAGCACCGGCGGCACCAGCGACGTGGAGATGCTCGGGGTGGCGCCGAGCCGCACCTGGCCGCGGCGCAGGCCGACCAGCTCCTGCACCTCGCGGCGGGCGGTGTCGACGTCGGCGAGGATGCGCCGGGCGACCGGCAGCAGCGCGGCGCCGGCCGGGGTGAGCGCGACCCCGCGCGCGCGGTCGAACAGCGGGGCGCCGAGGTCGGCCTCCAGGCTGTGAATCTGCTTACTCAGGGTGGGCTGGGTCACGCCCAGACTCTCCGCGGCTCGGGTGAAATGTCCGAGATTGGCGACGGCTACGAAGTATCTGAGGTGCTGGATCTGCACCCTCATAGCCTATGTCTATCGGAGCCCCGACCGCCATGCATTGGACGAATAACTGGAGGTCTCCTAGCGTCGGCGTCGTGGCCGTGGCAACCCGCTCCCCCGTCCGATCCACGGTGGGAAAGAAAGCGATCATGGCGGTGACCGGCATCGTCCTGGTGCTCTTCCTCGTCCTGCACATGATCGGCAACCTCAAGGTATTCGTCGGTGCGGCGTCGTTCGACCACTACGCCCACTGGCTGCGGGACATCGGCGCCCCGGT
This sequence comes from Actinomycetes bacterium KLBMP 9797, assembly GCA_037414955.1. Taxonomy (GTDB): domain Bacteria; phylum Actinomycetota; class Actinomycetes; order Mycobacteriales; family Micromonosporaceae; genus Phytohabitans. The sequence continues at coordinate 20,984 of JBBEWH010000190.1, forward strand.
GCTGCCGCACACCTGGTACCTGTGGATCCAGCGGGCGGTGCTCACCGCCTGCGTCGTCGCCCACATCTGGGCGGCCACCGTGCTCGCGCTGCGGGCCCGCGCGGCCCGCCCGGTCCGGTACGCGCACCGCCGTCCCGTCCAGGGTGGCTACGCGGCGCGCACGATGCGGTGGGGCGGCGTGATCCTGCTGCTCTTCGTGGTCTACCACATCCTGGACCTCACCACCGGCCACCTGAACCCGATCGGCGACCGGCAGCACCCGTACGCCAACGTGGTGGCCGACTTCGCGCCCGAGCGCTGGTACGTGACGCTCTTCTACACGCTCGCGATCGTGGCGCTCGGATTCCACGTGCGCCACGGCCTGTTCAGCGCGCTCCGCACGCTCGGCCAGCGCACCGCCGCCGGCGAGCGGCGGGCCCGGATCGCGGCGCTCGGCTTCGCGGTCGCGCTGTGCGCGGGCTTCCTGTCCGTACCCTTCGCCGTCACCGTGGGATTGGTGAGCTGATGTACACCGAAGGCGACCCCATCAAGGACACCAAGGCACCCGACGGTCCTATCGAGACCCGCTGGGACCGGCGGCGGTTCGCCGCCAAGCTGGTCAACCCGGCCAACCGCCGCAAGCGCACCGTCATCGTCGTGGGCACCGGGCTCGCCGGCGCCTCGGCCGCCGCCACGCTCGGCGAGGCGGGGTACCGGGTGAAGTCATACTGCTATCAGGACAGTCCACGCCGGGCACACTCGATCGCGGCGCAGGGCGGCATCAACGCGGCGAAGAACTACCGCAACGACGGCGACTCGATCCACCGGCTGTTCTACGACACCGTCAAGGGCGGCGACTTCCGGTCCCGGGAGTCCAATGTGTACCGCCTGGCGCAGGCGTCGGTGGAGATCATCGACCAGTGCGTGGCGCAGGGCGTGCCGTTCGCGCGCGAGTACGGCGGGCTGCTCGACAACCGGTCGTTCGGCGGGGCGCAGGTCTCCCGCACGTTCTACGCGCGCGGCCAGACCGGGCAGCAGCTGCTGCTCGGCGCGTACCAGGCCCTCGAACGGCAGGTGGCGGCCGGCACGGTCGAGCAGCACAGCCGGCACGAGATGCTGGAACTGGTCGTCGTGGACGGCCAGGCCCGCGGCATCGTGGTGCGCGACCTCGTCACCGGCGAGATCGGCACCGAGTTCGGGGACGCGGTGGTGCTCGCCACCGGCGGCTACGGCAACGTCTTCTTCCTCTCCACCAACGCCAAGGGTTGCAACGTCACCGCGACGTGGCGGGCGCACCGCAAGGGCGCCCTCTTCGCCAACCCGTGCTTCACGCAGATCCACCCGACGTGCATCCCGCAGTCCGGCGAGCACCAGTCGAAGCTCACCCTCATGAGCGAGTCGCTGCGCAACGACGGCCGGGTGTGGGTACCGCTGAACAAGGGTGACCAGCGGCGGCCCGGCGACATCCCGGAGGCCGAGCGGGACTACTACCTGGAGCGGATCTACCCGTCGTTCGGCAACCTCGTGCCCCGCGACATCGCGTCGCGGGCCGCCAAGCACGTCTGCGACGAGGGGCGCGGCGTCGGCCCCGGCGGCCTCGGCGTGTACCTCGACTTCGCCGACGCGATCGGCCGGCTCGGCCGGGCCGCGGTGGAAGCCAAGTACGGCAACCTCTTCGAGATGTACGAGCGGATCACCGGCGAGGACCCGTACGAGGTGCCGATGCGCATCTACCCGGCCGTGCACTACACGATGGGCGGGCTGTGGGTCGACTACGACCTCCAGTCCACGATCCCCGGCCTGTTCGTGACCGGCGAGGCGAACTTCTCCGACCACGGCGCCAACCGGCTCGGCGCGTCCGCGCTCATGCAGGGCCTCGCCGACGGGTACTTCGTGCTGCCGAACACCATCAACGACTACCTGGCCGGCTCCTTCTCCGCTGTGGACGCCGAGCACCCGGAGGCGGTGGCGGCCCGCCAGGCGGTCGAGGATCGCCTGGCGAAACTGCTCGCCGTCGACGGCGACCGCACCGTCGACTCGTTCCACCGCGAGCTGGGCCGCATCATGTGGGACTACTGCGGGATGGAGCGCACCGACGAGGGGCTACGCAAGGCGATCGGGCTCATCCGTTCGCTGCGGGACGAGTTCTGGCGCCGGGTCCGCGTTCCCGGCTCGGCGTCCACATTGAACCAGTCGCTGGAGAAGGCCGGCCGGGTCGCCGACTTCTTCGAGCTGGCCGAGCTGATGTGTATCGACGCCCTGCACCGCACCGAATCGTGCGGCGGCCACTTCCGCGCCGAGAGCCAGACCGAGGACGGCGAGGCGCGCCGCGACGACGAGAACTTCAGCTACGTCGCGGCCTGGGAATGGACCGGCGACGCGCCGGTCCTGCACCGGGAAGAGCTGAGTTTCGAGTACGTCCAGCCGAGCCAGCGGAGCTACAAGTGAACCTGACCCTGCGCATCTGGCGCCAACCCGACCCGGGCGACAAGGGTCGCATGGTCACGTACCGGGTCACCGACGTCTCCCCGGACATGTCGTTCCTGGAGATGCTCGACGCGCTCAACGAGAAGCTCACCCTCGACGGCGAGGAGCCGGTCGCGTTCGACCACGACTGCCGCGAGGGCATCTGCGGCGCGTGCGGCCTGATGATCAACGGGGTGGCGCACGGCCCGGAGAAGGCCACCACGACCTGCCAGCTGCACATGCGGCAGTTCAAGGACGGCGACACGATCGACGTCGAGCCGTGGCGGGCCCGGGCCTTCCCGGTGGTCAAGGACCTGGTGGTGGACCGGTCGGCGTTCGACCGGATCATCCAGGCCGGCGGGTACATCTCCGCACCGACCGGCAGCGCGCCGGACGCGCACGCGACCCCGGTGCCCAAGGCCGACGCGGACGCCGCGTTCGAGGCCGCCACCTGCATCGGGTGTGGCGCGTGCGTGGCCGCCTGCCCGAACGGGTCCGCGATGCTGTTCACCGCCGCCAAGGTGACCCACCTCGGGCTGGTGCCCCAGGGCCAGCCGGAGCGGCACGACCGGGTGCTCGGGATGGTGGCCGCGCACGACGACGCCGGCTTCGGCGGGTGCACGAACGCCGGCGAGTGCACCGCCGTCTGCCCGAAGGGCATCCCGCTGACCGCGATCGGCCGCCTCAACCACGACTTCCTCCGCGCCGCCCGCACCCCATCTCCATGATCAAGGCGTCCCTCACGTCGTTATAGCGACGTGCGGGACGCCCTGATCTTGAGGGTGGGGTGGGCCCTACCGCCGATTCGGTGGTTGGCGGGCGTGTTCGCGGCGCCGCGGGCGACCAGCATTTCCGGTATGAGAATCACCAAACTCACCGCTCTCGCACTGCTCGCCGCCACGGCGGTGGCGGTGCCCGCCACGCCGGTGGCCGCGGGCGGCACGGGGGACCGCGGCGACGTCGTCCACAGCGTGCCCGTACCGGAGCTGAGCCTCGACCCCGCCGGCGTCGAGGATCTCCTCACCCCGCTCGGCGTGTACGTCCCGGAAGCGCGCCGCGGCGTCGACGCGTACCGGATCAGCTACCGCACCGTCGACGTGCGCGGCCGCCGGACGACGGCGAGCACGCTGGTGGTGCTGCCGCGCGGCGCGGACCGCACGCTGCGGCCCGCCGTGTGGTTGCACGGCACCCAGTCATACCGGATGGACGCGCCCTCGGTGAGTGAGTGCTGCGACCGGGCCGCGGGGGTCCTGTTCGCCTCCCTCGGCTACGCCACCACCGTGCCCGACTACCTCGGCCTCGGCGAGGGGCCCGGCACCCACCCCTATCTGCACTCCGCCACCATGGCCAGCGCCACGGTCGACGCGCTGCGGGCCACCCGCGCGCTGGCGGGCCGGGCGGGCCGCCGGGTCGGTGGGCCGGTCTCGGTGTCCGGGTTCTCGCAGGGCGCCAACGCGTCGTTCCATGTCGCCCGCGCGCTCCAGCGCGGGGCGGCGCCCGGGTTCACGCTCGGCGCCCTGGCCCCGATCAGCGGCGCGTACGAACTGTTCGACACCGAGTGGCCGGCGGCGCTCGACAGCGCCGTCCAACCGCCGCGCCTCGCCGCGTACTACCTCGCCTACGTCACGGTCGCCTGGAACCGGATCTACCACCTGTACGGCGACGAGGCGGAGGTCTTCCAGGCCCCGTACGCCGGCCGGGTGGCGGCGCTGTTCGACGGCGAGCACACCATCGAGGAGAGCATGGCCGGCCTGGCGGGGAGCCCGGCGGAGCTGTTCCGGCCGGAGTACCTGGCCCAGTTGCGCCAGCCGACCGGCGCGCTGGCCCGGGCGGCGCGGCTCAACGACGACGCCTGCCGGGGGTGGCGGCCAGCCGTCCCGGTGCGGATGTACGCCGGGCACGGTGACCCGGAGGCGGTGTACGCCAACAGCACCGGCTGCCTGGCGTCGCTGCGGGCCGCGGGCACGGACGTGACGCTGACCGACGTCGGCGACGTCGACCACATCACGTCCCTCGTGCTCTCGGTGCCCCAGGTGGCGCGCTGGTTCGCGACCCTCGCGTAGCCCTCCTCCATGATCAAGGCGTGCCGCAAGCCCCGATAAAGGGCAGAGGGGCGCCGTGGTCATGGAGGGGGT
>JBBEWH010000191.1:0-24358 GCA_037414955.1 Actinomycetes bacterium KLBMP 9797
CCCACCCCCATGAACCCGGCGCCCCTCAGGCCGCCACACCGCAAGGCGGCACGCCTTGATCATGAAGGGTGTGGTCAGAATGGGGGCATGCAACTTCCGATCATGCCTCCGGTGCCGCCGATGCTGGCGAAGGCGGTCAAGGAGTTACCCCAGGGCGCGCTGAGTTTCGAGCCGAAGTGGGACGGCTTCCGCTCGATCATGTTCCGGGACGGGGACGAGATCGAGATCGGCAGCCGCAACGAGAAGCCGATGACCCGCTACTTCCCGGAGCTGGTGGAGGCGGTGCGGGCCAACCTGCCCGAGCGATGCGTGGTCGACGGCGAGATCATCCTGGTCGGCCCGTCCGGCGACCGGCTCGACTTCGACCTCCTCCAGCAGCGCATCCACCCCGCCGCCAGCCGGGTGCGGCTGCTGTCCGAGCAGACGCCCGTCCGGTTCGTGGCCTTCGACCTGCTCGCGCTCGGTGACACCGACTGGACCGGACGGCCGTTCAGCGAGCGCCGCGCCGCCCTGGAGGAGGCGCTCGCCCCGGCCGCGCCGCCGATCCACCTCACCCCGATCACCACCGACCGGGCAGTGGCGCAGCAATGGTTCCACCAGTTCGAGGGCGCCGGCCTCGACGGGGTGGTCGCCAAGCCGCTGGACGGGGTGTACGAGCCGGACAAGCGGGTCATGTTCAAGGTCAAGCACGAGCGCACCGCCGACTGCGTGGTCGCCGGCTACCGGCTGCACAAGAGCGGCCCGGACCGGATCGGCTCGTTGCTGCTCGGCCTCTACAACGACGCCGGCGAGCTGGCCAGCGTCGGGGTGATCGGCGCGTTCCCGATGGCCCGGCGGGCCGAGCTGTTCGAGGAGATGCAGGAGCTGGTCACCACGTTCGACGAACACCCGTGGGCGTGGGCCAAGCAGGAGGAGGGCACCCGGACGCCGCGCAACGCGGAGGGCAGCCGGTGGGCGGCCGGCAAGGACCTGTCGTTCACGCCGTTGCGTCCCGAGCGGGTGGTGGAGGTCAGGTACGAGCACATGGAGGGCGTCCGGTTCCGGCACACCGCACAGTTCGTGCGCTGGCGCCCCGACCGCGACCCGAAGTCGTGCACGTACGAGCAGCTCGAGGAGCCGGTGAAGTTCGACCTCGCCGAAGTCCTGGCCTCATGATCAAGGCGTCCCTGTAGTCGTTATAGCGACTACAGGGACGCCTTGATCATGGGGTCAACGGGCGCTTGAGGTAGTAGCGGTGGACCTCGGTGCTGCCCTGCAGGTTGTTGATGTCCTCTTCGGACGTCACCAGCTCCCAGCCCTTGCGGCCGGCCAGGTTGAGCTGGGCGACGGCCGTGTCGCCGAACTGGCTGACATCCTGCCGCGTGCCGTCCGGCGCGTACCACGTGAACGTGATTCGCCAGCTCTGGCCATCTGCTTCCCGGCGCCGGACGAGCAGCGCGTACTCCCACGTGGTCACCGGTCCATTATGGTGCCTGCCGCGCGGTTCTCCATGATCAGGGCCCGCACCGGCTCTGAGCAGCGAATTTCATGATCGCCGAAGAAACAGCGAAACAGCTTCGGTGACGCTCTCCCCATGAGTGCCTTCGCCGATCGGGTCATGGTGAGCCTGACCGATCCGGCCCACCTTCGCGAACTGGTGGCGCCGGCCGCGGACGCCGGGCATCAGCGGATCCGGCGGCTGTTCGCCCGGGTCTACTCGCTGCCCTCGGCGGTCCTGCGCGACGTGCTCACGATCGAGGTGGCGAGCACCGAGTTCCAGCGGCCGCTCTTCCCCCGCCGGCACACCTCCGGCACCTGGACCCGCACCCAGCCCGACCACCGCCGGACCGACATCGCGTCCGACGAGGTCGACCTGCGGGCGCCCCACTGGCTGGACGTCTCCGCGCGCCTCACGCTGACGGTGGTACTGGAGGTCGATCCCGCGGAGATCGAGTCGATCCGGTCGGTGGAGATCGAGAACTTCACGACGCTGGCCGAGTTCCGGGCGCACTTCCGGTACTTCGACCTCGACGCGTTCCTGGCCCGCCACGGCATCTCGACGGTTGCGGAACTGCGCCGCGCGTACCACCACCTGCTCACCGAGGTGACGCTGCGGCCGGCGCCCGAGTTCGAGCCGGCCGACCCGGCGAACCAGCGGCGCTTCGACCTGCCGTTGGCGTTCCTCGTCCGGGACGCCATCGATCTGACGGAGGCGCTCCGGGCCGCCCGGCATGCCGGCGAGATCGCCGACCGGGTGCTGCCGTACCGGCGCTCCGCGGGCCACGCGGGCGAGGCCGACGCGACCGCGCCGTACGCCACGGTCCTGGTCTTCCCCGCCGCGGCGGTGCCCGCGACCGGGATGAGCCAGGCGAGCCTCGAACAGTTCTTCGACGCCGCGGGCGTGCTGGCGGTGTTCGTTACCCCTTAGCCCATACCAGTTACCCCATAGCCCATACCAGAAGGGAAGAGCGGTGCCAGCGCAGAAGGAGCAGCGGCCCCCGGCCGACCGGGAGCGTGCCCGGGACGACGACGCCGACGCGGCGGAGTCCGGGGCGGCCGACGTCCGGTTGACCCACGCCGAGCAGGAGGCGCTGCGCCGCCGCCTGCGCGAGAAGTTCCACTGAGACGGAAGGAAGTCGTGTGGCTGTCAGATATGTACGAGTGAATCCGGTCGTCGACCTGTTCTCCCCGGTGATCCGGCCGACCGGCAACGTGGCGATCCTCGGCGCGGCGACCAGCGGCACCGACAACACACCGGTGCAGGTGGTCAGCCCGTCGGCGGCCGCGACCGCCTTCGGGGTGCCCGCCGGCTCGGCCCTGACCAGGGCCCTCCAGCTGGCGTTCCAGCAGTCCCCCGGCCCGGCCCAGGTGTGGGGGGTCAAGACCGGCACCGACCCGGCGGCGGCGCTGACCGCGGTCGAGGAACTCAACGTGCAGTTCGTCGTCCTGGCGAACACGACGCTGGTCACCGCGACCGCGGCCGCCGAGGGTGCCATCACGAAGCTGGCCGCGCACGTGGCCGCGGTGTCCAATTCGGGCGGCGAGGGTCGCGAGCGGATGGCGGTGGTGATGCTGCCCAAGGGCTCGACCGACCGGGCGCTGATCACCGGAGGGCTGGCCAGCGAGCGGGTCGTCTACATCGCGCACAAGAGCGACCAGGACGCCGCCGCGGCGGTCGCCGGCACCATCGCCGGCTACCCGCCGCACGTGTCGATGCTGCTCAAGCAGGTCGCCATCAGCAGCGCCCCGTTCACGTCCGCGGAGGTCGACGCGCTCAACGGGTCGGAGACGTTCAGCAGCGGCCCGGCGGGCCAGGGGGTCAACTGGCTGACCACCCCGGCCCTGATCCCCGGCGGCGGGGTCTACCTCGGCGAGGGCTACACCGGGAATCCGGCCGGCAAGAAGTACATCGACGTCGTCCGTACCGTCGACGACATCTCCTTCCGGCTCAAGGCGCGCCTGATCCGGTCCGTCGGATCGCTGCGGATCAGCCGCTCCGGGCTGCGCTCGCTGGTGGTCCAGTTGGAGGCCGTCCTCGATCCGCTGGTGGCGGACGGCGTCATCGAGAGCCACGAGATCATCGTGCCGATCCTGGACCTGCTCGACGCCGACCCCGCGACGCTCACCCCGGCCCAGCTCCAGGCGGTCAGCGACGCCCAGACCAACCGGGTCGTCGAGGTGCTGGCCGCGGTGGACTACGCGGGAGCGGTGCACCGGATCGCGATCACCCTGAAGTTCGAATAGGAGAGCCGGATGTTCGACTGGAACACGCGTCTCGAGGTCCGGCTCGGCGACCAGGTGATCGCCCCGATCTCGCAGTTCACCCCGACGTTCACCCTGCCGCACACGGTCATACACAGCATCGACGCCGACAACGTCGGCTACGTGCGGCAGCCGCAGACGTTCACGTTCACGATGACGGTGCAGGCCATCGGCACGGCCGTGGCGGACCTGACCGAGCTGGCCGTCACCGGCCAGGAGTTCGCCGTCACGGTGGCCGAGAAGAAGGGAACGGACTGGGCGTTCAAGGCGCTCAAGTTCTCCCGCTGCGTCATCACCGCGGCGAATCCGAGCAACATCGTCGTCGACGGCGCCCCCACGGCCACCTTCACCTGCTCGTCGCTCAGCCCCGGGATCGACTAGCCATGACCGAACCCGAGACCTTCGAGATGCCGGCCTTCCAGGACGGTGGCCGCGTCGACCGCACCGGGATCGCCCTGGTGCACGAGGGCGAGTACATCGTGCCGGCGCCCGGCAGCGACGCGGTGATCACGCCGGGGTGGCCCGGCGGCCAGGTCACGTACACGTTCCCGGTGGAGGTCGAGGTGGTCGGGCAACTGTCGGAGACGCAGCTGCGGCGGGTCGCCGAGTACGTCTTCGACGAGCTGGACACCGCACTCCGGGCGCGGGGCTAGCATGCGTCCGCGGAGCGAGATCCGGGTGCCGATCCGGATCACGGTGACCGGCCGGCTGGGCGACGACGACCTCGCCCGGCTGGAGTCGGCGGTGGCCACCATGGTGGCCCGCCGGCTCACCGGGCTCGCCGCCGGCCGGGCCACCGGACCGGTACGGCCGGCCGCCACCCCGAGCGGGGCGCTCATGGCCGCCCCGCCGGGGGTGCCGGTCGACGGCGAGATCGAGATCCCGTCGTACCAGGGCCCGCCCGGCGCGAAGGTCCGGGTGCCCGTCCGGGGCGGCGGAGCCGGCGGGAGCGGCGACCCGGGCGCGGGCGCGAGCGACCAGATCCACCGCTGGGCCACCGAGCAGGAGGCGGCTGAGCACGCCAGCGCCGAGGCGGACGCGATCGGCCGGTCGTTCCGGCCGCGGTTCGACCACGAGGTCAGGTCCGCCGCCGCGGACGCCGCGCGGGCGACCTCCGACAGCGACCTCGCCGCCCGGATCCGGCGCACGCTCCACGGCTCCCACGCCATCCAGGACGCGCGGGACGCGGAGCGCTTCATCGATCTCGCGGTCGCGGACTACGGGCGGCGCCACCAGTACTCGTCGGACGTCGTGTTCGCCCTCGCCCTCGGCCTGAAGCGGGAGTACACGCGGGAGACCGAGCGGGCGGAGCTCGCCGCCCGGCGTCAACGCGTCGACGACCTGACGCGGGAGATCGCGGACGACCCGTACAGGCAGGAGAACCTGCGGTGGCGGGACCGCGTCGCGGCCCTGGCCGCCGAGTTCGGCATGGACTACGGCTTCGTCGACGAATTCCTGCAGCGATTCCACCAGAGCCAGCCCTTCCCCGGCCGGGCCGCCGTCCCCCGGTTCCTGCGGATATACGAGCCCCTGGCACCGCTGGTGGAACTCGTCCTGTTCATCAAGAATCTGGTTCCCGGAGTCGGTTTGCTCGAAGGGATCGCCGGCCGGGACATCCTGACCGGTCGGCGACTGGCCACGTGGGAGCGAGCGCTCGGGATCACGCTCGATCTCATCCCGCTGGCCGGCAAGGCGGTCCGCCCGCTCGGCACGGCCGTCCGGATCGCCGGGCGGGCGGGCCGAGCCACGGTACGGATGGCGGTCGCGGCTGGTCGGGGCGCGGCGGACTGGGCGGTCACCGCGGTGCGTCTCGGCGTCGGGCCGGAGGTCATGCTCCGGCACATCGGCCGGCTCAGCCGGCTGGATCTCGACCGCGTCCGGCACCTGCACCAGCGGATCGCGCACGCCCGGCGCACCGGAACGGCGGTGCGGCTGACGGACGAGGAGCATCGGTTGCTCCGGGAGCTCGACGACGCGCACGCGGAGCTCCGTGGCCGGTCCACGGCGGACGCGACCGCGCCCGCCCAACCTCGACCTGAGCGTCAACCCGCGTCCCGGCCCGCCGCGGACGCGACCGCGCCGCCACCGCGAGCGGCGGCACCGGCGCGACCGGTTCACCGGGCGCGCCGCCAGCTCACGCCGGAGCAGATCGCCCAGGCGCGGGCCGTGCATCCGGCCCTGCCGGGGCTCCTCGAGCGCTACCCGAAGGTCACGCTGGACACCGAGACCCTCGCGGAGCTCGGCCAGCTCCTCACGTCCACCGGCCGGTCCCGCGCCACCTACGTCCGGACCCGCGCGGCGAGCGGCGAGCTGGCCGTCCTCGATCAGTTGCACCGGTCCGACTCGGTCCAGAGCATCGGCATGCTGCGCCCGGCCAAGGGCCGGCGTACCCCGGACTTCACGGTGCTGAGCACGGCGGGCGAGCGCTTCCAGGTCGAGGTCACCACCCCGACCCTCGCGCGCCGGGGGCAGCGCGGTCCGGCGCGGGCCGGTGACGGCGGTGCCCGCGTCGCGCCGCCGGTGGACCGGACCCGGGAGCCGACGAGCGCCGAGATCCGGGACGCGTTCGCCCGCAAGCTCGACGACTCGGCGCAGATCAGCGCGGCGCGGCCGGGCGTCGTCGTCGTCAACGTGCAGCGGCTGCCCCGCCAGGGCCCGGTGCTCACCGCCGGGGAGATCGCCGAGCTCGAAACGATGATCGCCGGCAAGCCGTACGTGCGGGAGCTGCTGGTCTCCGTCCCCGGTCCGTCCGGGCGCACGCTGCTCCGGGTGGGCGCGCGCGACTCGGGCCTCGGCATCGCGAGAGGCACGGTGCGATGAGTCTGGATTATCGGCCCCCGGAGTTGGTCGGCTGGGAGGGTCCCGGCGGCGCCGACGAGCGCGACCGCGTCCTGCGCGCGGTACGCGCCGGCGTCCGGCGCGGGATGGCGCTGGTCGCCGCCCGTGCGAGCGCCGCGTCCGGCGGCCCGGCGCCGGCGGCCGGCCGGGACGGCGCCACCGGCTTCGATCCGGCGAGCGGCCTGTACCGGCTGCCGAGCTACCAGAGCGACGGCGACCTGGTCGCGCTTCCGGTCGGCGCGCCCGGTGCCCCGCCGGTCGGATACCTCTCGGTGGACAAGCACCTGATCTCCGTCAGTCCTCCGCTCGCCCGGTGGCAGCTGCGGGCGATCGCGCTGAAGCAGGGGGTCACGGCGGCGCGCGAGATACCCCGCGCGCTGCACTTCCAGCGCGCCCACCTCGGCTACGCACCGGATCCGTCCGCGCCGGCGCTGCCCGCGGCGCTGCGGGCGCAGGCCGACACCTACACCGACGTCATCGCCGCGCTGAACGCCGAGTTGGCGGAGTGGGACCGGTTCGCGGGCGTCTTCGAGCGGGTCGCCCGCGAGACGGTCCGGAAGATGCTGGACTTCAGCGAGAAGCGGGTCAGCGCCGAGCGTGACCGCTACGGCGTCACCAGCACCGAGGAGTGGACGCACACCGAGTGGGGGCCCGCCCGCGGCCCCGACCGCCACGGCTTGGCGGACAACCCCGCCACCACGGCGATGGCGCGCGCGGCGCGCCAGCTCCTCGACGCCTTGACTCCGCTGCAGGCGGCGGTCGCGAAGCTCGAAGCCGTCGACGTCCCTGAGGTCCGAGGGAGTTGGGAGTTCGACACCGGCCTCCGGCCGACGCCCCCGGACCCGGCGAAGCTCGCCGCCGCGCGGGAGGAGGTCCGCCGGACCCAGGAGCGGTACCTGCTGCTCCTCAACGAGGTCACGACGGAGGGGACCGGGTTTCCGGTGCTGTCCTCCTTCGCCGAGTACGACCGCCTCCACACGTTCGACCTCAAGGGCGTGCGACGGAGGCTCGAGACCGTCGGGCGCGGCGTTCCGGGTGGCGAGCCGACCGCCGCGCTCGTGGCCGGCGACGTGCTCGGGAAGCTGGCGAACATCGCGGAGGTACGGGCCGCGCTGAAGAACCGGCGCCTGAACATCTGGGCCGCCGACAACGTCGTCGCCATGACGAAGCTCGAGATGGGCATCGCGCGGGGCTCCCTGGAAGACAGGATCATCAATCAGCGGGTATCCGACGACGCCTCCGACCGGCGGCTGCGTGACCTGCTGATCGGCGCGTTCGCCTTCGCGCTCGGGCTGCTCGCGGCGCCGCTGACCGGGGGCGGCAGCCTGGCCGCCGCCGCGGGGGTCGTCGCGGGCGCCGGTGGCCTGGCCCTGTCGGCGGGCCTCGCGTTCGAGCATCTCCAGGAGTACCAACTGGAGAAGGCCGCGAGCGGCACCGATTTCTCGAAGGCCAGGGCGATCAGCACGCTGGAGCCGTCGCTGTTCTGGCTGGCCCTCGACATCGTCGGCGTCGTCGCCGACCTCGGTGCCGCCGCGCGCGCCTTCCAGCACCTGGCGCGGCACGCCCGTACGGCCGTCACCGCCGCCGACAACGCGGCCCGGCCGGCGCTCGACGCCCTCGAGAAGGCCGCCGCCGCCGAGTCCCCCCAACTGGGGAAGACCGTCCGCGAGGCCGCGCAGGAGCAGCGCCAGCGCTTCCCCGTCGCGCTGCACCACGGCACCGAGCAGCGCGGCTACGTGGGGCTGGGCGGGCTCGCGCCGCGGATCGACGTGGCCCACGCGCCCGGCGCGGGTCAGGACCTGGGCCGGGGCTTCTACCTGACGATGGACCTGGACACCGCGCAGGCGTACGCCCGGGTGCGGGGCGCCCAGCGCGGCGGCGGGCTGCAGCACGTGCTCACCTTCGAGGTGGACGACCTGAAGGACCTCGGCACGATCGTCGACATCCGGCCGGGTGGCAACTTCCGGCCGCAGTGGGAGGCGTACCTCCGTGAGCCGCCGGTGCCGGGCGTGCAGCACACCCCGGGGCTCGGATCGATCCGGGAGTTCCTGACCGGCCTCGGCGTGGAGCGGCGCGGCGAGATCTTCGAGGCCTTCCTCGCCCGGCACGGCATGACGCACGCCGACGCGATCATCGCGCCGCTCGGCGACGGCGTCTTCACCGGGATCACCAGCGGCAAGGAAGCCGTGCAGGTGGCCATCCGCAGCCAGCGCGCCGCCGACCGGCTCACCGGCTGGTCACCATGACCGAGATGTGCCGCTACAGAGGGGAATTCCGAGGTGAGTCAGGTGAACAACCCGGTGCTGATCGGCCCGGTGGCGCTGCTGTACGTGCAGTCGATGCAGATGTCCGAGGGCTACCGGATCGAGCGCATCGCGGGCAGCGCCTTCTCCCAGGCGCTGGCGCCCACCACCAAGCGGATCACCATCGAGGCGGTGCTGCCCGGCCCGGACCGGCTGGCGGTCAAGAAGGAGCTGGAGGCGCTCGCCCTGGTGTCCCGGGTACTGGTGGCGGCGACCGCGCCGGCGCTGGCCGCCAGCGGCATCCCGGTGGTCTCCGGCCTGACGATCAGCCTGGACATGCAGATCACCGACCTGCGCTTCGACGTGAGCGTGGGGCGGCGCGACGCCCTGGACGCGCACCTGACGCTGGAGCACGTGCCGCGGTCCAGTCTCACCGCGATCCTCGGCGAGGTCGCCGACCTGGCGCTCGCCGCGGGCACCGCCATCCCGGCCACCCCGCCGCTGCCCGCGTCCCTGCCCCGCGTCCCCTCCCTGCCGTTGTGAGGACCACTGTGACGACATACCTGAGGCTGCCGGTGAACGCCGATGAGGGGTTCCCGCAGGCGTTCTCGATGCGCTTCGGCGAGCGCGGCTACACCGTGGCGCTGGAGGTCAGCGTGATCGACGAGGGCGTGCTCGCCGGCGGGCGGCCGCTGGTGCTGCCGCGGCCCGAGGCGTACCTGGTGGTGTCGGTGCTGCGCGAGGACCCGGCACCGGCCGCGGTGATCCTGCGCCGCAAGGTCGTGCCGCGGCACGAGTACCAGGCCGCCGAGCTGTCTCTCGTCTTCACCGAGATGGTCATCGACCCGCGCAACCTCAACGGCGCCGGCGCGTTCGGCTCCCGGGTCGTCGGAGGGGTGGCCGCGCGATGGGCTTCGTGATCTGGTACCAGGTCGTCGTCCCGGGCGCCGGTGCCGGCGGGCTGCTGCCGCTGCGGGTGTCGAACGACGTGTTCAGCGGCGACTACGTCCTGGACGCCGACATCGCGGTCGACCTGGCGGCGGGCGCCACGGCGGGGACCTTCCGCATCGCGCTGACCAACCTGCCCGCCACGGTGGCCGACACGCTGCGGAGCCGGCACGCGGAGGCGACGCGGCGCCGGGAGCCGCTGGAGATCAGCATCGGTCTCGGCTACTTCGACGCCCCCGCCGGGCGCCGCAACCCGGTGCTGGCGGGCGTCATCACCCGGATCAGCGGCACGGTGGGCGAGGACGGGCTGCTCGTCACCGAGCTGCGCGGCTACGACAAGGCCGGACACCGCCTGCGCGGCACCGACGTGTACGCCCACCGCCCCGGCGTCGCCTCGCTCGACCAGTTCGTCGGCGACGTCGCGCAGCAGGCCGGGGTGGGTCACCTGCTCGGCGGTGGCCTGCCGGTGGTGGCGGACTACACGCTGCGGGCCCGGTCCGGTCTGGAGGCGCTGCGCCAGATCGCCGACCAGACCGGCGCCCCCTTGGTGGTCAGCGACGGGACGGTCCGGATCGGTGCGACGGTGGGCCTGGCGAACGCGGTGACGTTCTCCGACGAGGAGAACATCGTGGCCCTGGAGCCGAACCAGGAAGAGGACGACCAGCCCGGGATCGGCGGCGAGCGGACCAGCCTGGAGCTGACCGTGCTCGGCGATCCGGCGCTGCGGGCCGGCCAACCGGTGACGCTGAAGCTGCGGGACTCCCGCGGCGCACCGCCGGGTCCACTGCGGACCGAGCAGGTGCGGCACGTCTTCAGCACCCGCACCGGGTACACCTGCCGGGTCACGCTGCTGGCCGCCGCGCCGGGCCAGCCGGCGCGGCGCCCCAGCGGCGTGCACCGGGTGGTCGACGGCCTCCAGCGCCTGGCCGGCGCGGCCGGCGGCGACCGGTCCGCTGTGGACGTCGGCGAGGTGGCCTCCTACCAGCCGGGCGGGCACCGGGCGACACTGCGCTACGGCCAGTCGTCGCTGGCGGACGCGGCCACGCCCAGTGTGGACCTCGCCGTCGACGCGGCGCCGCTGCTGCACCACAAGCCGGTGGCGTCGCCGTTCGCGTTCCACAAGGTCGGCCTGATGGTACCGGTGCTGCCCGGGATGCGGGCGGTGCTGGCACACAACCGCGGGCTGGTCAACGACGCCGTCGTCGGCGGCTTCGTGTGGGCCGAGGAACCCAAGCTGGAGCGGCCGAAGAACGAGCCCGGCGACTGGTGGCTGTGCCTGCCCACCGAACTGGGCGCGAACGGGCTGCCCACCGGCAAGGGTGTCAACGACCTGACCGACGCCGCGGGCCAGCGGGTCATCCAGGCGAAGGGGCTGCGGATCTCGGTCGGCGAGCAGGCGCTGCCGCCGGTCGGCGACCGCCCCGAGGTGCCGGACGACCTCGCCGGCTCCCTGGTGATCGCGCACGAGGGGCGGACCACGGTCACGGTGGCGCGCGACGGCGCGGTCACGATCGCCACCGACGGCAAGGACATCACGTTCACCAACGGCAGCGCGTCGATCACCCTCACCGGCGATTCGGTACGGCTGCGCGGCGCGACCGTGGAGGTGGAGTGATGGCCACCGTGCTCACCGATGCGGCGACCATCCAATGTGTCCACGCGGGCGCGCCGGGCACCGGCACCGCGGCGCTCGGCGCCAGCCAGGAACGGCTGACCGTGCGGGGCAGTCCGGTGCTGGTCGGCGACGACCTGACGAATGTGACGATCACCGGCTGCACCTTGACCGGACCGCCCGGTACGAAGCCCTGCGCGCATACCGCGAGCACGCTCACCGGCGGCGCGGCGCGCCTCACCGCCGGCGGCGCACCGGTCCTGCTGGACACCGCCAGCGGCGCCACCGACAGCACCCCGCCGGGCACCTGGACAGTGGTCGCGCCCGGCCAGAGCACGCTGCACGCCGATTAACGACACGGGAGAGAACATGACGGAACCTTTGCCGACCGCGGGGCTGGGCTTCGGGCTGCGGCTGGCCGACGGCGACCTGGTCGTCGAGGACGGCGCGCTGGCCACGGTCGACGGGCTGCCCAACCTGATCCAGGCGTTGACCCTGCGGGTACTGACGCCGTTCGGCTCGGACATCTTCAACGCCACCTACGGGTTCGACGCCGCGGGCGTCTTCGGCCGGCCGGCGTCCGCGCGGACGGTCGCCGACCTCATCCGGCTCAACCTGGTCCGCACGCTGGCCACCGACGCGCGGGTACGGGAGGTCGACGACGTCGTCGTCACGCCGGACGCCGACCGTCGAGGGTGGACCGCCGAAGTGACGGTCGTGCCCTTCGACGGCCAGCCGCGGACCCTGCCACTGCGGATCGAGGCGTGACATGGCCACCTTCGGAGTGACCGCCGGCGGGTTCGTGCCCAAGGGCTTCGACGTGGTACTGGCGGAGAGCATGGATCGGGCCCGGGCGGCGTTCGGCGCGGCGGTGGACCTCTCCCCGACCAGCCCGCTGCGCAAGATCCTGGAGGTCACGGCGGCCGAGGACGCGCTGCTGTGGCGCCGCCTGGAGGACCTGTACTACAGCCGGTTCCTGTCCGCCGCGGTCGGCGACGACCTGGACCTGCTCGGCGAGGACCTCGGCGTGACCCGCCGGTTCCTGCACAGCGCGGGCGAGGTGACGCTGACGGTCGGCAACGCGCCCCAGGACCGCGTCTACGACGTCCCGGTGGGCGCCGTCGTCGTCACCGCGGGTTCGCCACCGCTGGCGTTCCACACGACGGCGGCGGCGCGGCTGTCCGCCGCCGCCCCCACGGCCACCGTCGGCGCGACCGCGTTCGTGGCCGGCCCGACCGGCGACGTCCGGGCGGGCGCGATCACCGCGGTCGATCCGGTCTACGCCCAGTTCCACCTCACCATCACCGCGCCGGCGACGCTCACGGTCAGCAACCCGCTCCCGTTCACCGGCGGCACGTCGCGGGAGTCCGATGAGGACTACCGGGAGCGGCTGATCGGCCACCCCCGTACCCTGTGGACGCTCGCCGCGGTCCGGGCCGCGGCGCGCGAGGTGCCCGGCGTCGTGGACGTGCTGCTGTCCGATCCGGTCGGCGGGGTCGACGTCTCGCAGAGCTTCTTCGGCCTCTTCACCTTCGGTCAACGCCAGTTCAGCGGCCAGCGCCGGCTGGGCGAGCCGTACTTCTTCGACGTCGTGGTCGCCCACGAGGCGGCCCGGCCGTGGCGCACCCAGGGTGCGGTGACCGGCATCTTCGAGCAGGTCACGGCCGCCCTGGACCGGGTGCGGCCGGTGGGCGTCTTCGCCAACGTGCGGGAGGCCGACCACATCGAGGTCGGCATGCGGGCCCAGGTCCTGGTGCGCGCCGGGTACGACACCCAGGCGCTGTTCACCGCGTTCCTGGCCCGGATCCGGGCCGACGTGGGGCTCCTCGGCCTCGGCGGCGACGTGCTGTATTCGCGGGTGATGCGGGCCATCGTGGACCAGCCGGGGGTGCTCGACGTGCAGAACCTGCACCTGCGGCGCCGCCCGACGAGCAGCGCGGGCGAGCTGGTCGAGGCGGGCGCCGGGGAGAACCTCCCGATGGGACCGCGCGAGGTCGCGGTCTTCCGGCTCGGCAGCGACCTGTCCGATGTGGAGTTGATCGCCCAATGACCGCGCCCGACCTGACCGCGCCCGACCTGACCGCGCCCGACCGGATGGCGGCGCGCCTCACGCTCCCGTTCCAGCGGGGCGCGGACCGGCTGCCGCTGACCCTGATCGCCGATCCGGACCTGCCGGAGCGGGCCAGCGTCGCGCCGTACGACTTCGGCGAGCATCTCGCCCGGTTCGACGCGCTGCCCGAGCCCCGCTACCTGGTGACCGCGCTGCGGGACGTCCCGGCGGCGGTGACGCTGAGCCTGGCCGGCACCGACGCCGGGGGCGCCGCGCGGACGGTCACCGCGACCATCCCGGCCGGCACCCTGGCCGGTACCTCCGTCCTGCTCGACCTCGGTGACCTGGACCGGCCGGGTGCCCGCCTGACCCGCCTGACCATGACGCCCGCGCCGCCGCCGGGCAGCCCGGTGGCGGCGCGGCGGTGGGACGTGCGGGCCCTGCTCGGCGAGCTGGGCCGGCTGCTCTGGGTGGTGGGCGGCGGCCGCGACGAGCTGCGCGCGCACACCGACCAGGTGCGGCGGCTGACCCGGCTTCCCGAGGCGACCGGGCTGGCCCTGGACCTGATCGGCTACGACCTCACCGTGCCGCGGTTCCCGCCGCTGCCCTACGCCTTCGAGGACGGCACGATCGCCCTCTACCACTGCGACGAACCCTCGTCCGGCAGCACGGTCGCCGACATCATGCCGCTCTACGGCGGCACCGGGCACCCCGGTACCGTGACCGCCGCCCGGACCGGCGCGGTCGGCCGGTTCGACCGCGGGGTGGCGTTCGGGACACCGGCGGCGGAGGTCACCATCGCCGATCACGCGGACTTCGCGTTCGGTACGGCGACCAGCTTCACCGCCGAGTGCTTCGTCCAGCCGGCCGACGGCGCCTGGGAGGGCGCGCTGCTGAGCAAGCACCCGGACCCGGCCCTCACCGCGGGCAAGCGCGGCTGGGCGATCAGCGTCGGCGGGTTCGGCCGGGGCCTGCCGCGCAACGTCCGGTTCCTGGTCAGCGACGGGGCGACCACGGTGCCGTTGTTCGCCGACCTGACGCTGCCGGCGGAGCGCTTCTCGCACCTGGCCGGGGTGGTCGACCGGGCCGCCGGCCAGGCCCGGCTGTACGTGGACGGCGTGCTCCGCGCGAGCCGCCCGCTCGGCGCGTTGGGCACGCTGACCACCGACGTCCCGCTCCGGATCGGCCGGGCGGCTGCCTCCGCAGCCGCCACGTTCCAGGGCACCGTCGACGAGGTACGGCTGTCCCGGGCCGCCCGCACCCGGTTCCACCCGGTGCTCGGCGAGGGCGACGACGGGTACCGGCGGCGGTTGCGGCTCTTCCAGCGCTGGCGCCTGCCCACCCCGGCGAACCTGACCGAGGCGCTCAACGACGCCGTCGGCACGGTGCGGGGCGTCGACCGCCCGCTGGTGGTCGAGGACGCCGACGCCACGCTCGCCGCCGGCGGCGCGGCGCTGCGGGTGCTGCCGGAGACGCTGGCGGCCGGCGAGTCCATCGACGACCTCGGCCAGCGCGGCACCAGCGAGGCGGAGGTCAACGGCGTACCCGGTGACGACCCCGACTTCGACCCGGACCTGCTGGTCGACGCGACCGACCCGCGGGTCGTCTTCACGCCGTCGGCGGACGCCCCGACGCCGCACCGGATGCGGGCCGGCACCCGGCGGGCGCTGTGGGCGTTGCTCGACCTGATCGAGGCGACCGGGCAGCCCGGTCAGCTCCACGTCATCCGGGGCTACCGGGCCGACCCGGCCGACGCCGCGACCGAGCTGTACGCGGTGGGCCGCAAGCTCGCCTTCGTCCACCTCTCGCTGCCGCCGGGGCGGCTCGCGGCGCTGGCCCACCGGGCCGGCTTCACCTGGGTGCGCGCGAGCGTGGTCGTGGTCGCCTCCGTGCGCAGCACCGAGACCCTGGAGATCGAGGTCGGCCAGGACCCGCAGGACGGCTTCGACGTCCTCACCGGACAGACGCTGGCGGTCACGGTGACGCCGGCGCTCCCGCTGCGGGCCCAGATCCGCTGGTACGTGATCTCCGCGGGGGTGGGCCGCGCCGCGTTCGCCGGCCGCACCGACCGCGCGTCGGCGGCGCTGACCGCCCAGCAGCCCGGTGAGCTGGTGGTCGGGGTACGGGTCATGATCGGTACCCGGTCGTTCCGGGCGACCCGGCGGCTGCGGGCCGGCATCGCCGCGCTGGCGGCCGGGCAGTCCATCGCGGCGACCGGCGAACTGGGCGCCGACCCGGCGGTGGCCGGGCGCCCCGGCGCGGACTTCTTCGCGCCGGCGTACCTGGACACCGTCCAGGACGCCCGGGTGGAGTTCGCCGCCGGCGCGAACCGCCGCCGGATGGCCCCCGTCCTGAGTGGACGGCTGGCGCGCCTGCTCGACCTGATCGCCGCGGCGGGCGACACCGGCAAGCCGCGGGTCGCCTCGGCCTGGCTGCCGACCGGGACCGGGCTGGAGATCGAGGGGCGGGCGCTCAGCCTCGAACGCGGCACGCTGACCATGACCCTCGATCGGCTGGGCGCCCTGGCCCACGCCGCCGGCTTCAGCCACGTCGCGAGCGACGGATCACGGCTGCGGATCCTGCAGGCGGCGGGGGACCCCGTGCGGGTCACGGGCGATCCGGAACCGTCCGAGGGCGGCACCGTGGAGCTCCAGCTGCGGCCCGCCGCCCGACCGGAGGCCGCCGTGCTCGCCGGCGGTGTGCTCTACACCGCCAACACGGGCACCGACTCGGTCTCGGCGATCGACCCGGCGACCGGCCGGGTCATCCGCGTGCTGAAGGTGGGCGTGGGGCCGGTGGCGCTCGCCGCCGGCCCGGACGGCCGGCTCTACTGCGCCGAGCGCGACGGCCTCACCGTCTCCAGGCTCGACCCCACGACCGGCACGGTGCAGGGCAGCATCGGCTTCTCCCCCAGCGCCCGTCCCATCGACCTGGTCTGCCACCCGAGCCAGCCGCGACTCTACGTGGCGTGCCTCGACGGCAGCGTCCTCCAGTTCAACACCGACACACTCGCCAGCCTGGGCCTGGTCAACGTCGGGGCGTCGATCACCGCCCTGGACATCCACCCCGACGGCACCCGCCTCTGGGTCGCCACCGGCGACGCGAGGGTACGCGTCGTCAACACCGCGACGTTCGCCATCGCGGCCACGGTGACGCTGACCGGAACGCCGCGCGACATCGTCGTCGGCGCCACCGCGGCGTACGCGACCGTCCCGGACCAGAACGCGCTGGTGGTCCTCGCCGTCTCCGCGCCGGCGGTGCAGGCCACCTTCACCGATCTCGGGCCGGACCCGCTGCGCCTCGCGCTGCGCCCGGACGGGCAGCTGCTGTACGTCACCGACGCCGGCCAGACCCGGGTCCACCTGCGCCGACCGGACGGCAGCGCGCAGCCGCCGGCGCAGTTCCCGCCCCAGCTGTCGGCCGACCGGGCGCCCGCCGCCATCGCGGTCGACGGCGGTCAGGCGTACCTCGTGGGCGCCCGGAACGGCCTCGGCGACGAGGGCGCGATCAGCGTGCTGGACGCCGAGGTCAGCACCGGGCCGGTCGACGTGTGGCCGCTGGGCACCGGCCACGGCGAGCGGTTGACCTGGTCCGTGCGCGGCCCGGCGGCGGCCGGGGCGCGGCTGAGCAGCTCCACCCGGCAGCGGGTGGACCTCACCAGCCGCGCGGCCGGGCCGCTCCAGGTCCAGGCCATGTACCGGTGGCCGGACCACACCCCGCCGTACGCCTTCACGGTCCGGTTGTCCCCGGCCCTCGAGGCCCTCGAGACCGCCGGCACCGAGGTCGTCATCCGCAAGGACCAGTACGACCTGATCATGAACGTGCTGAGCGAGCTGCACCCGGTCGGCGTCGAGGTGGACACCCGCGTCATCCGCGAGCACGTGGTCGAGATCCGCGAGTCCCTGCTGGACGTCTTCCCCGGACACACCTTCCCCGACTTCCGCACCCGCGGGCCGCGCCCGCCGATCCCCAACCCGCCACAACCATAGGAGGATCCCGATGCCTGGCCTGAGCTACGAGTCGGAGTTCCACTTCGAAGGCTGGACCGACAACGTCGATCTGGTGACCGCCTCCGGCGACAACGGCTTCAACGTACGCTTCGCCGCCCTGGAGGCGGAGCTCCAGAAGATCGCCGACGCGCCGCTCGAACCGGGATCGGTCCGGACCGCGCACCTGGACCTGGTGGCGGGCACGACGGTCACCCACAGCCTGACCACCGCCGCCCCCAACATCGACATCGTGGTGGCCACCACGGCGCCCCGGCCGATGCTGCCGCTGCTGAACATCTCCAGCACCACGCCGAACGCGGTGTTCTCGGTGACCACCGTCTACAAGACGGCCGCCAACCCCGCGGACATCACGGTGGTGTTCCGGGTCCAGAACCTGTCGGCGTTCACGGTCGCGATCACCGCGACCCCGCACCTGCTACGCGCATAGCTCGGGAGTGCACCCATGACATCGCCTTACCAGCCGGCGTTCCAGTTCTCGGACTGGCCCGACGCGCCGCTGAACGCCAACCTGCCACCCGACCCGCTCAGCCCGAACGCGGTCCTCAACCAGGTGGAGGCCGAGTTCGGGCACGTCGCCACGGCCCTCACCGCGCTGGACAGCGGCCTGCGCGCGGCGATCAACGCCCTGCTCGCCGGCCACCTGCCGGCCGCACCGGAACTGCCCGTCTCCCCCAGCGCCGGCGACGACGCGCCGTCCCGCGCCGCGCTGCTGGACGGCGCCGGCGGCCTGGTCGTGTTCTGGCACTCGCCGCGGGTCAACAACATCAACCAGGTGTACGCCGCCCGGCTGGACCTGGCACACCCGGAGCGCGGATTCGCCGCCCCGGTAGCGGTGACCAGCGGCACCACGGCGAACACCGAACCGACCGCGGTCGCCCTGCCCAACGGGGAACTGATCGTCGCGTACACCACCACCGTGGCCGGCAACAGCCACGTGGTGATGAAGCGGGCGCCGCTGGCCGGTCTGGCCAGCGCCAGCCCGCAGAACGTCGCCACCGGCGCCGGCGGCAACTCGTCCCCGCACGCGGTGCTGGCCGGCGGCCGGGTCGTCTTCTTCAGCTATGGCTCGTTCCCGTGGTCGTACCGCCGGTACGACCACGCCACCGGCGCGTTCGTCGACGCGACTCCGGTGGCGGTCAGCCCGGTGGCGTGGCGGTCGGAGGACGCCACGCTCCACGCGGCCGCGTCCGGCGGCTTCGTCTGGATGGCCTACGGCGGCCGGGAGGTCGATGACTTCCTCCCCTTCGCCCAGGGCCGGCGTCTCACCGCCGCCGACGGGGCCGTCACCGGTCCCGTGACCGCCGGCTGGACGGACGCCGCGCCGTCCGTGCTGGCGGTCGGCGACACCGCCGCCCTGGTGTTCCACAGCGACGGGAGCGGGCTGCGCGCGGTGCCCATGACCGCCGCCCGGACCGGCGAACCGGTGCTGATCCCGGGCACCACCGGCGCCGACCACGACCCGGCGGCGGTGCGGGACGCCGACGGCACCGTCTACCTCTGCTACACGCGGGTGATCACCGCGTCGCACCGGGCGGTCATGCTCAGCCGCCGGTCGGTCGCCGGCGTGTGGAGCGCGCCGCAGCGGGTGACCGGGCACGCCGCCATCGCCCAGCGGCCGCATCCCGTGCTCGTGCCGGGCAGGGCGTGGTGCTGGTCTACGCGAGCAACCGCACCGGCACCGTCGACCTGTACGCCACCCGGCTCCTCACCGCCATCTGAAGGACGGAATCCCATGGCCCGTCTCCTCTGGCTTGCCGACGTGCTCCGCGCCGCCGGGCTCACCGTGCACGAGGTGTCCGGCTGGCGTACCCGGGGCGCGGACTCGTTCGGCCCGGTGCGCGGCATCACCTGCCACGCCACCGCCGGCTCCCGCACGAGCACCGACGCCGGCGAGATCGGCGTGCTGCTGGGCGGGTCGTCGAGCGCGCCGCCGCCGATCGCGCAGCTGTACCTGTCCCGTACCGGGCACTGGCACGTGGTGGCGTCGGGGCTCTGCTTCCACAACAAGATCGGCTGGGGCGGCCCCAACGAGGGGTACGGCAACGACGCGCTGCTGGGCGTCGAGGCCCAGAACGACAACCGCGGTGAACCGTGGCCGGCCCACCAGCTCGACGCGTACCAGCGGGGCGTGGCCGCGCTGTGCCGCCGGCTCGGCCTGCCGGCGGCGCGGGTGGCCGCGCACCGCGAGCACCAGCCGGGGGCCAAGACCGACCCGCACGGCATCGACATGACCAGCTTCCGGGCGCGGGTGGCCGCGCTCCTGTCCGGAGAGGACGACGACATGGCCCACGTGGATCAAGACGACTGGGAGGCGCTGATCTGGCGCGTCGAGGCGCTGGTCACCGGGCGCGCCACGGTGGCCGGCGGCCCCACCAAGGGCGCCGCGGTCACGCCCAACGTCAAGCTCGCCGCCCTGGAGCACAAGCTCGGCGCGCTGCTCACCGCGGTCGCCGGCGTCGACGAGGCGACCGCCGCCACGCTGCGGGCCCAGTTCGACCAGATCGACGCCGCGGTGGCCGCCGCGGCCGCGGCCGGCATCCAGCGGGACACCGACCTGGCCCGGCGGCTGGCTCCCGCCCTGGTCTCGGAGATCCGCGACGCACTCGCCGGGCTGCCGGCCGAGCGGGTGGAGGCGGCCACGGAGCGGGCGGTGCGGCGGGTATTCGGCTCACTCGATTCACTCGACACGACGCAAGGGGAGGATTCATGACATCGCCGTACACCCCGGGGTTCCAGTTCTCGGACTGGCCCGACGGGCCCCTGAACGCCAACCTGCCGCCGGCCCCGCTCAGCCCGAACGCGGTCCTCAACCAGGTCGAGGCGGAGTTCGGCAGCATCGCGACGGCCTTCACCAAGACGTCGCAGGTGGGCATGGTCGTGGTGACGAGCATTTCGAACGGCGCGACGATCCCCGTCCCGACCGGATTCACCCTGGCGGAGACGCGCTTCTTCGCGTTCGTCAAGGCGTACGCCCACAACAGCGCGACGTCGCGGGTCTGGTTCTCGGTGTTCGCGACCGCGTCCGGTGTCGTCAACGCGACCGTGATCTCCGGGTCCGGCGACGGCCTGAACGCGACCGGGGTGGCCATCGCGCGTAAGGGAGGTTGGTGACATGCTGATCGTCTACGACCGCGAGACCCGCCAGGTCGTCGGCCACTGCGGCCAGATATTCGAGAACGGCGAGTGGCGCGAGCCCACCGTCGACGAGGTGTTCGGCCACCTGAAACTGGCCACCCTCGAAGCGCTCTACGTGAACGAGGTGACGGAGGCCAAGCTGTTCCGGTACGGGCCGGAGAATCTCCGGCTCGCCTTCGACGAGAAGGGCACGGCGACCGGCATCGAGCTGAAGCCCGCGCTCAAGCTGCGCTGCGACGCCAGGGACGCCGATGGCGACGGGGTGCCCGACCTACCCGCGGACGGCGCCGCCGCCACAGTGGTCACCGCGTCGACGACCGACAGGGCGGCCGGCGTCGCGATCACCTTCCGCACCACGCACGGCGCGTTGAGCAGCCGGACGGCGACCACGACACAAGACGGCGCGGCGAGCGTCAACCTGCGCGCCAGCACCGAGACGGTCCTGGCGACGGTGACCGCGACGGCGGACGGGTACCGGTCGGGCAGCCTCCAACTGGAGATGATCCCGGGAGCACCCTCATGACGTCGCCCTACACCCCGGAGTTCCAGTTCTCCGACTGGCCCGACGGGCCCCTCAACGCCAACCTGCCACCGGACCCGCTCAGCCCGAACGCCGTCCTCACCCAGGTCGAGACCGAGTTCCGGTCGGTAGCGACCGCGATCGCCCAGCTCAGCGCCAGGATCGATGAGCTGTCCGCGCCATCATCCCGGTCGGTGCTCCTCACGCTCACTCCCGCCTTCGTCGCCATCGCCGGGCTGGAACCGTGGATCTACGACTTCGGCATCGCCAAGAAGCAACCGGGTGTCACCAGGGCGGTGGGCTTGATGCCCCTGCAGCTCCCGGACGGCGCCACCGTCACGAGCTTCCGCGCCAAGGGCACGAAGGCGGCCGGCAACCTCGAGATCACGCTGCAGCGGGGCGCGATGGCGCCACAAGACGCCACGCGGCTCGCCGGAATTCCGGAGCCACCCACCGGCGCCTTCGACCTCAGCGACCCCTTCATCGCCGCACACGGCCCCCTCACGATCGACGACAACTACCGGCACTGGATCGTGGCCGGCCTCATCAACGCCCCACCCAGCGCCTCCGCGGAAATCCACGGACTCCAGCTCACCTACGTCGTTTGACAAGCAATCGACAGGGACATCGGCAACGCCGACTCACCGAGATCGACGTGGCGTTTCGTACGCAAGCGAGGGCCGGACCGCGACGTACGCTGTCGTGGGCGCGACCGAGCTGGAGGGCGTTTATCAGGAGGGCGTATATGAGGACGTGTTCGATTACCGGACTTTATGACGTGGCGGGCAAATGAAGTCGTTCAAGGCTGAGCAGGTCGCCATGCTGGCCGAGTCGGGGTGGTCGTGTTGTGAGTCAGTGGCCGAGGCGGTGGCCAAAGCCGGGCTGCCAGCGGTGACGCCCGACTACCTGGCGGACGCATTCTCTGCTGATCAGTGGGCGGCCGCCGAACATGCGGTACTCGCTCTGCGGGATCGCTTCGCCTCGGCCCGCTTCGCTGACGAGACAACCTACGGAGTCCTGCTGGTTCCCGACCCCGGCAAGCTGGACACCCGGCGCCCGATGGCCGCATCCGTGCGAGCAGGCCAGCTCGGCACGCCCACCGAGGATGTGTTCGATGAGCGGCTGCCGGTGGGGGTCCTCGGGATCCGACCCGGCACGCCTTGGACGATGGTTGCCACGGTCACCGGCGTGTACGGGCCGTCCCTGGGCAGCCACTACCGGATCGTGGAGGGGGCAATGGCGGCGTTCGCGGTGGCCGGCACCGACACCAGGGCGCTGATGATCCGTCAGCTCTGGGGGGCGCGGGTCCTGCAAAGTGGCCGCCGCCTGCCGGACTGTGAGTCAAACCAGCGGTGGACGTTCACCCTGTTCCCCGGCGAGGGCCTCACCGATGGCCAAGCAGAGTCCGGCACCGTGCTCAAAGGTAAGGTGCGTTTTCGGCTGGGCAAGCCCGACCGCGGGATCGGATCCGCGCGTGTGGCTCCCGCCATCGCCATCACCTAAGACCGTGTCTCATGTGGACCTGGTTTGAGCCGCGGGGATGATCTTCCTTTGTGGACGCCGAGGTGATCACGAAGTAAGTGCCGGACCCGCTGTGTTGCGCGCTGATCTTCTTCCGGGCATCTTTACTGATCGCGGGCAGGAACCGGGTGAACCTCACCCCGTCCTGCCGCCGCGCATCACGTGGCTGGAAAGTGAACCCTAGGAACGTGAACGATACGCGGTTGAACGATACGCGGTCGTATTGACCACGCCGGTTGCTGTCCTTGCAGTACACAATCCTGGTCTTGTCCGGATGCAGCTCCAGTCCGACCTGCGCCATCCGTTCGTGCAACGCCGCCAACACCGCCTCGGCCTGCCGCCTTGTGCGGCAGTGCACCACGGCGTCGTCGGCGTAGCGTTCGAAGGCCACTGTGGGAAACTCCCGCGTCAGCCACACATCGAACGCGTAATGCATGAACAGGTTCGCGAGCACGGGCGAGACCGCTGACCCCTGGGGGGTACCCCGGTCTCGCTGCATCAGCGTCCCGTCGGGCATCCGCATCGGCGCGGCCAGCCACCGCGTCACATACAGCAGCACCATCGGGTCATCGGTGTGCGCTTTCACGGCCTTGAGGATCAGGTCCCACCGGACGCTGTCGAAGAACTTTCGAATGTCCAAATCGATCACCCAGTCGTACTTCCAACAGCGTTCCCGGCACACCCCGACCGCATCCGTGGCCTTACGGCCCGGCCGGTAGCCATACGAGTCCGGGTGGAAGACCGTGTCGACCTTCGCCACCAGACGCGTCGCCACGACCGTCTGCGCCACCCTGTCGGCCACGGTAGGCACCCCTAACCTGCGAGTGCCTGGCCCATGAGCCTTCGGGATTTCCACCGCCTTCACCGCGGGCGGGAAGTAGCTACCCGACGACATCCGATTCCAGATCTTGTACAGATTGTTCTTCAGATCGGTTTCGAAGTCGGCCAGTGACTGCTCATCCACCCCCGGTGCGCCCTTCTTCCGTTTCACTGAGAGCCAGGCGTCCCACACCTCCGCTTTGCCGATGTGGAACGGCTTACCAGATGACTTCAGCGTGTCCACGCAACTCCTCCCGAACACCTCGGTTGGTTGAACAAACATCGCTACGAGCGACCCGGCCCCTTCGCTCCACTCCCATTACAGAAGCTTCACCACTACTACGAGCCGGTCCGCCGGCATACCCCGCGACGGTACTCACGTCCTCCCCGCCCCAGAACGTTTCCTCGGGCAGGCACGGCACTCCCTCTCGCCGCCCGCTGACGGCGGCAGTGTCGGGGCACGCCTTCCCACGTTCCATGTAAGAGCCGCAGACTGGACTCACGCCACCTCTACACCGGACACCGCCTGGCCAGTAGACGGGCACCCGCCAGGCTCATCCCGGAGGCTTCAAAGAACCCCGGTTTCGATGTCGTCTGTCACCATTTCGATGCCTCAGCGGTGGTCGTCTTTCCAGTCCCCACCTGACATCTTCTACAGATGCCTTTTCCTTACTCGTTCACCACGACGGTCTTCAGCCAACGCAGCAGCAAGGCGGTTTGAAGCCTCCCCCCGCAGGGCGACTTCGAAGGGCCATACCTTCATCTCTTACACAGCATCGCGTCAAGAGGCCTTTCTCTACCTACAGATCAGCCCCTCTCAGCGTTCGTGGCACAATTTGAAGTGGTGGTGGCGGCTGCACAAATTGGCGAGGTTGGCGCGGCTGGTGTTGCGGGTTTTGGCCCAGTCGTTGGTGTGGTCGA
>JBBEWH010000192.1:0-83607 GCA_037414955.1 Actinomycetes bacterium KLBMP 9797
GCGGCAGATGAGGATGCCGCCCGATAGGCCAGGAAGTCGGGAAGTCGTACACGGCCGGAACGCGAGCGTGAGCGTGTCACCATCCAGCTGGGAGTGGGGCGGTGCATCCCGAGCCATCGTTCTGGCACGATCGGAAGCCGTGTCGGACCCCAGCGCCGCACCTCCACGCGGCTATCGACAGCCAAGCCTTGTATGGCTGGTTGAGTACACGGACGAGCGTGAACCTGGATCACGCTTCCAAGCGGGCGCCTTCACGAGCCAGATGGAGGCGCAAAAACTATTGGACCAGTTGAGCGCATCGGGCGCCTACGGCGAGATGTGTATCAACATGGTCCCGGTACATCACACTGTTGAGGACTGGGAGTGGGATCGCTGAGCAGTGACCCCTCGCACTGGTCGCGGGATGTCCTCAATTCGGCATGACCGGACGCCGCGAGCGGCGCTCCGTCACCTTCAGTGACGAGCCGATCGCGGCAGATCGGGCACCTGGTCAAGGCTGGATGAGTTGCTGACGTTACGGTCCGGACGGAGACGGAATGCAATAGCCGGGTTCGCCCTGCGGCATGTACGACGGAAGGGACGGCTGCAGGAAGCGGCAGCAGATCGAGCACCAGCTGTCGACCGGCCCGGGATGGCCCACACGACTCAGTGTGTCGGGGAGGTGTTCTTTCGTGCGAGCGAAGCACCGCAACACCCAATGGTCCTGGCCCTCGGGCCACGCCACAAGGGTGAGGTGGACCGCCGACTCGCCGTCGTACCACCAAAGGTCAGCAGGCCCGCTAGCCTCCTCGAGCGCCGGGATGCCGGACAAACCGATGGCCGGTAGCACCTGGGTACCGGTCACATAGGTGAGGGTGACGTGCGGCCAGTCCGACACTTCGGTCAGCAACGCGTGTTTCTCCAGCCGCTGCTCCAGGGTGCGATCGATCAACCGGTCAGGCCATTCGCCGGGCCCCATGATGGTGCGGCCGTCGAGCAGGAGGCCAACCATCCAGGTCCACGAGCCGTCGAGGAGGGCTGGCATCGACCATCCGTACCCGGGGATCCAATGGAAATGCGCCTCGCCGTCCAGGCTGTACTCCATGTGATTCCCGCCCGGCCTCAGCCGGTACGCAAGCCCTCCATACCGCTCCTCGAAGCCGATGGCAGCCGCGATTAACTCATCCGGCACGGCAGGAAGCGGACCGTCCGGGCCGTTGGCGTTCGCCGAAAGCCGGATCTGTTCCGTCGAGGTCCTTGCCCACCGCTCCGCGCGAGTCGCCAGAAAACCTGTGACTCTAGCCGAATTCGCTGGGTCGTCCAGGACATGCATCTTTGAACGATACGATGCAGCGTCGCCGTCGAGGACCGCACCGTTGAGTGCGCGCACGTCGGCATGACAATGCGTACAGGGGCGGCGCGGCCGTGTTTGCGGTGGACGATCACGTCGCACCGACTCAGGCGCGTTGACGGCGATGGCGGGGCGGCTGACCCGCAGAGGTGAACGGTGTGGCCGACCTGGAGCGTGGGTAAGGGCGGGTGATGGCCTCATATTCGGTGAACAAGGCAGCGGTTGCGCATGCTCGGCGGTTGATCGAGTCGCACCAGTACGTGCTGGACAGCGACTGGGGCGAGGTCCAGCCGAACGCCCAGGCGCAGAACGACTACCTGGCCAAGCACTCGTGGGACGAGTTCGCGCACTGGCACCTGGGTCTTACCGATGGCGCCACGGACGGGACGAAGGCGCGATACGCCTTCGTCTACGGCGACCTACGGCGGCTGCACCGCACCGGCCTGATCGCCTGCGTGTACCGCGCCTCGGAGTGGCGGCACAAGGACATCGAGTTGGCCGCGCACGGCCTACTGCAGTACCTGGACCAGACCAGCAGCCGCTGACCCTAACGCCGCGGTCACTCAACACGATCGCCGAGACTAGAGACGCCCCGCCCGGCGAACCTCGCAGCGACCTGGCCAGGACCTCCTCGGCGAGACCCGGCTGACAGCGATATGCGCGGTGCGCGGTCCGCGGCAAATGAGGATGCCGGGAGATGACGCCGTTGCTTTGTGGGGGCACGCCCGACGTGTTGAGGGCTCGAGGGCCCGGCTCAACGAAGCGCTGCTGCGTTCCGAGTCATGGACTTCGGCGGGCGATGAGAGCGGCGATGACTTCCTCGAACTGGTCGTGCAGGTAGACCTGCTGGTAACTGCCGTCCAGGTCGATGGCGTGTGCTTCGGCGGCGGTCAGGTCGCGCAAGGGTCCGCTCGCTGTCTCGGCGGACCCGAATTCGCCTACCGGCGGCATGCCGGGAAACGGCGGCTGTGGGCGGTGGTAGATCTCCGGATCGGTGGGAAAGCGGCCGAGCAGACGGTCGTCGTGTCCCACGATGCGCCACCGTCTTGAGGTGATCGCGTGCTCGTCGCAGTAGACCGCGATACCGGTGGCGGCCGCGTCGAGCTCGGTGGCTGGGCGTCGCAGCGGATACCGGCCGCGGATGAGGCCGAAGGCGGTGCCGAAACGATTGCGGCACAGGATCACGACCAGATGCTGGTCGAGCCTGCCAGCAGGGACGGAAATGATGTCACCTACGCGAGCGCGGGCCTTGGCCCGTCGCAGGGTCGGCGTGACCGCAGTTAGCCGCGCAAGCTGCGTCGGATCCTGCACTATCGTGCCGATCTGGCGAAGGGCCTCCAGCACCGCCTCGGCTAGGTCGGCCACCGTGATCGGCTTGCCTGAACCAGCCTGCCACCAGTCGTTGAACGCATCAGCGGCCAGGACGAACGGGCTGTCGTTGAGTTCGCCGACCACGCTGGTGTCCCGTGCTCGTGCTCCAGGCCGTGGGACAAAGCCGACGATTTCGTCGGGATGTGCGTCGACCAACGCCTCGCCAGGCAGCGTACGAACCCCCCAGGGCAGGATCTCCAGCAGTTCCCCTAGCCGCGGCGCGCGGCCAATGTCCTCCTCAAACGCCTGGAGTACCCGCCGGATTCCGTGCGTCAAGACCGAAGAGGACGACGACATCGCAGTCACGGCGAGCACTCTATGCCGTTCGCCGGTAGGGCCTCCACCGTCGAACCCGCGACGTCAGACTCGATACCACAGTTGACCGCGCTCTGGTTGCGGCATGAGCGTGCACATGATCGTGGGCATCGCCCGAGGATGCCACCCCCTGCGACGATGACGACATGCCGGTCATCGCAGGCACGCAGCGGCCAGACGTGATTGACGTTATCGCTGTCGATCTGGAAGGCCATCCGGACTGGAGCGTGTGGAGAGTCGTTCCGGGCAAGGTCATCGGCACGTGGTCGGGCGAGCGCGTCTCGGTCGTGCTCAACCTTGTCGCGGCGCTCCCCGAGTCAGAAGCGATGCGCTGTTTCGTCCCTCGCTATGCCATTCGCCTTCGTGGCGGACCACTCGTTCTGACGGAGGTCGCGTTCTGTTTCCAGTGCCACAACGCGATGTCGGTCCCGATCGCTGACACCACGCAGCCGCCCACCTGGTTCACCTTCGACCCGGATAGCAAGCCGGCCCAGGACCTGCTGCACCTGCTTCGATCCTGCGCCGAGTAGGCCACGGCTCCACGAAACCCGGGGAACATCAACCACTCCGCGAAAGCGGGGGGGGGGGGGGAACTCACTCGGTGTGCAGCCGTGTTTGGCCGCGGTAGCGGCCCAGGTAGGCGGACACCGCCGCGCGCAGGACGAGCTCGTTGACGTGTGCGACGCGGGAAGCGGGAGCAGGAAGAGTAGCCATACATCACCGTGCGTCACTGCCGCGATGAACACCAGCGCGCCCGGAGCGGCAGAACCGGGTGCCGGCGGACCCCGTTTCAAGGCTTCGCCGGGCCGCGAGCCCCGGTTGGTGCCGACTCAGCCGAGTCACCGGCTCCGGCGGACCGCAGAGACAGGAAGTCGCCAATCGCCGACCAACACGATGAGGGTCTGGCGAGCCAAGGTGCGAACTTTGTCCCAGCCCTCATCCGCGACCAATGCGTCCGACCACCAGTGAGCGTGGCCCCGGCCGTTCATCGACTCGAGGACCAGGTCTATTGCCTGAAGCTCAGGCAAGACCTTCCGGTCGACGCTGCCCTCTGCCGCCAGCTGCTGGGCCAGCCGCATAGCAAGTTCGAAGTCGTCGACGATGTCATTCGTAAGCACACCGTCATCGCCCAGCCAGGCCAATTGCTCGGCAGCGTCGGCGGCCAGCGTGGTTAGCACATCGATGAGTAGGGACCGCCAACGATCGTCGTCACCAAGGCCCATACGAGAAGCATCGCATGAACCGGACATTGGCGAGATTGTGACTGCGAAGGGCCAGCGGTCATCGGAACGACCGTACCTCCGGGGGTGCAGGCGCACCCTCCGGCGATGTACACGCAGAGTGATGCGGCTCGCCAGCCGACGCGCGCGGTCGGCGGCATGAGCGTGAACCCGATCTTGGTCCGCGAACTCGCCGACGCCTTCCACTGATTCCCCAGGCGGCTCGTATCCTGCTGGCGTGGTGAGGCTCATGACCTATGCCGGTCCTGCCGCAGCGGATACGCCCGGAACCCGTATTGGCGGTGTCCCGCATACGCCCTCGGGGTTCGAGTGGCCTCGGTGCCGCGAGTGTGCCGGGCCTATGCAGTTCCTGGCGCAAGTCAGCCTCGCCGACGTGGAGGCCGGCAGCGCTGGCCTGCTGTCCATTTTCATGTGCCAGAACGATCCTGGCCTGTGCGAGGAATGGGATGCCACCGCCGGGGGCAATCGCGCGTTCGCGTTCGGAGCTGACGCCGTGCAGATCCCCATACCGCCCGATGATGGCATCGCGCTGCTGGACGAGACGTGCGCGGTCCGGTTCGAGCAGTTCGATGCCGAGAGCTATTTGGTGGCGCGAGAAGGCTGGCACCAACAAACCGGCCGGCCGGTGCAGGACGTGCTCGGTCAGGTCGGAGGCCAGCCCGCATGGCTGCAACACGACGAGACACCCTCATGCAGTGGCTGTTCCCGGCCGATGAGCTTCGTTGTCCAGTTTGAAGAAGGTCACGATCACCGAACCTCGGCCAACTTTGGCGGTGGAGGTTGTGGTAGGGCTTCCGATGCGGATCGTGCGGGACTGCCGCGTTCCTCTGGCAGCGCTGAGCGTCTGGACGGACGACCAGGTGCCCTGGTGCGCTGAGCACGCCCGCTCCGCGGCCAGAACCGGTCATTCGGTCGAGGCCTGCTCGTCGTGCTATGCCACCTCCCGGGCACACTGAAGAACATGGGAGACACGGCGTGCGCGAAGGCCGCTGAGGCCGTGGAACTACGTCGACCGTGGTGTGGCTGAATGACAAACAACTGGTGGAACGGCTCCACCGATCAGCTCGCGGTCTGCTCGCGCAGCGCCCTGGTGGAGCTGGCGACGGTGCTACCGGCAATGGGCAGGTTCGTCGTTGCCCGGCTTGACGGAACGAGGATGACGGATGCAGACAGCGCCTTTTACGAGTTCTCCGACGCACTGCTGTTTCCCGCCTACTTCGGCTGGAACTGGGATGCGTTGTCCGACTGTCTCCGTGATCTGAACTGGTTGCCCGCGGACGGATATCTGATCGTTGTCGAGAACGCGCCCCGGTTGCTGTCGAGCAGTGCCGAGGATCAACACACCCTGTTCCGTATCCTGTCTCGGGTCGTTCATCACTGGGCGAGCCCGCTCGGCCAGCCGGACGGCAAGGGCGTCCCGTTCAAGGTGCTGCTGCTGTGCGACCGCGATGAGGAGGCGGCGCTGTTGCGGCAGGAGATCATCGGCGCAGTCCATAACGTGCGGTGAGATCATCGATACTCGCGACCGCCGCCGCCCGCGAGCCTCGGGCAGTGGCAGCGTGGCGACGAATGCGAGGACATATCGCAGGCAGGCGGGGAGCGCCCTGTCGGCGGCAGTTGAGTGTGGCCGGTTCCGTCTGGCGAGTGTGACAACTATAGCTGTCTATCGCGCCGCGGCGGGATGGGACCATGGCCCAGTGACGATTGCAGATAAATACGTTGAATTCGGTTCGCGCGAGGCTCGTGGCAACTCGTCGACCTACGACCCAACCTGCTCTTCGGAGTGATGCGGCTGCTCGACGGCCCCCTGGAGCCGTACGCCGAGTTCCGGGCCTTCGTCCTCGATCGCTGGCCCGTCGTCGCCGACGAGATCAAGACACGGGTTACACAGACCAATGAGGTCGGCCGCTGTGCCGCCCTGCTGCCCGTCCTGTCGGCCCTGCCTCAGCCGCTGGCCCTGATCGACGTCGGCTGCTCGGCCGGCCTGTCGCTCTTCCCCGACAAGTACGCGTACCGCTACGGGTCAACCACGATCGGCGAGTCCGCGGTCACGCTGGACTGCGCCGCGGTCGACATCGAACCTCCGAGGACGCTTCCCACCATCGTTGGCCGGGTCGGTGTCGACCTCAACCCCCTCGACATCACCGACCCGGACGCCGTCGCCTGGCTCGAAGCCCTCATCTGGCCCGAGCAGCAGCAACGCCGAGACCGCCTCCGCGCCGCGATCGCCATCGCCGCCGCCGATCCGCCACAGCTGATGCGCGGCGGTCTCGACGCCGTCCCCGACCTGGTCGCGAAGGCTCCCGCAGGGCGCCACTCCGGTCGTTTACCACACCTCTGTGCTGTACCTGGTCGCACCGGCCGAGCGGGCCACCTTCGTAGAAACGCTTCGCCGCCTGCCTGGTCACTGGATCTCGATCGAGGCGCCCAACGTCGTCGACCTCGGCGAACTGCCCGCCCCGCCCGACGACTCAGCCCTCAACGTGCTCGCCCTGGACGGCAAGCCGCTCGCCTGGGTCCGCGGGCATGGCCAGGCGATCTACGGGATCGCCTGAGGGCCGGCGATGCTCCGCGGCGTTCTCATGGCGAAAGCGCGCAGCGCAGACTTCAGCCACGGCTCATCGCGAGCGCACTACTTTCGGCAGATCCGTGATCGCGGCCATCTGCCAGCATAGGCACGACGGCCACGGTCCTTTCGCTCGCGCGGGTCGCGGTGGCGTTGCCCGAGACGACGCTCCTGCCCGAGCCGCGGCTATTGTGCTCAGCGTGCGGGAACCCGGTTGGCTCGACGACACGCGGACCTCCTACGACACCGTGGCGACCAGCTACGCAGACCTGCTGCGTGATGCCCTGGCCCGCGAGCCGTTCCAGCGGGGCATCCTGGCGCTGTTCGCCGAGTTGGTCCACGCTCAGGGCAACGGTCCGGTCGCTGACGTCGGCTGCGGTCCGGGCCGGATCACGGCCCACCTGCGGGGCATCGGGCTGGACGCGTTCGGCGTCGACCTGTCGCCCGCGATGATCGACGTGGCCCGGCGGGACCATCCCGGCCTGCGCTTCGAGGTCGGCGACATGACGGACCTGAAACTGGCCGACGGCTTGCTGACGGGACTGCTGGCCTGGTTCTCCCTCATCCATATCCCCGACGACGAGGTGCCCACGGTTCTCGCCGAGTTCCACCGGGTGATGCGGCCAGGCGGAGTCCTTCTGCTCGCCTTCCATGCCGGCGAAGGCAGCAAGCTCAAGACTGAGGGATACGGCGGCCACCCGATGAACGTCTACGTGCACCGTCGCCCACCGGGCCGGGTCACCGCCTGGCTGGAGGCCGCTGGCTTCACTGTCGAGGCTGAGATGCTGCACCGGCCAGACCTCACCATTGAGGGTGGCTTCGTCTTCGCTCATCGGTGAGGCACGGGGCATCAGTAGCCGCTGGACGGTGCTCATAAGCGGACGTCTACTTGAAGCTACTGGGTACGACGCGGGCCCTTCCGGATGTGCATGGCAACCGTACGCTTCAGGTACGTCGGTCACGGGGAGGACTTCATGGGATTGTCAGCTCGGGAGTGCCCTGACTGCCGTCGGCGCGTGAGAGACCCCTTCGAGAAGACGATCACTGGACGCGAGGTCTGCCCTGACTGCGCGAACGCTCTCGCCATGGGGTCTGCCGCGGGAGTGATCACCGGCAACGTCGGCTCTGGGTACGGCGTTTGGGCGATGCTCATGCGCAAGATCCGCCGTTCGGGCTGAGCCGAACGCCTTGCCAGGCGCCCCCTGGATCTGGGCCGATGTCCACCGGCAAGCATTCCGTGACGGTGTGCGCTCGCCGTAGCGCCTTATCGGCGGCATGTCCGGATACGTGATCAAGCGCCGCCAGCGCCCGGTTGACGACACCGAGTCCGCAGCAGATCCTGATACTCCTCGCCGGCCATACTGAAGTTCACCCATCGATCCGGCGAGGCATCGGCAAGTCGTTCGGCAAGGTCGATCGCCTGTTCCTGGTCGGCGACGCACCCGAGCTCGCGACCTTCGCCGACGTACTCTTCATCGGCTGGATCCAACGAGAGGAGTTCGGTCAGGTCACCGACCTGGTCGTCATCGGGATCCTGCACGGTGTGCAGTGAGATTCGGTACTGCCCACGCATGGGGCTGATCGCCACCCATCGCACGGCGGCCACGCCGTCGACCTCCGTACCGCCCAGAAACTGCTCGATGCCGCTACCGCGCCGCAGCGCACCGATCGCAAACTTCCGCGTCAGGTAGCGCACGTCCGAACCCTACCGGAGCCGCACGAGCGCCCTGTAGGTCTGGCCGCGTTCTACCGGCCGTTCGTGGAGCAGCGTGCCGACCGTCGAGACGTGCTCTCTTCGCAGCGCTCGCAGAGCGGCAAATCTGTGCGCCGATCGAGCGGCTCGTTGACTGCAGCGTGATCTTTCGGCGACACAGTCCGCGTTGGCCTCCGCCGAGCGGCGAGGTGCGCCGTCGGGCTAGGGGTATTGCGTCTAACGGCTGCGCTCGCACCGCCCGGACGTCCCAACCGCTCGCACAGCACCGGCGAGCTTCGAGTGCGTCACGGGCGACGTGGCCCTGGCCCGCTGGTGCCGAGCGTTTCGAGTTGGTCTCTTGACTTGGCGGTGGCCGGGTCAGCGGGCCGGTGCGTACTGCGGTAGTGGGGTGGGAGTCTTGGCTAGGAGGCGTTCGGCGAAGCCGGCCGCGCGCAGGAATGGGAGCCGGGCGAGCCCGTCGCGGATCCACCGCCCGGCGTGGGTCTTGGGGACCATGAGCCGGACGTTGGGTCCGATCTGCTGCTTGTTGGCGACCAGCTCGCGGTGGCTTTGGTGGTAGTTGGCGAAGGCGGTGCGGTGGTCTGCGCCGGCGGCGGCGAGTTCGCCGGCGAGCCGGTAGGCGCCGACCAGGGCTAGCTCCGCGCCGGCGCCGGACGCGGGTGAGGCGCACCAGGCGGCGTCGCCGGCCAGCGCCACCCGGCCGGTCGACCAGGAGGGCATCTGCACCTGGCAGAGCGCGTCGAAGTAGAACTCCGGGTCGGCCAGGGCCGCGTCGAGCAGTTCCCGGGTCCGCCAGGTGGTGATGCCGCCGAAGACGTCTCTCAGCAGGCGCTTGTGCTGCTCGACGTCGCGGTGGTCGTAGTCCAGGGGTGCGGAGCGGAAGATGAAGTACGCCTTGGCCTGGGCGTGGTTGCCGGAGCGGTAGACGCCGGCCATCCTGCCTGGCTCGTTGTACATCGTCACCCACCGGTCTTCGCCCATTGTGGCGTCAGCGTCGGCGAAGGCGAAGTAGTGGTCTTTGAACCGGACGTACCGCGCCTGCGACCCGAACGCGAGGCGGCGGACGGTGGAGTGCAGGCCGTCGGCGCCGATGACCAGGTCGAACCGGCGGCTGGCGGCATGCTGGAAGCTGACTGTGACACCGTCGTCGTCCTGCTCCAGACCGCGGATGGAGTCATCGAACAGGTATTCCACCCCGGCGTCGGTCGCCCCGTGCAGCAGGACGACCAGATCGCCGCGCATGATCTCGATCTCGCTGCCAGCGGTGGTGTCAACCCGGGCGATGGTGCGGTCGGCGGCGTCGACGAACTTGATGCCCCGCACATCCGTGGCCAAGGCCCGGACGGAGGGCATCAACCCCATCCGCTCCACCACATCGACGGCGTGGTCGCGGATGTCGACGCCGTTGCCGCCGGTGCGCAGCCGCGGCGTCCGCTCGATCACGGTGGGGTGGAAGCCATATCGGGCCAGCCAGTGCGCCACGGTCAGCCCGGCGATGCTGGCGCCGGAAATCAGGATCCGTTCGTTCATGGCAACTCGTTCCCTTTTTCCAGCTGTGCGATGAGTCGGGCGGCACCGGAATGCTTCAGCCACTCGGTGAAGGTCATGAGACCCGGGTACGCCGCGCGCAGCGGCCCGAGGTCGGTGTCGAAGTAGCTTTCGTTCGCCCAGGTGAACACCTGCGCCGCCGCTGGGCTGTGCTCCCACAGGACCGACAGCGGGATGCGCTGGTGCGGCACGAGCCGGCCGGCCGCCGTGCTCAGCGCGTCGGCGATCTGCGGTGCGGTCAACCGATCACCGGTGATTTCAATCGCCCGGTCCAGGTACTGATCGGGCTGCGCGAACGCCAGCGCGGCGAACGCCCCGATGTCGTCGATCGCGATGAGCTGCATGACCAGCTCGTCCCGCCACGGCACCGCGAGCGCGCCGTTCTGGAAGAACCGCGCCGGGCTGGTGAAGTCCTCCATGAACCCGGCCGGGCGCAGGATCGTCGCGGGCAGGCCAAGGTCGCGGATGTGCTCCTCGATCTGCCACTTCTCGATGGGACCCCATCCGCGCTCCAGGTAGAACCGGTTCTGGCTTTCGGCGCCGCCGACCGACGAATACACAAAGTGCCGCACACCGGCGGACGCCGCGGCGTCCGCCAGGTTCAGACCCTGGCTGGCCTCGTTGTCGTTGGCGGACTGGACGCTATACACGCCGTACGCGCCGCGCACCGCCGCATCGAGGCAGACGCGGTCGTCCAAGTCGCCCAACACGAGGTCAGCGCCGGCCGCGGACAGGGCGGCGGCCGCCGCAGTGCGGTCATCGCGCACGAGGGCGCGCACACGCCAGCCGTCCGCGAGAAGGTGACGGGCGGTGGCGCCGCCCTGGTTGCCGGTCGCGCCCGCGACGAGGACGATCCTGCCGTCGCCGATCAGCGCTGTCTCGTTGGTCATGCACCAAGACTCACCGGCGTGCGTGCCAGGAACAATGCCAGATCCAGTAGGCTTCGTTAACCCTGAGATTAACGAACGAGGTCCGACGTGGAGCTGCGCGACATCGAGATATTCCTGACCCTGGCCCAGGAGCTGCACTTCGGCCGTACCGCCGAGCGGCTGCACGTCACTCCGGCGCCGGTCAGTCAGGCCATCAAGAAGCAGGAGCGGCGCATCGGCGCCACGCTGTTCGCACGCACCAGCCGCAACGTCACCCTCACCCCGATCGGCCGGCAGCTGTTCGACGACCTGCAACCGATCCAGCGCGACCTGCGCGAAAGCCTGGAACGAGCCGCCCTGGCAGCCCGCGCCCAGACCGGCGTGCTACGGCTGGGCATGCTCGGCAGCAACCTCGACGACCTGCGGCCGACACTCGACGCCTTCCGCACCCGCCGCCCCGAATGCGCGCTGGAAATCGTGCACAACCACTTCAGCGACCCCTTCGGGCCGCTGCGCCGCAACGAGATCGACCTACAAATCAACTGGCTGCCGATCGAGGAGCCCGACCTCACCATCGGCCCGATCGTGCACACCGAGCCCATCGTTCTCGCCGTCTCGACCGACCACCCGCTCGCCCACCGGGACCGCGTCCACTACGAGGACCTCGCCGACTACCAGGTGCCCGCCAGCACCGCCCCCGACTACTGGGCGGCCACCCTCGTCCCGTCGCACACGCCCAGTGGGCGGGCCATCCCACGCGGCCCGTTCGTCGCCAACTTCCAGGAAATCGCCACCGTCGTCGCCGCGGGCAACGCGGTCTGTCCCGTACACGAGCACGCCACCCGGTACTACGCCCGCCCCGACATCCGCTACCTCCCGATCGCCGACGCCCCACCCGCCCAGTGGGCACTGGTCTGGCGCACCGGCGCCGAAACCCCGCTCACCCGCACCTTCGCCGGCATCGCCGCCGAGTTCGCCACACACCGAGATCAGGCAGGACGTCGCCGAGCGCCCTGAAGAACGTCGTGTCTTCCCACGGCTTGACGTGCCGCCCCGCCCTTGATGAGGCTCACCGCCGTCTCCAGTGACCTGGCCGACTGTGCAACTGGTGCGGCTGAACATCTGCCGCGTGGATTAGCCGCCACGCCGGCGCGTGCAGCGCAACTAATTTGCATGGCGCGGCCAGCCTCGCCCTGGCCGCCGGCGCCGACCTCAAGACCGTCCAAGCGCTACTCGGCCATGCCAGCATCGTGCTGACCGCGGACACGTACACCAGCGTCCTGCCCGAACTGCTCGCCGACGCTGCCGAGGCCACCGCCCGCCTCGTCCTAGTCCACGCCGCCCGAAAGCCGGGCCGACGACCCCGCAAAACGGTGCGAAGCTGGCCGCCGAAGTCCGCGACTCCCGCCTTGACCCGGCAGCCGGAGCCCAGACGCGCCAAGCGATCCCACCGCCAACCAGGCCGGAAGAAGGGCGTCCCACATGCGCCCCACGCACGTCCCACAAAAATCAAGACCGCATAGCCATGCAGCTATACGGCCTGCTCAATGGTGGTGCGCCGCCAGGGACTCGAACCCCGAACCCGCGGATTAAGAGTCCGATGTAGAGAATCCTGGTCTGTCCACATGAGAACAGCGTGTCCGTCTGCTCCAGCTTGAGGTCATCCCGTCCGCCTGGATGGCACAACGTCATGCCGTCTGATCCGTATGGTGCCGGCCGTTACGCGGCGTCCGAGCACACGACGAGCACACGTGGACCGGACGACATGGCCCGCGTTGACGCCTCGCCGCGGCAGGATCTCGCACGCAGGCGTTACCGCCGCTGCAGGACTGGCCGTGGCCGTCGCGGTCGGCGGCAGAGCGTAGTGGATCAACCGGTTTCGTCGCGCAGGAGCAGCCATTGACGCACTGTGTCGAAGTCGGCGTCGGTCAGTCCCAGATATGGATCGATGCGGTGCAGCAGTGCCGGCTTCGGATGGTGCGCGGCGACCCATCGCCGGTCGGCGTCGGTCATCTCGTCGTCGAGCCAGACGAATGGACGTCCTGCCGCCCATCGGGTAAGGAATACCGTCTTCCAGTGCACGCCGTGCTCGGGTTCCTCATCGGCGTCCGGCCAGTCGACGATCGGAAGGGCGGGAAGGCACAGCCGCGGCGCGATGACTTCGTTCGCCTGCGTCATCCATGTGGTTGCCCAGACAAGTTCGCCTTGCAGGGCGAGCAGGCGCTGTCCGTCATCCGGGTCGAGCCGTTCCAGCAGCGGGTTGTCGTCGCGGTCAGCGTCTTTGACGGTGGGAGGGCGATGGGTGTCGGTTGGCCGGTGGCGGAACGGGATGAGCACACCATCGACGTCGAGGAAGATCAGCGGCCGCGCGGCACCGGAAACCACTCCGGGACTGTACCGGTGGCCGCGCGGCACGACCGAACGCCAGCTGCGCCGATGTGGCGACGCGCGGTCTGAGGGAGAGGCGGTAGACGACGAGCGGCTGGTGAGGCGTCGCCAACAACTACAGCAGGTCGAAGAGGGTTTCGATCCGGGCCGCGAGGATCGGTTCGATGTCACCCTCCACCCGGATACTCACGGTGCTGCCACCGACCGCTTGGGCTAGAGATACCGTAACCGGCGGCGTTCCTCGCAACGGGTAGCTGAACCAGCTGCCGGCCGACTCATCGTCGGTGTGCTTGAGCGCACCTGTAAGCGCGACTTCGTCGAGATCGTCGTACTCGTACCCGATGTACCTGCTGATGTGTTCCAGGAACGCAACTACGTTGTCCTCGAACACCCATCCCGCGATCAGCGCCACGGCGGCGAGTATGCACCACAGGCCTCGAACGCCGGCATTGGCAGGCAGGGGCACAACCGCCGAGGTGGTGGTGTGACATGACAGCACGTCGCGCGTGACCAACGGCAGAACCCGGACGGCACCGGACGGCTATCGGACGCGGCGCTGGATGCGCTGTATCCTCGCCTCGACCGCGGTCGAAGTTTCCATTCCGGTCTCGGCAGCTCTTATCGTTCTCGCCGTAGTCGTTGCGCCGGTCCTTGGCGTAGCTCAGCGCTTTCTTCTCCTGCGGATCCCTGCGTGTCAACGCCCAACACCTCAACGCTTGCCGATCGGATTGACCCAGGGTACGGGTCAACCGGTTGAGTGGTCGCCAGGATTTCTCGCCCGGACAACGGCTCGTGGGCTGGTGCCGTGAGTGGTGTGGGCGACACCGGTTCACACGGGGTGACGCGTCTGGTAAGCGAGACGGTCGTCGGCGCCGGCGGCGAGTTCGTCGAGGATGTCGTCGAGGGCGGTGAAGGCTTGCCAGCGTTCGAGCCCGCACGCGGCAGCGAGTTCGGTGGTGATCAGGTCTTCGAGGTCGGGTACGCGCTTGGCTTTCCAAATCTTGTCGGCCAGGCTCACCAGGTGGTCGTCGATGGTGGTGTCCGGGTCTGTCCAACTGGCGTGGGTGCGCGCGAAGCGGGCCAGCCGATGTGGCACGTCGCGGGTGACTAGTAGCGCGTACCCGGCGGGTTCGTGCTGGGATCCCGGGCCGGAAAGCTCGCCGGGGTGGATGACCTTGCCGATGTCGTGGCTGGCGGCGCCGTAGTGGACGGCGTCGGGGTCGAAGACCAGGCTCGGATGACTCGTGGCGAGCCGGGTGGTCAGGTGCCAGGCGACGTCGTGCACGGCCCGCAGGTGCGCGGCCAGGCGGGCGGGTGCCCGAAGATCCACCAGCAAGGCGACGATCTGGTCGGGCAACGGCCGCAGAAATGAGTCGTCGGCGTCGAGAGCGCGGGCGAGGTCCGGCGGGATCACGCGAGCAACGGTAACCCCGCCACCGAGAACAGCCTGAGCGCGGCAGATCCGCGATGCCGGCTCCATCCAGCATCGGGATGGCCTGCTCAACCGATTAGCCGCGACCCACGCCGTTACGTTGCGTAGCGCTCGACTTGCGGCAGAAGAGGTGCGCCACGAGGCGCCTGTGCGCCGTGAGGCGCGAAGAATCGAGGGAGGTGGAAGGCCTTCCCGCCGGGCTGTCGCAGCAGCCTGGTAGGAGCTGAGTGCAGTCCGGCTCGGGAGACGCCGAGTCGGGCGGGAAGCAGCACTGACAAAGCCGGGACGGCTGGGCACTACCAGACCGGTCGGGTCCGGCGAGCGAGACCAGACGGTGTACGTGAGGAACCAGTGACAAAGCTCCGTAAGCGTGGCACCGGCTCAAATCTGGTGGATATGGGCCGGGATGCAGTGCACGACCGCCACGTGGTGGCGGTCGACTCCGAAGTCGGCTTGGCGTGCCGGTGGGGAGGCCATGGTGAAGGTCTGCGGCGTAGCCGTGGCGATGCTGCCGGGGCAAAGCTGGGCGCCAAGCTGGTCGATCGATTCTTCGTGAACACGGGAACTGTCCCTGAGCCGTTCCCGCTGGTGGGAAGCCATCGTGCCAGCAGGATAGATCCGTCGTCGGTTGAAGGCCAGGGGCAGGGCGGAGGCCCTGTAGTAGTCCGAGCGGGCGAGAGGCCCGTACATGGCGAAGAGGGCCAGCAAGTCGGCAGTTGGCGGGCTGGAATGCCAGGAGAGCGTTGGTGAATATCGACGATCTGGATGTTGCGCTGATCCTGGCGCGGCGTCGGGTACTGGAGATCCAGACGAAGCTGCACCGTTGGGCCGGTGAGGATCCACATCGCAGGTTCGATGATCTGTACAACCTTGTCACCGATCCGGCGTTCCTTCTGGTGGCGTGGGATCGGGTGCGGAACAACACGGGCGCGCGCACCGCCGGGGTGGACGGAGAGACCGCCCACTACATCGAGCGGGAGCGAGGGCTGGAAGGCTTTCTGGGCCAGTTGCGGGCGGATCTGAAGACCCGCACCTTCCAGCCGCTACCGGCGCGGCAACGGGCGATCCCGAAGGCAGGCGGCAAGATCCGCTACCTGGGGATCGCCACGATCCGTGACCGGGTGGCCCAAGCGTCAGTGAAATTGGTACTGGAGCCGATCTTCGAGGCGGACTTCCTCCCGTGTTCCTACGGGT
Source organism: Actinomycetes bacterium KLBMP 9797 (assembly GCA_037414955.1). Classification (GTDB taxonomy): domain Bacteria; phylum Actinomycetota; class Actinomycetes; order Mycobacteriales; family Micromonosporaceae; genus Phytohabitans. The sequence continues at coordinate 15,969 of JBBEWH010000192.1, forward strand.
TCCGTCCGGGGCGCCGGACCCATGACGCGGTGGCGGAGGTGCACCACTTCGCGTCTCGCTCGTACGAGTGGGTCGTGGAGGGCGACATCAAAGCCTGTTTCGACGAAATCTCGCATTCGGCCCTCATGGACCGAGTGCGGCGTCGCGTCGGAGACAAACGCGTCTTGGCCCTGGTGAAGGCATTCCTGAAGGCGGGCATCCTCACCGAGGAAGGCACGCTGGTGGATACCAGCGCCGGAACCCCGCAGGGGTCGATCTTGTCTCCGTTGCTCAGCAACGTGGCCCTGTCGGTGCTGGACGAGCACATCGCCCGAGCACCGGGAGGACCCGGCGCCAGCCCGTACCAGCGGGCGAAACGCCGACGGCAGGGGCTGCCGAACTATCGGCTCTCCCGCTACGCCGACGACTGGTGCCTGACCGTGTCGGGCACCCGGGCACACGCGGAGGTCCTGCGAGACGAGATCGCCGAGGTACTGACCGGGATGGGTTTACGCCTGTCGCCGGAGAAGACCTTGATCACCCACATCGATGAGGGCCTCGACTTCCTCGGCTGGCGCATCCAGCGCCACCGTAAGCGAGGAACCGGCAAGCAGTACGTCTACGTCTACCCGGCCAAGAAGACCCTCGTGGCGATCACGGCGAAGGTGAAGACGATCTGCCGGAAGAACACGAACCAGCCGCTTGAGCTCCTGCTCATCCAGTTGAACCGGATGCTGCGGGGCTGGACCAGTCATTTCAAACACGGATGCTCGAACGCGACGTTCAGTTACCTGCGCTCCTACCTCTGGGCGGAGATCGTCAGGTGGCAGAACCGCAAGCATCGGCGCACCCCCTGGAAACAACTGCGCCGACGCTACGGCATCTGGCCCGCCGACGGTGACGTAGTGCTGTTCGACCCCGCGCGAGTGAGCGCACGCCGCTACTACTACCGGGGCACCCGCATCCCGACGCCATGGCCGAGCAGCGCGTAAGGAACACCCACCAACCCACGGGGCTTGTGGAGAGCCCGGTGCGCTTAGCGGTGCACGCCGGGTTCGGGAGGCGGGCCGGGGAAACCCACCGACGGCAACGTCGGCAGGGCGCCCCGGTCCGACCTCACTATTGTATCCCCGGCGCAGCCGGGAGGAACTTGGAGGGAGGTTCCTGGGTCTGATGGCTTACCTGGATCCGAAAGGTGAAGGGGACAAGAGCATGCCAGGAAAGCAGCGGTCGCGCCCAGGCGTACGGGTGTGAGGTGCTGCGGGACCCGCGGAATATGGTGAGAGCTGGATTGCCCGAAGCCCAATCTCCAGTCGATGCAAGCCGCCATCCACCGGAAAGACGTCTGAACCGGTGCCGTGCCCTGCGTTGGTATCACTCTTTTGCCGACGCAACCTCCGGGGCGCAGGGCGATGCCCAGTGAGGGTATTCAAGGAGATGAGTTGGCCGCCTAAGTTCCGCTCGACGCGTACAACAAGGACGAACGTGGGATCGCCTACGGGACGCGAGTCCTATGGCGACGGAGGCCCCGTAGTAGTCGCAGGAGTCACGACCTGCCAAGGAGTCCGGGAGAGCCGGAAGCAGGGCGAAGGGGGCCAGGTGGCTGGACACCACAACCCGGGAGGTAGGCGTAATGCCGAGCGCCGAACGGTACTGGATGTTCGACGTGGGGACGGCGGCAGAGGTCAACCTGCCACCAACGTACTCGCGTAGCAGCCACTGGAGAGCCCGTTGCCGGGAAATCTGGCACGGCGGGTTCGGGCCGGGGGCCGCTGGAAAAGGACCTGATCACAGGCACCTCGCCGGCGGCCTACCGGTACTGCGCAGGTTCACCAGCCTGCGTCACGACGGATTGCTGGCCGGAATCGGCGGGCGGCCCTCGTTCTTCCGTACGACACACCCTCACAGCTATGACGGCACAGGCAGATGCTGACCGCCGAGCTCGGCATTCCCAGTAGCTGCCTATTGCTCAGGAATCAAGATCTAGCCCTTTGCCCCGGTCCACGAGGAAATCGGCGCATTGCTCTCCTAACGGCGTCAAAGCCCAATACGCCTCCGTGTAGGGACCCTGATCAGCTTCGTAGACCAAGCCCAGACTTACCAGCCTGCCTCCCAACGCATCCAGAGCTTCGGCGAGGCCGGGCACGGCGGTAACAATGTCGTCGATCGACCAGGCGTTCACCATCTTGCCCCGATCGGATGTCTCGACGTGATGTGCACGGCTGTGCACTTGCCGCGGAGCCTCCTTCCGCGCCAACACCTCCAGCAAGCGCAGATGCGGTGCTTCCATCTGGCGAAGTAGATCGAGCAAGATCAGGCAAGGATCGACGCGAGCCGGGTCGTCGGCGCAGCCCACGAAGATACGTGCAAGGTAGTCGATCTTTCGGTGATCGATGGTTCGTACGGCCTCCTCAGCCACTCGTCGGAACAACTCCCGAGTGGCTGGATCGTCGGCTGCATCGGTCAGCAACGCTTCGAACGAGCGTGCGCTCACGTCTTCAGCTACCGCGACCAACCGCTCGGCACGTTCGCGAGCGTCCTCCTGGAGGCGGCGCAGAAGGATAATGCTGTCCTCGACGCCCGCGTTAATGGCCAGCCCCGTAGGAACCGCGAGAGCCTGAAGCCAGGGCTGGCCAGACGCCATCAGGACTGCAGAGACCGGCGTGGCGGCACTTCCGCCGGCCGTTTTGGCTAATACCGCCCAACCACGATCAGCAAGCTCACCCACGGCCTAACACTAGCCTCCCGGCGCTACCCGCGCGTGTTCCTCCTCCCGGCCGCGCATGGCGTTGACGAGCGATGTTGACTCTTGCAACGCTGCACCTAGAGGGCGGATGAGCCACGCCGCCCCAATCGACACGAGTACGCGCCCCTGTTTGGGCGAGTAAGATTCAGAATCATCGACCGATCCCGAAATTTCCCATACAGCCCATCAGGTCGCTTACCAGACGACAACTTGGAAAGATTTTCTGGCGACCAAAGCAGGGGACTACGATGCATTGGAGGCGATCGGAGCAACTAAGCCGGGCTCCGTGTGCGGAATGCGTCCCGTTGGGCGATTTAGCTAGCGCTCCCGACTCGGCTGATTGGTGGCCGATGCGGGTCGGCCGGTATGGTCGCCGCATGCGTGGACCAGAAGAGGAGGGCGGAGATGTGACGCCTCCCCCAGTGCCTACGCCCGGACCTTCCGGTGCCGGTGCGTATCTGAAGCCTGAGGAGTGCGGCAAGCCGTCAAAGCGGACGACAGTGACCCCGGAGGCGATGCGCGAGGCGACGGCGCTTCTCGCAGATCGAGACGCAGGCGTCTGGTTTCCGCGTCGGCCAACTCCCGATCCGCCAACTCCCGATCAGTGACTAGTGACATTCAGACTTCCGAGCTTGAGTCTCACCGACTGGAGGGCCTCCGCGTCGGTGAGCGACATGATGCAATCCTTCTTGGCCGCCGGAATGAATGGATTGTATGACGCTATCTACGATGCCATCGAAGAACGTGTCGCAAATCCCTTTGGAGAGCCCTGCCCAGAAATTCATGAGTGGATTTCGGGAGCCGAGCATATCTATGGATGGGCATCCCAAGTGCACTATTTCAACTGCCAGATCGTTTGGAATACAGTTGATGATTACCTGAAAATCTTTGGCCTCATCGTTGAGGGTCAAACCAACTACTGAGCATTTGGGAGTGCCAAGGTCGAAGCGGCAGAGGTGTTCAAAGCCTAGGCGTTACCCTTCGTCCTGACCGTTGGTACGTTATAGATCCCTCGACGCAGCGCATCACCGAGAGGACGACCACATTAGACATCTGATGTGTGCCGAATGCCTCGTCACAGTGGCCCTAAGAACGTCGTACTCGCATCGGCAGAATCGTGCGTTCGAACACGGATGCCCCCGCGCCGTCATCCCCGTCTGCCGCGTGTCACCAGTAGTAAAACCAGGCCAGTCCCTGTGAGGATCGAGCCTGTACAGACTCCACTAAGGCCTACTGCCACATTTCCGTATTGCCAGGACGAAACCGGATACTCCGTCTCGGAGAGGTAGTAGATGGTGAGCCAGAGCACGCCCACCGCAAATGGACCGACGAGGCCCAGCACGATCAAAACGCTTCCTGCTACGGCGAGCGGCCCTCGCCGTTGACGTTCTCCGCCGTGCAAACTGCCGGCTGCTCCAGCCTCGGCCCCAGTCCCCACCGCGACGATCTGGCGGACTTCGTATCCCGAGATACCAAAGCGCTGGCCGATGTGTTGGACGTCTTCTCCAGCAGCGTAGGCAGCGATGACCTGTTCGTCACGATCTGTGGACATGACAGCGGATTGTACTTGCTCAATTGCGCAGCGACTGGCGTTGCTATGTCGTCTATCCGACCGGAGAGTCGGATGCTGCGGCATACTCTCTTCGGCTATGTCCGAGTGTCTAGCGGCACTCATGGTCGCCACGGACAGTGACGAGCGGTCAGCGGCAGATGAGGATGCCGCCCGATAGGCCAGGAAGTCGGGAAGTCGTACACGGCCGGAACGCGAGCGTGAGCGTGTCACCATCCAGCTGGGAGTGGGGCGGTGCATCCCGAGCCATCGTTCTGGCACGATCGGAAGCCGTGTCGGACCCCAGCGCCGCACCTCCACGCGGCTATCGACAGCCAAGCCTTGTATGGCTGGTTGAGTACACGGACGAGCGTGAACCTGGATCACGCTTCCAAGCGGGCGCCTTCACGAGCCAGATGGAGGCGCAAAAACTATTGGACCAGTTGAGCGCATCGGGCGCCTACGGCGAGATGTGTATCAACATGGTCCCGGTACATCACACTGTTGAGGACTGGGAGTGGGATCGCTGAGCAGTGACCCCTCGCACTGGTCGCGGGATGTCCTCAATTCGGCATGTTAGGTCGTCGATCAAGGAAAAGCGTGCCGATCAAGGGCAAAAGCACGCGGATCAGAGCTCAAAGCATGTGCCTTCGTTCTTGATCGACGGGGCGGGGTGCACGCACTGTCATCGGCCAGATGAGTGAGTCGATCAAAGGGTGCGCGTTGGCCGGGGCGTAACAGACCGTAGTCGGCTCGCCTGTCGGGTCGAGGCGGTCGGCGAGGCTGGTGAGCGCGTTTGGCCTGGTCGGGTCGGCCGCTGCGGTTGGATTGACGTGAAGTGAGGGTGTGGCCGGTCCGGTCGACGCCGACCGGACCGGCCTGGGCCAGCGGGTTATGCCTGTGCTGCTCCGGGGTCGGGTCGGCGGCTGGCGGCGTGGAGGAGCATGCGGGCGGTGGCTTGGGCGTGTTGGTTGTTCACGTCGGTCAGGACGTTGATGTAGATCTTGGCGGTGGTGACTGGGCTGGAGTGGCCGAGGCGTTCCTGGACGTATTTGAGGTCGGCGTTGGCGGCGAACGCCATGGTCGCGGCGCAGTGCCGCAAGTCGTGTAGCCGTACGGGTGGCAGGCCGCTGGCGCGGACGGCTTTGAGGAACTGGTGGCTCATCGTGGATGGGCGCAGCGGCTGCCCGGCGAGGCAGGTGAACACGTGGTTGTTGCTGTCGTGTCGCCAGGTGAAGGACTCCTGCTCCTGCCGGTCTCGGTGATGCTGCAAGACGGCGACGGTGGCGTCGTCGAGGATGATGGTGCGTTGGCTGGTCAGGGATTTGGGTGGCATGCGGTGCACGCGGCCGGCGACACAGATGGTCTGCTCGACCACGGTCAGGGTCCGCTCCTCTAGATCGATGTCGCACCAGCGCAGGCCGGCCAGTTCGCCGCGGCGTAGCCCGCACAGCAGGGCTACCCACCACAGCGCCAGATTCCGGTGCTCGGCCACGTGGGTGAAGAACGCGACGACGTGGTGCAGGTCCCACACCGCCACGGCCGGCCGGATGTTGTCGATGCGCCAGTTGCGTTCCCGCTTGCTGGTCCATAGCACGGCTTGGCCGCCGCGGGGCCGGGGTGGGCGGGCGTGTGCTGCGGGGTTGGTGGCGATCAGTCCTTCCCGGACCGCGGCGGACAGCGCCGAGCGGAGCGTCGCCAGGATCCGCGCGACGGTGCCGGCGGCGATCGGACCACCGCTGCGCGTGCGGCGGGTGGCCAGGCTGCGCAGCATGGTCTGTACCTGGCGGGTGGTCAGGTCGGCGAGTTTGACGTGGCCGAGCATCGGGATGAGATGCAGCCGGATGTGTTTGCGGTAGCCGTCCACTGTGGTGGGGCGGAGGACGCCGCGCATGTCGAGCAGCCATCGGTTCAGCCACCGCTCCAGCGTCCACGCCCGGCCGGCGGCCAGCCCGGTGGGTTCGGCCAGCAGCGTGTCTCGTGCCTGCCGGGCCAGCGTGGAGGTGGGGTAGCCGCCGCGGCGCAGCCGCTGCCGTTTGCCGGGCTGGGCGGACAGCTCGACGGCGAAGTACCAGCTGCCGTGGCCGGGTTGGCCCAGCAGTGGGCACCGCCGGCCGAGCCGGGTACCGGAGGAGGGGTCGACGCAGCCGCAGCGAGCGAACACGTTGACGTCATCGTCGTCGGCGGTGATCAGGGTGGTGGTCATGGCAGACTCCTTCGGGTGCCGGCCCGATGGGAAGGGGCCGGTCACATGAGGGACCCGAGCCACCCAGTGATCTCACGGAGATGGGGCTGAGTTCACTCGTTCCGACGACGTGTACGACCAGGTGGGCTCCACCCGAGCCGCCATGACGCGGCGGTCAACCCGCGGTGGCTTGCACGTCCACGGCGTGCCAGGAGAAGAAGCGGCCCGGTGAGTCCGCTGCCGTCTGCTCGGGGCGATAGCGGTCCGCTGGTCAGCGCCGTACCGTGGTCGCCATGCGGCGATCCCATACCGGCCCCGCCAAGATCAAAGCCGTATAGCTCAATGGCTATACGGCCTGATAACAGATGGTGCGCCGCCAGGGACTCGAACCCCGAACCCGCGGATTAAGAGTCCGCTGCTCTGCCAGTTGAGCTAGCGGCGCTCCCTGACAACGGCAGCAACGTTAGCATGCCCCAGCAGCCGGCTTCCAATCGGTTAGGCCTGCCACGCCGGGCAACCGGTAACCCACGACCGCCCATGATCAGGACGTCCTTGGCGGTAGTGGAACGACGTGAGGGACGCATCGATCTTGAAGGGGACGGAAGGGAGGGGCCGAGTGGAGGTGGCAGAGCGAGCCGAGTGGCGGAAGCGACGCAGGTGATGATCTGGCAGGCTGCACGGTTGGCCACCGGGGCTTCCCTCCGTGGTGCACCATGTTGGAGCGTGACGTGTCGGAGCGCGGCATGTTGGGGCGCGGCGCAACCAAGCGACACGGCTCAGCGTCAGTACAAGCAGCACGATCACCTGGCCAGATCCGGAACGGGGACGAGATGAGCGGGCGCATGCGGCGGTGGACCACGGCTGTCACCGTGGCGGTGGCGGCGTCACTGGCGCTCGCGGCCTGCGGCGATGGCGGCGGTGGCGGCGGTGCGGGCCCGCAGTTCGTGCAGGCCGACAGTACGCCGAGCGCGTCGGCGGAGACCGGCGGTGCCACGCCCTCGACCCCGGCGGGGGGCACCGCGGCGTTCGACGTGACGCCCGCCAAGGATACGAAGAACGTGCCGGTCAGCGCCGAGATCGCGGTGAAGACCGACGGGGTGAAGGTGACCTCGGTCGCACTGTCCGAAGAGGGCGGCGGCAAGATCGACGGCAAGGTTCGTGAGGACGGTTCGTCGTGGGTGCCGAGCCGCACGCTGAAGTGGGGCAAGAAGTACACCGCGACGGTGACCGGCACCGGGACGGATGGTCAGAGCGGGACGCAGACGACCACCTTCACCACGATGGCGAAGCCGTCGAAGGAGGTCGGCACCGGCCTGTACATGTTCGACGACCGGACGTACGGCGTGGCGATGCCGGTGGTGGTGGAGTTCCACCCTGGAATCGCGAAGAAGGACCGGGCGGCGGTGCAGAAGCGGATGTTCGTGAGCACGGACCCGCCGCAGCCGGGCGCGTGGAGCTGGGTGTCGAACGGTTCGCAGGCTTACTACCGGGCGCCGGAGTACTGGCAGCCGGGCACCAAGATTACGGTGCGGATCGGGGTGGGTGGCCTCCCGATGGGCAACGGCCGGTACGGCGACCAGGACCGCAAGGCCACCGCCAAGATCGGCTCCCGCACGGAGATGAAGGTCGACAACAAGACCAAGCAGATGACGGTGCTCAAGGACGGCAAGGTTATCAAGACACTGCCGGTCAGCCTGGGCAAGAAGAGCACCCCGTCGGTGAGCGGCACGATGGTCGTGATGGAGAAGAAGGAGCAGACCGTCTTCGACACCACGGACGACCCGACCGCGTCCGACCAGTACCGGGTGGACATCCAGTTCGCGCAGCGGATCACCTGGAGCGGGCAGTACATCCACGCGGCGCCGTGGTCGGTGCAGCATCAGGGACGCCGGAATGTGTCGCACGGGTGCGTTAACGTGTCGCTCAGCAATGCGCAGTGGCTCTTCAACCAGACCAAGGTCGGTGACCCGGTCATCGTGACCGGCACCGAGGACAAGCTGGCGCCGGGTGACGGCTGGACAGCGTGGAACATGAGCTGGAAAGAGTTCATCAAGGGGAGTGCGCTACCGGTCGAGTAGAGCGGGCGTCGGGTAAAACCGACATAGCGGGCAAATGCTGACGGTACGCAACCTCGGGGTTCCACGGCGCATCTTTAGGGCACCATTGTCGTTGACCGAGGAACTGCGAGGGGATCATGCGAACTAGTCGGCGTGCCGTGGCCGCGGCAGCGCTCGCCGCTCTCTTGGCGCTGGTCACCGCGTGCAGCGGAGGCGGCGACGACGACAACAATGGCGGCGGCTCGTCGTGGAACGGCGGCGGTAACGGCGGGCAGGCCGAAGACGGCTCGAAAGCTGTGGCGACGATCACCGGTCCGGCGGCGGACGCCAAGGACGTGCCTGCCGCTACGGAGATCATCTTCACGACGGAGAACGCCACCGGCGCCCCGACCGTGGAAATGAAGGACGCGGCCGGCGAGGTGGTCAAGGGCGCGCTCCAGGCCGACGGCAAGACCTGGTTGCCGGAGAAGGCGCTCGACTACGCCACGGCGTACACGGCGACCGTGACCGCGACCGACGCGGACGGTAAGCCGGCGACGGCGAGCAACACCTTCACCACCATGGCCAAGCCGGCCAACCAGGTGCGGGTCTCCAGCTTCCTCGCGGACGGCGCCGTGGTCGGCGTCGGCATGCCGTTGATCGTCCGGTTCAGCCGGAGCATCCCCGAGGACTACCGCGACGACGTGGAGCGGCGCATGACCGTGAGCTCCGTGCCGGCGCAGGAGGGCGTCTGGCACTGGACCAGCCCGACCGAGATCCACTTCCGGCCCAAGGTGTTCTGGAAGGCCAACACCAAGATCTCCTACAAGCTGCAGACCGGCGGGCTGCCGATGGGCGACGGGTGGTACGGGCGCTCCGATGTGACCGTCGACATGAAGATCGGGTCGTCACTGATCATGACGGTCGACAACAAGACCAAGCAGATGACCGTCACCAAGGACGGCAAGGTAATCAAGAAGATTCCGGTCAGCCTCGGCGCGCCGCGGACCCCGTCGTCCAGCGGCACCATGGTGGTCATCGAGAAGAAGCGCAAGACGGTCTTCGACACCATGGACGCCGCCGATCCGCAGGACCGGTACCGCACCGACATCGAGTACGCCCAGCGGATCACCTGGAGCGGGCAGTTCATCCACGCCGCGCCCTGGTCGGAGGGCGTGCAGGGCCGCACGAACGTGTCGCACGGCTGTGTCAACGTGTCGATGGCGATGGGCGCGTGGCTGTTCAACCAGACCAAGCTCGGCGACCCGATCACGGTCAAGGGCACCGGCGACCCGCTCAAGAACGGCAACGGCTGGACCGACTGGAACATGAGCTGGGCCGAGTACGTCAAGGGCAGCGCCCTGCAATAAGGACCTGCGACAAGAAGACCTGCGACAAGAAGACCTGCGACATGGAAAGGCCCCCGTCCAAAGGACGGGGGCCTAACAGGGTGACCGACGGGATTCGAACCCGCGACCCCCGGGACCACAACCCGGTGCTCTACCAGCTGAGCTACGGCCACCGCGGCAAGTGCGCCGACTAATGATAGCCATACCGGGGCCACCGCCGTCGACGGGGTTACAGCGTGGCGGCCACAGCCTTGGCGGCGTCCACGTCGGGGCCGGGCAGCGGCACGAAGATCGTGCGGCGGTAGTACTCCAGCTCCCGGATGCTCTCCCGGATGTCCGCGAGGGCCCGATGCGCCAGGCCCTTGGTGGGCTGCCCGAAGTACACCCGCGGGTACCAGCGCCGGCACAGCTCCTTGATCGACGACACGTCGATCATGCGGTAGTGCAGGTGCGCGTCAAGCCGCGGCATGTCCCGCGACACGAAGCCGCGGTCGGTGGCGATCGAGTTGCCGCACAAGGGTGCGCTGCGCGGGTCGGGGACCCACTGCGTCACGTAGTCCATGATCATGTCTTCGGCCTCGGGCAGCGTGACGGCGGACCGGCGCACCTCCTCGGTCAGCCCGGACTTCTCGTGCATCTCGCGCACGATCTCGGGCATGCCGGCCAGCGCCGACTCGTCGGCGTGGATCACCACGTCGACACCGTCACCCAGCACCCGCAGGTCGGGGTCGGTGACCAGCGCGGCCACCTCGATCAGCGCGTCCTTGCCGAGGTCAAGCCCGGTCATCTCACAGTCGATCCAGACCAGAAGATCAGCCACGAGCCTCAGCCTACGCGCTGTGGACACACATATACGCTGGCCGGCGTGCCGAGAACCATCAGGATCGCCGTCGTCGCCGCGCTCACCGCCGGGGTCGGGGCCTTTCTCACTTGGTACGGCAACCAGCACAACTTCTTCGACCTGCGGATATATCTGAGCGCGATGCGTTGGTGGGCGGACGGCAACCCGCTTTACGAGTACGCCCAGACGGACCGGGTGCAAGGCGAGCTCTACTTCACGTACCCGCCGTTCGCCGCGCTGCTGCTGCGCCCGTTCGCCGCACTGCCGGTCGGCATGGTCATCGCCATCTTCACGATCGGCTCGGCGATCGCCATCGGCGTCGCCGGCTGGTGGTTGACCGCCCGGCTCGCCGACCGCCGGGGCGTGCCGCGCTGGTTCGCCGCGGGGATCGCGATCCCGCTCGCCTTCGCCATCGAACCCATCCGCGAGACCATCACGTTCGGCCAGATCAACATGCTGCTCGTCGTGCTTATCCTGGCCGACCTGCTCATCGCCGTACCCCGCAACTCACGCTGGGCCGGCGTCGGCATCGGGCTGGCGACGGCGCTCAAGCTCTTCCCCGGCATTTTCATTCTCTATCTGCTGGTCACGCGGCGCTGGCGGGCCGCGATCGCCGCGGGCGCCGCGGCCGCCGGCGCCACGCTGCTCGCGGCGGCCCTCGCGCCGCGCGATTCCTGGGCATTCTGGACCCACGAGCTCTGGGCGACCGACCGGGTCGGTCGCACCGACTACACGGGGAACCAGTCGCTGCTCGGCCTGCTCGGCCGGCTCGCCGCCCCCGACGAGCCCAACCGGTTGCTGTGGCTCGCGCTGGTCGCCCTTGCCATCGGGTACGGCATGTGGCGCGCCGCCGCGGCCGCGCGCGCCGGCGACGAGATGGCCGGGCTGGCGCTGACCGGTCTGGTGGGCTCGCTGGTCAGCCCGATCACGTGGACCCATCACGTGTACTGGTTCGTGCCCGCCCTCGTCGTGCTGGTCGACGCCGGCCTCCCGGCGCCGGGCCGCCGCGGGCGCGCCGGTCCGCTCGTCCTGGCGATCATCGGGTACGCCACGATCGTGTACGGGGTGGTTTCGTTCGTCGATTGGGGAGTGGCCCCGGTGCCGACCGATTCGGTCGGCGAGTTTGTCCGGCGCAACGCGTACGTGCTGCTCACGGTCCTGTTGATCGCCATGCTGCCGGCGCGGACCGGGGTGCTCGATTATCCCAGAGGTACCCCAGAAAGAACAGAGCTGACTAAAGCCCGCGATATCTCCTAACCTCTGTTTAACGGACAAAGCGTCCCTGAAGTAACACACCGTTCCCCCCGGTGAAGAGCGGCCCTCCGTCCACGGCATGCGGAGGGCCGCTCTCGGCTTCCCATGATCAAGGCGTCCCTCACGTCGCTCTAACTGCTTGAAGGACGCCTTGATCATGGGCCAGGATTGCGCGGTGACCATCGCGACCCACACCGAGTACGGCGACCGGGACGCCGCCCGCGCCGGCGAGATCCTGCGCACGGTCGTGGGCTCTGGCGTGCACGGCATCGCGATCGCCGGCACCGACGACCACGACGAGATGGGCGTCTACATCGAACCGCCCGCCACCGTGCTGGGTCTGCGCGAGCCCGCCGACCACTACGTCTACCGGACCCAGCCGGAGGGCGCGCGCTCCGGGCCCGGCGACACCGACCTGGTCATGTATTCGCTGCGGAAGTACCTGCGCCTGGCCGCGAAGGGCAACCCGACCGCGCTGTTACCGCTCTATGCGCCGGCCGACGCGACCCTGACGCTGCACCCGCTCGGGCAGGAACTGCGCGGCCTGGCGACGGCGATCCTGTCCCAGCGGGCAGTGCGGCGTTTCCTCGGATACCTGGATGCGCAGCGCGACCGCTTGACGGGTGTCGGACGGCAGGGTCGCGTGCCGAACCGGCCCGAGCTGGTAGCCCAGTACGGCTACGACGTCAAGTACGCGTCACACGCCCTGCGGCTCGCGTACCAGGGGCTCGAGATCGTGCGGGACGGTCGCCTGACGCTGCCGATGCCGGAGTGGGAGCGGGAGCGGGTGCTGCGCGTCAAGCGTGGCGACGTCGCTGACCTCGGTGAGGTGCTGCGGGAGATCGCCGGCATGCGGTCCGAGGTAGAGAGCCGCCTGCTGGAGGGCCGAACGCCGCTGCCCGCTGACCCGGACCTCGACCGGGTGTCGGCCTGGTCCGTCGCCGCCCACCGCCGCCACTGGGCCTGGCTCCCATGATCAAGGCGTCCCTCAAGTAGTTAGAACGACGTGAGGGACGCCTTGATCATGAGTGATCGCCCGCGGGTGAGAAGTGATCACAGCTAGACCTTGCGCCAGCGAGCCTGCACCAGGCAGAACGCGGCGTACGCGGCGATGCCCAGCGCCATCACCACGAGCAGCGCCGTGCCGTACGCCTGCTCCCGCAGCGTGTGCAGGGCAGAGTCGAGGCCACGCGCCTTCCCGGGGTCGTAGTTCGCGGCGGCCACCACGAAGAGCACCCCGGCGATGCCGTACGCGATGCCCTTGCTGGCGTAGCCGAGGACGCCGAGCCGGCGCGCGACCGTGTGCGCCGTGGCGCTCATCTGCCCGGTGCGGAGGTGCTTTTCGAACCGCTTGGACACCCCGTACCAGACGAGTCCGGCGCCGAGAGCGGCCAGCGCGGCGCCCGCCAGCGCGACCACCCAGCGGCCGCCCGTGGACGACATCAGATCGGTGGTCAACGCCTGCTGCTTGTCCGCACTGGACGATGCGGCCTCCTTGAACACCTTGTAGCCGACCCACGCGAAATAGGCGTACACGATGGCGCGGCCGGCGGACGCCAGCCGCTCGAGGGTGCGCTCGGTTCCGCGGTCGGCGCGGTGACCGATGGCGGCCTCCAGGATCTGCCAGATCGTCATGGCGGCCAAGCCGATCGCGACCGCCGCGACCAGGAAGCGGCCCAGTGGTTGCTCGGCCAGCGTGCGCAGCGCGCCCGACTGATCTCCCTCGTCGGCGGGCCGCCCCACCGCGATCTGGATGATCAACCACGCGAACAGCGCGTGTACCAGCGCGTACCCGACGAATCCAACACGGGCGAGCGCCTCCAGGAGCGGGCTGCTCTCCAGCCGAGACGCCGCGATACGCACATCAGACATGCCGCTTTCATTCACCTGCTCGCCAACTCGGCAAACCTTCCCACCGTCACGAGCTGGCGACGAGCAAGGTAGTGAGGGTGCCGGCGAGGCGGATGGTGCCGGTGTGGGTGACGGTGAATCCGTGGCGCGCGACGGCCTGGACCCCGTCGGCGTCGTGGAGCAGCGCGACCAGCCGGCCGTCGGGCCGGAGGACCCGGCGGGCCTGCGCCCACAGGCCTTCCGGCCGCGCGGCGAGCGCGCCGCGCGGCGGCACCTGCCGCCCCCACGGCGGGTTGACCAGCAGGCGGTCGGCGCTGGCCGTCGCCAGCGGCAGGCGTGCCGCGTCCGCCGGCAACCACGTGACGGATACGCCGTCGGCGTTGTCGCGCGCGGCCCGCAGCGCCGCCTCGTCGCGGTCAGCGCCCAACAATCGCAGACCGGGTACGGCGATGCCGGCTTCGATGAGCAGCGTGCCGGCCCCGCAGCACGGGTCGACGACGGTGTGACCGGCGCGCGGTTCGGCGAGGCGGACCATCGCGGCGGCGAGCGGCGGATGGAGGGTGCCGGGCACGGTGGCACGCTTGTAGCCGCGGCGGTGGCTCGGCCGGTCCGCGACCCGCAGGGCCACCGTCGCCAGTGGACCGTCGAGGGTGACCCGCCACGCGCAGGTGCCGGCCGGCGGGCGCGCACCGGCGCGGCGCGAGTGGTATGGCAGGCGGAGCGCGGCGGCGAGGTAACCGCCGACAGCATCCTCGATGTCGAACCGGCCGAACCTGCGCCGGCCCACAAAGGACGCCGACACGTCGATCCCGCCATGGGGTGCAACGCCGCCGAGGCGCCGGCGCTGGGCCATGAGCCCCGGGGCGTCCATCGACGTCAAGCCGCCCCGCAGGCGTGCGAGGTCGGCTTTGGTGTCGCCGATGCCAGCCACCGAGGTGGCGAACAGCAGCACGTCATCCGCAGTGGACAGTGCGGTGAGGGCGGTGGCTGGATCAGCCGTCGTGAAGTGCACCTCGCGGTGGCCGATCCGGTCCACCACGCCGATGCCACGGCCGTGGATCTCCTCGGCGACCAGCTCTTCGACACCCCGCACCGCCCGCGCCACCAGGCGCGTAGGCATGATTCTTCTCCCGCGTCGCGACCCGGGACGACACCACGCCGCCCCGCATCACTGGCAGGGGGTTACCCGCGACCCACCAGTGGCGGGTCAGGCGAGCGGAAAGAAGAAACACGTCACCCCGGCACCGTAGCAGCACGCGATCACCGGCGCCCGGCTTTTCGACCCACCCATGACACGCCCACTTCGCCTCACCGCAGAGGCTGTAAATCAAGATCATATGCCCAGAATCAGTGCCCGTCTCGGCGTGTCGAACCGAAAATGGGTAAATGATCTTGATCGTGCCGCCCACCACTACCCGCCACGGCGCTACCGCGCAGTCGCCGTCCGCCGCCGCGCCCATCCATGCGCGTTGATCGAGGTCTTACCGTCGTGATACGCCGTCGATCGAGGGCATACCGTCGCGGTTTAGAGATCAAAGCACCACGATATGACCTCGATCAACGGGAAACCACGACGGTAAGGCCTCGATCCATACGCGGTTCACGTCGCTCGAGCGACCTCGGGGCGCCTTGATCATGCGGTGGGTGCAACGCGGAACGGTGGGAGCGGGCACTCATAGGTGTCAGCTCGTTTCGACGACACTATTCGGAGTACCCCCATGCCCCTCCTGCGTACGACCCGACTGGCCGCCACCTCGCTGGTGGCGGCCGTGCTGCTCGCCGGTGTCGCGCCGCCACCGGCGACCGCGAGCCCGCCCTCGGCGAGCGCGAGCCCGCCACCGGCGACGCCGGGCGGGGAGAGCGTCACGCTGATCACCGGCGACCGGGTGACGTTCGGCGCCTCGGGCCGGACCGTCCACATCGAACCCGGCCCGGGGCGCGCGGGCATCACGTTCGACACCCGGGACTTCGGCGGGCGGCTGGAGGTGCTGCCCAGCGACGCGATCGCGCCGCTCAGCGCCGGCCGGGTGGACCGCCGGCTCTTCGACGTCACCGGCCTGATCGAGATGGGCTACGGCGACCGGCGCGACAGCTTGCCGCTGATCGTGACGCACGCCGGTGGCGCGTCGGCCCGGACCGCCCGCGGCCAGGTCGCCGCCACCGGCACGGTGACCCGCGAGCTGCCCGCGGTCGACGGGTTCGCCCTGCGCATGCGCAAGGACGGCGCCGGCCAGCTGTGGCGTGACGTCACCGCCGGGCGGCGCAGCGGGATCGGCGCGGTGTGGCTCGACGCGCGACGGCGTACCACATTGGACACCAGCGTCGGCCGGATCGGCGCGCCCGCGGCGTGGGCCGCCGGTCACACCGGCGCCGGCACGACGGTCGCCGTGCTCGACACCGGCGTCGACGACACGCATCCGGACCTGGCCGGCAAGGTCCGCGCTCGGGTCACGCTGGTGGAGGGCGAGGACGGGCGCGACCACAACGGACACGGCACGCACGTGGCGGCGACCATCGCCGGCAGCGGCGCGGCGTCCCAGGGCAGGTACCGGGGGGTGGCGCCGGACGCCACGCTGCTCGCCGGGAAGGTCTGTGACGCCGGTGGCTGGTGTCCGGATTCGAGCATCCTGGCCGGCATGCAGTGGGCGGTCGAGCAGGGCGCCGACGTGGTGAACCTGAGCCTCGGCGGACCCGACACCGCCGGGACGGATCCGCTGGAGGCGGCTGTCCAGGAGCTGACCGCGCGGCACGGCACGCTCTTCGTGATCGCGGCCGGTAACGAGGGCCGCGACCGCACGGTGTCCTCGCCGGCCAGCGCGCCCGCCGCACTCGCCGTCGGCGCGGTGGACGATCAGGACGCGGTGGCCGACTTCTCCAGTCGCGGCCCGCGGCTCGGCGACTCCGGCCTCAAGCCGGAGATCACCGCGCCCGGCGTCGACATCACGGCCGCGCGGGCGCTGGCCGGCGGGTACGCCACGATGTCGGGTACGTCGATGGCGTCCCCGCACGTCGCGGGCGCCGCGGCGATCCTGGCCGGTGCGCGCCCCGACTGGGCAGCGGACCGGCTCAAGTCGGCGCTGATGGGCAGCGCGCGGCCCGGTGGCGCCGGGGTGTTCGCGCAGGGTGCCGGCCGGGTCGACGTGGCCGCCGCGACGACCACCCGGGTCACCGTCGACGAGGGCGGTGTGAGCTTCGGCCGGCAGGTCTGGCCACACCACGACGACCCGGTGCTGAGCCGTACCGTCACCTATCGCAACCACGGCGGCGCGCCGGTCACGCTGGATCTCGCCGTGGCGGCGGACGCCGGGTTGTTCGCGGTGTCGCCGGCTCGCCTCACCGTGCCGGGCGGCGGCACGGCCGAGGCCACCGTCACCGCCGACACCCGGGTCACCGTCCCCGATGGATTCCTCGGCGGCTACCTGCGGGCGACCGGTGATGGCACCGCCGTGAGCACCCCGCTCG
The DNA here is from genome assembly GCA_037414955.1 of Actinomycetes bacterium KLBMP 9797. GTDB lineage: Bacteria > Actinomycetota > Actinomycetes > Mycobacteriales > Micromonosporaceae > Phytohabitans. Next base: position 33,221 of record JBBEWH010000192.1, read on the forward strand.
GCGTGGAGAAGGAGGTGGAGAGCTACGACGTGGCGTTCACCGTCACCGGCTTCGACGGCGCTCCGACGGCCAACCACGCGACCAGCGTGTACCGGGTGGACGGCGACCCCGACGCGTACTACGGGGAGAGCGTGTTCGACGCCGGCGTCGGGCAGGACGCGTTCACCCTGCGGCTACCCAAGGGCCGGTGGGTGGTGCGTTCCTCGGTCCTGAGCGCGGACGAGTCCACAGTGGGCATGCTGATGCACCCCCGCCTGGAACTCGGCGCCGACCAGAAGCTGGCCCTGGATGCCCGCCTCGGGCGGCCGGTGTCGGTCTCGGTGCCGGACGCCGCCGCCCGGCAGATGCACGCGATCCTCGGCCACGGCGGCGCGATCGGCACCGGGGAGCGCTACTCCTTCACCTGGGGCGGCACCGACTTCAGTCGCTGGCGCACCGCGCAGCTCGGCCCGGATCGGGCGTACGACGGCGTGGTATCCAAAATAGACGGCACCTGGGTGACGGCGAGCGCGTCGTACGATCTGGGTCTTCCGGTCTGGGGTCGGCTCCCGACCGGCTACGCGCGCACGGTGGCGGTGCGCGACCTGGCGAAGATCACCCACGAGTACGCCCAGCAGGTGCCGGGCAGCGCCGGATGGCACTACAGCGCCAGCTTCCTGCCGGACGCGCCGATGCGGGCGCTCGTGCGGCAGCAGTCGTTCGCCCTGCCGGCCACCCGCGCCAAGTACGTGAACACCGACGGCGGGCTGCGCTGGGAGCACACGTTCTGGGAGGAGCACGCCGCCGGGCGGACCACGCTGTGGACGCCGGCGATGTCCAGCTACCGGGCGGGCGGCCGCTACGCCGACGGGTGGAACCGGGCGGTGCTGGGGCCGATCGTGGAAGGTGAGCTGAGCCCGACCGAGGTGTCCGGGGTGAGCCGGATCGGCGACGAGCTGTACCTGTTCCCCCGGCTGTACGGCGACCTGGCCGGTCACATCGGCACGTCCTCTGTGGACGAGGTGACGGTCACCCTGCACCGGAACGGCGCGCCGATGGTGCCCGAGTTCGGGGACGGCCTGGCCCACCTCTTCATCGTGCCGCCGGAGGAGGCGACCTACCGCGTGGTGTACGACGTCGCGCGGAACGCGCCGGTCACGCTGTCGACGCGTACCCGGGTGGAGTGGACGTTCCGGTCCGGGCACGTCGACGGCGACGCGCTGGCCCGGCTGGACACGTCGGTGGTCCGGTTCACGCCGCGGCTCGCCGCCGGCGAAACGGCGCCGGCCGGGCGCCGGTTCGACATCCCGTTCGCGGTGCGGCGCCAGCCCGGCTCGTCCGCCGGACCGGTCCGCACGCTCACCGTCGAGGTGTCGTTCGACGACGGCGCGACCTGGACGCCGGCCGCCGTCCGGCGGCACGGGGAGCGCGGCGTCGCCACCGTGCGGCATCCGGCCGGCGCCGGGTACGCCTCGCTCCGGGCGACGTCGACCGACACCGCCGGCAACACGGTGACCCAGACGGTGATCCGCGCCTACCGCCTCACCCGCTGACCATGATCAGGGCGTCCCTCATGTCGCCATAACGACACGAGGGACGCCCTGATCATCGCCGGATCGGTACGCTTGAGTATGCGTCGCGTTACGGTCCGTAGTGGCCGCCAATTGCAGATGGAAATCTCGGGGGATCCACGGGGACGGCCGGTGTTCCTGCTGCACGGCACGCCGGGCAGCCGGGTCGGGCCGAAGCCACGGGTGAGCGTGCTCTACCGGCTCGGCGTGTGCCTCATCTGCTACGACCGGCCCGGCTACGGCGGATCGGACCGGCATCCGGGGCGCACGGTGGCGGACGCCGCCCACGACATCGAGGCGATCGCCGACCATCTCGGTATCGAGCGGTTCGCGGTCGTCGGCCGGTCCGGCGGCGGGCCGCACGCGCTGGCCGCCGCCGCGCTGCTGCCCGAGCGGGTCTCCCGCGTGGTGGTCCTTGTGGGACTCGCGCCGGCGAACGCGCACGACCTCGACTGGTTCCAGGGCATGACCAACGCCAACGTGCGGAACTACACGACGGCCGATGTGGACGGGCTGCGGCTGGTCGAGCGGCTGCGGCTCCAGGCCGACCGGGCCCGCCGCGACCCGGAGCACCTGGTCGACGTGCTGCGCACCCAGATGACCGACCCGGACCTGCGGGTGGTCGGTGACATCGCGATCCGCCGGTTGCTCGCCGAGACGTACGCCGAGGCGCTGCGCACCGGCCCGTACGGCTGGATCGACGACGTGCTCGCGCTGCGCGCGCACTGGGGTTTCCGGCCCGAGCACATCCGCCCGCCGGTGCTGCTGTGGCACGGCGCGGACGACAACTTCTCCCCGCCCAGCCATACCCGGTGGCTCGGCGCCCGCATCCCGGGCGCCGACGTCCAGGTGCAGGCGCGCACCGCGCACTTCGGCGCGATGCAGGTGCTGCCGGAGATGCTGACCAGGCGCACCCCCCCCAGATCCACGCCCAAACGACAAAAGGGACGCCTTGATCTTGGAGCAGTGGAGAGTGCGCGGGTGGTCGGGGCCCAGGGTGTTCTCGTAGGCGAGCAGGATCTCCGCCAGCTCCGTCGCGGCGCTGTCCAGGTGGTGGAGCGAGACCAGGTTGGTCGCGCGGCTCAACCGGCACGACAGCGTGTGCGGGTTGGCGGGGCCGAGCCGGTCGTTCAGCCGCTCGTACGCCTCCTCCAGGTACGGCGCGGCCAGGTCGGCGTGGCCGGCGTGGTGCAGGGACACGGCGAGGTTCGCCGACGCGCGGAGGGTCGGCACCGCGTCCGGCCCGAACGTCTCCTCCGTGCCGCGGCGGATCGTGCGCAGCAGCGCGACCGAGCCCGCGTGGTCACCGGCGTCCCGCAGGTCGCGCCCCAGGCGCCCGCCCGCCGCCAGCGTCACCGGGTGGTGGTCGCCGAGCAGCCGGCGCCGCACGGCGTACCCGTGCTGGTCGTGTTCCAGCGCGGCCTGGAGGTCGCCGGCGAGCCGCGACGAGGCCGCGAGGCTGTCCCGCGCCGCGAGCGTGACCGGGTGCGTGGGGCCGAGCGCCGCGGTGGCCGCGGCGTAGGTCTCCCGGTCGAGCGCGACCGCGGCGGCGTGGCGGCCGAGCGCGCGCAGGTCGGCCGCGACGCCGCTGGCGGCGATCAGGGTCTCCGGATGGTCCGGGCCGAGCGCGGCGGTGGCCGCGGCGTGCGTCTCCTGATCCAGCGCGTACGCCTCCGCGAACCGGCCCAGGTCGCGGCTGAGGCCGCCGAGCAGGTGGCGCAACCGTCCGACCTGCCGCGCGGTGCCCGGCATGGCGTGCCAGGCGTCCGCGGTGTGGCTGGCCAGCGCGTGCCCCTCCGCGAAGTCGCCGGTGAGCCAGGCGTGCCGGACCCGGTCCAGGATCAGCTCGCGGACCCGCGCGTCCCGGCAGTGGGTCGCGTCGCAGTGGTCGAGGTGCGGCCACAGGAGGTGGAACCGGGGCCAGGACGCCGGGTCCTCGACCTCGGTGGTGGGCCGGAGCGCGGCGAGTACGCCGTGCACCTCGTGCCGTGTCTCGGCCAGCTCGTCCGCGGTCAACTGGCTGCGCACCAGGTGCTGCAGCAGCCGGTGGACGTGGATCTCGCGGCGCCCGACGTCGAGCTTCAGCAGCGCCAGGCGGTTGATCTGCTGGACGAGCAGCGCGCGGTAGGGCCGGCCGGCGGTCGCGGGATCGATCCGGGCGAGGGCGGCGGCGAACTCGTCGGCGTAGACGATGTCGAGCCCGATGTCGGGCGCGAGCATGGCACAGAGCCGCAACAGCCGGTGCGCCGTGGGATGCGCGTCGCGCAGGCGGTCGAGCGACCGGTTCCAGGTCCGCTCGACGCCGACCACGCCGTGACGCTCCACGTGCCGGGCGTACTCGTCGACGGGCGTGCCGGTGGCCGCGAGCCAGGCGCCGGCGGTGGCCAGCGCCGCCGGGAGGTCGCCCAGCAGCATCGCCAGCGTGCCTGCCTGCGCGGGCTCCATGGTGGACACGAACCGGCGCAGCTGCCGGACGCTTTCCTGGCGCGGGAAGACGTCGATCCGGATGGTGTGCACCAGGTCCTGCCAGGCGGTGCCGCGCGTGGTCAGCAGCAGATGACCGGCGCCGCGCGGCAGCCGCCGGGTGACCTGCTCGAGATCGTCGGCGTCGTCGCAGATCACCAGCCAGCGGGGGTACGGGCTGCCGGCGGCGAGGCCATCCGCTCCGATGTCGACGGTCGGGTCGCCGTCGACCCACCAGACCGCGTCGTAGGCGTGCGCGAACCGGTGCGCGTACTCCAGCGCGACCTGGGTCTTGCCGACGCCGCCCATCCCGTGCAGCACCACGGGTACCGGGCCGGGCAGCGCGTCGGCGCCGCTGTGCGCGCGGAGGTGGGCGCGCAGCCGCCGCAGTTCGCCCTCCCGCCCGGTGAAGTGCGGATCGCGCGGGGGGAGGTCGACCACGTCGGGGTGCTGACCCGGAAAGCGGATGCCGAGCTTCGCCCGGTCGAGGTCGGCGCCGGCGCCGGCGTGGCCGACCAGCCGGAGGATCCGCGCGATGGCCTGGTCCGCGTCCAGGCCGGCGACGAAGGCGGACGCGGACGTCTCGAACTCCGGCAGCGGCCGCACGTGGTCGACGTAGACGGCCAGCGCACCGCCGCGCTGGTCGCGGGAGACCAGGCCGGTATGGTCCGCGGCGCTGGTGGCGGACACGATGGCGAGCAACCGCGCGTGGTGCGGCGCGGGCCCGGCCGCGTCCGTCGCGCCGGCGCCCGCCGACAGGTCATGGACGCGCACCCCCGCCGACACCAGCAGCCGCTCGACCCACTCGGCCCAGACCTGGTCCGCGGGCGCGTAGGACAGCGCCACCTCCTCCTCGACGGCGGCGGTCCGCCGGGTGAAACGGGCGAGGGTACGCACCCGCAGCGGCTCGCTCACCGGTGGCAGCCCGAGGACCGCGCCGTCGGTGAGGTACCTGGTCAGCGCCTCGTACGAGCCGAGCAGCGCGGACGCCATGCCGGGCCGGTCGCCGAACGTCGCGAGGATCTCCTCGAAGGCGTAGTAGGGCCGGTACGGCACCTCGACCGCCCGCCAGTAGGCGTCCCGCTCGGACTCCGACATCTGCTCAGGGAGGCCGGCGAGCCGCTGCCGGGCGATCCGGCGGCCGATCTCGGCCTTCTCCTGCTCGGCCGGATCCACCCGGGTCGCGACCGGCAGGATCCGGATCCGGCGCCCGGCGTTCCGGTGCCGCACCGCGGACGCCGCTTCCACGGCGCCGTCGACGCCCTGCGCGCTGAGCGGGAAGCAGTTCACCAGCATGTCCGGCAGGTGGATGGTGCAGATGTCGGCGACCTCGTTCCAGCCGTTCCGGCTGTCGATCAGCGTGTAGTCGTATCCGCGTCGCATGTCGGCGCGCAGCGCGTCGAGGAACCGGCCACCGTCCCGGCGCTCGTAGAAGTCGTCCCAGTTCATCGCGCTGAGACCCGCGGCGTAGGTGCGGTCCTGCCGGCCGGCGGGCAGCAGGTGCAGGCAACCGGCACCGGGAAACGGCCAGTCCAGGGGGACCACGTGGGGCCGCACGCGGGCGTGGCGTTCGGGCTCGGCGGTGCCGCGGCCGCTCTCCCATTCGTAGCCGCGAATCAGGTCCGCGACGCCGGTGGCCTGCTCGAATACTTCCGGGCGTAGGAACGGCCGGAAGTACCGATGGAGGCCGGGCGACTCGAAGTTCCAGTCGGCGAGGAGGACGCGGTGCCCGTTGGCCGCCAGGATCCAGGCGACGTTGGCCAACGCCATGGTGCGGCCGGTGCCGCCGGTGAACGAGTAGAAGGTGGCCACCCGGCCGCGCCGGTTATCGGTCATTGACGCTCATTTCGGGGGTGGATTGAGGCGCCAGTGCCTACTTCTCCAGTGAAGCACGCGGTGTCTCGTTGCTGTGCTGTCGTACGGTCGCGGGTCGATGTCTCACGGTTGCGGGTCGTTCGGCTGGCGGGACAGGATCATCCGCAGCATCCGCCGGGCCTCGGCCCGCCGCGTGCGGTTGCGGGACAGCAGGGCCACCGCGGCGGCGCCGACGAACACCAGCGCTCGGGCGAGCGGCCAGAGCAGGAGGACCAGGAGCGCGATCAGGCTCGTATCCAAAAAGGCGTTCACGTGCTTCTCCTCGGTGTGTCCGAGCGGCGGATTTGCCGCTCTGAATTGAGCCTGAGACGCCGAGGAGGTCACCTCCAAGCTTTACGTCCGCGATCCGGATAGATCTTTACGTGTCATCTGTTTGCGGCCGCCATTGGCTGACACGCGCCAAAGGATCATGGATTGGGCTGGGTGGCCGGTTGTTTGGTGTTGACAGCGCATGTAAAGCTTGTCCAACGGAGCTTGGCAAAGTTTTACGCGCCTCGGAGTGTGCTGTTTGGCGATCCGACTGCCGAGTCTGGACCAGTTGCCAGACGGTGCACTACGCGCGTTCGTCGTGGCTCTCCACGAGCTTTACGACCAGGCCGGCCAGCCAGCCGCCCGGCTGATCAGCAAAGACATTTCCGGACTGCCCCGCCGTTTCGAGACCGTGTCCCATCAGACCATCAGCGCGATGCTGCACGGTGCCACGCCGCCGGCCTGGGCAAAGGTCAAGTCCATCGTGGTCGCGCTGGCGGTACGCGCCGAGTTGGGGGTCGACGAGCGCGACCTGGACCGCCGCTTCAAGGCGTTGTGGGTGGAGGCCCGCTCCGCGCCGCGGACGCGCCCGCCGGACCCGGCGGAACCCCCGGGCATACCGACGCAGCGGCCGGCCCCCGCCACGGTGCGGCCGCCCCGGCCGTCGATGCAGTCCGACCGGCTCTCGATCCGCCCGCCCGGAGGGCTGCGGTCCCGGATCGAACTGGCGCCGGCGGCGCCGGTCGACCCGATCGTGGGCGGGCTGCCGGAGCGCGACGTCAGCTTCACGGGCCGCGAGGCGCTGCTCGACCGGATGCGCGCCGAGCTGCTGGAGAACCCGCACGCGCCGCTGGTGCTGCACGGCCTGAGCGGGGTCGGTAAGACGCAGCTGGCCCGCGAGTACGTCGAGCGGCACCGGCACCAGCACCAGATCACCTGGTGGGTGCAGGCCGAGTATGTGGAGCGGGCCCGGCGGTCGCTGCTCGACCTCGCCGACCGGCTGGGCGCCTCGATCTGGGAGAACGCCGACCAGACCATCGACCGGGTGATCAGTCAGCTGGAGTCCCAGCCGGTGCCGTACCTGCTGGTGTTCGACGGGGTCAACGACGACGAGGTGCGGCGGCTGATGCCCACGTTCGGCGGCCATGTCATCGTGACCACCCGGGACCCGGCCCGCGGGCACGAGAACACCAGCATCGGCATCGAGGTGCCCGACTTCACGGTGCCGGAGGCGGTCGCCTTCCTGCGCAAGCGGGACAGCGCGCTGAGCGAGGAGCAGGCCGAGGAGCTGGTGGGCAAGATCGGGCGGTTGCCGCTCGCGCTCGAACACATCGCGGCGCTGCGGCAGGCGCCCGGGCTGTCCTGGGAGGAGCTGCAGCGGCGGCTCGAGGACTCCACCGTCGACGTCTCGCCGGCCGCGTCGCCGTACCCGTACCCGCCGGGCGTGCTGGCCTCGATCAGGGTCGCGCTGGAGGCGTTCGCGGCGGCGAACCCGTCCGCCATGCTGGTGCTGGAGCTGTTCGCCTGGCTCGGCTCGGAGCCGGTCTCGGTCGCGCTGCTGCGCCAGGGCCGGGCCGGCGACGTGTCGGCGGCGCTGCAGCGCGCGCTGCGAAACTCGGTCGACCTGTCCAAGGCGTTGCGGGCGATCCAGCAGTTCGGCCTGGCGCGGCTGTACGCGGACCAGCGCGTCGAGGTGCAGCCGGTGACCCGCCGCGCGCTGCGCGACGTGCTGCCCGCCGAGGCGTTGAAGCGCGCCCGGCGCAACGCCCACGAGATCCTGGCCGCCGCCGATCAGGGCAAGCCCGACGACGTGGTGTCCAGCGGGATGCACCGGGAGATCGCCGCGCACGTCCTGGCCGTGGACCTCATCCGGTCCGACCTACCGGCGGCGCTGCGCACCGTGTACCACCAGGTCCGCTACCGGTACGTGATCGGCGACTACGCGGGCGCGCGCGACCTGGCGGACACGGCCGTCACGGTGTGGCGCGCGGATCCCGGCGTCGGACCGGGCGACGAGCTGGTGCTGCAGACCATCCACGAGTGGGCGAACGCGTTGCGGGCGCTCGGTAAGTACCAGGACGCGCGCGACCTCACCGCCGACGCGATGAGCCGGTTGCGGTCCGACCCGGTGTACGGCGAGGACCACCCGCTGACGTTGGCCTCGTCGTCCAGCCACGCGTCCGACCTGCGGCTGTCCGGCGAGTACCGGCGGGCCCTGGAGATCGACTTCGACACCCTGGGCCGGTGCCAGCGCGTGCACGGAGAAGCCGACCCGGCCACCACCAACCGCCGGCACAACCTGGCGGTGAGCCTGCGGCACGTGGGCGACTTCGCGGCGGCCGAGACGGCCGACCGGGAGACCCTGGCGGATCGCCGGGAGCGGTACGGCGTGGACGACTGGCGGACCCAGCTCTCGGTGAACGCGCTCGCCGAGGACCTGTACGGGCTGGGGCGGTACGCGCAGGTGCTCGAACTGCGGGGGCAGCACGCCGGGTCGGGCCGGCGACTGTCCGGCCAGGTGGACCGCGGCGCGCTGCTGTACCGGCGCACGCAGGGCATGTCGCAGCGCGGGTTGGGCGCGTTCGCGGAGGCCCGCGAGCTACTGGGGGAGCACTACCGGGAGTGCAACGTCGCGTTCGGCGCGGACCACGAGTACACCCTCGCCGCGATGGTGAGCTACGCCAACACGTTGCGGCTGTGCGGCGACGCGCAGGAGGCGTACGTCTACGCCTCCGACGCGGTGGCCGCCTACATCCGCACGTTCGGCCGGCGCAACCCGCTCACGCTCGCGGCGCAGGTGAACCTCGCCGCGATCCGGCGCGCGCAGGGCGACCGCAGCCTGGCGCAGCAGATCGACGCGGTGGCCAGCGAGGCGCTGCGGGACACGCTCGGCGAGCGGCATCCATTCACGATCGCGGCGATCGCCAACCTGGCCACCGACTACGCCCTGGCCGGTGGGCACGCGCTGGCGGCGCGGGCACTGTCCGCGGGCGCGTACGCCAAGGCTCGCGAGGTGCGCGGGGAGGATCATCCGGACACGCTGACGATCGGTGCGAACCTCGTGCTCGACCTGGCGGCGGCCGGCGAGACCGACGAGTCGGCGGAGCTGCGGGACGAGGTGATCACGACGATGCACCGGGTACTCGGGTCGGAGCACCCCATGGTGGCGGAGGTCGCCCAGGAACGCCGCATCGAGAGCGTGATCGAACCCCCGACGGCCTGACCCCGAGGGCTAGCCGTTGCGTTCGAGCCACAGCTGGCGGATGCGGGCGTTGGTCTCCTCGGCGGCCCGGGCCACGGCGGGCGCCACCGGCTCGGCCAGCAGCGCGTCGGTGGTCTGGCGCAGCTGGCCGAGGAGCGCGCGCCCGGCCGGGGTCAGCGCGTCGGCGCCCTCGATCGAGCTGAGCCCGGTGTGCACCTGCAGCCGGGCGGTGGCGAACTCGCGCTCCGCCTCGGCCGCCAGGCCGTCGACGTGGCGCAGCGCCCGCCACGTGTCGGCGACCCCGACGAACGCGTAGACCCCCTGCAGCAGGCCGGCCAGTGGCCGCGGGTCGGTGCGCCAGGGCGCGAAGTAGCGGCTCTCGTCGCCCGGCTCGCTCATCGGGACCAGGTCGAGCATCGCGCTGAGCTTCGAGTGCTGGAACTCGTGGACGATCGTCACCGCGAACTCCGCCGCCGATGGCGGGCGGGTCAGGCCGAACACCCCGAACGCGTGCCGGATCGTCGCGCTGCGCGCCGACTGGCCGTCCATCCGCAGCGGGATCAGGGTGCGCAGGCCGGCCCGCACCTCGGCGGCGCGCTCGGGCAGCTGCTCGGCGAGCAGGTCCCAGGCGCCGGCGAAGAGCGCACGCCACTCGGTCACCTCGCCGGCCGGCAGCCGGAGCGCGGGCGGCACGTGGTGGCCGTGCCGGTACGGGTCGACGTCGTCGAGACCGACGGAGAAGCCCAGCCCAGCCGCCTCGGCGCGGAGCCGCCGCACCGGTGACCACCGGGCGTCCTCGTGCTCGGCGCGCACCTCGACGACCACGCCGCCGGCGTGGACGGTGAGGCGCCCGCCCTCGGCGGCCAGCAGGGCGCGATCGGTGTCGCCGACGGCCGCGACGCCCAGGCCGGGGACGGCCGCGAGCCCGTCCCGGACCGGGATCTCGGCCACGCCGTCGGTGCCGGCGGCCGCCCCGGCCACCATGGCGAGCGCGGCGAGCTGCGCGACGTCTGTCCATTGTGCCCGGCCCTGGTGCGCCGCCCGGGCCGCGATCGCCGCCCAGCCGCCGACCAGCGGCGCGCCGACGACCTCCCGGAACCGCTCGGGGTCGCGGCGGCGCGCGCGCTCCAGCGCCGCCGCGACCGCGTCGCGCTCGCTGGCCGGACCCGGCCACCGCTCCAGCAGGTATCCGATGAGCTGGAGATGCTTGCTGAACTGCGCGGCGCCGAGCGCCTCGATCGCGGGCGCGCCACCGGTGCCCCCGGCGAGCCGGTCGAACAGCGCCTGGTCGAGCTCGTGTACGGCCACCGTCATGCCCGTACCCCTCCTGTCAGTGCCGAGATATCGGCGGCGATCCGGTCCCGGATGTGTGTGATGAGCCGCTGGAGATCCGCGCAGAACACCGACGGGTTCCGGAAGCCGGCGCCGGCGCGGTACCGGTGCACGTAGTGCCCGCCGCCGCAGACCCGATGCAGCGGGCAGCTCAGGCACGTGTCGCTGAGCGCGGCCCGGCCGATCTGGCGGGCGACGACGCCCGGGTCGTCCAGCACGGCGTCCAGCTCGTCGTGCCGGATGTCGAGGCCGGTGGCCGCGGCGCCCTCGTATGCCGACTTCAGCGCGTCGACCTGCTCGATCGCGCCGTCCGTCTCGACGACGGCCAGCGCCGCCGGGCTCAGCCCGATCAGCTCCGAGGTGCCCTGGCCGCCGAGCAGCAGCACGATGACGTCCTCGAAGAGCTGGACCCGCGGCGGGTCGGGGTCCTGGTACCAGCACTCGAACGCGGTGACCAGCCAGTCCCCGTACGGCGTCGGGCTGTCTCCCGGCCGCGGTGGCGGGTGCTCCCAGTTCGCGTGCGGCAGCAAAAAGTTGATCATCGGCGGGTCGAACCCGCGGAGCGTGCGGTAGGTCTCGACCGGGTCGGTGCCGGCGGTGACCGTGCAGAGCAGGCCGCCGTAGCAGTCCTTGTTCTCCGGCTGGCGCAGCCGGTCCAGCGCGGCGGCGACCCGGTCGAACGTGCCGCGACCGGCGTGCGTGACGCGGTGCTGGTCGTGGTTGGCGCGGGTGCCGTCGACGCTGACCCCCACCGTGACCCGGTGCTCGCGCAGCTGGGCCAACACCCGCTCGGTCAGCAGCACCCCGTTGGTCTGCACACCGACCTCGACGGCGCACCGCGCCCCGAGGGCGTCGCGCAGGTCGCCGGCGAGTTGGCCGAGCCGGGCGGCGCCGACCAGCAACGGCTCGCCCCCGTGCAGGATCACCCGAACGCTCGTCATCTCGTGCCGCCGCACGTGCCGGCTCAGGCTGTCGACCGTCGCCTGCCAGATCTCCGCGGGCATGACCGCCGGCCGGTCCCGCCACGTGCGGTCCTCGTGCTCGTACACGTAGCAGTAGTCGCAGGCGAGGTTGCAGCGCTGGTGCACCTTCACGATCACGTCGCGCACCGGCACGGGACGCCAACCGGCGTCCCGTAGCCGGGCCACGTCGAGCTCGCGGTACGGCCAGGCCGCCCGGCGCCGCTGTTCGGCCCGGACCGCGGCCACGGCCGGCGAGGTCATGACACGAAGGAACTGAACGCCGAGATGACGCCGTCCGGGTCGTCGAGGCTCCGGACGAGCCGCTGTACCGAGCGGGCGAGGGCCGGGTCGGCGCCGCTGGTCAAAAGGTCCGCGATGGGCCGGTGGGACACTTCGACGAGCGGCGCCCACGATTCGGCGTCGGGCCCAGCGTCCGGTAGCGACTTAGCGTCCACAGAAATCTCCTCCATTATGGTACAAACAAGTGTAATTCGGGCAACGGGATGACGCATTGTGCCGCGAAAAGTATGCCGCACACCAGACCGCTCACCCGATGGTTGACGGTACTTGGCGGACGTTTGACAAGATTTGACACCGCCGGTGTTTGCCGGCGGTGACTCGACCACCTTCATGATCAAGGCGTTCCTCACGTCGTGAGAGCGACGTGAGGGACGCCTTGATCATGGGGCTTAGGTCGGGGGCGACTCGATGTCGCCCTCGGCGCGCCGGCCCTCGGCGAGCGCGACGACCTCGTGGTGATCCGCACCGAGGTAGCGGCGCAGCGCGTCGAACGACTCCGCGAACAGGGCGTCGCCTTCCTCGGTGGCACCGGTCGCCCGCAGGTCGTGCGCCAGGTTGACCGCGCGCGTCAGCACATACGGGTGGTCGAAGCCGTCCCGTGCCGGGTCCGGGCCGCCGGACGTCTCCCGGCTGGCCCGCAGCATCCGGGTGGACAGGGCGAGGGCCGCGTCGTGGTCACCCGCCAGCGACAGGTCGGTCGCGAGCGACGTGCCGGCGCACAGCGTGTAGGGATGGTCCGGCGCCAGCACCTCGGCCAGCTCGGCGAAGCAGTGCTCGTCAAGGGCTCGGGCCTCGCCGAGCTCGCCCCGGGCACGCCGGATGAGCGCCTCGTTGACCATGGCGACCAGGGTCAGCGGGTGGCGCTCGCCGAAGTCGGACTTGTACCGGCCGAGCGCGTCGGCGATCCGCTTCCTGGCCTCGTCGAGCTCGCCCGTCTCCCGGAGCGCGTTGGCGAGGCTCACGGTCGCCGCGACCGTGTATTCGTGGTTGGAGCCGAACCGGGCCCGGGTGCGTCTCTCGGTCTCCGTGAGCAGGGTGACAGCCTCGTCCAGCCGGCCCACCTTGCGGAGCAGGATGCCGTAGGTGCGGTCGGCCAGCAGCGCCAGCCGGTGGTTGGAGCCGACGGCGTAGTGCAGGGCCTCGCGCCGCCACTCCTCCATGATCTTGATGCCGGACGCGTAGGCGCCCATGCCGTAGTAGCTGCGGGCCATGTTCATGTAGGCCGCGAGCGCCCGCCGGTCGGTGCGGCCCGCGTCCTCCCAGTACTCGGCGACCTCCTGGTCGAGCTTGAAGGCCGCGGTGAAGTCACCGATCATCCGGTAGTCGACCGCGAGGTTGGACTTCGCGCGCAGCGTGTAGGTGTCGTCTTCGGCCAGGAAGACCTCGCGGTGCGCCGCGACGGACTGCCGGTCGAACTCCAGCGCATCGAGGTATCGACCGGCGATGCGCAGGTCCACACCCACCTGGTTGCCGCAGATGAGGGTGTATTCGTGGTTCGGCCCGAGGAGCGGGCTGTTGCGGTACCGGTTGTAGGTGTCCAGCGCGAGCGGGGCGGCGCCCGCACTGTCGCCGATGAAGCGCATCGCGTTGGCCAGCAGAGCCCGCGCCAGCAACGTCATCTCGCCGTCGGGCCCGAGCCGCGGGTCCCAGGTCTCCTTCTCCCAGGTGGCGGCCGCGCGCTCGGCGAGCCGGCGGCTTTCGTCGTAGTCGCCGGTGATGTAGAGGTAGCGCGCGTAGTCGATCACCACCCGGCGGGCTTCGAGGCGGTCGGCGTGGGTCAGGTCGGCGGTGTCGATGTGCGGGCCGAGCTGCGCGTGCTGCTCCATGTTCGGGTTTTCGTCCGGGTCGCCCGGGCTGGCCTGGACGAGAATGTTGCGGACGTTGCGCAACGTCGCCTGCGCCAGCTCGGGAGGCATGGTGTCGCGCAGCACGCGCTGAACCAGCCGGTGGACCTGGATCCGCTGGGTCGCGTCGACCTTGGCCAGGCCGAACCGGTTGAGATCGCGGACCGCCCGGTTCAGCGGGATCTTCGTGCGCAGCATGGCGCGCAGCGGCTCGGTGACCTCCGTGTCCTTGCCGTTGATCAGCAGGGACACCGCGACCGGCTCGCCGCCGAGGTAGGCGAAGAGCTCGAAGAGCTGCGCGGTCGCCGGCGCTTCCCGGCGTAGCTGCTCCATCGCGAGCGTGACGAACGCCGCCACCGACACCGGATAGTTGATCGGCTTGCCCTCGGTGAGCAGCTCGATGTGGGTGTCGAGCAGCTCGATGTACTCCTTGATGGGCATCGCGGTCGCGAGGTACCACGCCGCCGCCTGCTCGAGCGCGAGTGGCAGGTCGCCGAGCTTGTCGGCGAGCTCGTCGGCGTCGGGCTTCTCGATGCGGGCGTTGCCGTCGTTGTCCCGGGTGCGCTTGAGCAGCAGCTCGATGCTTTCCTGCCGCTGGAAGACGTCGACCTCGATCGCCGGTCCGACGGCGGCCCACTCCTGGATCCGGCTGGTGACGATGACGTCGCCGCCGGACGACGGCAGGTACTGGTCGAGCGTGTCGGGGTCGTCGGCGTTGTCGTAAACGAGCAGCCAGGTCAGGTCGCCGCCGGCGAGCGCGTCGAGGACGATGCGCGCGTTCTGTTGCCGGTCTTCGGTCGTGGCGAGGCCGAGCCGGTCGGCGAGCGCGGTGAGCGAGCTGAGCACGCTGGACGGCTGCTCGGCCGCGATCCACCAGATCAGGTCGTATTGGTCGATGTGCCGGTAGACGTATTCGACGACGAGCTGGGTCTTGCCGACACCACCCATGCCGTGCAGCGTCTGCGGCAGCACCGAAGCCTTGGAGCTGCTGCGCAGCGCGTCTTCGAGCCGCTCGAGCATGATGTCGCGACCGGTGAAGTTCCGGTTGCGGATCGGCACGCCGCCCCAGATCAGGCCGGTCTCGTCGGCGCGGCGCGGCCGCAGCGGGCGCCGCGCGCCGGGTGTGACGTCCACCGACAGGCTGGGCGACTCGGCGTCCGGAGACGTGGTGCCCTTGCCGCGCGTGCCGCCGGCGCGCAGCTCCGTGAGTGTCGACGGGCTCACCCCGAGCCCGCCGGTGACCATGTCGACCCAGGCCCGCAGGTCGTCGGCGGCTGGGCCGGTGACGATGGTCGCCAGCCGCTCGATGAAGATGACCAGGGGTGGGACGCTGCCGGCGCTGGTCGGCAGGCGCTCCATGGTGCGGATCGCTTTCCCGGTGTCGCGCCAGGTGTGCAGCGATCGCATCTCGTCGATGGTGGAGAGCTCCGCGACGTCGGCGACCGCGTCGGCGATGTCGCCGATCGGGATGCCGGTGAGTAAACGGCGGAGGACTTCGCGGTCGGGCGCCGAGAGCAGCGCCGGTCCGCCGATATCCTGGGCCAGCGCGGCGGCGCGGACGCTGCCGTCGCCGCGGTGGTGCCGCACGATGATCTGGGCAAAGGTCTTGAGCCCGCCGGAACACGTCTGGCAGGCGCTCAGGATCGAATGGAGATCGCGCTTGGCGTCGACGAACCTGCTGATCTCGATTGGGCGCCGCAGTGCCCTGCGCAGGTCTACTACGCGCGCGTCCCGCACATCGGAGTCACTGAGCGCGGGAACACGAAGAAGCGTTTCAAGCATGCTGTCAAGATGACCTCGACCCAGCACGACTTCAGCCACGGGCACTCATTTCCTATGCGCGCGGAAATCTGGAGGGTTCATGATATCGCACCGCCAAAAGATCGGAAGCGCCAAATCTTTCGGGTCACCACCCCGCAATAGCTGAGGTAGTGCTCGTATCGGACATTTATATTGGTGGCGATGAACGAGTGCCCGGGGTGACCAGGCCGGTCTCGTACGCGACGACCACCGCCTGTACCCGGTCGCGCAGCTGAAGCTTGGTGAGGATGCGGGTGACGTGCGTCTTCACGGTCGCCTCGCTGAGCTGCAGCGTCCCGGCCAGTTCGGTGTTGCTCAGCCCGCCGGCGAGCAGGGTGAGCACCTCCCGTTCCCGGGGCGTGAGGGTGGCCAGGTCGCGGTGCACCGCCGCGCGGTCCGGGTCGGCCCGCGCGAAGCGCTCCACCAGCCGGCGGGTGATCGTCGGCGCGAGCAGGGCGTCGCCGTCCCGCACCAGGCGCACCGCGTGCACGAGGTGGTCCGGCGTGACGTCCTTGAGCAGGAACCCGCTGGCCCCGGCGGTGAGCGCGGCGTAGACGTACTGGTCGAGGTCGAACGTGGTCAGCATGAGCACCCGCACCGGCTCGCCGTCCGCGGTGGTCGGCGCGTCGGCGAGGATCCGCCGGGTGGCCTCCAGACCGTCCAGTTCGGGCATCCGGATGTCCATCAGCACGACGTCGGGGCGCAGCCGCCGGGTCGCGGCCACCGCCTCCAGCCCGTTCGCGGCCTGGCCGACCACCTCCAGGCCGGCGGCGTTCAGGATCATCGTGAAGCCGGTGCGGACCAACGCCTGGTCGTCCGCGATCACCACCCGGGTCATGCGGTCGTCCCCTCCATCGGCAGCCGCGCTCGTACCCGGAACCCACCGCCGGCCCGGCGGCCGCTCTCCAGCGTGCCGCCGTACAGGCGGAGCCGCTCGGTCAGCCCGAGCAGCCCGGTGCCGGAGCCGCCGCCCACGCCCGCGTGGGCGGCGGCGGGCGGCGGCGCGTCGTTGGTCACCTCGATGAGAAGCGCCGCGGCGGAGGACTCGATGGCGACCTCGGTGCGCGCTCCGGGCGCGTAGCGCAGCGCGTTCGTCAGCGCTTCCTGCACCACCCGGTACGCGGTCAGGTCCAGCCCGCGGGGCAGGGTCACCGGGGTGCGCCGCACGGACACCGGTTGGCCGGCCTGGCGCACCTTGTCGACGAGCGCGTCCAGCTGGTCCAGCCCCGGCTGCGGGTGCAGCACGTCGTCGGCGGGCTCCGGGGTCAGCACGCCGAGCAGGTGCCGCAGCTCCGCCATGGTCTCCCGGCCGCTCGTCTCGATCGCGGACAGCGCGCCGCGAGCCAGCTCCGGCTCGGCGTCGAGGACCTTCCCGGCGGCGCCCGCCTGGATCGTCATCACGCTCACATGGTGGCTCACCACGTCGTGCAACTCGCGCGCGATGCGGGCCCGCTCGTTGGCCACGGCCAGCCGGGTGGCGGCCTTCTGCGCGCGGCGCAGCGCCGTGGCCCGCTCGTCCGACGCCCGGGCCCGGCTGCGGGCGGCCCGGATGGCGACGCCGGCCAGGCCGATCGGCAGCAGGAGCGCGAAGATGCCCGTCCAGCCGGGCAGCTGCGAGGGCCAGGTGTTGCTCTGGGTGCTCGCGGTGAGGGTGGCGACGGCCAGCAGCACGCTCAGCGACACCCGCGCCGAGCGCGCGTAGGCGGTCAGCGAGTAGGCGCCGATCAGGAGCGCGGCGAGGGTGATGACGGTGCTGTTCGGCTCGAGGGCGAACAGGGCGAAGAACTGGAGCGGGAAGCACGCCAGCGGCCACCGGCGCCGCCAGATCAGCGGCAGCGTGATGAAGAGGTTCATCGCGATGTCCTTGCCGCTGGAGTTCTCGTCCCGGGTCGCCACGATGAAGTACGGCGGCACGGGGATGTCGGGGGCATCGGGGACGCCCGAGCCACCGGGGACGTCTTGGTGGTCGGACTCGCGGACCATCGCGGGCACGTCGTTCACCGCCGATCCCGCGTGCAGCGCCAGCACCACCGTGGCCAGGCTGAGCGCGGCGACGAGCGCCACGTCGGGCCACAACGTGTGCTCGCGGGCCCGCCACGCACGCAGCAGGCGGGCCGGCAGGGACCGGATCACGCTCCCATTCTGCGGCCTGGTGGGGCGGGGCACGTCCATCAGCGGATGTACATCGCGCGGATGACCCGCCAGGTGTATCAGCGCCGCGAGGTACGGCCGACCAGTCTGGCGCCCGATGCCCGGTCCGGCCTGGTCTCCCTACCGTCACCGCCATGACTGAACTGGTGCGGCTGCGTGCCGCGGGCAAGCGGTACGAGACGGCGGGGCCGCCGGCCCTGGACGGGGTGGACTGCACCGTGCACGCGGGCGAAGCGGTCGCCGTGATGGGACCGTCGGGCAGTGGAAAGTCCACTTTGCTCAATCTGGTCGCCGGCCTCGACCGGCCCACCGACGGGGAGGTCGAGGTGGCCGGTACGGTGCTGAACCGGCTCTCCGAGACCGCGCTGGCCCGCTTCCGGCGCCAGCACATCGGCATCGTCTTCCAGTTCTTCCACCTGCTCGACGACCTGACCGCGCGGGACAACGTACTCCTGCCGGCACAACTCGCCGGCACGCCGCGGCGTGCCGCGCGGGCCCGGGCCGACGAACTGCTGGACGCGTTGGGCCTGACCGCGCGCGCGAACGCGTACCCGGCCCGGATGTCGGGCGGCGAGCGGCAACGGGTGGCGCTCGCCCGCGCGCTGGTCAACCAACCGCCGCTGCTGCTGGCCGACGAGCCGACCGGCGCGGTGGACGCGGCCGCCGGCGCACGCATCGCGGAGCTGCTCCGCGACCTGAACCGCGGCGGCCAGACCGTCCTGCTGGTCACCCACGACGCCGAGCTGGCCCGCCGCTGCGCCACCCGGGTGGTCGAGGTCCGCGACGGCCGCGTCAGCGAGGCGGTACCCACATCATGAAGGCTGTCCTCCGGGTCGCGCGGGCCGCCGTGCGGCGGCGTCGCGTGCAGAGTCTTGTCATCGGTACCGTCGTGTTGCTCACCAGCGGCACGATGGTGCTCGGCATCGGGCTGCTGGTCGCGTCGAACGGGCCGTTCGACCGCGCGTTCGCCAGCCAGTCCGGCGCGCACGCCGCCGCCAGTTTCGACGCCGCCACGGTGACCGGGGCCGACCTGGCGGCGACCGCGCAGCGGCCCGGGGTCACCGCCGCCGCGGGTCCGTTCGACGCGACGCAGGCCCAGCTGCTGGATGGCGGCCGGGCCTTGCCGCCCGGGACGCTCGTGGGGCGTGCCGAGGCCGACACCGCCGTCGACAAGCTGGACGTCTCCGACGGCCGGTGGCTGACCGGGCCGGGCCAGATCGTGCTGTCCGGCGACCTGAAAGCCGAGGGGCCGGGCGCGCCGGGGGTCGGCGACCGGCTCACCGTCGACGTGCCGGGCCAGCCGAGCCTGGAGATCGTCGGCTTCGCCGACTCGATCACCGGCACCGCCAACGCGTGGGTGTCGCCGGAGCAGACCGACGTGCTGCGGGCCCAGGGCGTGCCGGTCAGCCGCCAGATGCTCTACCGGTTCGCGTCCGCCGGCACCGAGGAGGCGGTGACCGCCAGCCTCGACACGGCCACCGCCGCGCTGAAGGACGGCGCGCTCACCGGCTCGACCTCGTACCTGGCCGCGAAGCTGCGCCTGGACAGCAACATCAAGGTGATGGTGCCGTTCGTGGTCGCGTTCGCCGTGCTCGGCCTCGCCATGTCGGTGCTGATCGTGGTCAACGTGGTCGCCGGGGCGGTGGTCGCCGGGTTCCAGGTCATCGGCGTGCAGAAGACGCTCGGGTTCACCCCCGCCCAGGTGGTCGGCGTCTACACCGGACAGATCCTCGCGGTGTGCGTACCCGCGTGTCTGGTGGGTGTGGCGCTCGGCCACCTGCTGGCGCTGCCGGTGCTGGCCCAGGCGGCCGACGGCTACGGCGTCGCCGGCGCGGCCACCGTGCCGCCGTGGGTCGACGCGTTGGTGCTGCTGGCCCTGCCCGCGATCGTCGGCCTGGCGGCGGTCGCGACGGCGACCCGCGCCGGCCGGCTCTCCGCGGTGCAGGCCATCACCGTCGGTCGCGCGCCGCGCGCCGGCCGGGGATTCCGGGTACGCCGCGCGCTCGCCGCCACCGGCCTGCCCCGACCGGTCAGCTTCGGCCTGGGTACGCCGTTCGCGCGGCCCGCCCGCGCGGCCGTGACCGTGATCGCCGTGCTGCTCGGCGCCACGACCGTCGTGTTCGCCACCGGGCTCGCCACGTCGCTGACCCGGGTGGCGGACGGGTTCAACCGGATCTCCGCCATCGATATCGACGTCAACCTCATGCGGGCCATCGGTCCGGGCGGCGGCCAGGTCGCCGGCCCGCCGCGGAGCGGCCCGGCGCCGGATCCCGCGACCGTCCGGGCCGCGATCGACGCGCAGGCCGGCACCGCGCGGGTGGTCGGCATGGCCCAGACGGACGTCGGCCTCGCCGGGTCCACCGACCCGCTGCAGGTGCGGGCCTACGACGGCGACGCGTCCTGGACCGGGTACCCGATTCTCGCCGGCCGCTGGTACAGCGGCGCGGACGAGGTGGTGGCCGGGTCGCGGATGCTGCGGCTGACCGGCGCCAAGGTCGGCGACTACCTCACCCTCACCACCGACCAGGGGCAACGCCGGGTCCACCTGGTCGGCGAGGTGTTCAGCAACGCCGGCGAGCCGATGATCATCATGTCCACGGCCGGCCTCACCGGGCTCGTCGAGAACGTGGCCCCGGACCACTTCGAGGTCGCGCTGACCGACGGCACCGACCCGCGCGCGTACGCCGAGGCCCTGAACACCGCGTTCGGCGGCGACGCGGCCCGGGCCTCGGTGACCGCCGAGGAGCAGGAGAACGAGGCGGTCGCCATCATGATCGGCCTGATCACGCTGCTCACCGTGCTGCTCTCGGCGGTCGCGGCGCTCGGCGTCTTCAACACCGTCGTGCTGAACACCCGGGAACGGGTGCACGAGATCGGCGTGCTCAAGTCGATCGGCATGACGCCGCGGCAGGTGCGCGCGATGGTGGTGACGTCGATGGCGGCGGTGGGCCTGCTGGGCGGGGCGCTCGCCGTGCCGCTCGGGTACGGCCTGCACCGCTGGGTGCTACCGGTCATGGGGGAGGCCGCCGGCACCGGCCTGCCGGACTCGGTGCTGGCGGTCTACGGCCCGGCGGAGCTGGTCGCGCTGGGCGCCGCCGGGATGGCGCTGGCGGTGCTGGGCGCGCTGGTGCCCGCCGGCTGGGCCGCCCGCACCCGTCCCGCCACCGCCCTCCGCGCCGAGTAACTCGCCAAGATCAAGGCGTCCCTCACGTAGCTGTCACTACATGAGGGACGCCTTGATCATGGGGCGGGTGCCTAGTTGGACGAGCTGGTCGAGCGCCTGGTCGGCCAGGTCGGACAGGCCGATCTGCCGGCTGATCCGGAGCGCGCGGGTGAGCTGGGCGCGGGCCTCCTCGACCCGGCCCAGCCGCGCCAGCGCGCACCCCCACCCGTAACGGCACCGCGCCTGGCTCTGGCGCACCCCCGCGCGTTGCAGCAGCGGCAACGCCGTCTGGAAGCTGGCCGCGGCCTGCTGCCAGCGGCGCAGCGCCAGCAGGCTCATCCCGCTGCGCAGGTGGACGTGCCCCGACGTCACCCGGTGGACCAGCGGGGACGGCGCCCGATGTGGATCGTCCAAAAGGGCCTTCAGCCGCTCGTGCAGCTCCAGCGCGTCCCGGTGCCGGCCCGCACCGGCGAGGCTGCCGGCCAGCAGCGACAGGGCCTGCGAGTATCCGTCCCAGTCCGCCGCGGTCTCGAACAGCTGCAGCGCCTCGCGCGCCGCGAGCTCAGCCTGCCCGGCGTCGCCGAGCCGTTCCGCCGCGTGGCCCAGATAGGCCCAGGACCAGCCCTGTTGGCTGACGTCGCCCGCCGCGCCGGCCAGCCGCAACGCCGCGCGCGCCGGCGCGCCGGCCAGGTCGGGCCGCGCCTCGCAGGCGGTGTACGCCCAGGACACGTAGTTCAGATGCACGGCCTGCCCACGCAGGTCGCCGAGCGCCTCGGCGGCGGCCGCCGACAGCTGGAACACCTCGAGCCAGTGTCCCCAGTACGTCCACTGATCGGAGAACCAGTGCATCGCGTCGGCGACCGCCATGACCTCCGCGTGCCGGCCCGCCGCAGCGGCCGCGCGCAGGGCGCCGAGCCAGTTCAGGTGCTCCTGCATGATCCAGCGCTTGGCCTGCGCCGCCGAGCCCGGCGCGCCGCCGTCCAGCCGTCCGGCGTGCTCGGGTTCGAACCACCGACCGGCGGCGACCGCCTGCCGGAGCAGCCACGCGACCATGTCGTCCGCCATCCGCCGCCGGTCCGGCGCCGCCTCCTCCGCGGCGAGGCGGACCCGCGCGAAGGCCCGGATGAGGTCGTGGAACCGGTACCGGCCTTCGGCGGCGGGCTGGAGCAGCCCCAGCTCCGCGAGCTCGTCCAGCGCGGCCTCGGTCTCGGCGATCCCGGCGCCGGCCAGCTGCGCCGCCAGGTCCGGACCGCTGTCCGGGCCGGGCACCAGCGACAGGCGCCGGAACGTGCGCGCCGCACCGGGCGACAGCTGCCGGTACGAGAGCAGGAACGGCCCGGCCACCGCCAGGTCCCCGGCGACCAGCACGTCCATCCGGGCGTCCTCGTCGGCCAACCGCCGCAGCAGGTAGGCGACCGTCCAATCCGGACGGCTGAGCAGCCGGTTGCCGGCGATCCGCAGCGCCAGCGGCAGGCCGCCGCACGCCTCGGCGACGCCGCGCAGGGCGCTCTCCGGCTCGGCCCCGGCCCGGTCCGCGCCGATGATGCCGCGCAGCAGCGCCACCGCCTCACCCACCGGCAGGACGGGCATCCGGAGCCGGTCGACCGCCTCCAGGCCGGCCAGGCCGCGCCGGCTCGTGACGATGGTCATCGTGCCGCCCGCGGCCGGCAGCAGCGGGCGGACCTGCGCCTCGCTGGCGGCGTTGTCGAGCAGCAGCAGGCATCGCCGGTCCCGGATCACGGCCCGGTACTGGGCGCTGCGCGCCGCCTCCTCGCCGGGCACCTGGTCCTCGTCGACGCCCAGCGCGACGAGGAGCCGCAGCAGCAGGTCGGCGGGGCGCGGCGGATCCGGGTCGAGGCCGCGCAGGTCCAGGAACAGCACGCCGTCGGGGAAGGACGCCGCGTACCGGTTCGCCGCCTCCAGCATGATCGCGCTCTTGCCGAGACCCGGCGAGCCGGACACGACGGCGACCACCGGCGGATCCGCGTCCGCGCCGCGGGCGGCCAGCTCGCCCAACCAGGCCAACTCGGTGGCCCGGCCGGTGAAGTCCGCGACCGCGCGCGGCGCGGCCAGCGCCGCGACCGGCCGGCCGGTGCGCCGGCCCGCCCGGGCGGCGCCGCGGAGGGCGGTCGCCGCCGGGTCGGCCAGGCGCAGGGCCCGCACGAGCGCTTCGACGGTGCGCCGCTGCGGCACCTGGCTGCGCCCGCGCTCCATGTCGCTGATCGCCCGCACGCTGACGTTCGCCGCGGCCGCCAGCTCCTCGATGGTCAGGCCCGCGTCATGCCGATGCCGACGCAGCAGCCCGCCGAAGTGGTTCGGCTCCGTCATCGAGACGATTGTGCACCGTCACTGTGAGATTGACGTGAAGGGCTCCCCTGTTTCCTTTCACGATCAAGGCGTCCCTCAAATCCCCACCCACCGCCCCCTACGCCACAGCCGACTTGAGGGACGCCTTGATCATGGAGATGGCGACTACATCCCTGAGGGGACCATCTCAGGGGAAAGTACCCCCTGAGATGGATGTGATATTGACGGGTGGACATCGATGGTATGTCGATGCGAACCACAAGAGGAACCGCGTTCCGCGTCGCGTTAGCCTGCGCGGCGCTCACCGTCCCCCTCGCTGTGGCGGACGTGGCGGCCGCCGCCGAGACCGGCCGCCCACCCGCGATCGCCTGGTCCCCGTGCCCGGAGGATCCGACGGCGCAGTGCGGCACCCTGCGGGTGCCGATCGACTGGTCCCGGCCCGACGGGCCGGCGTTCGACCTCGCGCTGGCGCGCCGGCCGGCCACCGACCCGGCCGCCCGGATCGGCACGCTCCAGGTCAACCCCGGTGGCCCGGGCGGCTCCGGCCGGCTCCTGGCCATCCACGGCGCCGACAGCTTCAGCCCGGAGCTCCGCCGGCGCTTCGACATCATCGGCATCGACCCCCGCGGCGTCGGCCTGAGCAGCCCGATCCGCTGTTCGTTGGCGTTGCTGGAGCAGGAACCGCCGTTCCAGATGACCAGCCAGGCCGACTTCGACGCGCGGGTGGCGTACAACGCCCGGTTGCGGGCGGACTGCCGGGCGCGGAGCGGCCCGCTCTTCGACCACGTCGACATGCGCAGCGTGGCCCGCGACATGGACTACGTCCGGGCGGCGCTGGGCGACCCGAAGCTCAGCTACCTCGGCGTGTCCTACGGCTCGATGAACGCGCAGCACTACGCGGAGCTGTTCCCGCACCGGGTGCGGGCGATCGTGTCGGACAGCAACCTGGACCACAGCCTCGGCACCCGCGGGTGGCTGGACACCGAGGCGGCCAGCACGCAGGACTCGTTCAACGAGTTCGTCAAGTGGAACGAGCGCACCCCGACCAGCCCGCTCTACGGCCAGGACGCGCGCGCGATCTGGCAGGACCTGCTGGCGCGGGCCGAGCGTGGCGAGCTCCCCTTCCCGCCGGACCCGACCCGCCCGTTGCGGCCGGAGGAGCTGATCGGGTTCGCCTTCGGCGCCTTCTACGGGCCGGACTGGTTCATCCTGGCGGAGGAGCTGCTGGCTCTCCACACCGGCACGCCGATCCCGACGGACCCGGCGACCACGAGGGCTTTCCTGGCCGGCGCGGGAAGCGCGGCCAGCGCGGCCAGCGCGGCCGCCGCGGATGAGGAAGTGGTCGACTTCCCAGGGCTGGCGATCTTCTGCAGCGACTGGCACCTCCCGGTGCGCGACTATCGGGAGTGGACCAGTCACCTGCGCCGGCTCGCCCAGATCGCGCCGGACATGCGCTATGGGCCGCCGGCCACCGGGCTCACGGCCGCGTGCCTAGGCACTCCCACGCCGATCGCGAACCCGCAGCACCAGCTCCGGGTGCGTGACCTGGACACGCCGGTCCTGGTGGTCAACGCGCGGCACGACCCGGCCACCGGCTACAACCGGGCGCTGGGCGTCGCGCGCCAGCTCGGGCGGGACGGCGTGCTGCTCACGTACGACGGCTGGGGTCACGGGGTCTACGGCCGCAGCGCGTGCGTGACCGACACGATCGACCGGCACCTCGTCACCCGCCAGCCGCCGCCGCGCGGCACGCACTGCCCGGCGGTCGAACCGCCCGCCCCCGAGGCCCGAACCCTGACCACCTGGTCACCCACCACCCCCTACTAACCCACCATGATCAAGGCGTCCCTCAAGTCCCCACCCCACCGCCCCTACGCCACAGCCGACTTGAGGGACGCCTTGATCATGGGAGAGGCGGTCTAGAGTGCGGGGGTGACGAACGCGGCACTGTTCCGGGCACCAGCGGCGGGCGCGGCGACCGAGCGGGCCGCGCACGCGTTCGCGGTGGCCGAATCCTGGCTGTTCAGCGCCCCGATGACCGCGCTGCAGGGCGAGTTCGACGAGCCGGCCGGCTCGTCCGCCGACCTGACCAGTTGGTTGCACCTCAACGAGGACCTGCCGGACTGGCTCGACCGGCTGTTCGACGCGCCGGACGCCGCGGTGGCCGGCCTGTCGGCCGACCAGACCGAGATCCTGCGCCGCACGCTCGCCGTCGAGCGGATCGCCGCGGCGGCGTTCAACTTCCGCTCCGGATCCGGGTACCGGGAACGGTCGCAAGCCGTCGAGGGCAGTTTCGACGAGCGGACTCGCGCCCGGGTGCTCGAGCTGACGACCGAACTCGGCCTGGTGACGCCGCAGCCGCCCCGGTTCGACCGGTACGACAAGACGCTGGTGCTCGGCGGCGGTTACCGGTCCCCGTTGCTGCGCTCCCGGTACGCGGCGCATCTGCGGTCCACCGGCGTGGCGCTCGGCGAGGTCAGCTTCCTCGGCAGCCCGCGCTTTCTCATCGCGGATCCGCCGGAGCGGGACGTCACCGCGGCCTACGCGCCGGCGGCCACCGACGAGTTCGGGCTGATGGTGGCGGCTGCCCAGGCGGAGTTCGGCCTCGCGGCGGCCGAGGTCACGTTCCTCTGCGGCTGCGCGTCCGCCGACCGGATCTGTCCACAGTGGCCGCTCTGGTCCACGGACGTCGACGGCACGCCGCCCGAGTTCACCCACGAACGCCAGGCGCCGCTGGTCGGCGACGACGGCCGGGCCATCGGTTCGGTCCTGTCGGCGAGCACCGGGCGCCCGCCGTACCGGCCGGACACCTCCGACACCCTGCGACTGTGGACGCGGTGCGCCGAGCCGCGGCTCGGGCAGCGGGTGCTGGTCGTCACCACGCAGGTGTTCGTCCCGTTCCAGACGTTCGACGCGCTCCGCCGCCTGTACCTGCCGCACGGCGTCGACGTCGACGCCGTCGGGTTCGGCGCGGAGTGGGGCGACCGGCCGCAGACCGCGGAGTACCTCCTGCAGGAGACGCTCTCGGCCATCCGGTCCGCCCGCCGCCTCCTGGTCGCCGCCGCCGAGATCCTCTCCCCATGATCAAGGCGTCCCGGTAGTCGTTAGGGCTACGTGAGGGACGCCCTGATCATGAGTGGTAGTGCCAGAGTTCGGGGATCGCGCGCACGAGGAGCGCGACGGTCAGCACCGTGAGCGCGCCGCCGATGGCGATCGCGGCGCGGGGGCCGAGCACCGCTCCTCCGAACCCGTGCACCACGTTGGCGAGCTGCGGGCCGCCGAACAGCACCACGGTCAACGTGCCCTGGACCCGGCCCCGGACCCGGTCGTCCGTGTGCGCCTGGGAGATCGCGTTGCGGAACGTGCTCAGCACGAAGTTGACGGCACCGCCCGCGGCCAGCGCCAGCAGCGCCATCCAGAGGCGCGGCGCGGCGCCGAGGAGCAGCACGCAGCCGCCCCAGGCGATGGCCGCGGAGGCCATGAGGGCGCCGTGCCGCCGCGCCCGGCCGAACGTGCCGGACAGCAGCCCGGCGAGCAGCACCCCCGCCGGATACGCCGCGAACAGCAGGCCGAGCGCGGTGCCGCCGCCCGCCGGGCCGCCGTACACCCGCTCGGCCAACTCGGGCAGCAGCGCGAACGGCAGCGCGAACACCATCGCGGCCAGGTCGACGCCGAGGATCGCGACCAGGACCCGCTGGCCGAGCAGGTACCGGAGCCCGTCGCCGACCCGCGGGCGGGCATCCGGCGGGGCTGGCATCGCGGGCAGCGCGGCCACCGCCCGCAGCACGGCCGCGAGCGCGAGCGCGTCGAGGAGGTACAGCGCACCGAGGCCCACAATCGGGATCAGTACGCCCGCGAGCAGCGGGCCCACGACGGCGCCGGTGTAGCGGGTCAGCGCGCTGAGGCTGTTGGCCGCGACCAGCAGGTCGCCCGGCACCACGCGGGGCACGGTGGCGCCCATCGTCGTCATGGTGGCTCCGAAGCCGACGCCCTGGACCGCGACGAGGACCAGCAGGACCGCCACGGAGTCCAGCCCGAGCGCGATGTTCAGCCACAGGCCGAGGTAGGTGAGGCCGAGGCCGGCGTTGCCGGCCAGCAACAACCGCCGGCGGTCCGTCGCGTCGGCCAGGACACCGGACCACAGCGCCGACACGACGAGCGCGCCCATCGACACCGCGGCCGCCGCGCCGACGGACGCCGACGACCCGCTGAGCGTGAAAAGCTGCGTGGGTACGGCGATGAGGCTGAACGACCCACCGACGGCCGTGACCGCCGAGGCCGTCCACAGTCGACGGAACGCGGGAATCCGCAAGGGTCGGCGGTCGACGACGTAGGTGCCGAGTCTCACAGCGCTACCACGTCGGCGATGACGCAGGCGATGTTGTCGGGTGCACCGCCCTCGTGGGCCAGCGCGATCAGCGCCTCGACAGTCTCCTGTGGACCATCGGTGCGCCGCAACGCGGCACGCATGGACGCCGCCGGCACGGCGCGGGTCAGACCGTCCGAACACAGCAGGTACCGGTCGCCGGCCACCGCCTCGTGCACCGACAGATCCGGCTGGTGGCCGCCAGCCGCGGTGATCGCCCGGGCGAGCAGCGCCCGCTGCGGATGCGACTCGGCCTCCTCGGGCGTCAGTCGCCCCTCGTCCACCAAGGACTGCACCCAGGTGTGGTCGTGCGTGATCTGGAAGAGTTCACCCACGCGCAGCAGGTAGGCGCGCGTATCTCCGATGTGGACCAGGCCCAGATGCGAGCCGGACCACAGCATCGCCGTGAGGGTGGTCACCGCTTCGCCGTCGCCGGCGATGTCCCGCACCAGGCGCTCGGCGTCACCGACCGCCTCGGTCAGCGCGTTGAGCAGCTCTCCCACCGGTACCGGACGGGTTTGCCAGGGGCGCAACGCCGCGATCGCCGCGGCACTCGCGCTGGCACCCGCGGCGCCGCGGACCCCGTCGGCCACCGCGAGCAGCCGGCCGCCCGCGTACGCCGCGTCCTCGTTGCTCGTGCGGACCTTGCCGGTGTCCGTGCGGGCCGCGTACCGGATGCCGACCGCGCCGCCGGCGTCGCTCACGGCGCTGCCGCGGCCCTTGAGATAGTCGACGAGGAAGGTGGCCAGGCGCCCGCGGTCGGCTGTCTGCGCGACCACCTCGGCCCAGTACGTCCCTACCTCGGCCGCGGCGGCCGCGTCGTCGAGGCCGAGCACCTCGCGGATGCGGGCCAGCGGCATGCCGAGCCGGCGCAGCCACGCGATGAACCGCGCCCGGTCGAGCTGCGCGGGATCGTAGAGCCGGTATCCCGAATCGCGGTCGACGGCGGCGGGCGGCAGGAGTCCGAGCTCGTCGTAGAGGCGCAGTGCCTTCGGCGACAGCCCGGCCGCGCGTGCGAACGCCCCGATCGTCAACAGTCCCACCGGTTGATCATGCGCCCTTCCCCAAGGGTAAGGTCCAGTGGTGCGACGTACCTTTCCCGTTTTCGCCGTTCTGATCCTGGCCGCGACCGGCTGTTCCGGGCCAGCGGAGAGCCCGGCGACACCCGCCGCTACCACGGCGGTGGCCGCGCCCGCGGTGACGGCCGGCGACCCGGAGCTGAACATGACGCCGTTGATCGCCTGCGAGACCGTGGACGCCGCATACCACACGCTCGGGCCGGCGTCGCAGGCACAGATCCTCAAGGGCGTCCGGGCGGAACGCATCGGCGACAAGGCCACCGTCGCCGAGGTGCTGGCGAACCTGGAACCCCTCTGGACCAGCACCTCGGCGACGTTCGCCGACGCCGCCAGCAAGGTCAGCGACCCTGCGCTGAAGGCCGCCCTGACCAGCCTCTCCGAGTCGGTCGCGAAGGCCGCTGACTTCACGACGTTCGCCGAATTCGACCAGCTCGCGGCCCTGACCGCGCCCGCCGAAGCCACCCTCAAGCAGGTCTGCCCCGCGCACGGCTACCAGCTCAAGAACATCGAATAGGGCTCAGAAACCCCCATCGACCCCGGCGAACGGCGGAAAGTCGCGGTCCGGCAGGCGCTGTCCCACGGTGAGGTCGAGCGGGTCGGTCACCACATGCCGTGGCGCACCGAGGTAGGTCAGGTCGGCGTCCACGTAGATGATGACGTGCGCGATCCGGGGATCGTCGGTGAGATTCGGCGTCGCGGTGTGCGCCAGGTAGGCGTTGTGGAACGTGCAGTCGCCGGCGCGCAGCGGCACCGTGACCCGCTTCTCCCACGCCAGCTCAGGCGCGATCCGGAACAGGTCGGCGCTGTCGGTCAGGTCCTGCGGGCGCAAGCCGCGCAGCCCGTGTGAACCGGGAATGAACGTCATGCAGCCGCGCTCGACCGGCACGTCGACAAGCGCCACCCAGGCCGACAGCGCGTGCCGGGAGTTGCCGTGCGGCCAGTAGGGCTGATCCTGGTGGAACTCGGTGGCGGCGCCGTTGTGCGGTGGCTTGATGAGCAACTGGTCGTGCCACAGGCGCAACGGGATGCCGGCCAGCCGCTGGGCGATGCCGGCCAACGTGGGGTTGAGGGTCAGCTCCCGCAACGTGTCGTCCTGCCGCCACAGTTGCAGCAACTGGGTGAACGTCGCGGCCTCGTGGTGGTCCGCGATCCGATCCTGCGCGGCTGTCGCCGCGGCCCGGAACCGCGCGGCGTCGGCCCGGGACAGCACCCCGGGGACATGGACAAAACCATCACGCCGGTACGCCTGGACGAGTTCCTCGCTGATCATGCTGTGCTCCTAGGCCTTGGCATCGTGTCCAGCTCACGCTGGCAGGTGAGCGCGGTGCGGTGCTAGGACAGTCGGGCGCACTAGTAGCACAATCTTCGCATGCACCGGATACAGCGGGCCGACGTGTTCGCGGCCGCCGCCGTCGCCGCTGAGCGGTTCGACCGGCTGCCGGAGACCGCGGCTCACAGCCACGACTTCATCGAGTTGGCGGTGGTCACCCGCGGCACGGCCACCCACCGCGCGGCGAGCGGGGTCCGGCGCTTGCGGCGCGGGTCGGTGATCCTGCTGCGCCCCGGCGATTGGCACGGCTACGAGGATTGCCGGGGGTTGTCGGTGAACAATCTCTACGTCGCGCCGGAGGTGTTCCGGCGCGAGCTGGCGTGGGTCCGCGAGGAGCCGCGACTCGGGCGCCTGGCCGGCGCCGCCGGTTCCTCGGAGGGACAGCCGTGGCAGCTCCCGGCCGGTGCGCTGGCCATGGTGGAGGATGCCCTGCCCGAGATGACCGGCGGCGGCGCCGGCCCGCGGTATGCGATGCGACTTGGCCTACTGCTGTGCGTGCTCGGCGCGATCGCCACCACCGACGCCGGCCGCGACCCGGAGGTCACACCGGCACCGCACGCGTATCCGGCCGTGCTCGCGGCCGTGGGGCTCATCGAGGAGGACATCGCAGCACAGTGGACACTGAGCGCTCTCGCCGGCGCGGTCCACATCTCCCCGGCACACCTGGCGCGCCAGTTCACCACGCAACTGGGCGCGCCGCCCATCGCATACTTGGGACGGCTGCGCGCCGAACGCGCCGCCGCGCTGCTCATCGAGACGGGGCTGCCGGTGGCCGCGATCGGGCGGATGGTCGGCTGGCCGGACCCGAACTACGCGAGCCGGCGGTTCCGGCAATACTTCGGGCACAGTCCGGCGGCGTACCGGCGGCTGTTCTCGTCGATAAAGTCATGATCAGGGCGTCCCTCAAGTCGTTCTAAATACTTGAAGGACGCCCCGCTAAATGCAGGGGTCCATTAAATCTTTATTTTAGTTTGTTTTGAGGTGATTCATAATTTTTTCCCACGCCTCGCCCCCCCCGCCCCGATCATGGAAGGGGTCCATTACTTGAAAGCGACGATCCGCGACCGGCGACCGGGTGACCTGCCGCGGTGTATCGAGCTGCTCGGCGAGGTGCACCGGCTCGATCGCTACCCGCTGAACTGGCCGGCCGACCCCCGTGGCTGGTTGTGCCCGCCCGACCTTCTGTACGCGTGGATCGCGGAGGCGGACAGCGCCGCCGTCGTCGGGCACATCGCCGTTCACCGCCTCAGCACCACCGCTGCGGTGTTCGAGGTCGGCCGCCTGTTCGTCGCACCCGCCTTCCGCCGCCACCACGTCGCCAGCCGACTGCTTCAGCAGGTGCGAGAATGGGCTGTCGACCGCCACGCCGACCTCATGCTCGAAGTCGTCGACGGCCGTGGCTCAGCGGCGATCACCGTATACGAGCGCGGCGGCTGGCAACACACCCACACGACCACGGCGGACTGGACCGCCCCGGATGGCAGTCCCGTAACCCTGCGCCACTACACCCTCCACCACTGACACGAGCGGGGACATAGCGACGATGACAACCGAAGATCCCATTGTGGACAGTCCGACCGGCTGGGTGGCCAAGCACATCCGCCAATATGTGGAGACGGACGGCCGCCAGGGGCATCACCGGTGGGGTGTGACCACGTTGCTGCTGACGACGCGCGGTCGCCGCTCGGGCACGCTGCGCCGCAGCGCGCTGATCTACGGCGCGGACGACGGGCGGTACGTGCTGGTCGCCTCGAACGGCGGCACGGCCGGGCACCCGTCCTGGTACCTGAACCTGCGCGCCACTCCCACGGTCCACGTGCAGGTCGCTGCGGCGAAGTTCACCGCGACAGCCAGCACCGCGGTGGGGGCGGAGCGGGAGCGGCTGTGGCGGTTGATGGCGGACATGTGGCCGGACTACGACCGGTACCAGAAGAAGGCCAGCCGGGAGATCCCGGTAGTGATTTTGCGGCCGGAGCCGTAGGACCGACGCACCCGGCCGGGCCGATCAAGGACAACCGCGCCGATCAAGGGCTCGGGCACCTGGATCCGAGATCAAACCATGTGCCGGAGCCCTTGATCGGCGGGCAAAGGGGTGGGGGTTAGAGGGGGCGGGTGCGGAGGTTGCGGAATTCGACCAGGTCGCTGGTGCCGTGGTTTTGTAGGCCGATGAAACCGGTGAGGAACTGGCGCAGGTCGGTGGGCGGGTCGCCGGCCCTGGACGACTGCTTGCCCGGCGTGTTGTCGAACTCGGCGATCGTCACACCGTTCCGGATGATCGTGTAGTGCTGCCCGACCGCCCGGATCTCGTAGTCGTTCCACTGCCCCTTCGGCGTCGCGCCGGACTGGGCGAGGGGGAGTGGCGCGAAGTTGTAGACCGAGCCGGTCTTCTGCGTCTCGCCGGTCTCGCCGTCGTAGATCTGGATCTCGTGTCCACAGTAGATCGCGACCCACGCCGCCGAGGTCCGCGCCGAGCCGACCGTCCCGCAGCTACCGGGTGGGCGCTGTTCCAGCGGTGTCCGCGGATCGGGGAAGCGCACGAACACACCGCTGTTGCCCCGGACCCCCTCCGCCGACACGTCCCGGAACTGCATCCGCAGCGAGTAGTCGGCGAGCTCCCGCTCGGCGTACCAGAGCATGCCCAGTCCGCCGGAGCTGCGGAGGGAACCGTCGCCGCGCAGGGCGAAGGTGCCGCCCGGCGCCTGCCGCCAGCCGGCGAGCGACCGTGCCGTCCCGTCGAAGAGCGGCTGGTATCCGGGCGTGCTGCCGATTGGCGAGGCGGCCGCCGCGTCGCGCAGGGCCTGCGCCTCGCGGTTGTCGATGACGCGCGCCGCGGTCAGCTCCCGGAGCACCCCGTCCAGGTGGGTGGCGAACAGGGCCGGGTTCGGCCAGGCGGACTCGTCGTCGATCAGGTCGTTGATCGTGCAGCCGCCGCCGGCCGCGCGGTTGGCCAGGCCGGTGTCGGTGTCCAGCAGCCGCACGGTGGGCCGGGCGTCGGGGGCGGCGCAGCCGGCGTTGACGGTGACCGTGCCGGTGACGACCTCGCCGTCGGCGTACGTGACCTTCAGCGTCGCCTGGAAGGTGCCGTACCGCTTGTAGGTGTGCGTCGGGTTGGCCTGAGTGGACGGTGCGCTGCCGTCGCCGAAGTCCCACTCCCAGGCCACGCCGCCGGCGTGGACGCCGGAGAACGTGACCTTCCGCGGCTGGCTGGGGGAGACGGACCGGGCGGTGGCCTGGTTCGGGTTCGGCGTGGCCGCCCCGCCCTGGTACGTGATCCGGACCAGCTTCTGGTTGGGGTGCAGGGTGAAGAAGCCGCCGCCGTAGTCGAGCAGGTAGAGCGCGCCGTCCGGGCCGAACTTGGCGTCCATCCAGGACTGGAGCTGGGTGGCGCCGTTGCCGCCCTGGATGATCGGGCGCAGGTCCTCGGCGAAGGCGGGCGCGCCCTGGGCGGGCACCTGCGGCGGGTCGACGGTCACGGCGATCCGGTTGTTGGGGCTGGCCTGGTCACCGATGAACCACTTGCCCTCCCAGTACGCCGGCCAGGCCACACCGCTGTCGGTGTCCACCTTGGCGCGGTGGTAGGTGGGACCGTCCATCACGGCCTGCCCGCCACCCCGTAGGTACGGCCGGGTGAACGTCTCCTGGCCCAGCACGTAACTGGGCAGGCCACTGCCGTCCGGCCGCGGCGGATAGACCGGGCCGCCGCCCTGCGGCGAATACCAGATCATGTTGTCCCGGGCCGGCGGGATGTTCACCAGTCCGGTGTTGCGCGGCGACTCGTTCTTCAGGTTGTCGCAGTCGTACCAGCCGGTGAGCACCGTGGCGTCGGTGGTGCTGCGGTCGCGGTAGGGCTGCCGGTTACCCATGCAGTACGGCCAGCCCTGGTTGCCGGCGGAGGTGATGATGGTGGCCGTCTCGTACTTCGCCGGTCCCAGCTCCGGGCTCGGCACGCTGGCGTCCGGGCCGACCCACGCGGCGGTCAGCCAGTCGTTGACCGGGTCCCACGCGATGCGGGCGATGTTGCGCACACCCATCACGTAGATCTCCGGCCGGGTCTTGCCACCGCCCTCCTCCTGGCCGGTGAAGAGGTTGCCGTCCGGAATGGTGTATGTGCCGTCCGCCTCCGGGTGGATACGCAGGATCTTGCCGTTGAGGTCGTTGGTGTTTCCGGAGGTGCGGCGCGCGTCCTGGAACGAGATGCCCGCGAACTCCGCGGTCCAGTTGTTGCCGGAGTACCCGCTGGAGCCGCCGGAAGAGTTGCTGTCCCCGGTGCCGATGTAGAGGTTGCCGCTTTCGTCGAACGTCATGCCGCCGCCGGCGTGGCAGCAGCTGTGGATCTGGGTGTCCCAGTGCAACAGGTCCTTGCGGGTGCTCTGGTCGATGGTGCCGGCCGCGCGGTCGTAGGTGAACCGGGAGATGGTCCGCTGGCCGACCCGGCGCTCCCGGTCGATCGACGCGTGCGGCATCCAGTACACGTAGATCCAGCCGTTCTCCGCGAACGCCGGGTCGAGCGTGATGCCGACCAGGCCCTCCTCGTTCTTGACCAGCTCGCCGCCGCCGCCCCGGTTGCCCATGACCGGCAGCGTGGTGAGCAGCGTGACCTGCCGGGTCGCCGGATCCCACCGGTGGATGGTGCCGCAGCCGAGGCCGACGTTCGGGTCGGCCCAGTCGACGACCGGGCCGGACGGGCACGCCGCCTTGCCGATGTAGAACACCGTGCCGTCCGGGGCGATGGTCAGGCCGTGCGGCTCGCCGATCTGGTCGAGCTGGCCGGACTGGTTGGCGGTGGTGAGCCGCTCGGTGCGGTAGTTCGCCGCGATGGTCGCCTGGCAGTCACCGCGCACCATGCCGGTCGTCCACTGGATCGCGCCCAGCAGGTGGCTGTGGAACTGCGCGTCCTTGTTGTAGCTGGCCGGCGTGCGACCCATGCCGGTGTAGAAGGAGCGGCCGCCGTCGTAGTCGCGGCACCAGGAGACCGGGTGGAACGGGCCGTTGCCGCTCAGCCCGGCGCGGTACGAGCTCTCGTCGACCTGCGCCACGGTGTGCACCCGGCCGACCGGGTTCGGGTCCCAGTTGATCCACTGGTCGGCGCGGCTCCAGGTGAGCGGCAGCCCCTTGTTGGCCGGGTGTTGGCGGTCGGTGAGCGCCACCGTCGCCTGCTGCACCTGGCTTTCCGGCGGCGGCCCCGCGTCCGGGCCGATCAGCCACAGCTCGGCGAGCTGGGTCAGCGGCTCGCCGCTGTTCGCGGTGATGTCGAGGCGGTAGTACTGGTACGCCTGGGTGTTCTCGAACGCGTACTGCTGGGTGAGGAGCCGCTGCGGGAACGCCTCACCGCTGCGACGGTCCAGATCGGTCCAGGTTTCCCCGTCCGCCGAGCCCTGCAGCGTCCAGTCCTTCGGGTCGCGGCCGGCGGAGTCGTTGGCCGACGTCAGCGCGTACCGGCTGACCACCGTCGGCGCGGCCAGCTTCGCGACGAGCCAGCCGGTCGGCGTACGGGTCAGCCACTTCGTCGTGATCGACTGGTCGACGGCCTGCTGCGCGGTCTCGTTGGGCGGGTTGTTGCCGCTCGCGCTGGCCTCGACGGCCCGCTCGGCGTTGGGCAGTGCGGCCGCCGGTCGGGTGCCGATCAGGCCGGTGAACCATTCCGAGCCGGGCTGGGCGTACGCGGCGTCGTGGACGCCGACGAACCCGCCACCGCCCTTGATGTACGCCTGGAACGCGGCCTCCTGTGCGTCGTCGAGCGTCACGCCCTTCGCGGACAGGAACACCACACCCCGGTACCGGTCGAGGTTCTCGGCGTTGAAAACAGCCGGGTCCTCGGCCTCGTGCACGAAGAAGCCGTGCTGCTTTCCCAGGTTCTTGATGATGGTGGTGGCGCGCTGGACCGGGTCGTCCTGCTGGGCCGCGGGTCCGTGGAACACCAGCACGTTGATCACTTTGCCGCCCGCGGCGGCAGCGGGTCGCGCGGGTACGGGCGCCGCGAGCGTGCCCAATACCAGCGCGGCGGCCATGAAGCTACGAATCATCGCTGCTACTCCTCGTGAGAGTGGTGCGAAGCTGGCATCGTCCCGGTCTCGTCCAGGACGTGCAGGGTGGTGAACATGCCGGCGTCCGAGTGGAACTGCATGTGGCAGTGCAGCATCCAGTGACCGGGCCCGACCGAGTCGCCGGCCACGACCTGGAGCCCGAAGGAGTCGCCGGGTCCGAGGGTCTTGTTGTCGATGACCGGTATCGCGTCCACGAGCGCCTTGGTGTTGCCCGGCACCATGCCGGTGCGGGTGTCCGCCCAGGAGTGCCCGTGCAGGTGCCAGGTGTGCATCTCGTTGCCCATGCCGATGACGACGAACTCGACCCGCTCGCCCTTCCGGGCGACCAGGCAGGTGGGACCGGGCTGCGGGTTCACCGGGTCACAGGTGTCGGCGTCCTCGCTGCGCCGCAGGTTGATGGTCTGCCGGTCACCGAACGCGGTCACGTAGGTCCGATCGGGACGCGGATCGCCCTGCCGGCGCACCACGAGGCCGCCGAACAGGCCGGCGCCCATGCCCTGGGTGCCGTGCGGCCCGCCGACCACGTGGTCGTGGTACCACCAGTAGCCGGCCGTGCCCTGTGCGCCGGTGTTCAGGTTGCGCGGCTGGGCGTACCAGGTGTAGGTGCGGGACTGGCCGGTAGGCACGAACGAGGCACTGTGGACGGTGCCGTCGGACAGCTGGGTGTACTTGACGCCGTGCACGTGCAGCGACACCCCGAGCGGATGCGCCGCGTCGGTGCGCAGCTGCGCGAGGGTCGCCTCCGGCACCTGGTTGTGCAGCGTGATCGCGAGGCACTCGCCCTCGATCATCTCCATGGTGGGTCCGGGATACGAGGCCGTCTCCGGGGTGCTGCCGTAGCCGAGGCGCACCTGCCCGGTCCGCGGGTCCCGGGGCAGCTCCACCGCGTACAGGGTGACGGTGCGGTCCGGCTCGACGCAGCCGTCCGGACGCTCGGCCGATCGCAGGCTGCCGTTCGCGATCGCGAGCCCGCCCGCGCCGCCCACCGTCATCACCAGGATCGCCGCGATCAACAAGTAACGGGCTTTGCCCATGATGTATCCCTTCAGGACAGTGGGGCGATGCGGATGTTGCGGAAGCTGACCACATCGGTGGCGCCGTGGTTCTGCACACCGATGTAGCCGCTGGTGTGCTGGCGGCCGGCGCCACCGGGGTCGTCCGGGCGGGGCGGGTCGAAGACCGCGTCCGGCGTGTTGTGGTACTCGTTGATCAGCACGCCGTTGCGGAACACCGAATAGTGCTGCCCGACCACCCGGATCTCGTAGTCGTTCCAGGTGCCCTTCGGAGTCACGCCGGCGCCGGCCAGATCGACCCGGTCGAAGCCGTACACGGATCCGCTCTTGTACTGGTCGCCGTCCGGCCGGTCCAGGATCTGGAGCTCGTGGCCGTACTTGATGGCCACCCATTCGGGGCGCGACTCGTCCGGATGCTGGTGCACGTGCGGGAAACGGACGAAGACGCCGCTGTTGGCGCGGCCGTCACCGGGCGCGTCGTCGCGCCACTGGAGCTTCAGGGAGAAGTCACCGTACGCGCGCACCGGGAACCACAACATCCCCAGGCCGCCGACCGGGCGGCTGGTGATGGAGCCGTCCGCGTTGCGGCTGAACCCGCCGGCACCCACCTGCTCCCACAGGGCGAAGGACGCGCCCGAGCGGTCCAGCAGTCCCCGGTACCCGTTCCGGCCGTCCGGCTTGCCGACGCCGGACCGCTCCGCCGCGTCCACGAGCGTGGCGTGCTCCTCGTGGCTGATCACGCCGAGGTGGTGCAGCCGCTCGGCGACATCGGTGGCGTGCGCGACGAACTGCCCGTGGTTGAGCCACGCCCGCTCGTCCTCGATGGCGTTGTTGATGGTGCAGCCGGACGCGACCATCCGGTTGGGTACGCCGCTGTTGATGGTGCCGACCCAGACCACCGGGCGGGTGTCGGTCACCGGGCAGTCCCGCTGCGGCGCGCTCACCACCGTGAAGGACACCGACCGCGGGGCCGAGGTGTTGCCCGCGGCGTCGGTGGCCCGGTACGCCACCGTGTGCTGGCCGGGCTGGTCGACGGTCACCGGTGCCGTGTAGGTGCGGTAGGCGGCACCGTCCACGGCGTACTCGATCCGCGCGACGCCGGAGTCCGCGTCGGTAGCGGACAGCGTCACAAGGGCGCTCCCGACGTATCCGCCGTCGGCGTCCCGCTCGCCGGACACCGACGCGGTCGCGACCGGCGGCGTCGTGTCCGGGCCGGTGGCCTCGACCACCACAAAGGACACCGAGCCTGGCTCGGAGGTGTTGCCCGCGACGTCGGTGGCACGATACGCCACGGTGTGCGGACCCGGCGTGCTGACCGGAACCGGCGCTTCATAGCCGCTGAACGCGCCACCGTCCACCGCGTACTCGATCCGGGCGACGCCGGAGCCGGCGTCGGTGGCCGAGAGGGCGACCGTCGCGGTGCCGATGTAGGCGCCGTTGGCGTCCCGCTCGCCGGTCACCGACGCGGTGACGGTGGGCGGGGTGGTGTCCGCGCCGCTGCCGGTGACGACCAGCAGGCCGGTCATGGTGCCGTGCCCGGGGATCGCGCAGAAGTACCGGTACGTGCCGGGCGTGAGCACCACGTCCACCGTCCACCGGCCGCCGTTGCTGTCGAACGGATCGGCCAGGATGTTCACGTCGACGTCGCTGTTGTACGCCGGATTCCCGGTCTCGAACGTGAGCGTGTGCTGCATGCCCGTGGTGTTGCCGGTCGCGGCGCTGTTCTCGAACACGAGCGTGGCGGGACCGGCGACCGCGGTGGCCGGCGCGCTGCGGTACTCGGTGAAACTGTCGTCCGCGGTCCAGGTGAGTACCTGTTCTACGGCGGTGCTGGAGGGCGCGGCGTTCGCGGACGCCCCGGTGCTGATCAGCAGGGTGACCGCGGTCGCGGCCGCCGTCAGGAGACGGCGGGTGTGGGAAGTGAACATGGCGGCATACACCTCTCGTGAAGGCTCTGCGCGGGCACGGCACACCGGCCCGCGGCGGAGCGCGAACGGGCAGCCGTGTGTCTGATGGGTCCGAGTAGAAAGCCGGTGACGGGTGATGCGCGCCGGTGGTGCCACACCCAGCGCCAGCGCCGAGGATCAACCGCGCCGACGGTTTCCTCGACGAAATCTCTCAGTACGGCCAGACATTAACGGACTTCGCATCGATGTGTCCATACTTTTGATTCGAGTACGGTGACTTTTATTTTCTGAGGCGAAAGTGTCTCGCCTGCCACGGATCCGCGTGGGTTAGCGTGAGGTGGTGGGTACCGGTCAGCCGCCGCCACAGTGGGAGTTCGTGCCGGCGCCGCCGCGCGGCGCTCCCGGTGTGGTGTCGATGGTGGGATACCGCGCCCTCGACGTTCCCGACACCGTTCACCTGGGTCTGCCTTCCGCGGCCCTGACATTCATCGTCAGCCTCGACGACGGCGTCGAAGCCGCCGAGACGGCGGCGACGTTGGCCGACGCGCGACCCGCGCCGGTGGTGCTCGGCGGCCTTCATGTGCGGGCCAGTCACGTGCGCCAGCGGCGGGGTCAGGCCGGCGTGCAGATGGCCGTGCACCCGCTGGCCGCGCGGGCGCTCTTCGGGATGCCGAGCGCCGAGCTGAGTGTGCGCGACTTCGACGCGGTCGCTCTGCTCGGCCGGCGCGCCGGCGAACTGCGTGACCGGCTGGCCGAGGCCGGCGGTTGGCCGGAGGCTTTCGACCTGAGTGCCGGGTATCTGGTGGAAGCGTGGCGGGAACGCGGAAGCGGGCTGGTGCGCCCGGAGCTCGCGCACGCCTGGCACCTCATGGAGCGTAGCCGGGGCCGGGCCCCGGTGGCCGCGGTCGCGGAGCGGGTCGGGCTGAGCGCGCGGCACCTGACCACGCTGTTCCGGCGCGAGGTCGGCCGGTCGCCGAAGATGGTCGCGATGCTGATGCGGTTCCAGCACGCCACCACCCGGATCGCGGACTCGGTGCGCCGGTGCGGCCGGGTGAACCTGGCTGATGTGGCGGCGGCGACCGGGTATTACGACCAGGCCCACCTGACCCGGGAGTTCGTGCGGTTCGCCGGCGTGCCGCCGCGCGCCTGGCTCACCGAGGAGTTCCGGAATCTCCAAGCCGGGGGTCACCAGAGCCAACCATGAATGGACTAGCCGATCGGCAAGCTCGAACCTAGCCGATCGACAAGTAATCTACCTCACGATCGGCTAGCCATGTGCTTGCCGATCGGCTAGCGTCTCGAAGGTCACCGACGATCACCACCTCGACAGGAGACCTTCTGATGGCGACGTTTCTGTACCGTTTGGGACGCTTGGCGTTCCGTCGGCGATGGTTGGTCCTCGCGCTCTGGATCGTGGTCCTGGCCGGCGCGCTGACCGGCGCCGCGACCCTGTCGGGGTCGACGTCCGACGCGTTCCGGATCCCCGGCACCCAGTCGCAGCAGGCGATCGACCTGCTTCAGGAACGGTTCCCGCAGGCCTCCGCCGATGGCGCG
Organism: Actinomycetes bacterium KLBMP 9797; assembly: GCA_037414955.1. Taxonomy (GTDB): domain Bacteria; phylum Actinomycetota; class Actinomycetes; order Mycobacteriales; family Micromonosporaceae; genus Phytohabitans. Next base: position 73,712 of record JBBEWH010000192.1, read on the forward strand.
ATAGCGCGGGTGGTGTTCGCCGCACCGGAGGGGCAGACGCTCACCGACGCCGCCAACCGGGCAGCGGTCGAGCGGGCCGTCGCCGAGCTGAAGCAGGCACCGGAGGTCGCCTCCGTCGCCGACCCGTTCCAGTCCGGCGCGGTCAACGAGGCCGGCACCGTCGGCTTCGCGCAGGTGAGCTATCGCGTGCCGGCGCAGGAGCTGACCGACCCGGCGCGCGACGCGCTCACCGACATCGCCGCACAGACCCGCGCCCAGGGCGTGACCACCGAGGTCGGCGGCGACGCGCTGCAGATCAAGCCCGAGCAGGGCGCCGGCGAGGCCATCGGCGTACTGGTCGCCGCGGTCGTGCTGGTCATCACGTTCGGGTCGCTGATCGCGGCCGGCCTGCCGCTGCTGACCGCCATCATCGGCATCGGCATCAGCGTCGGCGTGCTCACCGCCCTGACCGGGTTCGTCGACATGTCGTCCACCACCAGCGTCCTCGCCCTGATGATCGGCCTGGCCGTGGCGATCGACTACGCCCTGTTCATCGTCTCCCGGTACCGGCACGAACTGGCTCTGGGGCGCGACCGTGAGGAAGCCGCGGGCCGCGCGGTGGGCACCGCCGGTTCCGCCGTGGTGTTCGCCGGTCTCACCGTGCTGATCGCGCTGGCCGCCCTCGCCGTCGTCGGCGTGCCGTTCCTGACCCAGATGGGCCTGGCCGCCGCCGGCACCGTCGCCCTCGCCGTGATCGTCGCGCTCACCCTGCTGCCGGCCCTGCTCGGCTTCGCCGGCCGCCGCATCCTCGGTCGGAAGGCCCGCACCCGCGGCGCGCACGTCCGCGAACACGTCCGTGAACCGGAGGCCGGCGGCACGCGCAGCTTCGGCCACCGCTGGGCCAGCGCCATCTCCCGCCGCCCGCTCGTCGCGCTGCTGGCGGCGGTCATCGGCCTCGGCGTGGTCGCGCTCCCGCTGCTGGACCTGCGGCTGGGCATGCCGGACGACAGCACCGCCGCGCCGGACACCACCCAGCGCAAGGCGTACGACCTGGTGTCCGCCGGCTTCGGCGCCGGCTTCAACGGCCCGCTCACCGTCGTGGTCGACGGCTCCACCGGTACCACTGAGGCGTCAGCGGACGGGCTGGCGCAGACCATCCGTGGCCTCGACGACGTGGCCGCCGTCACCCCACCGGTCCTCAACCAGGCCGGCGACACCGCGCTGCTGACCGTGATCCCGAAGAGCGGGCCCAGCACGACCGCCACCGAGGACCTGGTGCACACCATCCGGGAGCTGGACGGCACGGTGCCCGGCGCCGAGATCGGCGTCACCGGCCTGACCGCCATCAACATCGACATCTCGAAGAAGCTCGGCGACGCGCTGCTGCCCTACCTGGCGATCGTGGTCGGCCTGGCGTTCGTCCTGCTGATGCTGGTGTTCCGGTCCGTGCTCGTGCCGCTGAAGGCCACCCTCGGCTTCCTGCTGTCCATCGGCGCCACGTTCGGCGCGGTGGTGGCCGTCTTCCAGTGGGGCTGGCTGGCCGACCTGCTCGGCGTCGAGCAGACCGGACCGATCATCAGCTTCCTGCCGATCATCCTCATCGGTGTGGTGTTCGGCCTGGCCATGGACTACCAGGTCTTCCTGGTCACCCGGATGCGCGAGGACTTCGTGCACGGCGCGCCGGCCCGCGAGGCCGTGGTCAGCGGGTCCAGCCACGGGGCGCGGGTGGTCACGGCCGCCGCGATCATCATGATCAGCGTCTTCGCCGGGTTCATCCTCTCCCCGGAGTCGATCGTCAAGTCGATCGGTTTCGCGCTCGGCATCGCGGTGCTCTTCGACGCGCTCGTCGTGCGGATGACGATCGTGCCCGCGGTCATGACGCTGCTCGGCAAGGCCGCCTGGTGGCTGCCGCGCTGGCTCGACAAGCTACTGCCCAATGTGGACGTCGAGGGCGAGAAGCTGCGCCACCGGCTCGACGACGCACCCGCGGTGGCAGTCGCACCGGCGCCGAGCACGCCCGAGCGCGTCCCCGCCTGACCACATCGGAGGGTGGGCCGCCGCCATCCGGCGGCGGCCCATCCCAGTCCTGGAGGTTCAGCGATGACCACGATGGCGGAGGCGCCGGCGCGTACCCTGCCGCGCTGGTTGCCGCGCGGTGTCCTGGCGGGTGCCGCGATCGTCGGCGTAGTGGTGGCTCTGGACGGCCGCCTGCCGGCCGCCGGTGCGGTGCTCGCCGTGGCCGGCGCCGCCGACCTGCGGTGGGTGGCCGTCGCCGTGCTCGCGCAGCTGGCCTCGCAGGCCATGTTCGCCTACCAGCAGCGCGCGTTGCTGTCCGCGTTCGGCGTGGGCATCTCGCCGCGGCGCGCGCTGGCGGTCACCGTCAGCCGGTCCGCGATCAGCATGGCGCTGCCGGCCGGATCGGCGGTGTCGGCCGGATACGCCTTCCAGCAGTACCGGCGGCGCGGCGCGACCGCCAGCGTCGCCGTCACGGTCTCGGTCCTCTCCGGCATCGCGTCCATTGTGGGCTTGGTGCTGCTCTACGCCGCGTACCCCCTGATGGCTCGGCCGTGGCTCGCCGTCCTCGCCGCCGCGCTCCTGTCGCCGCCGGCGCCCTCGCCCTCCGGCGCCGCAAACCGACCGCGCTCACCCGGACTCCGCCGCTCGGCCGCGACGACCTGGCCGGCATGCGCGTCGAGGATCCGCCGCGCCCGCTCCGGTCGCCGCAGACCCGCTGGCCGGCGCTGAACCGCGCCCTCGCGCACGTCGCGCACACCGTCCGCCAGGCCCGCGCCGTGCCGGCGCGAGACTGGGCCGCGACCATCGCGTTCGCCGCGGCGAACTGGCTGCTCGACGTCGCCTGCCTCGCCGCCGTCGCGCACGCGTGCCAGCTGAACATCGGGTACGGGCACCTCGCGGGCGCCTACCTGGCGGCGCAGATCGTCCGGCAGTTGCCGCTGACGCCGGGCGGCATCGGGCTGATCGAAACCAGCCTGCTGGCGGGCTTCGTCGCGGCCGGCGCGGCACAGACCAACGCGGCCGCCGCGGTCCTCGGGTACCGGCTCATCTCCTTCTGGCTCCTCCTGCCCGTCGGTCTGGCCACCTATCTCGGGCTACGCCGCCGTGATGCGGCTTCGCGCAGTCAACCGGCGGCAGCGACGGAGTCGCAGGTCCCGAGCTGACGGACGCGCCGGTTATGGTGGGATGTGTCCCACGACGAAGACCGGCCGGCGCGCGTCGAGGACGTGCACGAGCTGGCTCTGGACATGCCGCACGTCACCGTCGAATACGGCACCGGCGGCAACCCGGTCTACCAGGTGGGCAGCAAGTCCTTCATCTTTTTCCGCAATCCGCGACCAGACGCGGTCGACCCCGACACCGGGGAACGCTATCCGGACGTGATCGTCTTCTGGGTCGAGTCGGAGGCGGACAAGCAGGCCCTGGTACAGGACGAGACGTCGCCGTTCTTCACGACCGCCCACTTCGACGGCCACCCGTCCGTGCTGCTGCGAGCCAGCCGGATCGGGGAGCTCACCCGAAAGGAGCTGGCCGAGCTGATCCAGGACGCGTGGCTGTCCCGCGCATCGGCGCGCCGGGCGGCGGCCTGGCTGAAGGCACACCCGCCCGCGTGACCCGGAGCATCGGCTGGACCGAGCAACGGGAACGTCGCGCAGCTTCGTGTTGGGAGGTGAGGCGAGGGAGGGTCGGTTGACATTCGAGGAGTACGTGGCGGCTCGGCTGCCGGCGCTGCTGCGGCAGGCGACGGCGTTGGCCGGCGATCCGCACGTGGCCGAGGACGTCGTGCAGGACGTGCTGATCAAGGCGCAACCGCGATGGGCGCGGATCCGCGCGCTCGACGTGCCGGACGCGTACCTGCGCAAGATGATCGTGAACGAGCTGCTGTCCGCCCGGCGCCGGGTGGCCGCCGCCCTGCGCCGGGAGCGGGCACAGCCGTCCCCACCCGTCATGGACGGCGCCGACGTGCTGGTCGTGCAACGCGCCGCGATCCTCCACATGATCCGTACCCTGCCGGCCCGCCAGCGCATCGTGATCGCCCTGCGCTACTTCGAGGACATGGCCGACGGCGACATCGCCGCACTGCTGGACTGCACCGAGGGGACGGTACGCAGTCAGGCGTCGCGCGCGCTGGCCAAGCTCCGCGGGATCGCCGCGCCACAGCCGGTACAGGAGGAAAAATGATCGACACCGAAGCCATCCGTACCGCCTTCGCCGCTCTGGCCGACGAGGCACCGCCACCGGACCGGATCCGGGCGGCGCTCGCCACTTGCGTCCGCCGGCATCGCCGCCGCCGGCTCGTCCTGCGGCTCGCGGGCGCCGGCGCGGTCGCGGCCGCCACCGGCGGCGCGGCGACGGGCGTATGGCGCCTCACCCGGCCGTCCGAGCCTGGATTCCCCGTGCTCGACGGCGGACCCGGCGGCGGCTGGCTTGAGATCCCACTCCAGTACCGGCCGGCGTGGCTGCCCGGCCGGTACGGCGAGAGCGCGCGCGGGGTTCTCGTCGACGGGGAACAGGCGCCCGTCATTTCGCGGGACTGGCAACCCGGGGCGACAGAGCAGCCGATCTCGCTGCTGGTCGGCTGGCATCCGTCGCTCGACGCGAACCGCCCGGATGGAACGCCGGAAACCGTCGACGTCAACGGCGCACCGGGTGAGCTCATCCAGGTGGACGGTCACCTGCTCGCCACCTATGTCACCTGGCAGGCTCCCGGCCAGCCCCAACTGTTGGTGAGCGTCCTGACGGACGACCGTGCCGACGCCCAGCGGGACTTGGCCATGCGGGTCGCGCGTTCGGTGCGGCCCGATCCGGGACACAGCTGGGTCGGTCCTCGCTTCGGCTGGCGACCGGCGGAACTGGCGACCACGCCGTGGCAGCTGAGTCATAGGTTCCAGGACACGGACTGGATCCAGGATGTCGTGGTCAACGGCACCGGCGGGCGGCAGCTCATCATCAACATGGGCCCCGGCGTCGCCACCAGATCCGAGAACACGGCCGCCGCCACCGAGCCGATCCGGATTCGCGAGTGGAGCGGCTGGCGAGTGCCGGAACTGAACCAGCTCTTCCTGACCCTGCCGGCCGGCGTCGAGGTGTTCGCGCAGCTCGACAGTGGACTCGACAGTGGACTCGCGGGCGAGCAGACCATGTCCGCGTTGACCCGCATCATGGAGGAGTTCGACTTCGGGCCATGGCCGGACATGAGCTGGGTCGGCAACCGATGAGCTTCTACAGGCCCAACTGGTAGGCCGTGCGTACTGTTTTCGTCTACTTCGGAGGCGCATGGAGTGCCCGGTACCATGCCTTCCGTGATGCTGCGGCGGGAGTGGGCGAGGCTCCTCCTGCTGGCGGCGGTTACTGCGGTCGTCCTGGAGTTGCTGCGGTTCCACGGACCCGTGGCGGACGGCGGTTGGCGCGCGGTCCTCGGGGCGCTTGGCACCTACGCGGCCGCCGGGTGGGTCGGACCGCTCGTCTGGCTCGCCGGGCGTAAGGCCGCCACCCCGGTGGCGATCGGACTGTTGGTCGTCGCGCGGGCGGTGTTGCAGCCCGTGCCCGGCGCCGGGCCGGCGGCTGTCGCCATCGGGCTCGGGGCGATGCTGCTGCTGGCACGCACCCTGATGGTGACCGGCACGGCCGGTGGGCGGCTCGTGCCCGTCGGCCTGGCGCTGGGCGGGGTCGGGCACGCGGTGCTGGTCGCGGCCGTCGACGTCGCCGCACCGGGGTGGGCGGTGACGGTGGCGGAGTGTGCAGTGTTGCTCGTGCTGCTCGGCTTCGGCAGCCCACGGGAATCACGGCCGATCCCCGGGTTCGCGTGGGCGCGCGGCACACCGCATCTGGCCCTGCTCGGCCCCTACCTCGGGCTGGCGGTTCCGCTTACCAACCCTGTGGCGACCGGGGTCGACCGTGACGTGGCGAGCAGCCTGGTGGTCGGCGGCTGGTCGGCCGCACTGGTCGTCGTGGCGAGCCTGCGGGTGCCGACCTGGTCCGGGTGGCTGCCGCAACCGGACATCCTGCTTTCAGCCGCGGTCCTGGTGGGCGCCGTGGTCGTTTCGGGGCAACTGACCGGCTGGCCCGCGGCGGTGGCCGCAGTGCTCGCACAGGTGACACTCGCGGTCGGGCTGTCGCGGGCGCTCGCACCGCGGCCGCTGGACGTGCTGCCCAGCGGGAGATCGCTGCCCGAGATGCCGTACCGGAGACAGGCGACGGTTTCGCAGCGGGTGGGCTGGGCAGCGCTCGGGATGGGCGCGAGCTATGGCCTTGCCGCAACGGCGTACCAGGTCGATCCCCAACTGGTAGAGGTGTTACTGGCGGTCCTGATCGCCGGGTCGGCGGTCATCCGCCGGCCATGGAAGCCGAACCCCCGATCCACCGTGCCTGATCCATGATCAAGGCGTCCCGGCGGCCCTCAAGTAGCTGTACATAGCTTCCGGCTGTTTTCGGCAGGGTGTTTGCGCACCAGTCGGGTAACGAGAACGAGCGCTATTAGCGCTGTGTTTGTCACTGAAGTTGGTCCAAAACGAGTTTCGACGTGAGGCGCGCTCGGGTTCGGCGCTGGCATACTCTGGCTCGGTGCCTCATGCGTCTGATGGCGGTCTCGGGTCGGCCCGAGCGGCCTATCCAGGGACGTTCGATCCCTTCACGCCGGGTCATTTTGATGTTGTTGACCGGTCGCGCCGCATGTTTGATCAGGTCACGGTCCTGGTGGCCGTCAACGACGGCAAGCGGCCGTCCCAACTGCCTGCTGCACGGGCGAGGGAGATCCGGGGCTTGCTTCCGACGGACTGGGAGAACGTCGCGGTGGCCGCCTGGCATGGGTTGACCGTGGATTACTGCCGGCGGAGTGGGTGCGGGGTGATCATCCGCGGGGTCAGGAACGCGACCGATTACTTGCGCGAGCACGAACTCGCCGCGATGAACGAGGTGCTGGGCGTGGCGACGTTGTTCGTGCCTGCCCGGCAGGAGTTGGTGACGATGTCGTCCACCACCGTGCGGGCTCTGCGAACCTGAGGTGCTCAGAACGGGCGCGCGTCGGATGCGCGGACCGTTGGGTAGGAGACGTTCAGGCCGAGAAGCTGGGTGAGGTGGTCGTGGACTTCTTGGATGATGACGCGGCCGGGCGTGGGCGCGGCGCGGCGAGGATCGCTTCAATGACGGCTTGGTGCTGATCGAGGCGTGATCCGCGTGCGGTACGACCCAGCCAACCCCAACCGGGCCATGGATTCCCGAACCGCAGCTCCGTGGTTGACGATTGGGCTCTGGTTCGGTGCCGCACTGTTCTTCGGTTTGGGGTTTGGCGCCAATGGACGGGTCACACGCGTCGTGAGCAGCCGTACTGGAAGCGGGCCATGTGGGGGTGAAGTCTCGTCCACCTGCCGCACGAAATGGTCCGGCGCAGGCCGACGCGTCCGCGTCCCGTCCGACCAGTGCAGCCAGAACGGCTGCGACGCCATCCCCACAACCTGCTGATCGAAGTCCTGGGCTTCCCCCGGAGGTGTGGACACCCTGACACTGGATCTTGAGTCCAGAGGAAGGGGTGTCCCTGTTGGGGCGTCCATCGAAGTACACGCAAGAGTTCCGGCGTGATGCCGTGGACCTGGTCCGGTCGTCGGGTCGGCCGATCAACCAGGTCGCGCGCGAACTCGGGATGAGTCACGAGACGTTACGCAACTGGGTCCGCGCCGCGGAACGCGCCGAACATGCCCCGGATGAGCCGCCGGCCGGTACCGGGGTATCGGTCGCGGACAAGGATGCGGAGATCGCCCGGTTGCGTCGGGAGGTGGCCGAGCTTCGGCAGGAGAAGGAGATCCTGCGTAAGGCGGCCGCCTATTTCGCCAAGGAGATGGATCGGTGACCAGCCGCTTTCGGTTCATCTCCACCCACCGTGCCGTCTACGGCGTCAAGCGGCTGTGCCGGATTCTGGCGGTGTCCCGCTCGGGCTTCTACCGGTGGCTGGCCACCGAACCAGACCGCGCGCAGCGGGCCGCCGCCGAGGACGCCCTGGTCGCCGAGATCGCCGAGATCCACGCCGCCTCAGGTGGCAGCTACGGCTCGCCGCGCACCACGGTGGAGCTGCGCGAGCGGGGCCGGCGGGTCAACCGTAAGCGGGTCGAGCGGTTGATGCGCAACCGGGGGATCGTGGGCCGGCACGCCCGCCGCCGCCGGCGCACCACCATCACCGACCGGGCGGTGCCGCCGGCGCCGGACCTGCTCAGCCGGGACTTCACCGCCACCAACCTCGACCAGCGCTGGTGCGGCGACATCACCTACCTACGCGTCGGTGCGGACAGCTGGCTGTATCTGGCCACCGTGCTGGACATCGCCTCCCGCCGGCTGATCGGCTGGTCGATCAACACCCACCTACGCACCGGTCTGGTCCTCGACGCCCTCAACGCCGCCGTGCGAGCGCGCGGCGGCCGGGCCGACGGCGTCGTCTTCCACTCCGACCGGGGTGTGCAGGGCGAGTTCAACTGGTCGTCGCAACACCTCGAGTATGGAGGTGTCGATGGGCCGGCCGGCGGGATGGATGAAGGCGTTGACGGGCAGGTCGCCGATGAAGTCGCCGGGGGCGCCGGCGCTTCGGCGGGATGTCGAGCGTTTGTTTTGGTGTGAGATCGCCAAGGGACTCACCAGCGAGGACGCCGCGGTCGCGGTCGGCGTGTCGCAAGCAGTTGGGAGCCGGTGGTTCCGGGAGCGTGGCGGCATGCCTCTGTTTATGGTCCGCCCGCTCACGGGCCGGTATCTGTCGTTCCCGGAGCGGGAAGAGATCGCCGTGCTGAGAGGCCAGGGCCTCGGGGTGCGGGAGATCGCCCGCCGGTTGGGCCGTGACCCCTCGACCATCTCTCGGGAGCTGCGTCGCAATGCGGCAACCCGGGGAGGGAAGCTTGACTACCGGGCGTCGGTCGCGCAGTGGAAGGCGGAGCTGCTTGCGCGGCGTCCCAAGGCGGCGAAGCTTGTCACCAACAATCGGTTGCGCGAGTACGTGCAGGAGCGGCTCTCAGGCCAGGTTCGCCGGCTGGATGGCACGCCGCTGTCGGGGCCGAAGGCGACAGCGTGGAAGGGGCGGAACAAGCCGCGGCGTCAGGACCGGCGATGGGCGAACGCGTGGAGCCCGGCGCAAATCTCTCACCGGCTCAGGCTTGACTTCCCGGATGATGACTCCATGCGCATCTCGCATGAGGCGATCTACCAGGCCCTGTTCATCCAAGGGCGGGGCGCGTTGAAGCGTGACCTGGTCGCCTGCCTGCGCACCGGCCGCGCACTGCGGGTGCCACGCGCTCGAGCCCGGCAGCGTCGCGACGGCATGGTCACCCCCGAGGTGATGCTTAGCGCCCGCCCCGCCGAGGTCGACGACCGCGCCGTCTCGGGCCACTGGGAGGGAGACCTCATCATCGGGCTGGACAAGTCCGCTATCGGCACGCTCGTCGAGCGAACGACCCGCTTCACAATGCTGCTGCACCTGCCCCGCATGGAAGGCTACGGCGTCAACTCACGGGTGAAGAACGGCCCGGCACTGGCCGGTCACGGTGCCGAGGCCGTCCGCGATGCGATCGCGGCAACGATCACCATCCTGCCCGCCCAGCTGCGTCAGACGCTGACCTGGGATCGTGGGAAAGAGCTCGCCCAGCACGCCACGCTGACGATCGACACCGGCGTTCGGGTCTACTTCGCCGACCCGCACAGCCCCTGGCAACGCGGCACGAACGAGAACACCAACGGCCTGCTACGCCAGTACTTCCCCAAAGGCACCGACCTGGCTCGCTGGAATCGCGACGACCTCGACGCCGTAGCCGCCACACTCAACAGCCGGCCACGCAAGACACTCGGCTGGAAGACACCCGCCGAAGCTATGAACGAACAGCTACTCTCACTTCAAAGCACCGGTGTTGCGACGACCAGTTGAATCCGGG
>JBBEWH010000193.1:0-83462 GCA_037414955.1 Actinomycetes bacterium KLBMP 9797
AAGACGATCACCGCTTTGATGGTCGGCAATCCGCAGATGGAGGACATCGCCAAGCTCACCGCGGACACGTTCACCAAGGACACCGGCATCACGGTGAAGTTCACGATCCTGCCGGAGAACGAGCTGCGCGACAAGGTGACCCAGGATGTGGCCACCCAGGGCGGGCAGTACGACGTGGCGACGATCGGCGCGTACGAGGCGCCGATCTGGGCGAAGAACGGTTGGCTGCACGAGCTGTCCAGCTATGCCGACGGTGATTCGGGCTACGACAAGGCGGATCTGTTGGAGCCGATGGTGCAGTCACTGTCCGGTACGGACGGCAAGCTGTACGCGGCGCCGTTCTACGGCGAGTCGTCGTTCCTGATGTACAACAAGGACCTGTTCGCCGCCAAGGGTTTGACGATGCCGGAGCGGCCGACGTGGCAGCAGGTGGCCGACTTCGCGGCGAAGCTCGACGACAAGCGGGCCGGCGTGGCGGGGATCTGCCTGCGTGGGCTGCCCGGTTGGGGTGAGGTGTTCGCGCCGCTGACGACGGTGGTGAACACGTTCGGCGGCACGTGGTTCGAGAAGGACTGGACGCCGAAGGTGAACTCGCCGGAGTTCACCGCCGCGACGAAGTTCTATGTGGATCTGGTCCGCCAGTATGGGGAGGCGGGTGCGCCGCAGGCCGGGTTCACCGAGTGCCTGAACACGTTCGGGCAGGGCAAGGCCGCGATGTGGTACGACGCGACGTCCGCCGCGGGCACGCTGGAGGATCCCTCCGCGTCCAAGGTGGCCGGCAAGGTCGGCTACGCGTACGCCCCGGTGGTCAGGACCAAGTCGTCCGGCTGGTTGTGGGCCTGGGCGTGGGCGATGCCGAAGACCACCAAGCAGGCCGACGCGGCGTGGCGGTTCATCTCCTGGGCCACCGGCAAGGAGTACGAGAAGCTGGTGGGGGAGAAGCTGGGCTGGTCCCGGCTGCCGGCCGGCAAGCGTGCCTCGACGTACGACCTTCCCGAGTACAAGCAGTCGGCCACCGCGTTCGCCGACATCACGCTCAAGGCGATCGAGGAGGCCGACCCGACCAACCCGGGCCTCCAGCCGCGCCCCGCGCTGGGTGTGCAGTTCGTCGGCATCCCGGAGTTCGCCGACCTGGGCACCAAGGTCTCGCAGGAAGTAGCGTCCGCGATCGCCGGCAAGACCACAGTGGACAAGGCGCTCGCGGATGGGCAGCGGCTCGCCACGGACGTCGCGAAGACGTACCGCAAATGACGACGACAACGGTGCGGGCGCCCGCCCGGCACGCCGCCCGGCGTGCCGGGGCGGCACCCGGCCGCCGGGACCGGTGGGCCCGGCGCGCTCCGCTGCTGCCCGCACTCCTCTTCGCGATCGTGGTGACGCAGGTGCCGTTCCTGGTCACCCTGTATCTGTCCACATTGGGCTGGAACGCGCTGCGGCCCGGCTCGCGGCACTTCGTCGGCCTGGCCAACTACGGCACCGTGCTGACCGACGGGCGGCTGCGCGCCGCCCTGGTCAACACCGTCGTGCTCACCGCCGGCGCGGTGGTCGTGTCGGTGCTGCTCGGGCTCGGGCTCGCCGTGCTGCTGGACCGGCGCTTCCCCGGGCGGGGGATCGTGCGGACGCTGCTCATCACGCCGTTCCTGGTGATGCCGATGGCCGCCGCGCTGTTGTGGAAGCACGCCATCTACAACCCCGCCTACGGGCTCATCAACGGCATCCTGGGCGGCAGCACCGACTGGATCTCGACGTACCCGATGGTGGCCGTCGTCGCCACGCTGGTGTGGCAGTGGACGCCGTTCATGATGCTCATCATCCTGGCCGGGCTCCAGGCGCAGTCGCTGGAGACCCTGGAGGCGGCGCGGGTGGACGGCGCCTCCGGCTGGCAGACGTTCCGCCACATCACGCTCCCGTACCTGCGGCCCTACCTGGAGCTCAGCGCCCTGCTCGGCTCGATCTACCTGGTGCAGACGTTCGACGCGGTCTTCACCATCACCCAGGGCGGGCCCGGTACGGCCACCACCAACCTGCCGTACGAGATCTACCTGACCACGTTCCGCAAGTTCGAGTACGGCGAGGCGGCCGCCGCCGGCGTCGTGGTGGTGATCGGCACGATCGTGGTCGCCACGTTCGCGCTGCGGGTCATCTCCAGCCTGTTCCGGATGGAGGACGCCCGATGAGACAACGGATCTGGACCGCCGCCGCGTGGGCCGCCGGGATCGTGTTCTTCTTCCCGGTGCTGTGGATGGTGCTGACCGGGTTCAAGCAAGAGGTCGACGCCGCCGCCAACCCGCCGACCTGGGTCTTCGCGCCCAGCCTCGACGGGTACCGGCAGGTGTTCGACCGCGGCCTCACGCCGTACCTGTTGAATTCCCTCATGGCCAGCGTCTTCGCGACGCTGCTGGTGCTCGTGCTGGCCACGCCCGCCGCGTACGCCCTGTCGCTGCGCCCGGTGGGCAAGTGGCGGGACGTGCTGTTCTTCTTCATCTCCACCAAGATGCTGCCCGCCGTCGCCGCGCTGCTGCCCATCTACCTGGTGGTCAAGGAGCTCGGCATGCTCGACAACATCTGGACCATGGTGGTGCTCTACACCGCCATGAACCTGCCGCTCGCGATTTGGATGATGCGCTCGTTCCTGCTCGAGGTGCCCCGGTCGGTGCTGGAGGCCGCCGAGATGGACGGCGCCGGCCTGCTGCTCACCATCCGCCGGGTGCTGTTGCCGATCGTCTCGCCCGGCCTGGCCGCGACCGCGCTGATCTGCTTCATCTTCTCCTGGAACGAGTTCTTCTTCGCGGTCAACCTGACCGCGACCCGCGCCGGCACCGCACCGATCTTCCTGGTCGGGTTCATCTCCTCCGAAGGGCTGTTCCTGGCCCGCCTGTGCGCCGCCGCCACGCTGGTGTCCCTGCCCGTGGTGCTGGCCGGCTGGCTGGCGCAGAAGCAGCTCGTGCGTGGCCTGTCGATGGGAGCCGTCAAGTGATGCTGTGTTTGGGGGATTTCACATGAGAGCCGCCGTCATCGTCACCCCCGGGCAGATCTCCATCGAGAAGGTGCCCGACCCCGCGCCCGGACCCCGCGACGTGGTCGTGGAGGTCGCCGGCTGCGGGATCTGCGGCACCGACCTGCACATCATGGACGGCGAGTTCGCGCCCGCGTACCCGATCGTCCCCGGCCACGAGTTCGCCGGCCGGGTGGTCGAGGTGGGCGCGGCCGTCACCGAGCTGACCGTGGGAGCGCAGGTGGCCGTGGACCCGTCCCTCTACTGTGGCGAGTGCTACCAGTGCAGGCGGGCCCGCGGCAACCTGTGCGAGAACTGGAACGCGATCGGCGTGACCCGCCCCGGCGGGGCCGCCCAGTACGCCGTCGCGCCGGTGCGCAACTGCTTCCGACTACCGGAAGGGGTCAACCCGGCGGACGCCGCGCTGATCGAGCCGCTGTCCTGTGCGGTACGCGGCTTCGACGTGCTCCCCCGGCGGCTGGGCGACCACTACCTCATCTACGGCGCCGGCACGATGGGGCTGATGATGATGGAGCTGGCCAAGCGCGCCGGCGCCGCGACGGTGTCCATGGTGGACCTGAACCCGGTCCGGCTCGCGACGGCCCGGCTGCTGGGCTGCACGGCCGCGGTGGTCGCCGCGGCCGAGCTGGACGCCCCGCGCGGCTGGGACGTCGTCATCGACTGCACGGGGGTCGAAGCGGCGATCACCGACGGGCTGGGCCGGGTGGCGAAGGGCGGCACGTTCCTGCAGTTCGGCGTCGCGGCGTACGGCGCCCGGGCGGTGATCGAGCCGTACAAGATCTACAACCAGGAGATCACGATCACCGGGTCGATGGCGGTGCTGCACAGCTTCGACCGGGCCGGCGAGCTGTTCGCCGGCGGCCTGCTCCCGCCCGACGTGTTCATCAGCCACCGCTACCCGCTCGACGACTACGCCACCGCCATGTCCGAGTTCCGCGCCGGCAAGGGCCGCAAACTCCAGATCACCCCGTGATCAAGGCGTCCCTCACGTCGGCTGTGGCGTAGGGGCGGTGGGCGGGGACGTGAGGGACGCCTTGATCATGAGAGGGGTGGGTGGGCGTTGCGGACCAGCTCGGTGAACGCGGCCGGGAACCACTCGCCGCGCGGTGGGGCGCCGGGCATCGCGTTCGTCATCCGGCTGTGCGCCCCGATCGGCGGCATCGTCTGGTTGGGGTCGCACTGCGGCTCGCGGCCGTACTCGGGCAGTCCGCTGTAGTGGCCGTCGGACTCGCCGGGCGGCGTGATCCAGGCGTACGTGTGCACGTGCGCCCGGGGCGCCGTCCGGGGCCGTTCGCCCAGGCCGGCGCCGACCTGGTTGCACCAGGTGTACCGGTACCGGCGGCCGTCGACCTTGCTCTCGTCGACGAACGTGTCGAGATGGGGCGACGTGCTCGGCGCGACCGGGCGGCGTGGCCCGCCCCAGCCGTTGCGCGCGGTGTCGACCAGCGCGCCGATGCCGGGCGGGAACCCTTTGGCCCGCAGCGCGGCGTACACGGCGTCGATGTACGTGTGCTCCTCCAGGTGGTCGTTCCAGTCGACGAACCGGGACTGGCGCACCGAGTGGCCGCCGGCGCTCATGCCGATGTCGAGGAACGGCTCCTCCACCGGGTCGTAGTCGGCGGCGTTGACCGCGAACCCGTCGACGCTGGCCACGCCGCCCGGCGTGCGCGCCGCCACGGCGGCGAACAGCTCGACGGCGGGCTGGAAGTTGCTGGCCCAGCCGAGCAGGTTCGACTGCGCGACGTCGAGGTAGGCGGACACGTTGGGGATCGGGTGCAGCTTCGCCAGCACGTACGGGATCGTGTCCAGGTACACGCCGCCCAGGCGGGCCTCCTCGCAGCGCCAGAAGCTGTAGACCGGGATCACCTGCCACAGCGCGTCCGGCTCCACCACCACGGCGATCCGCAGCGTCCGGTACCGCGGCTCGGCCAGGATCGCCGCGATCGGGTCGACGAACTCGGCCTTGTACCGGGCGGCCTCCGCCGCCGTGAAGTCACCGTTCGGCGCCCGCCGGCAGCTGCGCGCGGGCAGGTCGTAGAGCACGAACGTGGCGACCACCGGCTGCCCGGCGGCCTGTTGCTGGGCCAGCGCGGCATCCAGGTGCCCGCGCAGGCCGCGGCCGGCCGTGATGGCGGCCACACTGTCCAGCCACACGGCGGTCGGCTGCCGCGCCGCGACGGACATCGCGGGGGCCAGCTCGCCGGCGGTCGCGGCCTGCGCGGCGGCCCGCGCCGACCAGTCCGGGTCGAGGTAGCCGCGCGCGCCCGCGTACGGGTTGCCGCCGGTCGGTGCCGCGCTCGCGGGCGCCGCGGCGCCCAGCGCCGCGGTCAACACCAACGTCATCAGGGTACGTCGCATAGGTGTCAATCTATATCGACCACCCCATGATCAGGGCGTCCCTCATGTCGTTGGAGCTACCTGAGGGACGCCTTGATCGTGGGGGTCTCCCTCTCGGGAATGAGTCCTCCTCCTGAAGTACGACACATGACGTAGCGCACAACCGGCCCCTGGGCGGACGTAATCGCGCCGGTCGAGGGGGATGATCAGATCATGAGCGGGTTAGCGCTGGCGGTCCTCTTCGCTATCGCGTCCGCCGCGGCCTACGCGGCGGGCGCGGTGGCGCAGGAGCGCCTGGCCCACGACGGGGAGCGGCACTCGGTGCTCGCGTTGCTGCGGCGCCGGCGCTGGTGGCTCGCGGTCGGCCTCAACGGCGCCGGCGGCGCCCTGCACGTGGCCGCCCTGGCGTACGGTCCGTTGTCCCTGGTGCAGCCGCTCGGCCTGCTCACGCTCGTGCTGGCGCTGCCGATGGGCGCCGCGCTGGCGGCGCGCCGGGTGCACGCGGAGCACTGGCGCGGCGCCGGTCTCACCGTGGTGGGGCTGGCCGTGCTGCTGGTCCTGGTCGGCACGGGCGGCGGACCGGCGGTGCTGACCACCGGCCGGGCCACCGCGCTCGCCGCGGTCGCCGTCGCCGTGGTGCTCGCCCTGATCGCCAGCGCCCGGCTGGCCCGGCCGCCGATGGCGCGGGCCGTCCTGCACGCCACGGCGTCGGGCATCGCGTTCGCGGTGGCGTCGGCGCTGACCCAGACGGTGACGCTGCGGGTGGCCGAGGACGGCGTGGCCGCGCTGGTCAGCCCGATCGCGCTGGTGCTGGCCGCGATGGCGGTCGGCGGCCTGCTGCTCTCCCAGGTGTCCTACCAGGACTCCGGGCTCGGTGCGCCGCTCGCCACGGTGACGCTCGCCAACCCGGTCGCGTCCGCGGTGATCGGCATGGTGCTGCTGGGCGAGGGGTTCACCGGCGGTGGCCGGGGCGCCGCGGTCGCGGTCGCGGCGGGGCTGGTCGCGGCCTCCGGCGTGGTCCTGCTGACCACCGAGCCCGCGCCGGCGCCCACGCCAGCCGCGGAGGCGACGCCCGAGCCCGCCCTCGTGGCCGACAAGCCCACCCCCGAACAGGTCGCCCTCGCCGCCTGACCCCTTCATGATCAGGGCGTCCTTCAAGTAGTTCTAACTACTTGAAGGACGCCCTGATCATGAGGTGGTGGGCATTCGTTGGACGAAGGTCCAGTGGTGTCCCGCGAGATCCGCGGCGACGTACGACCGGTAGCCGTGCTCCTGGATGCCGGACACGATCGTGGCGCCGCCCGCCTCGGCGCGCGCCAGGTGCTCCGCCAGGTCGTCCACGTAGACCCACACCGTGTGCGTCACCGCACCGTTGGCGTTCTCCTCGTCCTTGGCCAGCGGGAAGAGCAGGACCGCCACGTTGCCCACGTGCAGCTCGATCCACTCCGGACGCTCGCCCTCGGCCGGGACGCGGTCCCAGGAGGTCAGCCCGAACACCCGGTGCAGCCAGCGGGCGGCGGCCGGCGGGTCGGCGTAGTACAGCCCGACGCTGAGCGGCGCCAGGCGGCGCGGCTGCGCCGGGGCGGTGTCGCGGTCGCGGCACCAACTCGCCAGCCAGTGGATGACGTTGGGCCAGAAGAACGCCGCGCGGTCGGCGTCACCGCCGGGCAGCAGGCGGTGGTCGACCCGCACCAGCGTGCCCGCCGGCGTCGGCGCGAACCGCACCTCGACCTCGGTGTCGTCGATGGAGCTGCGGTAGACGAGGCGGGCGCCCGGCTCCCAGACCGTGATGCGGCCCAGTTCCAGGACATCGGCGGACGCCTCGTCGTACACCTCCAGGATCCGGCCGCCGACGCCCGGCTCGATCCGCCGGCCGAGCGCGCGGGACGAGTCCCAATTGTTGATCGGGCCGGGCACCCACCAGCGGTCGATCTCGTCGGTGAACGCCCGGAACGCGGTCGCGGGGTCGACCGCCACCTCCACCTGGGCCTGCGCGGACGTGCGGGTCATGGCTGTTCCCCTCGTTCGACGTGGCGCTTGAACGCGCCCAACTGCTCGGTCCAGTGCGCCTGCACCTGGTCGAGCCAGGCCTGCACCGCGACCAGCGGTGCCTGGCGCAGGTGGAACACGCGGGCCCGCGCGTCGTCGGGCACCCGCTCGTCGGCGACCAGCCCGGCCGCGAGCAGGACCCGGAGATGGCGGCTCATCACCGGCGGCGAGGTGCCGACCTCACGCGCCAACTCGCCGGCCCGGCGCGGCCGCTGCCCGAGCAGCTCCACGACGCGCCGCCGGGTCGGGTCCCCGAGCACCTCGAACACCGCGCCCGCCTGATCCCTACCCATACCGCAAATAGTTATAGCTCACGCTAACATTTGTCAACACCACCCCTCCATGATCAAGGCGTGCCGCACCCCGGGCTTAAGGCGGGAGGGGCGGCCTGGTGATGGGGGGACGCGGATTACAAACCCCCCCCCCCCCGTCACACGGGCCTCCCTCACGTCTTTCTAGCGAGGTGAGGGACGCCTTGATCATGGAGGGACGCGGCGCCGCCGCGGGGGCGAGGGGGTGGCGGGGTGGGGCTAGGTGGCGACGCAGGCGGCGACGGCGCCGAGGACGGCGAGGCCGGTGGTCGCCTGGAGCAGCAACGCCGGTCCCAGGTGCGACCACAGCGTCGGCGGGTGCGGGGTGAGCAACTGTCCGGTGGTGAGGTTGACGATCCGCTCCACCCGCGGCGGCAGGTCCGGGTCCTTCTGCCGGCGCGCCGTCACCTGGATGTGGTCGGACGGCTCGAGGGCGCTCTGCGGCAGGTGGCCGTGGATCTCCAGCTCGCAGAGCATGCCCCGGGTGTCGCGCACGCGCAGCGGGGTCACCAGGAACTCGGGACCCTTGCGCAGGTCCTTCCACTTCCGCCGGGATCCGCCGCTGCCGGCCCGCAGCACGGCGACGACCAGCACGCCGATCAGGCGCGCGACGCTCGCGGCGGCCAGCACGGCGACCAGCACCGGCTGCCCGACCTTGACCTCGCGGGCGTAGCCGGGCAGGAGCCGCACCACGTGCCCGGTGATGATCGGTCCGGTCGGCCGGACCACGGGTTCGGGGAAGAGTTCCCGGTCCCAGGTCATATCCCAGCGTATCGATAGAACTACCCACAGTCGAATGAATGAATCCCCGTTCCCATGATCAAGGCGTCCCTCAGGGAGCTATAGCGACGTGAAGGACGCCTTGATCATGAATGAGTGCGGTCCGGGTGGGTACCGGGCCGGTATGGATCTTTCGTTTCTGCGGCCGTTGTACGACCGTCCGGGCCCCTGGGCGTCGGTGTACCTGGACGCGTCGCGGGAGGCCGAAGCTGCCGCCGAGGCCGTCGACCTGCGCTGGCGCGGGCTGCGCGAGCGCCTTACCGAGCAGGGTGCGCCACCGGAGACCCTGGCCGCCGTCGAGCGCGAGATCGCGGACCGGCCGCCGGCACCCGGCCGGTACGGGCTCGCCGTCTTCGCCGCCGGGGGCGAGGCCGTCCTGACCGAGTACCTGTCCGCGCCGCCCCGGACCGGCCTGGCCCGGTACGGCCCGCTGCCGCACGCGATGCCGCTGGTCGCGCAGCGCGGCGAGGAGATCGCCTGGCTGCGCGTGCTCACCGACCGCACCGGGGCCGACCTGACCGCCGTGGCCGCCGGGGGAGTGCCGCGCACGTCGACCGTCGAGGGACACGAGACGCACCCGATCCGCAAGGTCAGTCCGGGCGGCTGGGCGCAGCCCCGGTACCAGCGCGAAGCCGAGACGACGTGGCAGCGCAACGCCGGGGACGTGGCGGCGGCGACCACGGCGGTCGCCGACCAGCTGGCACCCGAGGTGCTGGTCATCGCCGGCGACGTGCGGGCCCGCCAACTGCTGCTCACCCAGCTGCCGAAGCGCTGGCAGGACCGCGCCGTGCAGACCGACGCGGGGTCGCGGGCGCGGGGCGCCGACCAGCACGCGCTCGACGACGTGACCATCCAGGCGGTCGCCGAGGTCGCCGACCGGCACACCCGGGCGGCGATCGACCGGTACGGCGCGCAGGAGGGCGCCGGCGCCGGGCTCGCCGCGGCGGTGGCGGCGTTGCGGCGTGAACAGGTGGCGCAGCTGCTGATCGTGGACGACCCATCGTCGACCGACGAGCTGTGGGTGGGTCCGTCGCCGCACCATCTCGCGCTGAGCGCGGACGAACTGCGCGAGCTGGGCGTGGCCGAGCCGGTGCGGGTACGCGCCGACGCCGCCCTGGTGCGCGCGCTGGCCGGTACCGGAGCCGAGCTGATCCTGGTCGGACCGGACGATGCCGCGTTGCCCGACGGCGTCGGCGCCGTCCTCCGCTACACCGACCCTTCCACCTCATGATCAAGGCGTGCCGCAAGTCGTTGTTAAGACGGTTGGGGCGGCGGGGTGGTGTGGGGGTTTGGGGGACCCCCCAACCCAAACATTAAGCCGGGCGACCATCCATTGTTAAAACCCAGTGCGGGCACGCCTTGATCATGAGGGGTTAGGTGCGGCGGGGTGGGGCGAGCAGACCGAGCGCGATCATGCCGGCCGCCAGGACGAGGTGCAGCCAGTTGTCCGCGGTGTTCACCGGCACGAAGTTGGCGCCGCTGTCGTGGTCGACGATCAGGCCGTAGAGCCAGATGACCGCGTAGATCGCGCCGCCGCCGACGAGGTACGCGCGGGCGCCCGAGGCGGTCCGCGCCATGAGGAGGCCGGCCACCCCGAACAGCAGGTGGACGATGTTGTGCAGGATCGACACCTGGAACACGCCGAGCAGCTTGGCGCCGGAGTCGTGACCGGCGAACGTCATGTCGCCGTAGTTGGTCGTGATGCCGGGGATGAAGCCCAGGACGCCGACCAGCAGGAACACCACCCCCGTCACTGCCGCGATGGTGCTGACCAGCGGGCGCGCCGATACGTCGAACGCGCCGGAATGGGACCTACTGACCATGACCCGTCACCTCCATTGAGAAGGGTCTCGAGGCGAGATTTCCCTCGGACAGAACCGGGCAAACTATGATCAAGTCATCCCCGGTCGGGGACGCTGGCCGCCACGCGCGTGGATCAAGGGAATGCGCGCCGATCAAGGGCTCAGGCACCCGCAACAGAGATCAAAGCGCGTGCCCAAGCCCTTGATCGACGAGTAGAGGGGTGACGTGGGGAGAGAGGGGTGGGAGAGAGGGGTGGGTTAGGGGAGGAGGCGGGTGTAGAGGGTGGCGTAGTTGGTGGCCATGACGGTGGGGGTGAAGCGGTGGGCGGCCTCGGCCACGCACTCGGCCGGGTCGATCTTGTCGGCGGTCAACACCAGGGACGCGAGTTCCTCCTCGTCTGTGGTGAGGAGTCCGGTGCGGCCGTGTTCGACCAGTTCGGGCAGGCAGCCGCGGGCGAGCGCCACCACCGGGGTGCCCAGGGCCAGCGACTCGACCACGAACGTGCCGCCCGGCTCCTCCCAGCGCAGCGGTGCCAGCACCGCCCGGGCGGTGGCGACCAGGTCGTCGCGCTCCTGGCCGTGCACGGTGCCGATCCAGCGCACCCGCACGCCGTCCACATAAGGTGCCACGCGTTCGCGGAAGAACCGGACGTCCGGGTTGGCGCACTCCGCCGGCAGTTCCCCCGCGGAGTGGTACGGCCCGACCGGCCCGGCCAGGACCAGGTCGAAGCCGTACCGGTGGGCCAGTCGCACGCCGAGGTCCTGGCCCTTGCCGGGGGTGATCCGGCCCAGGATCACCACATGGTCACCCTTGTCGACCGGGCGCCGGCCCGCGGCGGCCAGCGGCGTGGCCAGGTGCACGTGGCCCACCGAGTGCGCCCGCAACGCGGCCGGCGCGCGGGCCAGCTGCGCCGCGGAGACGCCGTTGACCCAGACCCGGCCGTCGCCGTCGAAGGTGCCGTACAGCGACGGGTGCTTGCCGAGGTCCCAGTGCAGGGTGTGCAGGACGGGCGGCGCGTCCGGCCCGAGCGCGGCGAGGGTCGCCAGCCCGGCCGCCTCCACGTGGTCGTGCACCAGGTCGATGTCGGCGCGCTGGCGCAGCGCGCGGACCACGCCGTGCAGGTGGGCCGGTACGACGCCGCACGCCTGGTTGTACGGCTGCTGGAGCACGCCGAACTGCCCGTCCGGGAACACCGACAGGCGCTCGTCGACGGGCAGCGTGCTGGTGCCGACGGTGGCCAGCACCACCTGGATGCCGCGCTCGCGCAGCGCCGGCACGAGCGTCGCGATCACGTTCTCGATGCCGCCGTAGCCGCGCGGCGGTACCGGCAACCACGGGCCGGCGTTGACGAGCACCTTCATCGCGCCACCGCCGAGGAGCGCGCCGCCGAGGAGTGCGCCGCGGCCGAGCGCCCGGCCGAGGATCGCCCCACCAACGAGGCCAGCGGCGGCCGTTCGGTCACCGCGACGTCGCTGAGGACGACCTCCCGGTCCAGGTTGGGCAGGGCCGTGCCGCCGCGCCGGAACTGGGTGAGGACCGCGGCCGGCGGCGCCGGCGCGTCGACCATGCCCCGGCGGTGCAGCCGGGACCACGCGGTGTAGAGGATCTGCGCGGCCATCCGGCCGAGCGCTTCGGTCTCCTGGTTGCGGTGATGCCGCTCGCCCAGGTCGACCTGGGCGAGCGCGTCCAGGCCGACCAGCTCCAGCAGGTCGATCAGCATGGCGATCTCCACGCCGTACCCGGACACGAACGGCACCCGTTCCAGCACGGCGCGCCGCCCGGCGTACTCCCCGGCGAGCGGCTGCACGAACCCGGCCAGCTCCGGCCAGAACAGGTTGAGCAGCGGCCGCGCCATCAGCTCGGTGACCCGGCCGCCGCCGTCGCGCTCGACGCCGGCCGCGCCGACCAGCGGGCGGTGGTAGAACCCCTTGACGAACGCCACCGACGGGTCGGTGAGTAGCGGGCCCACCAGGCCGGTGACGAAGTGCGGGCCGAACTGCCGCAGGTCGGCGTCGACGAACGCCACCACGTCGCCGCGCGCCGCGGCGAGCCCGGCCCAGAGGGCGTCCCCCTTGCCTTCCATCCGCGGCAGGCCGCGCGTCATGTCGTCCTGGCAGACCACCCGCGCGCCGGCCGCGCGAGCCACCGCGGCGGTGCGGTCGGCGGACCGGGAGTCGACGACCACGATCTCGTCGACCAGCCGGACCCGTTCCATCAGATGGGTGCGGATCGTCGCCACGATCGCACCCACGGTTTCCTCTTCGTCACGCGCGGGGATCACCACACTGACCGTGGTGCTGGACTTCGCTCGGGCCAGGTCAGCGGACGTCCACTGACCTGCGGATCCCGTGCGGTAGGTGGCCCAGGCCTCCACCACCGGCGTAACTGATCGAAAGTTCCCCATGGGTTACGAATTCCCGCTGATCGGGGTACTCAACCGCCAGTGATATTCGAGGAGGGGTGGTATGGGGGCTCGAGTCCGGATCGGAGTTGTCGGTGCCGGGAATGTGGCACAGCGACACGCCCGGGTACTGGCCGGTTTCGCCGAGGTCGAGCTGGTGGGCGTGACCGACGTGGTGCCGGAGGCGGCGCGCCGGCTCGCCGGCGCGTACGGCGCGCGGGCGTTCCCGGACGCCGGCGCGCTGCTGCGCGCCGACCTCGACGCCGTCTACGTGTGCGTGCCGCCGTTCGCCCACGGCCCGGTGGAGGAGGCGGCGCTCGACGCCGGCCTGCCGCTGTTCGTGGAGAAGCCGCTGGCCGCCGACCTGGCCACCGCCGAGAAGATCGCCGCGCGGGTGAACGGCGCGCCGACCGCGGTCGGCCACCACTGGCGGTACCTCGCGGTGGTCGAGCAAGCCCGCGAGCTGCTCGCCGGGCGGCCGGTGCGGCTCGTGACCGGCGCCTGGCTGGACAAGGTGCCGCCGGTGGCCTGGTGGTGCCAGCGGGACCGGTCCGGCGGGCCGGTGGTCGAGCAGGCGGCGCACGTGCTCGACCTGGCCCGGCTGCTGGCCGGCGAGGTGACCCGGGTCTGCGCGCTCGGCGACAGCGCGCCGCCGCAGGAGGGTGCCGACGTCGATTCGGCGACCGCCGCGACGCTCCGCTTCGAGAACGGCGCGGTCGGCACGCTCGCCACGGCCTGCGTCCTCGGCTGGAAGCACCGCGCGGGCCTGGAGATCTACGCCGACGGGCTCGCGCTCGCGGTGGGCGAGGACGAGCTTCGGGTACGTGAACAGGACCGCGAGTACCGGGTGACCGGCGACCCGGAAGCCGCCCGGGTGGCCGTGGACCGCGCGTTCGTCGACGCGGTGCGGGGCGTGGGCGACGACATCCGGGTCCCGTACGCCGAGGCGCTGCGCACCCACCGCCTCGCCTACGCCATCGCTCAGTCCGCCGGAACGGGGGAGGCCGTCGATGTCCAGTGAACGCACCGTGGTGGTGACCGCACCGGGCACTGTGGAGCTGCGCGCCAACGAACCGGAACCGGTGCGGGACGGCACGTTCCGCGTGCACACGCTCTACAGTGGCGTGTCGGCGGGCACCGAGCTGAGCTACGTCAAGGGCACCAACCCCTACCTGTCGTCCACGTTCGACACCGAGCTGGGCCTGTTCCACAGTGGAGCCGCCTCGACCGGATACCCGGTGACCCGGCTCGGCTACATGGAGGTGGGCCGGGTCACGGAGAGCCGCACCCCGGCGGTGCGGCCCGGCCAGGTGGTCGCGATGGCGTACGGGCACCGCACCGGCTACCTCGCCGACCCGCTCGCCGACCGCTGGGTGCCGCTGCCCGACGACCTGGATCCGCTGCTCGGCGTCTACGTGGCGCACCTCGGGCCGATCTGCGCCAACGGGCTGCTGCACGCCGCCGCCGACGCGTACGGCGCGGACGTGCGCGGGCTCGCCGACGGGGTGCGCGGCCGGCGGGTGGCGGTGGTGGGCGCCGGCGCCATCGGCCTGCTGACCGCCCTCTTCTGCCAACGGCACGGCGCGCAGGAGGTGGTCGTACTCGATCCGACGTCGCGGCGGCGAGCGGTCGCGGAGGCCCTCGGTCTCGCGGCGGTGGACCCGGATGCCGGCGCGGACCCGGCGGTCGCGCTGAAGACCCGGTGGCGGCACGGGCCCGGCGACCGGGGCGCGGACGTGGTGTTCCAGTGTCGCGGCCAGGCCGCGGCGCTGCACCTGGCGCTGCGCCTGCTGCGGCCCCAGGGCACGGTCGTCGACCTGGCGTTCTACCAGGCGGGGGCGGACGCGGTGCGGCTCGGCGAGGAGTTCCACCACAACGGGCTGGGGCTGCGGTGCGCGCAGATCGGGCGGGTGCCGCGCGGCCTCGGCGCGACCTGGGACCGGGAGCGGCTGTCCGCCGAGACGATCGACCTGCTGCGCACGCACGGCGGTGCGATCGCCAAGCATCTGGTGACCGCGGTCGTGCCGTTCGAGGACGCGCCGGCCCTGCTCACGGACCTCGCCGCGCGCCGCCGGCACGAGGTGTCGGTGGTGCTCACTTCATGATCAAGGCGTCCCGCCGTGGGGACGCCTTGATCATGAAGGGTCAGCCGCGCAGGCGGCGGCCCACCGAGGAGATGAGGCGGTCGAGCTCGGAGCCGAACGGGTTGTCGTGGACCAGATAGGTCCAGGTGGCGCTCGGGCGGACCAGGCGCGACTCGTCGGGCTCCCAGTCCTCGTTGATCTCGGTCTGCTCGAACGTCTCGACCGTGCGCTCCTCGATCTGCGGGAACAGGTCGTTGAACGCCGGCACCGCCGACCGGTGGAACTCGTCGAGCGGGTCGAGCCGGCCCAGCGCCCGCAGGTGCACGCCCTCGCGCACCTCGGACAGCTCGGCCAGGTGCTGGGCCCACAGGTTGTCGAGGTGGTAGAGCGCGATCGACCGGCCGACCCGGTTGACCAGCTCGTCGTCGTCGATCTGCTCGGTCTTCTCCTCGCACCGCTCGCGCAGCATGTCGCCGGCGACGTCGGTGGTGAGCAGCCGCTCGCGCCGCAGCGCGAGGGCCTTGCGCTGCTGCTCGATCACCACGCTGTATCGCCAGGTGTTGCGGTGGATCTCGTGGTTGACGCCCTCGGCGACCCGCTGGGCGTGCTCGACGGCGTAGCTGACCGCCTCGTCCTCCACCAGCCCGTCGGCGTGCATGCGCGGCGAGGCCGGGATCATGTCCGGCGCGTGCCGGGTGACCAGCTCGTCCTCGAGGCTGACGAAGAAGACCGAGGTGCCGGGGTCGCCCTGCCGGCCGGCGCGGCCGCGGAGCTGGTCGTCGACGCGCCGGCTGTCGTGCCGGCCGCTGCCGATCACGTACAGCCCGCCGAGCTCGGACACCCGGTCGTAGTCGGCCTGGTCGCTGCCGCCGAGCCGGATGTCGACGCCCCGGCCGGCCATCTGGGTGGAGACGGTCACCGCGCCGTGCGTGCCGGCCTCGGCGATGATGGCCGCCTCTTCCTCGTCGTTCTTCGCGTTGAGCACGCTGCACTCGACGCCGGCGCCGGCGAGCGCGGCGGCGAGCTGCTCGGACTCCTTCACGTCGAGCGTGCCGACCAGCACCGGCCGCCCGGTCTCGTGCGCCGCCTTGATCTCGGCGACGAGCGCCTCGTCCTTCTCGGCGCGGGTGGCGTAGATGCGGTCCGGCTCGTCGGTGCGGATGCACGGGGTGTTGGACGGGATGACCGCGACCTCGAGCTTGAAGAACTCGCGCAGCTCGTGGCCGACCAGCACGGCGGTGGCGGTCATGCCGCACAGGGTCTCGTAAAGCCCGATATACCCCTGGACGGTGATGGTGTCGAGCACCTCGCCCTCGGCGGTGGCGCCCAGCCCTTCCTTGGCCTCGACGGCCGCCTGCAGCCCGTCCGGCCAGCGCCGGCGCTGCGCGACCCGGCCGCGCATCTCGTCGACCAGCTCGACCGCGCCGTCCCGCACGATGTAGTCGACGTCGCGGTGCAGCAGGGCGTGCGCGTGCAGCGCCACGTTGATGGCGGAGAGCTGGCTGACGTGCTCCTCGTCGTAGAGGTCGATGCCGCCCAGCTCCTCCTCGATCTTCTCCAGGCCGCGCTGGGTGAGGGCGACGCTGCGGCCGTCGTCGGCGACCTCGTAGTCGCGGCCGTCCTTGAGGACGTGCATGAGCGCGGCCGCGGCGTGCACCGGGTCCTGCTCGCTGGGCACGGTGCCGGCCAGCACCATCGGCACCCGGGCCTCGTCGATGAGGATGGAGTCGGCCTCGTCGACGATGCAGGTGGCCAGCTCGCGCTGCACCCGGTTGTCGATGTCGGTGACCAGCTGGTCGCGCAGGTAGTCGAAGCCGGCCTCGCTGACCGACACATAGGTGACGTCGTTGTTGTATGCCGCGCGGCGCTGCTCGGGGGTCGACGACTCGGTGACCCAGCCGACCGTGAGGCCGAGCAGCTTGTAGACCGGCGCCATCCAGAGCGCGTCGCGGCGGGCCAGGTAGTCGTTGACGGTCAGCACGTGCACCGGCCCGTTGCCGAGCCGCACGTGCCCGTAGGCGGCGATGGCGGCGGTGAGCGTCTTGCCCTCACCGGTGGCCATCTCGGCGACCTTGCCGGACAGCAGCGCCATCGTGCCGAGCAGCTGCACGTCGTAGGCCCGCTGGTCGAGGCCGCGCCGGGCCGCCTCCCGCCCGACGGCGCAGATCTCGACATACTCCTTGGCCTTGCCGGCCGCCTCGGTCAACGCCTCGTCGTCGAGCTCCTTGAGCTCGTCCTCGCGCGCGCTGATCTTCGGCAGGAACTTTTCCAGCGGTCCGAGATCGACCGTGGTGCCGGGGCGTTGGAGGAACCGCTGCACCCTGCTCTTCAACCGTGACGACACACCCATGGTTCGCAACGGTACTAGGGCGTGGCTCACAGTGGGGGGCCCCCCGCGTCCTGATCACGGCGTCCCTCACGTCGTTAGGGCTACGTGAGGGACGCCTTGATCATGGGGTCACGCGACGGCGGCGACCGCCGCGTCGAGGGCGCCGCGCCAGACGAGGCCGACCTCCGCGTACCCGGCGGCGCGCAGCGCGTCCAGGTGCCACGACACCGGCGGGGTCCACTCGGCCGAGTGCGACTCGGCGAAGACCTTCTTCCGCTCGGCGACCAGGGGACCCAGTTCCGGGTCGCGGGACACGTGCTCCCACCACTCGCCCCAGGACAGCACGACACCGGCGGCGTACCGGGCGTTGCGCCGCCCGTTGGCCCGGTCCTCCAGTCGCTGGGACAGGGCGGGGAGGCCGTCGTCGGGCATGTGGTCGGCGTTGACGAAGACGCCGCCCGGGCGCAGCACGCCCTTGATCTCGGCGTACAGGGTGGCGAGCCGGTCCGGCGCGATCCAGTGCAGGGCGGTCGCGGTGAGCACCGCGTCGTACTCGCGGTGCGGGAGGGCGGTGACCCAGTCGGGGGTCCGCAGGTCGGCGCTGACCACCGCGGACCGGCTGTCGAGCGAGGCCCGCGCGATGTGCTGCAGCACCGGGTCGACGTCGAGCAGCGTGGTGGTGGCGCCCGGGAAGCGGCGCAGCACCCGCAGCGAGATCGAGCCGGTGCCGCCGGCCAGGTCGAGCACCCGGGGCGCCCAGCCCTCGGTGACCGCGTCGACCGTGTCGAGCAGCGCCGCGAACCGCTCCTCCCGGTCCGGCAGGTATGCCTCCTGTTGCCGATCCCAGCTCTCCTGCCACGCCACCGCGTCGATGCTGTAAGGACTCATGCCTCTCAGGGTAGTTACCTACCGCGCTCCTGTTCAAGGCGTCCCCGATCATGGGGGCGGGAACTCGGGCGCGGGGAGTGGACATAACCAGGCATGGGACCGCCGATGAGCAACGAAGCCAGCGACGTCGACCTGCTGGCGCGCGCGCAGGACGGTGACGGCGAGGCCTTCGGGGTGATCTTCCGCCGCCACGTCACCGCCGTGTACAACCACTGCTTCCGCCGCCTGGGCTCGTGGAGCGCGGCGGAGGACGCCGCCTCGCTGGTCTTCCTGGAGACCTGGCGGCGCCGGCGGGACGCCGTGGACGTGGACGGCTCGCTCCTGCCGTGGCTGCTCGGCTGCGCGAACAACGTGGTACGGAACCTGAACCGCACCGCCCGCCGGTACGACGCCGCGCTGTTCAAGCTGCCGGAGCCGCACGCCGAGCCGGATCACGCGGACCGGGTCGCCGCCCGGCTCGACGACGAGCGGCGGATGCGGGCGCTCCTCGGCGACCTGGCCGCTCTCAGCCGGGCCGAACAGGACGTCGTCGCGCTCGTGCTGATGTCCGGCCTGAGCTACGCCGAGGCCGCGGTGGCGCTCGGCGTACCGGTGGGCACCGTCCGCTCCCGGCTCTCCCGCGCCCGCGAACGCCTCGGCAAGGCGGCCGCGGGCAACCGCCTCCTCCGACCCGACCTGCACGAACCCGAAGGAGCGCACTGATGTCCGACTTGTCCGACCTGTTCGATCTCCCGCCCGCCCGACCCCTGCCGGAGGCCCGCGTGACCGCCCGTGAACAGCGCATCGTCCAGTACGCCGCGGAAACGACCCGGCCGCCGCGAACCCGTAAGGCGGCCCGCTACGCCGCCCTCCTCGCCGGCGCGTCGGTGCTGGCGCTGGGCGGCACCGCGGCGGCGGCATACGTCGCGTTCAAGCCGGCCACGGTGCCGGTCGCCGACGGCCTCCGCTGCTACACCAAGGCCACCCTGGACGGCGGCGACGAGAACTTCTACGGCACCACCATCGCCCGGGCCCGGGCGGCCGACGGCACCCGAAGTGTCGAAGGGGCGGTGGAGTCCTGCCGTGGCCTGTGGGACCAGGGCTTCCTGCTGCCCAACCAGAAGCAGCCGGCCCGCCCGGAGGCTCTCCGGCCCGACCAGCCCATCCCGCCGCTGGTCGCCTGCACCCTCGACAACGGCCTAGCCGCGGTCTTCCCCGGCACGGCAGAAACCTGCCGCGAACTAGGCCTACCCCGCTTGGCGGAGTAGACGCCCGCCAACCTCCCGCCGATCTTGCACTTTTCAGGTCCCAACGCGGACATTCGGGGCTGACAACTGCAAGATCGGCGGGGGGAAGGGGGTCAGGTGATCTCGCGGTGGAGGGTGCGGAAAGTGCCTAGGGCTAGGGGGAGGGCCACCCAGACGGCTACCGAGACGGCGAGCTTGGGCCACTGGTCGCCGGCGATCGTCCCGTCGGTCAAGGGGGTCAGGGTCTTGCCCAGGTCTAGCCACTCGGCGGGCTCGCGGAGGGCCTTGATCATCTCGAAGAGGACGCCCCACAACGTGGGCAGCATGAAGTAGACGACGATCGCCAGTGCCGAGTTGATCAGCGCGGCGCCGAACGCCACGCCCATCACCACGTTGATCACCTGGGCGAGCAGCGCCAGGGGTACCGCGTCACCGGCGACCCGCCACGAGCCGTCGCCGTCCGCGAACGCCGCGCCCGCGACGTTGCCGGCGGCCGCGACGGCCGCGCCCAGCGCGATCGAACCCGCCGCCAGCAGCAGCGCCGCGGCGATCTTCGCCGTGATCACCCGGCCGCGCACGGGGACGAGCGTGAACGTGGTCAGCGCGGTGCGCTGCGTCCACTCGCTGGTGACGGCCAGGATGCCGAGCACCGGCAGCAGGATGCCGGACGGGATCATGGTCATCTGGAAGAGGGTCCAGAACGTCAGGTCCGCCGGGTCCGCGGCGAAGATCATCACGATCACCAGGGCCGCGTACCCGAGCGCCGTCACCGCCAGTAGCCAGAAACCGGCCCGGGTGTCGGTCATCTTGCGCAGCTCGATCGCGGTTAGCCGGGCGAGCGAAGGGGTGCTGTTCGTCGTGGGGGTGCTGTTCATCGTGCGGTCTCCTCGGCGGTCGGGCGTGTGGTGGTCGGGCGTGTGGTGGTCGGGTTCGTGGTGGTCGGGTTCGTGGTGGTTGGGATCGCGGTGGTCAGGCTGAGGAAGAGCTCTTCGAGGCCGCCGCCGTCGGCGGGGCGCAGCTCCAGCAGGACCGTGCCGGCGGCCGCCGCGGTGCGGCCGACCGTCTCGGCGTCGGCCTGCGCGACCAGCGCGCCGTCCGCGGTCCGGGACACCGGTACGCCGGCCGTCGCCAGCGCCCATTCCAGCTTGTCCGGCTCCAACCCGCGGACCCGGACACCCTCGCCGGCCAGCAGTTCGTCCTTGCCGCCCGCGGCGACGATCCGGCCACCCCCGATAACCACCAGCCGGTCCGCCACCGCCTCCACCTCGCGCAGCAGGTGGGAGGAGAGCAGCACGGTGCCGCCCCGGTCGGCGAAGTCGCGCAGCACGCCGCGCATCCAGAAGATGCCCTCCGGGTCGAGGCCGTTCGCCGGCTCGTCCAGGATGAGGATCCGCGGGTCGCCCAGCATCGCGTGCGCGATGCCCAGCCGCTGGCGCATGCCCAGGGAGTACGCCCGAACCCGCCGGGTGGCCGCCGCCGCGCTCAGCCCCACCAACTCCAGCAGCTCGTCGACCCGGCGGCGGTCCACGCCCATGGTGTGCGCGGCCAGCGACAGCACCTCCCGGCCGGTGCGGCCGGGGTGCTGGGCGGAGGCGTCCAGGAGTACGCCGATGACCCGGCCCGGGTTGGGCAGCCGGCGGTAGGTCACCCCGTCGACCGTGGCCGTGCCGCCGCTGGGCGGGGTCAGGCCGCAGATCATCCGCATGGTGGTGGACTTGCCGGCGCCGTTCGGCCCGAGGAAGCCGGTCACGGTACCGGGCTCGCAGGTGAACGAGACGCTGTCGACGGCGGTGTGCGGGCCGTACCGCTTGGTCAGGTGCTCGACGCTGATCATGCGTCCAGCCTGCGGGGACGCGCGGCCCGGTCGCGTCGGACCGCGGTCGGCGACCCGGCGACGGAGGTCGACGGTCCGGTTCGACTTTGGTCGGATGTCGGTGCCTGACTATCCGCTTAGGCTGGGCCGGGTGAGCACCGAATACCGGGCGCTGCTCCCGGGAGCGCTGCTCGTCGAGCCGGACCCCGACGCCGCCGGTTCCCGGCGCGCGCGGCGCACCGCCCGGGACTGGGTGGTGGACTGGCTGGTGTTCCTGTTCTCGCTGATCCTGGTGTTGGTCATGATGATCGCGAGCGACGAGCAGGGCGTCCACGACGAGGTCATCTTCTTCGACGCGGTGGCCGGCGTGGCGGCGTGCCTCACGCTGTGGCTGCGCCGGCGCTGGCCGGTCGCGCTGTGCCTGGTGCTCAACGTGGTGGCGCTGTTCGCGGTCACCAGCCTCGGCGCGGTGGTCATCTCGTTCTTCACCGTCGTCGTGCACCGGCGCTTCGCGGTCGCCCTCGCTGTGAGCGCGTTCTCGATCGCCACCGGCGCGGTGTTCCCGTTCATCCGGCCCGAGTGGAGCAGCGACCCCTACTGGGTCGAGATCGTCTGGGCGGTGGTGTTCACCGGGCTGTTCCTGGGCTGGGGCATGGTGGTGCGGGCCCGGCGGCAGCTGGTGCTGTCGCTGCGTGATCGCGCCGAGCGGGCCGAGTCGGAGCAGCGGCTGCGGGTCGTCCAGGCGCGGCAGCTGGAACGCGCCCGCATCGCCCGCGAGATGCACGACGTGCTCGCGCACCGCATCTCGCTGCTCAGCCTGCACGCCGGCGCGCTGGAGTTCCGCACCGACGCGCCGCCCACCGAGATGGCCCGCGCGGCCGGCGTCATCCGGGAGAGCGCCCACCAGGTGCTGCAGGATCTGCGCGAGGTCATCGGCGTGCTGCGCGACGGCGGCGAGGACGCGCCCGACCGGCCCCAGCCCACGCTCGCCGACCTGCCCGCGCTGGTCGAGGAGTCCCGGCGCGCCGGCATGCGGGTGCGGCTCGACCAGCGGGTGCCCAACCTGGCCGCGGTGCCCGAGGGGGTGGGCCGCAACGCGTACCGGATCGTGCAGGAAGGGCTCACCAACGCCCGCAAGCACGCCACCGGCGCCTCGGTGGCGGTGACCGTGACCGGGACGGCCGAGGACGGGCTCGCCGTCGAGGTGCGCAACCCGTGGCCGGTCCGCGCGCCCGCCGGCCCGGCCATCCCGGGCACCGGCACCGGCCTGGTCGGCCTCACCGAACGCGCCGCGCTCGCGGGAGGCAAGCTCGAACACGGGCGTACCCCGTCCGGCGACTTCCGGTTGTGGGCATGGTTACCGTGGCCGGTGTGATCCGGGTATTGATCGTTGACGACGACGCTCTCGTGCGGGCCGGCCTGGCGATGATCCTGGGTGGCACGCCCGACGTCGCGGTGGTCGGGGAAGCCGCCGACGGTGCCGAGGTGGCCGCCGCCGTGCGCCAGCATCGACCGGATGTGGTGCTGATGGACATCCGGATGCCGCAGGTCGACGGGCTGGCCGCCACCGAGCAGCTGCGCCGCCGCCCCGAGCCGCCCGACGTGATCGTGCTGACCACGTTCCACGCGGACGAGTACGTGCTGCGCGCCCTGCGCGCCGGCGCCAGCGGCTTCCTGCTCAAGGACACCCAGCCGGCCGAGATCCTGCGCGCGGTGCGGTGCGTGGCGGCCGGCGAGCCGATGCTGTCCCCGGCGGTGACGCGGCAGCTCATCGCGCACGTCAGCGACGGCAGCGCGGACGGGCGCCGGCGGCGGGCCGAGGATCTGCTGGCGCGGCTGAGCGAGCGGGAGCGCGAGGTGGTGCGCGCGGTCGGCCAGGGCAAGTCGAACGCGGAGATCAGCGCGGACCTCTTCATGAGCGTGGCCACGGTCAAGGCCCACATGTCGAGAGTCCTCACCAAGCTGGAACTCAACAACCGCGTCCAGGTAGCCCTCCTAGCCCACGACGCCCGCCTAACCTGACCCCCCGCGGGCCCCGCGGGCCCCGCCCCCTTCCTCGTCGATCAAGGGCTTAGGCACGTGCTTCGATCTCCATTTCGGGTGCCTATGCCCTTGATCGGCGCGGTTCTCCTTGATCGACGCCCGCTGCTCCGGGCCAGCCAAGCTGACCTGGAGGGGCGGCGGAGGTCATCGACGTATGGAAAGATGTCGTCGTGCTGAAGCCTGTCGCGCTCGTCGCCGCCGCCGTTGCCCTGCTCGCCGCCGCCGCGCCCACGCCGGCGAACGCTGACGCTGACCGGGCGGGTTGCCGCGCCGCGGCGCTGTTCTGTGAAGACTTCGAGCGGCTGCCGGTGGGCGGCGCCGCCAGCCTCCGGTGGGGGATCGACACCGAGCACGGCACGCTGACCGTCGAGCGCCGCGGCCGGGGCAAGGTGCTGCGCGTGCACACCGAGGGCAACGGCCGGGCGTTCCTCAAGGTCGACGACTTCGCCCCGCCCGGCAACAGCTTCTTCGGCCGGGTCCGGCTGCGCGTCGCGGCGTTCCCCAGCGCGCCCGACTGGGCGCACTACACGCTGGTCGAGGCGACCGGCCAGGGTCCGGAGATCGTCCGCCCGATCGGCGGGCAGTACGTGCCGACGCTGGACCGCGCGCTCTGGGGCGTCGGCGCGGACGGCGGACCGACCGGCGACTGGACCAACTGGCGCGAGTCGGCGCCGTCGGAGGTCGGCCGGTGGCAGTGCGTGGAGTGGGAGGCGGACGCCAGCGACAACCGGATCTCGGTGTGGCTCGACGGGGTGGCCCAGCCGGATCTGACGGTGACGACCACCGAGCACGGCGGCAACCCGGTGGACTTCGTCTTCCCGCGCTTCGACACGGTGAAGATCGGGTGGCAGCTCTACCAGGGCGACCCCACACCGAGCGCCTACGACATCTGGTACGACGACATCACCCTCGCCACCACCCGCATCGGCTGCTAATCCCCATGATCAGGGCGTCCCTCAAGTCGTTAGAGCTACTTGAGGGACGCCTTGATCATAGGAGTTAGCACGGGCGGGTGACTCTGAGTCGGTAAGCCGACGATTTATTGTGATCGAGTGCGGCATCTCGAAAGAGTACCCAGGTCTCGTGTTCCGTGATCGAGGGTGGGTACGGATGGAGTTGGAACTCGCCGCTGCCGCTGTCCGAATCGTTGTGGAGTTCTCGCGCCGCGTTCTGGCGAAAGTCACGGACCGCGCGTCGGACCACATCGCTACCGAAGTGTTCCGCGCCATTGACGGTCTGGCCAGGAGCGATCCGCCGACCGGTGTCGCGCTGCAGGCCATTCAGCGGAATCCGGATGACTTGTCCGCTGCCCACGAACTTCAGCACCGGCTCGCCCAAACCGCTACGCGCTATCCGCAATTCCGGACCCAGCTCCACCAGGCGGTGCACGGGACGACCGTGCACATCGCGGCGGGCGGCACCAGGAACCCGATCGTCAACAACAGCGGTGCCACCAACGTGCGCACCAAGATCGACCAGAGCATCAGGAACATCACGAAGACCTCCGGCGGGCTGTGGCTGCTGGTCGGTGCCGGGGTGGTGGCGCTGGTGGTCCTCGCCACCTGCACGGGGACGGCCTTCGTGTTCGCGCGCGAGAACACGACGTTCTTCGACACGAGGACCACGCTCGAGTCGAGCGACGGCTGGCGGTACCGGGTGTCGGAGGCCAATCTCGAGACCTCGCCGCAGTTGGAGAAGCGCGGTCCGGCGCGGCCGGGCTACCAGTATCTCTATTTCGACATCACCGTCGAAAATCTTCTCGACGACCGCGAGGCGCCGGGCGTCGGCTTCCATTTCGCGCGACCGGAGAGCAGCCTCGGTGCCGACTGCGGCGCGCAGCGTGGCCTGCTATTCTCGGGTGCCAATTACACCGCCGGCGTCGTGCCCGGTTGGTGCGTCAGCATAAACGGTTCGCTGTTCGGCGGCGCGTCCTGCTTCGAGACCAACGACGACTTCTTCCACACCGTGGACAATATTCCGCCGGGTGGCCGTAACCAGGTCCGCTGTGTGGATTCCTATTTCGTGGCGGACGACTTCGATCTCGAATCGATCCGGGTCTACTACGTCGGCGCGTCGTCTGTCTCGACGGGTGGTGACGCGCCACACCTGACCCAGATACCGACCAAGACGTGAGCCCTCATGATCAAGGCGCCTTCACGCAGCTCTAACGACATGAGGGACGCCTTGATCAAGGGGAGGTCCAGCCGGTCGCCACCAGCACGTCCTCGGCGACCCGCACGACGGTCCGCCCGTCGGTCGGGACGCGCACCACCCAGGGCGGTGCGGAGGCCGCCAGCTTCTGCGCCAGCCGCGCGCCGCGGTCCAGGTGCGCCGCCAACTGGCTGCCGATCTCCCGCTCACCCAGCCGCGCGCGGGCCGTGCTGTCCGACGCCGTGAGCAGCACCGCGGACACCTCCACCGCACCACCCATCGCGTCGACGATCAGGTCCGTCTCCAGCACGCTGTAGCTGTTCGTATAGATCAACCGGCGGTAGCCGAGATCGGTGTAGTTCGCCCACAGGGACCGCAGGTTGCGGCGGGTCAGCTCGGTGCGGCCCGGGTCGCCCGGCGGCGCCGGAAAGGCTTGGTCGAGGAAGTCTCCCTCGATGAAGCAGTGCGCGACGTCCCGCCGTTGCAGCTGGGCCGACACCTCCCACGCCACCGTCGTCTTCCCCACGCCCGACCGTCCACCGATGATCAGAACCGACGCGCCCACTGGTGACCCCCTTCAGACGGGACGACACGCGACCGCCCTGATCATGGCAGTGGCGTGCGGCTTGGTAGCGTCGCGCCTCGTGGCGGAGAGCGTGGTGGCGGAGAGTGTGTACGTGGGCAACGCGGGCGTCGACGGCCCGCTGGACGCCGGCTGGTTGCTCGGACACTTCAAGCCGGTGGGCGACGTCCGGCACAGCACCGACGTGGAGATCAAGTGGGGCACCCACCCGCCCGGCGACGAGCGCGCCGAGTGGGCCGTCGGCGAGACGCGCACCGCGCTGCTGGTGCTGATCAGCGGCCGCTTCCGGGTCGAGTTACGGGACCGCAGCGTGCTGCTCGCGCGGGCGGGGGACTACATCGTCTGGGGCCCGGGCATCGACCACTCCTGGCGGGCCGAGGAGCAGTCGGTGGTACTCACCGTCCGCTGGCCGGCCAGCCCCGGCTACCGCGACCCCCCAGGATCAAGGCGTCCCTGTAGTCGTTAGAACGACTACAGGGACGCCCTGATCATGAGTAGTCGACGGATTTGAGCGTGGCGCCGCGGTACCCGGCGAGGCGCTCGGCCTCGACGCCGATCGCGGCCCGGACGGCGGCCGGCAACCGCCGCCACGGCGAAACGGCGACCGTGAGCGACCGGCCCGACGCGCGCGGACGCCAGGTCCCCACCAGGTCGCCGTCGACCAGGACCGCGCCGGGGCGGCCCAGCACCGGCCACAACGCCTTCGCCGCGGCCGGGTCCGGCACCAGGGTCGCCCGATCCCGAGCCTGGAGGAACAGGTCGAACGGCCCCAGCAGGCGAGTCGCCGCCGCGGCGGGCTCCAACGCCGAAACCATCCAGCGGGTCTCACCGTCCACAGTGACCTCGACGGCGTCGGCGGGCCAGTGCGCCCGCACGGCCTTGACCGGCGCGTCGACGTACTCGGCCACCTGCTTCGGCGTGGCCGGGCCGAGCAGCCGCAGGTAGCCGCGGACCAGGTCGAACCGCTCGTCCGCGACCGCCGCCTTCCGGAACCGCGGGATGCGCCGCAGCACCGGCGGTGACGTGCCGGGCGCCAGCTCCAGCCCGGCGCGCAGCGCGGACAGGCGGAATGGTTGCTCATACGGGTGGGTGGCGTCGCACACCCGGCAGAACCGCAGGTACGGCTCCGGCAGCACGGTCGCCAGCCGGCCGGACACGTCGCCCTTGGCGGTCGGCGTGGTGACGATGGTCCGCATCGCCGCGGCCACCGCGTCGAGCGCGGCCAGGTTGCCGATGCCGGCCGCCTTCAGCGGCCGGGCCGCATCGAAGATGCGCTTGCCCGCGTCAGCGTCGGAGTACGGCTCCACCGCCGCCGCCACCTGGCCGGCGTCCGCGCGCCGGTAGAGGTGCGGCGCGCCACGCACGGTCCAGAGCAGGATCAGCTCCTTTTCCGGTACCGCCGACGCGTCCAGCCCGCGGATGGTCAGCGCCCACCGCCCGCCGTCCGGGCCGGTGTCCTGCGCCCCGAGGTCCAGGAGGGCGGTGTCGTCGACGGTGCCCTCCGTCCGGTCGAGCTGCTGCGCCCGCACCCGGAACCCCAGGACCTCCCGCCGATCCACCATCCCGTCACCCTAGCCCGCCCCATGATCAGGGCGTC
Source organism: Actinomycetes bacterium KLBMP 9797 (assembly GCA_037414955.1). GTDB lineage: Bacteria > Actinomycetota > Actinomycetes > Mycobacteriales > Micromonosporaceae > Phytohabitans. The sequence continues at coordinate 27,412 of JBBEWH010000193.1, forward strand.
CCTGAAGTAGCTCTAACGACGTGAGGGACGCCCTGATCATGGGGATGGCGATGTCGGGGGTGGGCGGTAGCGTGCGGCCATGACCGTGCTGGACAGCCGTGCGCTCAATCGGGCGCTCCTCGCCCGCCAACTCCTGCTGACCCGGCACGCGCTGCCGGTGGCCGGCGCGCTCGAGCGGCTGGTGGGGTTGCAGGCGCAGGAGCCCCTGGAGCCCTATGTGGGGCTGTGGAGCCGGTTGGTCGGGTTCCAGCCGTCGGCGCTGGTCGATCTGCTGACCAGCCGCCAGGCGGTGCGCACGCTGCTGATGCGGCGCACCCTGCACCTGGTGACCGCGCGCGACTGCCTGGCGCTGCGGCCGGTGCACCAGTCGATGCTCGTCGGCCGGATGTGGTCCACGCTGCGCCGCGCGATGCCCGACGTCGACCTCGACGAGCTGGCGAAGGCCGGCCAGCCGCTGTTCGAGGAGCGCCCCCGCACGCTCAGCGAGGTGGGCCGGGCGGTCGGCGACCGCTGGCCGGCGGTGCCGCCGCGGGTTCTCGGTGACGCGCTCAGCACGCTGGTGCCGCTGGTGCAGGTGCCGCCGCGGGGCGTCTGGGGCCAGCGGGCCGCGGCCTACAACACCACTGTCGAGACCTGGCTGGGCGTCCCGCTCGGCCCGGAGTCGCCGGCGGTCCTCGACGAGTTGGTGCTGCGCTACCTCGCGGCGTATGGGCCGGCGGCCAGCGCCGACATCCGTGCCTGGTCGGGGCTGAGCGGGCTGCGGGAGTCCGTCCAGCGGCTGCGCCCGCGGCTGCGGTCGTTCCGCGACGCGCGCGGCCGGGAGCTGCTCGACGTGCTCGACGGCGCGCTGCCCGACCCGGAGACGCCGGCGCCGCCGCGCTTCCTGCCCGCGTTCGACAACGTGGTGCTGGCCTTCGACGACCGCAGCCGGATCATCGACACCGCGCACCGGGGGCTGAGCGTGGCGGGTGCGCGGTTCCTGCTGGTGGACGGGCGGGTCGCGGGCACCTGGGCGGTCGCCGAGGCCGCCAGGTCGGCGACGCTGCGGATCACGCCGCTGCGCCCGCTGACCGCGGGGGAGCGCGACGCCGTGGTCGCCGAGGGCGAGGATCTGCTCGCCATGTTCGCCCCGGATGGCGCCCGCCACGTCGAACTCACCCCGTGATCAAGGCGTCCCTCACGTAGTCCTAACGACTTGAGGGACGCCTTGATCATGGGGAGGCTAGGCGAGCATGGGGAAGTCAGGCGAGGATGTCGCGGAGGCGGGCGATCTCGGCCTGCTGCTCGGCGGCGATGTTGGTGGCCAGCTCGGTCAGCCGCTCGTCCTTGCCGACCTTCAGCAGGTCGGTGCACATGGCGACGGCACCCTCGTGGTGGGAGACCATCATGTCGACGAACACCTTGTCGAACAGGTCGCCCTTCAGCGTGGCGATGCCGCGCATGGCCTCCGGCGGTTGCATGCCGCGCATCCCCGCGTGGTCGTGCCCCGCCTCGTCCGGCTGCTCCGCGAGGCCGCGGGTGCGCAGCCAGGTGCGGAAGAACTCCACCTCCGGCTTCTGCGCCGCCAGGATCCGGTCGGCCACCGCCTTGATCTGCGGGTTGCTGGCCCGGCCGGGCGCCAGCGCCGCCATCTCGAGGGCCTGCTGGTGGTGCGGGATCATCATGCGCACCCACCACACGTCCAGCGCGCTGTATCCGCTCCCGTCCGGCGCCTTGAACTGGTCGGACGGCACTGTGGACGCGGACTCGCCCGGCCGGCCGGGCACGATCACCGGCACCGGTGACGAGGTGGGCGTCGCGGCGGCCTCCGGACCGGACGGGCCGGACGCCGTGTCACCGGAGCGGAGGGCGATCGCGACCGCCGCGGTGGCGGCGACGATCGCCACTGCGCCGCCAATCAGGGCCGCGCGCCGCGTGACAGCCATCCTGACCTCCCCCGGAACCCGCGCGATCGTAACGCGGTCGTTAGTTCCCTCCAGTGACCGCCTTCACATCGACGACTACGATACGTGGGTAAGGTGTGCACCACTCTGTCACCCTCACGAACGGGGAACCACCCATGAGCATGACAGCCCCACAAGGGTTGCGGCGACTTCGCGCCACCGCGGTGGCGGCCGTCGCACTGACCCTCGTCGGCGCCGGGCTCTCCGCGCCCTCCAGCGCCTACGCGCCGTCGACCACCGCGATCCCGGGCGTCGACGAGATCGTCAGCAGCCCGAATATCCGGCAGATCGCCCACGTGCCCAAGCAGACCGTCTTCCCGGGCACGAATTCCGATATCGCGTTCCAGGGCAAGTACGCGTACGCCGGCAACTACGACGGCATCGCGATCTACGACGTCAGCAGGCCGAAGAAGACCCACCTGGTGGCTCAGGTCTCCTGCCCCGGTGGACAGAACGACATCTCGGTCTACGGCAACCTGCTCTTCCTGTCGACGGACTCCTCGCGCAACAACGACTCGTGCGCCAGCGTCAGCCAGCCCGCGTCGATCAAGGAGTCGTGGGAGGGCATCAAGATCTTCGACATCACGAACCCGACCAGCCCGGCCTACGTGAAGTCGGTCGAGACGAACTGCGGCTCGCACACCCACACCGTGGTGCCCGCCAAGGACCGCAGGTCGCTCTACGTGTACGTCTCGTCGTACTTCCCGTCGGACACGTTCCCGGACTGCAAGCCGCCGCACGACGTGATCTCGATCATCAAGGTGCCGGTGAAGGCGCCGACCCAGGCGGCCGTCGTGGCGACGCCGAACCTGTTCCCCGGCACCACCGGCAATCCGGGCGGCAACGGCAGCTCCGAGACCAGTGGCTGCCACGACATCACGGCCTACCCGGCGCTGAACATCGCCGCCGGTGCCTGCATGGGTGACGGCCTCCTGATGGACATCTCCCGGCCGGAGGCGCCTCGGGTGATCCACCGGGTCCGGGACACCGAGAACTTCGCGTTCTGGCACTCGGCCACGTTCAGCAACGACGGCCGGAAGGTGATCTTCACCGACGAGCTGGGTGGCGGCGTCGGCGCGGAGTGCAACGCCGCGGTCGGGCCGAAGAAGGGCGCGGACGCGATCTTCAGCATCCGGGGTCGCGGCCTCAACCAGCGGTTGGTGTTCAAGAGCTACTTCAAGATCCCGCGCGCGAACGCCGACACCGAGAACTGCGTGGCGCACAACGGCTCGCTGATCCCGGTGCCCGGCCGCGACATCATGGTGCAGGCCTGGTACCAGGGCGGCATCTCGGTGTGGGACTTCAGCGACGCCTCCCGGCCCAAGGAGATCGCGTACTGGGAGCGTGGCCCGGTCAACGCCGACGAGCTGACGTTCGGCGGCTCCTGGTCGGCGTATTACTACAACGGGTTCATCTACTCCAACGACCAGAAGGGCCTCGACGTGCTGGAGGTCAACGACTACCGGCTCTGGGGCGCCGAGGAGAAGCGGTTCCGCACGTTCAACGCGCAGACCCAAGAGGCGTACTGACCCGGTACCCCAGCGGTTAATCGGCCCGGCCTCCGCGGAGGCCGGGCCGTCGCGTTTGCCGGCGTATTTGCCGGCGTATCGGCGTTCATGATTCAATATTGCCGCGTGGTAGCTGCGAGTGGCTCTGTTGTTCGGGCCGCGACGGCCATGCCGGGCACGGGCGGGAAAGGGCACCGCCCCCGGCGCGGTGCCGTCGCGCGCGATGCATCGCAGCTTGCTACGAAAGGGATCCAACCGTGAAAGCGAAACGCAGGTTGGCGGTGTTGACCGCCGCCGCGCTGCTGGGCAGCGGCATTCCGCTGCTGATGAATTCCACTCCGGCGCTGGCGCACGGCGCGTTCGTGAAGCCGGCCACCCGCACCTACGCCTGCTATGTCGACGGCAAGGCGCACGGTGGCGGCGACCTCAACCCCACGAACCCCGCCTGTGCCGCCGCCGTGGCCCAGGGCGGCAAGCAGCCGCTGTGGGACTTCTACGGCGTGCTCATCGGTAACGCGGGCGGCCGGCACCGGGAGATCATCCCGGACGGGCAGCTGTGCGGCGCCGGCACCACGAAGTACGCGGCCTACAACGCGGCCCGCCTCGACTGGCCGGTGACCCAGCTCCAGTCCGGCGGCACCATGGAGTTCCGGTACAACGCGTGGGCGCCGCACCCGGGCACCTGGTACCAGTACATCACCAAGGACGGGTTCGACCCGACGCAGCCGCTGAAGTGGTCCGATCTGGAGGAGACGCCGTTCGACCAGGTGACCAACCCGCCGACGACCAGCGGCGAGTCCGGCTCGGAGTACTACTGGAACGCCCGCCTGCCCGCCAAGCAGGGCCGCCACATCATCTACTCGATCTGGCAGCGGTCGGACAGCGCCGAGGCGTTCTACAACTGCGTGGACGTGCAGTTCGGCGGCACCCCGCCGACCACCTCGCCGACGACCTCGCCGCCGACCGTCCCACCGAGCAGCACACCGCCCACCGGCACCGGGAACTGCACCGGGGTGGCCCGGACGACCAGCTCGTGGTCCGGTGGCTTCCAGGGTGAGGTGACGGTGACCAACACCGGCACGTCGCCGGCCAGCCCGTGGACGGCGACCTGGACCATGCCGGCCGGCGCCACGATCAACAGCGGCTGGAACGCCACGGTGTCGCAGAGCGGCACCACGGTCACCGCGTCCGCACCGACCTGGACGCCCACGCTCGCGGTCGGCGCGTCGGTCACGATCGGGTTCGTGAGCAGCGGCTCACCCGGCCCGACCGCGATCAAACTCAACGGCGCCACCTGCGGCTAGCGGCAAGGAAGGGTCCCTTCCTATCGCTTTGTGCATAGGAAGGGACCCTTCCTCACTTCGCGGCGCCCGGAGGGTGAGCGCGAAAAGCGGTTTGGGAGCTGCGGTGGTGCGGCGGATCATCGGCGCATGACGCGACCATGGATGATCGACGAGCTGGCGTACGCCGGGCCCGAGCACCTCGACGAGGAGTTCGTGGCGGGGTACGACCGCAAGCAGGGCTCGCCCGACCCGGCCGACGAGCTGGCCGCGCTGCGGGCCCACGGGGTAACCGCCGGCGCGACGGTGGTGGACCTGGGCGCCGGCACCGGCCGGGTGGCCCTGGCGGCGGCGCGTGAGTTTCGCCGGGTGGTCGCGGTGGACGTGTCGCCGGCCATGCTGGCGCACGTGCGCCAGCAGGTCGCGGCCGCCGGCCTGTCCAACGTGGAGTGCGTGCGCGCCGGCTTCCTCACGTACGAGCACGCCGGTCCGCCCGCCGACGCGGTGCTGAGCCGGCACGCGCTGCACCAGCTCCCGGACTTCTGGAAGGCCGTGGCCCTGGACCGGATCGCCCGGATCCTGCGGCCCGGCGGGGTGCTGCGGCTGCGCGACCTGATCTACGACTTCGCACCGGCGGAGGCCGACGCGGTCTTCACGAGCTGGCTGGCCGGGGCGGCCACCGACCCGGCAGCGGGCTATACGGCCGCCGACTACGCGGAACACATCCGCACCGAGTACAGCACGTTCCGCTGGTTGCTGGAGCCGATGCTGGACGCGGCCGGGTTCGACATCGTGGCCACCGACTTCCCGGCCCCGGTCTACGGCGAATACACCTGCGTCCGCCGGTAACTCTCCATGATCAAGGCGTGCCGCACGGCGGTGGAAAGGCGGGTGGGGGGCCATGTTAATTGTCAGCGGGGGGCGATCGCCCCCACAAACACGCCCCCCCTCGCTTCGTTCTAGCGCCGTGTGGGACGCCTTGATCATGGACAGAGGGGGCAAAGCGAACGCATAGGTTCTTCACAACTTCTTCCTAGCGACAGGACGGCCGGTCGGCACTATCTACGTCGGCGCAACCCCAGCGCCGGTCCGGAACGTCAACGTTCGTGGAAGGGGAGGAGTCTGGATGCGCGGTGACGCCACGCGGGTGGGCGACCGGGATAGCCAGGACTACGTCGACTACGTGTCGGCGCGGCTCGCGCGCTGGCACCGCGCGGCATACCTGCTGTGCGGCGACGAGCACCGCGCCGACGACCTGGTGCAGACGACGGTGACCAAGCTGTACGTACACTGGGCGCGCGCCCGTGCCGCGGACAACATCGACGGATACGTGCACCGCATGCTGGTGCGGGCGTTCATCGACGAGCGTCGGCTGGCCTGGTCGAAGGTGTGGCTGATGTCGGCCACGCCGGAGCGGGGCACGGCGGGGGATTCGGCGGTGGAGGACCGCGATCTGGTGGTGCGTGCGCTGGAGGAGTTGCCGAAGGGGCAGCGGACCGTGCTGGTCATGCGGTTCCTGTGTGACATGCCGGTCGAGGAGGTGGCCGCCGCCATGCGGTGCTCCACCGGAAATGTGAAGGCGCAGACATTCCGCGGGCTCGCGGTGCTGCGCGAGCGGTTGGGTGGCGAGTTCGCGGGGGCGCTGGCCGGAAGGGCGAAGGGGGTCCCCGCTTGACCAGGCAACCACGCTCGTTGGTCGCCATCGCTCCGACCGGGGCCCGCTCGTGATCCGGGAGGGTCAGCGCCTGCACGACGTACGCGAAATGCTGCAGACGGCGCGCGTGCCGCCGTCGGGCGTGGACATCGCGCTGGCCATGGCGGCCGGGCGCCGGATGCGGCGGCGCCGCCGCATCGTCGCGGTCGCCGCCGCGACCGCGCTCGCGGTCACCGGCACGGTCGGGGTCCGCGAGATGATTCCGGGTACGCCCACGCCGCCCGCCGACACGCTGGTCGCCGCCGGCCCGGGCGCGCCGGACCCGTTCGCCGGCTGCCAGGTACGCGCGCTGACCCGGGCCGTCGACGAGAAGCTGGCCGACACCCCGGCCGCGGACCCGACCGGCCGGTACGTGGTGGCCGCCCTCGAGCGGTCCGACGGCTCGACGCGGGCCGTGCTGTGGGCCGACGGGGTGGCGCGGCAACTGCCGGTGCCCGGCGTGCGCGCCGAGGTGTACGACGTGAACTCCGCGGGCGTCGTGGTCGGCTCGGGGGCGACGAAGGGCCGCCAGTTCGGCTGGGTGTACCGGGACGGCGAGGTGGTCACGCTGTCCGTGGCCGACAAGCGGGAGCCCACGGCGGTCCGCGCGGTCAACGAGCTCGGCGACGTGCTCGGCGAGGCGTGGTCGGACAAGCGCATGATGCCCGTGGTGTGGCAATCGGAGCGGGACGGCGTCGGTGCGTTCGTGGCGACGCCGGAGGACGTCACCCCGGTCGACATCGCCGACGACGGCACCGTGGTGGGTATCCGCGCGACCCGCGAGGCGCCGATCGTATGGCGGTCGGACGGCACCGAGCGCCGGCTGGCGCTGCCGGCGGGCGCGTCGGGCGGCCAGGTGCTGACGGTACGCGGCGAGTGGGCCACCGGATGGGTGGGCGGCGACGACCGTGCCGCGGCGAAGGCGCAGCTGCCGAAGCTGCGACTGGCCGCGCCGGCGGGCGCGGTGCCGGCGCGCTGGCACCTCACGACCGGTGAGGTCACCACCTGGGTGGCGGCCAGCGAACCGGCGAGCGCGGTCAACGCCGCCGGCTGGGTGACGCTGCCGGCGCCGTCGGGCGGGTCGGCGCGGGTCGCCCGGGACGGCCAGCTCTACGAGCTGCCGGGCTCCACGGACGCGTACCCGATGGCGCTGAGCGACGACGGACGCCGCCTGTACGGCGTCCGCGGCGACGAACTCCTCTCCTGGACCTGCTGACCTGTCCTGCCCCACCGGTCCGCGGGGCGCGCGCTGCGCCCAAAGGGCAGCCCTCTGGGGCGTGAATTCCGAACAGAGCTCCCCTATACCCGCCATAGCGGTGAGAGGGCTGCTCTCTTGAAGACGCCTCGGCCCCGGCGTCGCGCCCGCATTCCCGACTAGGCCGATGGGGTTTATGGGGTATGCTGGCGGCATGACGCATGAACTGCTGGCCATCGCGCGCGGCTGGGCAGCCGAGCCGGCCCGGTGGCCCGTCCAGCCCCGGTTCGACCCGATCGACCGCTGGTACGCCCGGCTCGCCACCGCACCCGGCCACGAGGCGTGGCTGCTCACCTGGCTGCCCGGGCAGCACACCGAGCTCCACGACCACGGCGGCTCGGCGGGGGCGTTCGTCGTGGTCGCCGGTGCGCTCGTCGAGCAGACGGTCCGCGGCCACCGGCTCCGGGAGGCGGCGCTGCCGGCCGGGGCGCACCGCCGGTTCGGCGCCCACCATGTGCACGCCGTCGCCAACCGCGGCGACGCGCCGGCGGTCAGCGTGCACGTGTACGCGCCGGCGCTGCGCAGCATGACCCGCTACCGGTTCGACGGCGGCCGCCTGCGGATGGCCGAGGTGGAGCGGGCGGGGGTGGCGTGGTGACCAAGAGCATCGACGAGGTCCTGGCGGCCGCCCGCCAGCGGCTCTGTCGCCTGGAGCCGGAGGCGGCGCACCTGGCGTACCGGACGAACGCGGTGCTGGTGGACATCCGCCCGGCCGCCCAGCGCGCCGCGACCGGGGAGATCCCCGGCGCGCTGGTGGTCGAGCGCAACGTCCTCGAATGGCGGTTCGACCCCCGCAGCCCGTCGCGGCTGCCGATCGCCCACCGGTACGACCTGCCGGTGGTGGTCTTCTGCCAAGAGGGTTACACCTCGTCCCTCGCGGCGGCGTCCCTGCAGGACCTCGGGCTGTTCCTGGCCACCGACCTGGTCGGCGGCTTCGTCGCCTGGCGGGCGGCCGGGCTGCCCGCGTACGGTCCCGCGGACCTCTACGCGCACGTCTACCCACACGCGCCCGTCTACTAAGGAGAGAGCATGCCGGCCCTGACCGTCACCTTCACCATGCCGCTGGCCGACGAGCAGGTCAGCCCGCAGGCGTTCCGGCTCCTTGAGGTGGTGCGGGACCTGGTCTCGCAAGGCGACGGCACGGTGCACGCCGCACCGCCGCCGGTGGACGCCGAGCCGGTGCGGATCCTGCCCGGCACCCGCACCGTCCTGCGCGGCGCCGAGGCGCTGGAGCTGACCCGGCTGGAGTTCGACCTGCTGCAGTTCCTGGCCGAGCACCCCAGACGCGTGTTCACCCGGCGCCAGCTGCTCGGCGCGGTGTGGGGATACGAGCACGCGGTGGCCCGCACGGTCGACGTGCACGTGCGCCGCCTACGCGCCAAGCTGGGCGAAGACACCCCGGTGGTAACGACGGTCTACGGCGTCGGCTACCGCCTAGCCGACGCCGCCCCCGTGACGGTCGAACCCGACGCGTAACCCGGTCCCCGCGTCGCTTCTCTGCGTTGATCGAGGAAGTTTCGTGGCTATCAAGTCCCGATAAATCCGGACATCATAGCCACGAAACTTCCTCGATCAACGGGGGCGGCGGGCGGGCGTCAGCGGGCCACGTCGACCGCTACTCGGGTGGGGTTTGTCAGGAGCAGGACGCGGAAGCCTGCCCGGCGGTTGGTGTCGATGAATGCGGAGACCGTGCCGTTGTCGTAGACCGCGAACGTCACGTTGGGTGGGTGGGGGCCCGTTACCGTGGCGCGTCGGGTGGTCGCCGCCGTGAGGCCGACGTGGATCCGGGTCGGGGTGGCCCGCACGTACGCCACGCTGATCAGCGGCGTCCGCTGCGTGCGCAGGTCGAAGACGTACCGGTCGTAGCCCGGGTGCCGGCCGAACCGCACCGCGCTGATCGACACCACGTCGGCCTCGCCGCTGCCGCCCTGGAAGCGCGCGGTGCCGAACGGCTGGGTGGGCTGGTGGGCGACGTCCACGGCGATCCGTGGCGGGTTCGCCAGCCGCAGCACCCGGAAGCCGACCCGGTCGGCCAGGCCGAGCCCGATGAGCATCCGGCCCTCGAACGCACCGCCGGACTTGATCTGCCGCAGCGTCGGGTAGCGCGGCGTGGCGGTGTACCCGTGGGTCCAGGACGTGGTCACGCCGTCGAAGACGATCCGCAGGTCGGCCGGGCCCTCGAGCGGGATCGGCGTGCCGGTGCCGATGCCGACCAGCGGTCCGTACTCGACCCGGTAGCCCGGCGTGCCGGCGCCGGTGAAGTCGAACACCACGCGGTCGTACCGGTCGTGTCTGGCGTGTCTGACGTCGCTGAGCATGACCTGCTGGGTGGTGGTGCTGGCGGCGCCGGCGACCGGCGCGGTCCGGGTGGGCGCCGGCAGGTCAGCCTGCGAGGCGGTGGCCGTCGCGGTGATCCCGGTGCCGAGGGCGGCGGCCAGCGCCAGCGCGCCGAGCCGGAGAGTCTTCGTCATGGCGGTCCCTTCACAATCCCGATGGGATGAGAAGACGCCGGACGGTGACGGTTGGTTTACCCGATGACCGCCGCTACCCGAGAACTGTCGCGATGACGACAAGCGTGCCGGCCGCCGCCAGCGTGGTGAGCACGATGCTGTCCCGGGCGAGGTTGGTCGCCCGGTCGTACCGGGCCGCGAACACGAAGATGTTCTGCGCCGTCGGCAGGGCCGAGGTGACGACGGCGGCGAGCAGCGTCGGCCCGGCCAGGCCGAGCGCGTACCGGCCGATCAGGTACGCGAGCAGCGGCTGGACGACGGCTTTGAGCACGACGGCGGCGTACCGGTGTGCGGCGTCCGGCCCGTTCGCCAGCGGGCGGCTGCCGCGCAGCGACGCGCCGAGGGCGAGCAGTGCGAGCGGCACCGCCGCCTGCCCGACCAGCTCGAACGGGCGCAGCGCCTCGGCGGGCGGCCGCCACCCGGACGCGGCCACGATCAGCCCGGCGCCGGACGCCAGCATCAGCGGGCTGCGCAGCGGCAGCTTGGCGAGCTGGCGCACGGACGGGCGCCGGCCGGCCGCGGTGACGTCGAGCACCGCGAGGGCCGCCGGCGCGTACAGCAGGGTCTGGAACAGCAGCACCGGCGCGACGAACGAGACGTCGCCGAGGATGTACGCGGCGACCGGGATGCCCAGGTTGCCGGCGTTCACGTAGGACGCGGCGAGCACGCCGATCGTGGTGTCGGCGGCGTCCCGGCGCGGCGGGACGAACCGGGCCACCAGCAGGTACGCCAGCGCGGCCAGCGCGGTGCTCAGCACGAACGCCGCCAGCGCGCCGGTGAACACCGCGGACAGCGCGGAGGTGGCCAGCGTGGTGAACAGCAGCGCCGGCGCGGCCAGGAAGAACACCAGCCGGGCGAGCACGGTGGGGCCGGCGGGGCCGAGCAGCCCGAACCGGCCGGCGAGGTAGCCGACGAGGGTCACCGCCCAGATGGCGGCGAACCCGGTCAACACTCCTCGCACCGGGTAAGCATGCCGGGCCGGCGGTGCGGGATCATTAAGACATGGATCACGCCACGTTCCTCTACGACGGCGACTGCGCCTTCTGCAGCGCCTGCGCGCGCTTCGCCGAGCGGTGGGTCCCGACGCCCGCGCGGATACTGCCGTGGCAGTTCGCCGACCTGGACGCGCTGGACGTCACCGTCGAGGAGTGTGACGCGGCGGTGCAGTGGATCGACCCGGCGACCGGCGCGCGGGCGGCCGGGCCGGACGCGATCGCCGCCCTGCTGCGCACCAGCCGGCCGTGGTGGCGGGTGGCGGGCGCGGTCCTGCGGCTGGGGCCGGTGCGGTGGCTGGCCTGGCCGGTGTACCGCTGGGTGGCGCGCAACCGCCACCGCATGCCCGGCGGCACGGCGGCGTGCTCACTCCCGCAGGCCGAACGCGGCGCCACATCCCGCTAAGCCCCACCAGTCCCGCCCCCAGAGGGCAGCCCTCTTGTCCCCAGAGGGCAGCTCTCTGGGGCGTGAATTCCGAAGAGAGCTCCCCTATACCTCTCCAGGCGGTGACAGGGCTGCCCTCTTGGGCGCGGGCGCGGGGGAGCGGCGGGCGCGGAGCCACGCGATCGGGCGCACCCGCTCCAGCGGCAGGAACGACGTCATCGCGACCAGATGCGGCGCGAACGAAATGGTGATCGTCGCGTACGTGACCAGGTGGAACCCGTAGAAGAACCCGATCCCGGCGTAGCGCCAGCGCTGCCGCACCACGAAAATCAACGGGCTGAGCAGCTCGAACGCCACGATCCCGAATTGCGCGACGATCAGCAGATAGGGCACCTGCGCGACCACGTCGGCCAGCTCGGTGCCGCGCCGGATGATCGCCCGGGCCAGCACCGAGCTGGTCACCCAGTCCAGCCCGCCGAAGCGCAGCTTCGCGAACGCGGCCAGGAAGTAGGTGCACACCACCGCGATCTGGGTGACCCGCAGCGCCCAGCCGCCGGCCTCGGTGCGGGTCAGGTCGCCGTGCCGGGCCCGGCCGGCGGTGGGCAGCACGGCGAGCGCCACCAGGAAGCCGAACCGGTCGTGGTCCACCTTCCCGTAGCTCATCGCGATGATCATCCACTCGAAGTAGAGCGCGAAGACCGTCCAGCCCAGCGCCCGCGGCGCGCGGCCGGTCGCGGCGGCCAGGGCCGCCACCAGCAGGACCCAGAAGATTCCGTGTACGAGCAGCGGCGTCGGCGTCGGCAGCGGCAGGATCCGCCCGATCAGCAACGGTTGGTAGAGCTCGCCGGGCACCGACGCGTGCGACCGCACCCACGGCGTGATCAGCGTGAGGTCGGCGACCAGGAAGAGGTACACCAGCGTGCGGAACGCCGCGATCCGGCCGCGCGGGACCGGCTCGAACAGCCACTTCTTCACGGCTTCCACGCCACCACCAGCACGTCTTCGTGGGTACCCGTGGGTCGGCTGTCCTTGACCCCCTCCTCGCGGGTCACGATGCGCACCTCGACCAGCGCGGACGCCCCCGGGTTGTGGCTCGCGTACGCGTCGGCGACCTGGCGCAACCGGGCCGGCTCGGACCGGTACGCGGGCATCTGACCCTCGATCTCGGCCCGCCGGATGCCGGTGTTGCGCTCGGTGAGCAGCACGACGGCGCCGGTCGTGTCGACGCCCTCGACGCGCGTGTCGGGCGCCGGGTCGTCCGGGCCGGGCGCGGTCGAGTACATCCGGAACGGGCCGAACGGGAAGTGGTCGTCCTGCCCCCAGGCGGTGCCGGCGATCAGGAGCGCGCCGGCGACCAGGGTGGCCACCAGGCGTCCGATGCGTCCGGTGGCGGTGAGCGTGTCCATTGGACGGTGAGGCTACCGGACGAGGTCAACAGATCAGAGACGACTCTTTACCAGCAAAATTGCGTACGCAGCGAGAGCAATCGATTCCAGCGAGTTTGTCGATTGTCACAATCCTGCAACGTCCGTGCCTATTGACCGGTGGCCGATAGTGCCGGGACCATCGTGGCATGCGGTCTGTTGGGGATACCCGTCTGCCCGGCTTGCGTGTCGACTTTTGTCGATCTTTCGTTGGCGTGACGTAGCGGCGTTAATTCCTTTGATCCGTGGAATGTTGCCGAAAATAACCTTGGCGTCACCACGGGCAATGCGAACTTTCCAGCGGAGTCGTCCCGCGCAGCCACCATGCGGGAAGATTTCGAATCCTTTCTGAGGAGGACCCATGTCGGTCGTCGCCGCCTCGTCGCGAGCCGGTCGGCACACGTCGCAGCCCACCGGTCCCGGCCGCACCTCGGCCGCCGCTCGCCGACCGGCCGGCACGACGTCGCCGACGCTCACCGTGACGTTCTCGATCCCGCTCTCCAGCGACGACGGGCTCACGCCGCAGGCCTTCCGCCTGCTGGAGGTGGCCCGCGAGCTGGTCGAGCGGGGCGAGGGCACGGTGAGTCTCGCGCCCGGGCCGACGCCGGCCATGCCATCCGTCGACCTGCTGCCGCCGGTACCCACCTTCGAGCCGCTCGCGCCGCTCGCGCCGGTCGACGAGGACGCGCTGCACATCCTGGCCTCCTCCCGCACCGTGCTGCGCTGCGGTGAGCAGCTCAAGCTCACCCGGCTGGAGTTCGACCTGCTGCTCTTCCTGGCGGAGAATCCGCGCCGGGTGTTCAGCCGGGTGCAGTTGCTGACCGGGGTCTGGGGCTACGAGCACGCCGGCGCGCGCACCGTCGACGTGCACATCCGGCGGCTCCGGTCCAAGATCGGTGTGGATACGCCGCTGGTGACGACCGTCTACGGCGTCGGCTACCGCCTCGCCGACGACGCGAAGGTCACCATCGACCACGACGCGTAGCATTTCTCCCCATGATCAAGGCGTCCCTCAGGTCGTTAGGACTACATGAGGGACGCCTTGATCGTGGGGAGCCGGTGTGAGGGTGCGCGCTATCTCGCCGGAGCGGCTGGTGGAAGAGCTAGCGGACCGGCTCGCCGCCGCCCACCCCGAGCGGTGGCTGCGGGTGGCGATCGACGGCGCGCCAGCCACCGAGCCCGGCGCGCTCGCCGCCGCGCTGATCGACCCGTTGCGGGTACGCGGGCGCGCCGCCCGCCACGTGCCGGCCGGCGGTTTCCTGCGGCCCGCGTCGCTGCGCTTCGAGTTCGGCCGGGACGACCCGGACGGGTACTACGAGGGCTGGCTCAACGAGGCCGGGCTGCGCCGGGAGGTCCTCGACCCGCTCGAGCCCGGCGGCACCGGGCGGATCCTGCCCAGCCTGTGGGACGCCGACACGGACCGGGCCACCCGGGCCGCCTACGAGCAGGTGCCGGCCGGTGGCGCCGTACTCGTGAGCGGTGCGCTGTTGCTCGGCGGACCGCTGCCGTTCGACGTGACCGTCCATCTTGCGGCCGCGCCGGCCGCGCTCGCCCGGCGCACCGCGGCGGGGGAGCGGTGGACACTGCCGGCGTTCGCGCGCTACGAGGCGGAGGTCGCGCCCGCCAGCTTCGCCGACGTCGTGGTCCGCGTCGACGACCCCCGCCACCCCGCCCTCGTGACCCCTTCTCCATGATCAAGGCGTCACTCACGTCGCTATAACGACGTGAGGGACGCCTTGATCATGGGAGGAGTGGGTATATCCATCGGCGTGACTCCGAGACAGCGGGTGTGGTTGATGGTGGTCGGCCTGGTGGTGGTCGTCCTGGCGGCCGGCACGGTCGTCGTGGCGCTGCTCGAGGCGGGCAGCGCGGGGGAGAGGGTGGTCGCGGCGGCCCGCGGCGACCGGCAGGAGGCGACGTTCGAGCTGGTGAGCGGCGTGCCGGCGGCGCGGATACGGGCCGCGGACCTGGGCGGCGACCTCTACCGGATCGCGACGCCCGCCACCGCGGCCGCCCGGCCGGAGGTCACGGACGACGACGGCGTGGTGCGGCTCGCGCTGGCCGGCGACCCGGCCGAGTCCGTCGACGTCGCGCTGAGCGCGGCGGTGCGCTGGCGGGTACGGGTGGCGGCGGGCTCCGACGCGCAGACCGTCGACCTGGCCGCCGGCCGGGTGTCCGGTGTGGATCTGGCCGGCGGCGCCAACCGCATCGACCTGGCGCTGCCGCCGGCCGCCGGCACGGTGCCGGTGCGCCTGAGCGGTGGTGCCGGCCAGGTCGGCATCCGGCTGTCCGGCGACACGCCGGCGCGGGTGACGATCGGCAGCGGCGCGGCCACCGTCATCGTGAACGGCGAGCAGCGCACCGGGGTGGCCGGCGGCACCGTGTTCGAGCCGGCGGGCTGGGCCGGCGCCCGCGACCGCTACGCGATCGACGTGGCCGCCGGTGTCTCCACTCGCCCCCGCACATCCCCCGGCCCCCCCTCCCGCCCACCAAAGGAGGGGCGGCACGCCCTGATCACGGGGTGCGTGGATCATGTTGGGGTGACCCGACAGCTATGGCGCGACCGTCACTTCGGCATCTTCTGGGCGGCGCAGACGCTGTCGGTCGCGGGCGACTCCTTCGCCACCATCGCCATTCCGCTGCTCGTCCTGCGCGCCACCGGCTCGGTCGCGCAGATGGGCCTGCTCACCGGCATCGCCGGCGTCGCCGCCGTGACGGCCGGCGTCTTCGGCGGCCTCCTCGTCGACCGGCTCGACCGGCGGCGCCTGCTCATCGTGTGCGACCTGATCCGCATGGTGCTGTACGCCAGCATCCCGGTCGCCTGGTCGTTCGGCGAGCCGATCTGGCTGCTCTACGCCGTGCTGCCGGCCTGCGCCGCGGTCGGCATGATCTTCCAGGTCGGCTACGTCACCGCCGTGCGCAACCTGGTCGACACCGAGCGGATCACCGAGGCCAACGGCCTGCTGTACGCGACAGCCGCCACCGCCGCGGTCGCCGGACCGCTGCTGGCCGGGGTGGTGTCCGGCTGGCTGGGCGCGACGGCGGCGATCGCCGTCAACGCGGCCAGCTTCGCGGTGTCCGCGGCCGGCGTGGCGCTGATCCGGCTCCGCCCGCACGACCGGCCGGCGCCGGCCGGCGACCGGCCGCTGGCGGAGTTCTTCGCGGGCGCGCGGTTCCTGTGGCAGAACCGGGTGCTGCGGTCGCTGACGATCCTGCTGTCGATCTTCATCTTCCTGACGCTCGGCCTGACCGACGTGCTGATCTACTACGTCAAGCACGTGCTCGGCCGGTCCGACGCCACCGTCGGCGCGGTGCTGGGCCTCGCCGCGATCGGCACGGTCACCGGCGCGCTGGTCGTGGCGCGGCTGCGCCGCCGGGTGGGGTTCGGGCGCGCCTGGATCGGCGCCCACGCGGTGTGCGGGCTGGCGATCGCGGGCATCGGGCTGTCCCGGGAGGTCGCGGTCATCGGGGTGCTCACCGGCGCGTACCTGTGCTGCGTCAGCATCGCCGGCACCTGCTCGATGTCGCTGCGCCAGCAGATCACGCCCAACCACCTGCTGGGCCGCGTCACGTCCGCCTTCTGGGCCATCCACTTCTCGCTCGGCCCGATCGGCGCGGCGGCGCTGACCTGGGCGGCGGGCCGGTTCGGGGTGACGGCGGTGTTTCTGGCGGCCGGAGCGGGCTGCACGCTGGTCGCGCTGGTCGCGCTCGCCACGCCGATCCGCCAACGCCACCCCGAACGCACCGTCCATGGTCAAGGCGTCTCTCCGGTCGTGCGAACCACCTGAGGATGGCATGGTGGAGGGGTGGGCGGGATCAAGGTGGGCACCGCGTCCTGGACGGACCGCACGCTGCTCGAATCCGGCTGGTACCCGCCGGACGCCGACACCGCCGAGAAGCGGCTCGGCTTCTACGCCGAACGCTTCCCGCTGGTCGAGGTCGACGCCACCTACTACTCGCCACCGGCCGAGCAGACCGCCGCCCTGTGGGCACAGCGCACCCCGCCCGGCTTCACGTTCAACATCAAGGCGTTCAGCCTGCTCACCAAGCACCCGACCAAGGTGTCCGCGATCTACAAGGACCTGCGGCCGGAGACCGACAAGAAGAACGTGTACCCCGACGACCTGCCGCCGCGGGCGTACGAGGAGGTGTGGGACCGCTTCCTGTCCGCGCTGGACCCGCTGGTCAAGGCCGGCAAGCTCGGCGCGGTGCTCTTCCAGTTCCCGCCGTGGTTCACCATCCGCCGCGACAACAAGCAGTACCTGCTGGAGGTGCGGCGGCGTTGCGAGCCGCTGCCGGCGGTGTTCGAATTCCGGAACGCGTCGTGGTTCGAGGGCGCCAACCGCGACGAGACGCTGGAGTTCCTGCGGCAGCACCGCTTGCCGTACGTGAGCGTCGACATGCCGCAGGGGCACAAGTCGTCGATCCCGCCCGTGCTGGAGGCCACCGCCGACCTGGCCGTGGTGCGGTTCCACGGCCACAGTGACAAGTGGACCAGCAAGAACATCTACGAGAAGTTCGGCTATCTGTACTCGAAGCGGGAGCTGAAGGACTGGGCGCCCCAACTGCGCGAGCTGGCCGGCGAGGCGGGCGAGACGCACGTGTTGATGAACAACTGCTACTCCGACTACGCCCAGCGCAACGCCGCCCAACTCCTCGACCTCCTCGACGCCTGACCAGGCCGCCGTCGAAGGACAACCCCGCCGATCAAGGGCTTGGGCACGTGGTTTGATCTCTGATCCGCGTGCCCAAGCCCTTGATCGACCTACATTCCCTTGATCGACGGCGCCGGGCGATGACCCTCGCCACGCTTGCTTGATCATTGTCCCAAAACCTCAACGACACGCGGGATTTGTTGAGGTTTTGGGACAATGATCAAGCCGGCCGCGTGGCCTACGGTCGCGCCGCACGGCGGGGCAGCGCACGCCGCGTCCGCGGTGTGGCCCGGCGCCTCGGTATGGCCTGGCGCTCGCAATGGTGCACGAAGCGCGGCAGGGCACGCCCATCGCAGGAGGCCGAAGCCCCGCATAGCGGGGCCCGACGCCCGCAGCGGGGCGCGGCGCGTAGCGTGTGGCGGCGCGCATCGGGCGGCGGCGGGTTTGGGCGCGGCGCGCAGCGTGTGGCGGCGAGCATCGGGCGCCGGCGGGTTTGGGCGCGGCGGGCAGCGGGCAGCGGGCCCAGCGGGACGCGGCGCGGCCGCGATCAAGGAGACCCGCGTCGATCAAGGGCTTGGGCACAGGGATCCGAGATCAAACCACGTGCCCAAGCCCTTGATCGGCGGATGGGGCCTTGATCGGCGGGTGGGGCCTTGATCGGCGGGTGGGGCCTTGATCGGCGGGTGGGGCCTTGATCGGCGGCGCGGGTGCTGGAAGGTTGGTGCGGTGCTCATCACAGTGGGCGGTGAGGTGTCGCGAGTCCGGGGTTCGCAGGGGGGCGCGGTGCTCGCTCGCTGCTGGCGTGGTCGCGTTTTGGCAGGTCAGCGTGGGGGCTGGCGGCCGGGACGGGCATCATAGCGACCCCGGCCCGTGCATGCACGCGCATTAGATGCGCGAGAAACTTGTGCGTAGACACTTCATGCACGTGCATCTAGTCTTCGTCTCGTGCCTATCACCGAAGCCTCCACCGCTCCGGCGGTCGCGACCGCGACCGCCCCCTCGCCCGCGCCCGTTCCCGCCGCGCCCGCGGTACAACGCTGGACGCCTCGGCTCTGGGGCGTGCTCGCGGTCCTGTGCATCGTGCTGTTCCTCGACGGCCTCGACGTGTCCATGGTCGGCGTGGCGCTGCCGTCCATCGGCGCGGACCTGGGTATGTCGACCACCTCGCTGCAGTGGATCGTCAACGGTTACGTCCTCGGCTACGGCGGCCTGCTGCTGCTCGGCGGCCGCACCGCGGACCTGCTGGGCCGGCGCCGGATCTTCCTGATCGCGCTCGCCGTCTTCGCCGTGGCGTCGCTCGTCGGCGGCCTGGTCGACGACGGGACCCTGCTCATCGTCACGCGCTTCGTCAAGGGCCTCGCGGCGGCCTTCACGGCGCCGACCGCGATGTCCATCCTGACCACGAACTTCCAGGAGGGTCCGGCCCGGAACCGGGCGCTGTCGATCTTCACCGTCTTCGGTGCCAGCGGCTACTCCTCCGGCCTCATCTTCGGCGGGCTGCTGACCAGCCTCGGCTGGCGGTGGACGTTCCTCATCCCGGTGCCGCTGGCGATCGGGGCCCTGGTGGCCGGGGCCATGCTGATCCCGCGCGACCGGCCGGCCGCCGAGGGCGGCCACGACCTGGTCGGCGCGACCACCCTGACCGCCGGCATGTTGCTCGCGGTGTACACCGTGGTCTCCGCGCCGGACCGTGGCTGGCTCGACCCGGTCACCCTGGGATCGGCCGTGGTCGCGGCGCTGTTGCTGATCGCCTTCGTCGTGACCGAGAACCGGATCGCGCACCCGCTGATCCGGCTCGGCATCCTCCGGATCGGCTCGATCGTGCGGGCCAACCTGAGCATCGTCGCGCTCTTCGGCTCGTACCTGAGCTTCCAGTTCATGATGACGCTGTACCTGCAGGACGCGCGGGGTTGGGCGCCGCTGCGGGTGGCGCTCGCCCTGCTGCCCGCCGGGCTCCTGGTCGCGTTCACCTCACCGGTCGTCGGCGGGCTCATCAGCCGGTACGGCTCCCAGCGGCTGATCAACAGCGCGATGGTCTCGCTCACCCTCGGCTATGGATGGTTCCTGCTGACGGCCGGCAACACGCCGCACTACCTGCTGGCCGTGCTGCCCACCATGCTGCTGCTCGGCGGCGGGTTCGCGTTCGGCTTCAGCTCCATCATGGCGCAGGCGACCGAGGGCATCGACGACTCCGAGCAGGGGCTCGCCGCCGGCCTGGTGCAGACTTCCGGCCAGGTCGGGGCGGCCCTGGTCCTCGCCGTGGTCACCGCGCTGATCGCGGCCGACCGGCCGGCCGGCGCGGCCGCCGACTTCAGCCAGTACCACTCGGGGATCAACCTGGTCGCCGGCGTCGCGCTGGTGGGCCTGCTGCTCAACCTCGTACCGCTCCTCAAGCGCAACCGCGACCGCGCCGCGGCCGCCGCGTAGCGCTCTCATGATCAGGGCGTGCCCCCCGGCGTGAGAAAGGACGGAGGGGCGCCCGGGTGATGGGGGGGCACAGCACCGGGGCGCCCCCCCCGTCGTCATACCGACGTGAGGGACGCCCTGATCATGGGGTGCGGAGGGCGGCGGCGGCCTCGTCGTAGAGGAAGGGCAGGCAGCAGTACCGGCGGCCCTGGGTCACCGGCGTCACCTCGTGCTGGAGCGAGCAGGAGAACACGAGCGCCCCGCCGGCGGGCACGTCGTACCGGCGGGTGCTGAACTCCGGGAAGCGCAGCTGCCCACCCTCGTACTCGCCGGTGTTGAGGTTGATGCTCACCGCGAAGCGGCGGTGCGCGGTGGCCGGCGTGGTGTTGTCCCGGTGCGCGCGGAAGAACCCGCGCTCGTCGGCGTCGTAACGCGCGACCAGATAGCGCTCGATGCGCGTCGCGTCGAACTGGAACGCCTTCCGGATCTCCGGCACCAGGCGGCGCACGATCCGCTCGCGCAGCTCCTGCCGCAGCACGTCGTCGGCGATGACCACGTCGCGGCGGCGCTTGAAGGTCGGGTCGTCGACGAGCGCGACCCGGCCGTCCGGCGTGGCGCGCATGAGGCCGCTGGGCTGCCCGCCGGTGCGCGCGTGGTGCCGGATCAGCTCGTCGCACAGCGCGGGTTCGACCACGTCCGGCACGATCAGCACGGGCGCGTCCAGGCCGGCGGCGTCGAGCGCCGGCAGGCCGGTCACCAGGTCCACCACGGACTGTGGGGTGAGGTCGGTCGCCGGGTGCCGGCCGAGCACCCGCAGGTTGGGAGACAGGACGTAGGTCGCCGGGTGGCCGTACGCGCGGGCGATCGCCCCGGAAGGGTCGCGGGCGTACCGCATGCCGGCCGGCACCGCGCGGAGGGCCGCCGCCGGCGGACCGGTCCCGACGCCCACGAACGTGGCCCGGCGGTCGTCGAACGGGGTCGGGTCGGTGCGGGCGACCGCCTCGAACAGCCCGCCGGACGGGCCCGCGGCGGAGCCGAGGAAGCTCAGCACGACGTATCGCCCGGCCACCGAGTCCAGCCGGAACGGCGTGCCGTCGGGCGCGGGCGCCACGAACAGCGGCGCCGGGTCACCGCGCTGCGGGGACATGGCTACAGCCGATCGTCGTCGGCGCCGGACGGCGGCGGCACCAGGGTGTCGTTGCCGTCCGGCTCCGCGCCGAACAGGACGCCCGCCGCGCCGCCCGCCGGGCCGTCGCCGACAGCGCCGTCGCCGACCGTGCGGTCGCCGGCCACGGTGTCGCTCGCGACGATCAGGGTCGGTGCCGCCGCGGGCGGCGCTAACAGGTCGTCGCCGGCGGCGCCGGCGGTCGCGCCAACGACCAGCGGCAGCACCAGCATCCAGTCTTTGCGCATCATGCCGTGACGGTATCGGCGCCCCCCTTTCAGAACCCTTTCACGGCCGTACCGGAATACTCACGTCCATGGGTGATCTGCTGTTGCGGGGTGGCCGGCCGTGGGGGAGCGACGGGCCGGCGGACATCCTGATCCGGGACGGCGTGCTGACCAGGGTCGAGCCGCGCGTCGACCCGCTGGACGCGCCCGGCGCGGAGATGCTGGACGCGCCCGGCGCCGAGGTGCTGGACGTGTCCGGCCAGCTGGTGCTGCCCGGCCTCGTCGAGGCGCACTGCCACCTGGACAAGACGCTGTACGGCGGGCCGTGGGTGCCGCACACCGCCGGCGACGCCCTCGCCGACCGGATCGCGAACGAGCGCGGGCGGCGCGGCGAGCTCGGCGTGCCGGACGTGGACCGGATCGTCGCCCTGCTGGAGCGGATGATCGCCGCCGGCACCACGCACGTGCGCACCCACACCGACATCGACCCCGCCCTCGGACTGTCCGGTGTGGCGGCCGTCCACGCCGCGGCGGAGCGGCTCGCCGGCCGGATCGACGTGCGGCAGGTGGCGTTCCCGCAGTACGGCGTGCTGACCAACCCGGGCACCGCCGAGCTGCTGGCCGAGGCGCTCGAGTCCGGGGTGGACGCCGTCGGCGGGCTGGACCCGGCCGGCATCGACCGGGACCCGGTGGGCCACCTCGACGTGGTGTTCGGGCTCGCCGAGCGGCACGACGCGGCGGTCGACATCCACCTGCACGACGGCGGCTCGCTCGGCACCTGGCAGCTGGAGCTGATCGCCGCGCGCACCGCCGCGCTCGGGCTCGGCGGGCGGGTGGCGGTCAGCCACGCGTACGGGCTCGGCCAGGCCGACCGGTCCACTCAGGAGCGGATCGCCGACCTGCTGGCCGCCGCCGGGGTCGCGGTGGTCACGGCGGCCGTGTACGACTTCCCGGTGGCGCCGGTGAAGGTGTTGCGGGCGGCCGGCGTGACCGTCGCGTGTGGACACGACGGGATCCGCGACCTGTGGGGCCCGTACGGCAGCGGCGACATGCTGGAGCGGGCCATGCACCTGGCGTACCGCAGCACGTTCCGGCGGGACGCCGACATCGAGCTGGCGCTCGAGGCCGCCACCTACGGCGGGGCGGCGCTGCTGGGGCTGCCCGGGTACGGGCTGGTGCCGGGTGCGCCGGCCGACCTGGTGGTCGTGGCCGCGGGTACCCCGGCGGAGGCGGTCGTGACCCGCCCACCGCGCACCCTCGTCCTCAAGGCCGGCCGGGTCGTCACCGCCTCCTGAGGAGGGCGCCGGAGCGCCCTCCTCAGGAGCGGCCATCAGCCGCAGGGCGTCGGGCAGTTCAAGGAGGTGAGCTTGTTGGTGTGGACGAAGGTGCCCACCGAGTTGCCGGTGGCCAGCCCGTCGTCGACGTCGAACTGGTAGTGCACGCCGAGGTAGATCCGGGCCTGACCGTGCTCGGTGACCGCCTGGTTGATGCTGGTGAAGCTGCGGAGCACGCCCGGCGGCAGGTGCGGGTCCTCGGTGCCGACGGTGAAGCTGATCCCGTCGCCGACCTCGCGCTTGAGCACCGCGCCCCAGGCCGCCGCGAACGCCGAGTGGCCGGACACCCAGGCCGGGAAGCACGGCGTGACGCTGACGTTGTTGCGGTCGGAGGAGAGCGGCAGCCAGGTCGGGTCGGGGTTGGTGGCGTCCTGCTGGATCGCCGTCACCGGCCGCCACAGGTCGATCGGGGTCAGGTATTTCGTGTCCCAGACCGCGATCGCGGCGTCGGCCAGCGAGAGCGCCACGAGCGCGAACACCCGGGACAGCCGCACCGGGTCGGTGATCCGGGACTGCGTGATGGACCGGGTGTGGTCGAGCAGCAGGCCCGGCGGCTTGTACGTGCCGTCCAGGTCGTTGGCCCAGAACCACGCGATGGTGGTCTGCTCGGCCGTGCGCGTGGTGGAGTCGACCCGGCCGAGGCTGCGCACCTGGGCCAGATTGGCCGCGTACAGCGGGCTGGCCAGCAGCGCCGGGTAGGTGGTGTGGCCGCCGGGCAGTGGCCGGCGGAACTGCGCGCCGGAGTTGAGCGCGAACGGCCGCACGTTGCCCCAGCCGGGCGTGGTCGCGGTGCACGGCGGGTTGCCGGTGGGCCGCCACGCGCCGGGCACCCCGTCCGGCGTGTAGCCGGGGTTGACCGTGGACCCGTCGTTGGCCCGGTTCTGCCGGTACCCCGTCACCACCAGGTCGGCCAGCCGCCGCGCCGCCGCCTGCGGCGCACCGGTGCCGTGCCGGTCGGCGAACCGCTGGTCGATCAGCGCGCGGTGTGCCGGGAAGAGGTCGACCAGCAGGTCATGGGCGGTCAGCCCGGCGGCCAGGTCGTCGTCGACCGACGGGTCCACCAGCCACAGCGTCAGGTAGTTGTGGTAGCCGTTGCCGGTGGCGTCCCGCTTGCTCCACCAGGCCGAGTTGATCGTGTCGAAGACGGCGGCGTGCATGATCGCGCCCGCTCGGGACAGTGTGGTGGGCGCGCCGCCCTGCCGGCGGAAGAGGTCGAGTAGGAGGTCGTTCCAGTAGTACACGGTGCTGGCGGTCGCTGGCGCGGCCGGTGCCCGCTCGGGCACCGCCACGATGGCACCGGTCGCGGCGAGCAGCGCCGCGAGCAGGACGCCAAGGCGTCGTCGCATGAGGATCCCCCGTTCCGTACATGTGTTCGAGTGCGTGGGATAGACCCTAAGTCATGCGCGGTCCGGTGACCATAGACCCTGCTGGATCCAGCAACGCTTTCGCGGTCAGGGGGTGCGGGTGACGGCGAGGTCGCGGCGGCGGGCCAGTGCCGCCAGCGCGCTCGCGTCGACCACCGCGGCCCCGCCGGGATCGTTGTTGAAGAACACGTACGTGTCCGCCGCCGGGTCGAGCCGGTCCACCCAGGAGCGGAGCGCGGCGCGCCCGTACCGCGGCCGGGGCGTGGCCCGCCCCTCGTGCAGCCGCAGGTACGCCCAGGTGGCCGTGCGCCACAGCGGCGTCACCGGCCGGCCCTCGCGGTCGGCCCAGCACAGCGCCGCGCCGCGCGCGGTCAGCACGTCGCGGATCTCGTCGGTCCACCACGACGGGTGGCGGGGCTCGACGGCGACCCGCACGCCCGGCGGGAACAGCGCGAGCGTCCGGTCCAGCGCCGCCGCGTCGGCGCGCAGCGTCGGCGGCAGCTGCACGAGGACCGGGCCGAGGCGGTCGCCGAGCGCGGTGGCGCGGTCCAGGAACCGGGCGACCGGCTCCTCGGGGTCGCGCAGCCGCTTGATGTGTGTGAGGTAGCGGCTCATCTTCACCGCGACGCAGAAGTCGCCGGGCGTGCGGTCCCGCCACGCCGCGAACGTGTCCCGTTCCGGCAGCCGGTAGAACGCGTTGTTCACCTCGACGGTGGCGAAGTGGGCCGCGTAGTGCTCCAACCAGCGCCGCTGCGGCAGCCCGTCCGGGTAGAACCGGCCGCGCCAGTCCCGGTACTGCCACCCGGACGTCCCGACGAGTATCACGCACTCCTGGTTCCCGGAAGGTGCCGGCTTTACCCTGGTGGGTGGGATGACGAGGGTGTTGGGGCCGCTGGTGCGCGGGAGCACGTACCGGCGCGGCGTGCACCTCCTGCTCGGCGCCGTCATCCTGCTGCCGTACGCGCTGCTGGCGACCGCGTTCGCCCAGCTGGCCGCCGGCCCGGCCGCCACGCTGGTGCTCCTCGTGCCGACCCTGGCGATCGTCGGCGTGCCCGCGTTCCTCGGCGGCACCCGGTCGCTGGAGATCGCCGCCGCGCGCGCCCTGCTGGACGTCGACCTGCCCGACCCGCCGCCCAGCCGCGGCGACGGGGGCGCGGCCGCGCGGATCCCGCTGGAGACCCGGGTACGCGGCGCGCTGTGGTTCGGCGTACACCTGCTGGCCGGCGGCGCGGTCGGCGCCGGCCTGCTGGTCGCGCTGCCAATGGCGCTCGTGTTCGTGGCGCAGCTGTTCGGGGTGGCCACCGAGGAGGTCGCCGAATTCCGCTTCGGCCCGCTGGACGGGCGCGACACCGGCCCGCTGACCGCCGTCGGCCTGGCGGTGCTGGTCGGCCTGGTATATGCGGTCGCCGGGCTCGGCGCGCTGGTCGCGACGCTGGCGCCGGTGCTGCTCGGCCCGTCGCCGCAGGAGCGGATCGCGGCCCTGGAGGCGCGGGCCAGCGCGCTGGCCGAGCGGAACCGGCTGGCCCGCGAGCTGCACGACTCGGTGGGCCACGCGCTGACCGTCACCACGCTCCAGGCGGCCGCCGCGCGGGAACTGCTGGACACCGACCCGGAGTTCGCCCGCCGGGCGCTGACCGCGATCGAGGACACCGGCCGGGGCGCGATGGCGGAGCTCGACTACGTGCTCGGCGTGCTCCGGGAGAGCGCCAGCGAGCGGGCACCACAACCCACACTCGCCGACCTCGCGCAACTGGTCGCGGGCGTCGACGTGGCGGTGCGCGTCGACGGTACCCTCGATGACCTGCCCGTGACCGTCTCCCGGGAGGCGTACCGGATCGTGCAGGAAGGCCTGACCAACGCGGCGCGGCACGCGCCGCGGGCGCCGGTGACGCTGCGGCTCGCGGTGGCCCGCGACGAGCTGGACATCGCGCTGGCGAACCCGGTGACCGGCCGCGCCGCCGCCCGGCGCGGCGGCCGCGGGCTCGCCGGCATGCGCGAGCGCGTGGCGCTGCTCGGCGGCGAGTTCGCGGCGGGCCCGGCGGACGGCGCCTGGCGGGTCACCGCCCGCCTGCCGCTGCGGGGTTCGCGGTGACCGGCGTCCTCGGCGACGAGCCGCGGGGTTCGCGATGACCGGCGTCCTCGTTGACGAGCCGCGGGGTTCGCGGTGACCGGCGTCCTCGTTGACGAGCCGCGGGGGTCGCGGTGATCAGCGTGCTCCTCGTCGACGACGACGAGCTGGTCCGGATCGGGCTGCGGGCGATCATCGACGCCCAGCCGGACCTGACGGTGGTCGGCGAGGCCGGCGACGGCGCGGAGGTGCCGCCGCTGGTGTCCACGCTGCGGCCGGACGTGGTGCTCATGGATGTCCGGATGCCGCGCGTCGACGGCCTCCAGGCCACCCGCCACCTGCTCGCGACGGCGGCCACGCCGCCGCGGGTGCTGGTGGTGACCACGTTCGAGAACGACGAGTACGTCTACGAGGCGCTGCGCGCGGGCGCGGCCGGCTTCCTGCTCAAGCGGGCCCGGCCGGGCGAGGTGGTGGCGGCGATCCGGGTGGTGGCGGCCGGCGAGTCGCTGCTGTTCCCGGCCGCGGTGCGCCGGCTCGCCGGTGCGTACGCCGGTGGCGGTGCCGCCGCCGACCGGCTGCGCCGCGCCCGGCTGACCGACCGGGAGGGCGACGTGCTGCGCCTCATGGCGGCCGGACTGTCCAACCTGGAGATCGCCGCGGACCTGGTGATCGGCGTGGAGACGGTGAAGACGCACGTCGGCAACGTGCTCGCCAAGCTCGGCGCGCGGGACCGCACCCAGGCGGTCATCGCCGCCTACGACGCCGGTTTCGTCACCCCCTCGGGCTAGCCCTTCTCCCATGATCAAGGCGTCCCTGAAGTCGTTAGAGCGACGTGAGGGACGCCTTGATCATGGGTGGTCCCCCGCGTGGGGGAGGAGGTTCCCTACCGCGCGGGAGGTTTCCCGCCGTCCGCGCGCCGATGCTCGAAGCCATGAGAGAAGTCATCGCTGCTCGAGTCGCGGCCGCCTGGGCGGCGGCCTACGCCACGCTCGCTCTGTTCTGGACGGTCACCGGTCGCGGCTTCCCGTTCGGCCCGGCGGACGACGCGGGGGAGGCCAGCCTGCTGCGCGGGCTGCCCGCCGGTGTGGGCGCGCCGCTGTTCGCGGCGGTCCTGCTCGCCGCGGCGGTCGCGGTCCTGGCCACCACGAATCCCCGGGTACGCCTCGCGGGCGCGCCCCGCACGGCGGTGCTCGCCGCCGGCTGGACGGTGGTGGCCGCGCTGCTGGTCGTGGTGCCGGACGTGCGGCTGCTCACCCGGGCCGGGTACGCCCCGATGCTGATCCTCGGCGCGCCGTTCGGGTGGCCGCCGGTGGACTACTCCGAGTACTTCACCTGGCCGGTGCTGAACATGGCCGCGTGCGTGGCCGGCGGCCTGCTGCTCGCCCGCGCCCTGCTGATCTGGCAGCTCCGCACGGCTGGCGCCTGTGTCCGGTGTGGACGGACCGACCGCCCGACGGGGTGGGCCACGGCGGCGGCCGCCGCCCGCTGGGGCCGGCGCGCGGTCTACGTCGCGGCGGCGATCCCGGTGCTGTACGCGCTGACCCGGTTCGGCTGGCTGGCCGCCGTGCTGCTCGGCCTGTCCGACGGCCACCGCGCCGAGTTCGGCGGCGACGGGGTGATCTGGGCGGGCGCCGGGCTGGGCGCGTTCGCGGTGGTGGGCGCGGTGCTGACGCTCGGCCTCAGCCAGCGGTGGGGAGAGGTCTTCCCGCGCTGGCTGATCGGCCTCGCCGGCCGGCGGGTGCCGATCACGCTCGCCGTCGTGCCGGCGACCATCGTGGCGGTCTTCGTGACCTCGGCCAGCCTCGGCCTGTTCGCGGCGGGCGTGTTTCCCAAGCTGACCGGCGAGAGCGCGATCCTGGTCGCGCCGATGCTGCTCTGGCCGCTGTGGGGCCCCGCGTTGGGCGCCGCCACGCTCGCCTACTACCTCCGCCGCCGCACCACCTGCCCCCACTGCACCCGCTCCTCCTAACCCCATGATCAGGGCGTCCTTCAAGTAGTTCTAACGACTTGAAGGACGCCCTGATCATGGGGGGCGTCCGCGGGCTCGTCCGGCGCGCCCTCGGCTCCGCGCGCCTCGGCCCCGCGCGGCGCGGGACCGCTGCGGGTCGGCTTGATCGTTGTCCCAAAACCTCAATAGTGCGGCCCTGTCGTTGAGGTTTTGGGACAACGATCAAGAAGCGTCGTGCTCAGCGGTACCACACGCACGTTATGGGGGTCGGATAACGTGCGTGTGGTACCGCTGAGGGTTCGCGCGAGCGGTGAGCGCCGGGCGGCGGTAGGACCGAGCTTCGTCTCAGGGCTTGGGCACATGGATCCGAGATCAAACCATGTGCCCAAGCCCTTGATCGACGGGGCGGAGGGACGGGGCGGAGGGGCGGGGCGGAGGGACGGGGCGGAGGGACGGGGGAGGAGGGGAGGGTTAGAGGGTCCAGCCGTTCAGGTGGCCGCACATGCCGAAGCGGGGTGGGCCGGGGAAGGGGACTCCGGTGTGGACCGCCGAGTCGGCCAGGTGGTCGCCGTGGCCGGCGGCCAGGGCGGTGAGTTGGTCGCCGGTGCGCAGTGCCTGGGCCAGTGCGCGGTCCTCCCACAGCTTGCGCCAGTCCTCCGCGCGGCCGGACACCAGCACGGCCGCCGCCCGGTGCAGCTCGGCCAACGCGGCCGGCCCCTCCGCGCGCACCCGGTCTTTCAACGCCAGGTAACCGGAGAGGGCGAGGTCCCGGCGGCGCCGCGCCGCCTCCGGGGAGGTGGGGGCGGCCGCGGCGGCCGCGTATGCCGGCGGGTCGGCCAGCACCTCGGGCGGGAACGTGAGCACCGCGTCGCCGGCCTCGGGCAGGCCGGCGTTCTGCATGACGACCAGGATCTCCAGGTCGCCGCTGGTGTTGACGAGCCGGTGCACGGTGCCGGGCGTGAACCACAGCACCGTGCCCGCGGCGAGCGGGTGCTCGTCGTAGCCGCTGGCGGAGCTCAGCGTTTCGAGGGTGCCTTCGCCGCGCAGCACGACGTAGCCCTCCGCCGACGCGGTGTGCAGGTGCGGCGACCCGCCGCGCTGCCCGTCGGCGGCCGGCCAGTCGTAGACCCGCAGCCGGGAGACGGCGGTGGCGCCGGGAAAGCCGCTCATGACCGCACCCCGGCACCCCACGGCGCGCCCGAGCCGTCCATCCGGGTGTAGAACGGCGAGTCGGCGCCGATCGAGCCGCGCGTGACCCGCTGATCGGTGAACGCGGACGCGTAGATCGCCGCGACCAGTTCCAGGGTGGACCGCGCGTCGGCCGACGTGACCGGCGGCGGCCCGCCGGCCGCCAGGGCGTCGAAGAGCGCCGCGTACTGCGCCCCATGCCCGCTGCCCACCCCGCTCGGCCCCTCGGCCCACGCGGCCGCCACCGCGTCCGCGTGGCCGGGTGCGGCGGTCACGGTCCAGTTCTCGTCCTGGTACCCGTACAGATGCGACACCTCCACCGTCGCGTGGCGGAAGTCGAAGCGCAGGTAGCTGGTCTCGCGCGGGGAGAGCAGGCTGTTCACCACGGTGGCGACCGCGCCGTTCGCGAACGTGACGATCGCGGCGGACAGGTCCTCCGTCGCGGTCGGCCGGTCCTGGTTGGCCGCCACCGCGACCACCTCGCGCCAGTCGCCGAGGATGGACAGCAGCAGGTCCATCTGGTGGATGCCGTGGCCCATCGTCGGGCCGCCGCCCTCGATGTCCCACTTGCCGCGCCACGGCACGTGGAAGTACTCGTCGGGCCGGTACCACAGGGTGTCGCACACCGCGGTCATCGGCGGCCCGAGGCGCGGGTCGCCGACGAGGCGGCGCAGGTTGACCGCCGCGCTGCCGAACCGGTGCTGGAACACGGTCGCGAACCGCGCGCCGGCCGTTTCGGCGGCCGCGATCTCGTCGAACTCGGCCAGGCTCAGCGCCGGCGGCTTCTCGCTCAGCACGGACACGCCGGCCCGCAGGCAGGCGAGGGCCTGCGGGCGGTGCAGGCCGGGCGGCGTGCAGAGCACGACCACGTCGGGACGGGCGGCGTCGAGCAGCGCCGCCAGGTCCGGAAACCGTCCGGGTACGCCCCAGCGGTCCGCGAAGTCGGTCAGCCGGCCGGCGTCCACGTCGGCGACGGCGGTCAGCCGGACCCGTTCCCCGAGCTTCGCCAGGTCACCGGCGTGGACCGCGGCGATCCCGCCGGTGCCCACGATCGCGACGTCGAACTGTCTCATCAGTGACTCCTCCCCACCCCGTCCATGATCAACCCCACTCTCCCCATGATCAAGGCGTCCCTCAAGTCGTTCTAACTACTTGAAGGACGCCTTGATCATGGGCCGGTCGCCTCGTAGGCGAACCAGTCGAAGCGGACGGTGCCCTCGGCGGCGTACGCGCCGATCACCCGGCCGGTGAAACCGCCCGCGACCTCGGTCGACAGGTATCGGCCGTCCAGCTCGTCGAGCACCACGAACTCGCCGCCGGCGCTCTCGTATCCGAGCCGCACCACGTCGGGCTCCTGCCGCGGGTGGTCCGGGCTGGTGTCGGACGCGTCGGTCTCCACCACCAGCACCACCGGCGCGGGAGCCACCGGCCGGGCCGCCCGCCGCTGGAGCACCGGCCCGATCCGGACCCGCGCGTAGACCTCGCCGTCGCCGACCTCGACCTCGTAGTGGTGCTGCTCGTCGAGGCGGACGGCGAGCCCGCCGCGCCCCTCCGCCGCGTCGACCAGGACCCGGACCCGGCAGGACAGGTCCTGCTGGCGCCGGCCGACGAACGTCACCTCGGCGTCGTCCAGCGAGGTGCCCTGGCCGTACAGGGTCAGCCAGCCCGGCCGCTCCTTCAGCGCCCAGGTGCCGGGCGGCCGGGAGCGCACCGAGACCCACCGCGGGTGCAGCTCGGCGCCGTCGAAGTCGTCGCGGTCCGGCGGCGCCGGCAGCGGGTGCGCGGGCAGCAGGTCGGCGGCCATCACCGGCGCCACGTCATCGACCACCGGCCAACCGTCCACCCAGGACACCGGGGCGAGGAACGTCTCGCGGCCCAGCACGTGCCAGCCCGGGGTGCCGCCGCGCGGCCGGGTGCCGAGGAACACCAGCCACCAGGAGCCGTCGTGCGCCTGCACGAGGTCGCCGTGCCCGGTGTTCTGGATCGGCAGGTCGGTGCTGCGGTGGCTGAGGATCGGGTTGCCGGGACAGGGCTCGAACGGGCCGTCCGGCTGGCGGGCGCGCGCCACCGAGATGCCGTGCCCGCGCTCGGTGCCACCCTCGGCGATCAGCAGGTACCACCAGCCGTCCACCCGGTACAGGTGGGGTGCCTCCGGCCACTGCGCCTCCGGGGTACCCGACCAGAGCCGGCGCGGCCGGTCCAGGGCCGCGCCGGTGTCCGGGTCGACGCGCACCTGGTCGATGCCGGCGAACGTGCACCAGCAGGTGCCGTCCTCGTCCCAGGCCAGGTCCGGGTCGATGCCGGTGACGCCGGGCAGCGGGCGCGGCTCCGACCACGGGCCGGCCGGGTCGGTGCTGGTCACCAGGAACGTCCCGCCGTGCGGCACGATCGTGGTGATCAGCCAGAACCGGCCGTCGTGGTGGCGCAGGGTCGGCGCGTAGACGCCGCCGGACGACGGCGTGCTGGGTGGCAGCGGGAGCTGGCTCGGCCGGTCGAGCGCGTTGCCGATCAGCTCCCAGTGCACCAGGTCGCGGCTGTGGAAGATCGGGATCCCGGGGAAGTACTCGAAGCTGGAACACGCCAGGTAGTAATGCTCCCCGACCCGGCAGACGCTCGGGTCGGGGTGCATCCCGGCGATGACGGGGTTGGCGTAGCTGCCGATCATCGCCCTCCGAGCCTCAGGGTCTGACTGACCGCATCATAGGCCGGCTTCGGCTGGAACGCCTCGTCGAGCAGGTTGGCCGCGCCCTGGCCGGTGAAGAAGCCGGGCACCCAGGAGTACTTGTCGGTGTAGCCCCAGACGGTGAACGAGACGCACCGCTGGGCGAGCAGGCAGGCGGTCAGCAGGCTGCTGTACGCGTACGCCTGGGCCTGGAGCTTGGTGTCGTCCGGCGGCATCGGCATGCGGACGTCGACCTCGGTGAAGGCCGTCTCCAGGCCGAGCCGTTCGAAGCGCCGCAGATTCTCCAGCACCTGTCCCGGGAAACCGTACTGCACGCCGAGGTGGCCCTGGACGCCGAAGCCGTGCACCGGCACGCCGTCCCGGCGCAGCTGCTTGGCCAGCTCGTAGTAGGCGGTGCTCTTCGCGTTGACGCCCTCGACGTTGTAGTCGTTCAGGTACAGCTTGGCCTTCGGGTCGGCCTGGCGCGCCCACCGGAAGACGTCGGCGATGTAGCCGGGACCGAGCTGCTGGAGCCAGAACGAGTCGCGCAGCTGGCCGTTGTCGTCGATGACCTCGTTGACGACGTCCCAGGCGTAGATCCGGCCGCGGAAGTGGCCGGCCACCTCGATGACGTGCCGCCTGAGGATCTGGCGCAGCTCGGCCGCGTCGATCTCGCCGCTGGCGACGCCGTCGGTGAGCCAGCTCGGGTTCTGGTTGTGCCACAGCAGCGTGTGCCCGCGCACCTGCTGCCCGTTGGCGCGGGCGAAGTCGACCAGCTGGTCGGCGGCGGTGAAGTCGAGGACGCCGCGTTGCGCCTCGATCGACTCCCACTTCATGACGTTCTCGGCGGTGACCGAGTTGAACTCCCGGGCGATGGTCTCCCGGTACGGGGTGTCGGCCGCCAACGCGGCCATGTCGACGGCGGTGCCGAACCGCAGGCCGGCCTGGCGGGCGAGGCCGCGCAGCGTGTCGCCGTCGGTGGCGGCGGGCGCCGGTT
Source organism: Actinomycetes bacterium KLBMP 9797 (assembly GCA_037414955.1). GTDB lineage: Bacteria > Actinomycetota > Actinomycetes > Mycobacteriales > Micromonosporaceae > Phytohabitans. The sequence goes on from JBBEWH010000193.1 coordinate 60,416, forward strand.
GGGCGTTGAGGGTGAGAAGGGCGGCGGCCGCGAGGGCCGCGCCAGCGACGGCACGGGTCACCTTCATGTCATCTCCTCGGAGGGGCACGACAACATTCCGGAACTGTTTCGTAACTTGGTCGGAACGCTAGGGCCCCGATTGGTCTCCGTCAACCCCCTGGCGCGGCGGTGAAAGGGCCGTACCGTCGCTGTCGGCGGGCCTTGTGCCGACCGAAAGGCTTCCGGTCGGTACGCTGGGGCAGCCTTGACGAAGGAGTAAACGTGACGGTCGACGACGGGCGCAGAATCACGATCACGGCCATCGCGCGCGAGGCCGGTGTGTCGGTGCCGACCGTGTCGCGGGTGCTGAACGGCCGGTCCGACGTGGCGCCGCAGACCCGCGAGCGAGTCGAAGAGCTGTTGCGCCGGCATGGATACCGGCGGCGGGCCGCCCGGCCGCGGGTCAGCGCGAGCCTGATCGACCTGGTCTTCAACGATCTCGACAGCCCCTGGGCGGTGGAAATCATCCGGGGCGTGGAGGACGTGGCGCACGCCGCCGGCGTGGGCACGGTGGTCTCCGCGATCCACCGGCGCACCGCCTCCACCCGGCAGTGGCTGCAGAACCTGCGCACCCGCGCCACCGACGGCGTGGTGCTGGTCGCCAGCGACCTCGCGCCGCCCGTGCACGCGGAGCTGCGCCGCCTCAACGTGCCGATGGTGCTCGTCGACCCGGCCGGCGTGCCGACCCTCGACATCCCGACCATCGGCGCCACCAACTGGGCCGGCGGCCTGCGCGCCACCGAGCACCTCATCGGGCTGGGCCACCGGCGCATCGGGTTCATCGCCGGCAGCCCGCAGATGCTGTGCAGCCGGGCTCGGCTGGACGGCTACCGGGCGGCGCTGGAGGCCGCCGGCATCCCGCTCGCCGACGAGCTCGTGCAGCCCGGCGACTTCTACCACGAGTCCGGCCTGGTCGGCGCCCGCGCGCTGCTCGACCTCGACGCGCCGCCCACCGCGATCTTCGCGTCCAGCGACCAGATGGCCTTCGGGGCGTACGAGGCGGTGCGGCAGCGCGGGCTGCGGGTGCCGGACGACGTCAGCGTGATCGGCTTCGACGACCTGCCGGAGGCGCGGTGGTCGTCGCCACCGCTGACCACCGTGCGGCAGCCGCTGGCCGAGATGGGTCTGCTCGCGGCGCGCACCGTGCTGCGGCTGGCCCAGGGCGAGCCGGTCGAGACGCCGCGCGTCGAGCTGGCCACCGATCTGGTCATCCGGGACAGCACCGCCGCGCTTTCTTAGTTTCGGTAGCTTTCCGGAAAACGCTTACCTCGGATGTCGAGAGAGGATGGCTTTGGGAACGCTTCCATTGATGATAGTCCACCCTTCATGATCAAGGCTGGTGTGCGCGCCGATCATGAGGCTGGTGTGCGCGCCGCTCCCCGGGTGCGGGTCGGCAGGCGGTACAGGCCGGTGGTCGCGGCGATGAACAGCACGTCGCGGTCCGGGCCGCCGAAGCAGAGGTTGCCCACCACCTCGGGCACCGGGATCCGGCCCAGGTGGGTGCCGTCCGGCGCGTACACCTGCACCGCGTTGGCGCTGGAGGTCCACACGTTGCCCCGCACGTCGACCTTGATGCCGTCCGCGAGACCCGGGTTCACCTCGGCGAAGACCCGGCCGTTCTTGCACCGCCGGCCGTCGACCACGTCGTAGACCCGGATCCAGTGGTTGCCGTCCTGGCGCAGGGCGGCCGAGGTGTCGGTGACGTACAGCAGCGACTCATCCGGTGAGAACGCCAGCCCGTTGGGCTCCTCGATGTCCAGGATCACCGGGGCCAGCTCGCCGGTCGCCGGGTCGAGGCGGAACACGTAGCAGTCGCCGTACTCCTTTTCGCCCGGATACCCCTCGGTGGGCTGGACGATCCCGTACGGCGGGTCGGTGAACCAGATGGCGCCGTCGGCGGCGACGACCACGTCGTTGGGCGAGTTCAGCCGGGCCGCGCCGTAGCGGTCGACGAGCACCTCGCCGGGCGCGCCGGCCGGGCCCCGCTCGACCGCCCGCCGCCCGTGTGAACACGTCACCACCAGGCCGTTCCCGTCGAGGCAGCGGCCGTTGGTGAACTCCACCGCGGTGCGGTCGACGGTCACCGCGCCGGTGCTGGCGCGCCACCGCAGGATCCGGTTGCCGGGGATGTCCGACCAGATGACGGAGTCCTCGTCGGGCAGCCACAGCGGCCCCTCACTCCAGGTCGCGTCGCCGCCGAGCCGCTTGGGTCGCGCGGCCGGATCGACCACGTCGGCCAGGTTCACCATGTGACCTCCTCACTGGGGACCACACAGTAACCCCCTGGACGCGCTGGCCTATTTGTCGGTACTGGGATGGTCTGCGCGGATTTGTGGTCTACTCGGTGCGGGGAGTGAGTCTCATGTCCGAGGGGGCAACCGACATGCGAATCGACGACGACAACACCCGCGTCCCAGGCGGCGGCTTCGGCGCCGACTACGACCCGGAGCAGGACACGGGGGCGCAGCCGGAGGAAATGGACAAGAACTACCGCGAGAGCCACGGGCGGCTCTACGGTGAGCCGGTCGACGACGGGATCGACGCCCACCGGCCGGGCACCGAGGACGACGAGCGGGTGGAGCCCGAGCCCGACTTCAGCCGGCGCGACGACGGCGGATCGGCGTTCTGACCCGAGCTCATGATCAGGCGTCCTTCGGGGTGGACCGCGGTGGATCTCGTCGGGTTAGGGTCGCTATCGCGCCCTACCCTGGCGAGATTCACCGCGGCGGGCGGCGCGGGTCAGACTTCGAGGATGGGCCAGTCGGCTGGCAGGAGGCGGCTCATCGCCGCCGACTCCTGAGTGGCCAGCTGGGCGTCGTGCCGGACGGCCTCGGCGGCCGCGTGTCCAAGATCAATGCCCGACACGGTACGCGCGGACGCGCCGACCGCGGGCGCGTCCTCGGACGCCAGCGGCGCGATCTCGACGCTGGTGACATCGGTGAGGATGCCGAGCAGCGCGTCCTGCCCCACGGGGAGCTGCCGGTAGGCCTCCGCCAGGCAAGCGGCCGGCACCAGGACGGTGTCGTCGTCATCCGCGACGATGGATACCAGCTCACCCACGGCGATGGAGCCCTTGCTGTATGCCAACAGCGCGCTGGTGTCCAGTACGACCGTCACGCTCACGCGCCACCGTCCTTGCGCTGGGCGAGCTTGCGCTTTCCGGCCTCATAACGCTCACGCATGGCCGCCATCCCCTCGGGAGTGACGGTGATGCCGGCCTCCGCCAACGCCCGCGCCGTCTCCTCGCGCCGGGTGGCGCCCCGAACCGCGCTGGCGATGAAGGCCGACGCGTTCGGCGCCTGCTCCACGCGTGCGGCGACGTCGTCGGGAAGATAGACCGTGATGCGCTTGCCCATGCCGAGAAGGGTACCCGGCCTCATACCTTTCCCGCTACGTTGGTAATACCGCAAGGTTTGTCATACCGCAGGGGCCGCTCATGATCAGGGCAGGATGAGGATCAGCAGGGTGATGGTCGCGGCGCCGGTCGCGACCACCGCGACCAGCGTCGTCACGTCGAGGGTGACGTGGCGGCGGTCCGCGACCACCTTCGCCGGCCACAGCCCGGCGAACGGCCCGATCAGCGTCACCACCAGCGCCAGCACCGGCAGGCCCACGGCCAGGTCGCCGCCCCACCGCTCGCCGGCCCACACCGCCGTCTCACGCAGCGCGAACGCCACCCCGGCGCCGATCGCGCTCAGGAAGAGCAACATCGGGTACAGCGAGCGCGGCATCGCCGTGGGCCGCCAGTACTTGTCGACCAGGCCCCGAGCGAGTTCCAGCTGCTGGTCCGGGTGGTAGGCCTCATCGGCGGTGAGCGGCGCCGGCCCGGGTGGCCCACCGTGCCGGCTGGCCGGGGCGCCCAGCCGCCGGACCGTGGTGCGCCACAGCTCCTCGGCTTCCCGGTCGATCCGGTCCACGAAGGCCTGGGCGGCGGTCAGCTCGGCCTCGGCCGCCGCCAGCGCGGCCGCCGCCTCCCGTTCGGCGCGGGCCGCGGCGGCGACCTGGCGGGCGTACCACTCCTCGGCCTCGGTCCGCCGCGCGTCGACGGCGGCGTACGCGTCGGCGAGCCGGCCGATGGCCTCGGTGTAGTTCACCGGAAGATTCCGTACGGGATGACGACCTCCGGGTGCCGGTGCCGGGCGCGGTCGAAGTAGAGCCCGCGCCACGGTCGGGGGTACCAGACCGGCCCGCCCTGCTGCGGCGTGAACCCGGTCAGGTCGGTGCCCTGCACGTCGAGCGCGACCCAGGCGCCGATCGCGTCGGTGCGCGAGCCGGGGCCGCCCAGGTCGTCGCGCAGCCGGGCGACGCTGCGCCACCAGCCGAGCACGTGGGTGCGCCCTTCCGGCCCGGTGCGCAGCAGCCGCCGCAGGTGGTCGTGGCCGGAGCGGCCGCCCTCCTTGACGGCGAGCCGGGTCGCGGCGGCGTCGACGGCGAACAGGATCAGATAATGCGGGCGAGAGGCGTCCGGTTCCCAGGTGGGCAGGGCGGCGGCGAGGCCGTCCGCGTCGTACCAGCCGGTGTCGTCGGGCAGCACGTCCCGCAGCCGCTCCACGGTGGACGCGGCGTCCGGGTCGAGGCAGGCCACCGAGAACCGGGCGGTGCCGGGTGCGTGCTGCCGGGCGAGGGACCAGGCCGCCGCGCCGAGCACCGCGCACGCCTCGTCGACCCGGGTGCCGAGCACAGCCAGGTTGCGCCCGGGGGTCCGCGCCAGCGGCAGCGCCGCCGACCGGGCCCGGACGTCGATCGTCTCCCCGAGCAGCGCGACCGGTGCCGAGGCGCCACCGGACGAGCCCGGCATGGCGGCACCGGGGACGAGCGCCGCGAAGTCGGGCGCGACCGCGAGGGTCGGTACCGCGTCGCCGTCGAACAGCCGGGGCGGTCCGAGCGTGGCCGGCCGGTCGTGCCACAGCGTGCGCTGCAGGTCGCTCCACGCCCGCCGGTCGCCGGCCGCCGGAATCCGGACGATCTTGTTGGCGTCCGGCGCGCCCGAGTCGGCGTTGACCACCGCGTGGTGGCGGGGCAGCGTCTCGGCGGCGGGGTTCGTCTCGGCCAGGACCCGCCGCGCCTTGGGCAGCGCGATCCGCAGCGTGAACTGGGCGACCAGCGCCGGCCGGCCCCACAGCGCCTCGATGCCGGAGACGTCCTGCGAGGCCAGGATCAGGTGGATGCCCTGCGAGCGGCCGCGCCGCGCGAGGTCCTCCAGCAGGGTCGCCGCCTCCTGGGCGAGCGCGTCCCGGCCGGCGAGCAGCACCTGGAACTCGTCGATCACCGCGACGATCCGCGGCCAGTGCCCCTCCGGGTCCTCGGCGCGCAGCTCGGCCAGCTTCGTCACCTCGTACCGCTTGGCGGCGTCGGCCCGCCGGCGCAGCTCGCCGCCCAGGAAGCGCAGCAGCGCCAGGCCGAACTCCCGGTCGGTGTTGACGTTGACGCCGACCAGCCGGACGTGCGGCAGCCAGCTCGGGTCCCGCTGGCCCGGCGCGAACCGGGCGAACGACACCCCCTCCTTGAAGTCGAGCAGGTAGAACTCCAGCTCGGTGGGGGAGTACCGGGCGGCGAGCGCGCCCATCCACGCGTAGATCAGGTTGGTCTTGCCGGTGCCGGACGGGCCGGCGATGAGCGCGTGCGGCGGGTAGTCGGCGAGCGTCACGTGCACCGGCCGGCCCTCCGGGCTGTCGCCGACCGGCGCGGTGAGCCCGGACGCCGAGTTCTCCGTCCACGTCTGCGCGGGTAGCAGGTCGGTGAAGACCGCCGGCGTGGGGCCGGCCGTGACCCGCTCGGCCAGCCGGCGGCAGGTGCCGGTCACCAGCTCCGGGGGCGGCGGGGCGTCCAGGTGGACGGGCAGCGACGGGTACCCGCTGACCCGCGCGGTGCCGTCCGCCGCCGGCGTGCCCCGCACCGCGGGCGCGCGGTCCGCCGCCAGCTCGATGGTCTGGAGCGTGGCGTGCGCCGGCAGCGGCAGGTTGTGCGTGATCAGGTGTACCCCGCAGCTGGCCCCGGTGCGCAGGATCCGGTCCAGCTGGGCCCGCTCGTGCCGGGACGGCTCGTCACCGCCCAGCAGCACCGCCACCCGCCAGGGCTCGGGGCGCCGCCCGGTCGCCGCGGCCAGGTCGCCGAGCGAGGCGTGCTCGCCGGCCAGCACCGTCTCGTTGATCCGCCGGATGTGGTCGACCAGCTCGTCGAGCAGGCCGGTCAGCCCGCCCGGCCCGACGAACGTGAGCAGCCCGGCCGGCGCCAGCGGCGCGAACCCGGCCAGCCCGCCGCCGAGCCGCTCGGGGTCGTACCCGGTCAGCCGGACCGCGCCCGGCGCCGCGCGACCCAGCGCGCGCAGCAGCACGGTGCTGACCACGCCGCCGGCCGGCTCGCCGACCACCCGCAGGTGCCCGCGGTCCAGCAGCGGCACGAGCGCCGGCACCGGCGGCGCGCCCGGCATCCGCACCTCGCCGATCCGCAGCAGGTCCGGCGGCTCGCCGCGGGCAGCGGGCGTGGTGTGCCAGTCCGGCCAGGCCTCGCCGGCGGCGCCGGGCGCGCCGACCGCGCCGGCCACCGCGGCGTCCCGGGCCAGCTTTGCCATGCCAGCCGCGTGCCGCGCGGACAGCTCGGCCAGGCGCGCGTCGCGCTCGGCCGCCGCGCGGACCGGTCGCCGCCGGGCCGCCTCCCGGGTGCGCGCCAGCCGCGCGCCCGCCGTGTCCACATCGGAGCGAGCCTGTGCCAGCCGGAGCCGCGCGGCGCCGCGGGCGCGCGACAGCGCCGAGCGGACCGACACGACGAGCGTGGTCCGCACGTCAGGCATGGGTCTCCGCGGGGTCGACGGGTTCCGGAGCGTGGGGGTCCAACGAATCGGGCTCGCGGTGCAGCAGCGTCAGCAGCACGCCGGTCAGCACGCCGGCGGCGACCGCCGCGTCGGCCGGGTGCGGCGGCGGGCCGTCGGGCTGGTCCCGCTCCGACGGGGGCACCCGGCACAGCCGCGCCAGCAGCGTGTCGAGCACCGGCGGCGGCAGGCCGGGCAGCAGCTCCCGGACCCGGGGCGCCGCGTCCCGCCGCAGCTGGGGCAGGTCGTCCGGCTGGGGTTGGTGCCGCAGCAGGTCGCCGGCCAGCCGGTGCAGCACCGGCGGGGCGAGCGCGGACAGCCCGAGCCCGACCGGCGGCTGGACGCCGGCCAGCTCCCGGCGCAGCCGGTCCCGGTCGCCGGACTTGACCCCGGCGGCGACCCGGCGCATCAGGTCGGCGCCCTCGGCGGCCGGGCTGTCGGTGGCCTCGCCGTCGCTGCCGGCCAGCTCCTTGACCCGCGCCGACCACCACTGCCCGAGAGGCGGCGGCGGGGCGCTGTCCGGTGCGGTCGGGCGTTCGCCCTCCACGGCCAGGCCGGCGCGCCAGGCCCCGTCCGGCGGTGCCGCGCCGTCGTGGCTGAGACCGATCGAGGCGAGGTACGCCAGCAGCGCGTCCTGCGCCACCCGGACCGCCTGGACGGCCTGCTCGGCGTGTTCGAGCGCGCCGGCCAGCTGCGGCACGCCCATCGGGTCGGCGGACGTCTGGCGTACCCACATCAACAGCTCGCCGGCGAGCCGCAACCGCTCGACGGCGACCGTGACCAGACCGACCGGTAGGTCGTCGGAGGTGGCCCGGACCCTGGCGCCGAGCTCCTGGATCATCGACATGGCGGGCGCCCGTCTCTACAGGGCGGCGACGTACGCCTGGGCCTGCTCCACCGCGGCCTGGGTCGCGGCGAGGCAGTCGTCGAGCTCCATGATCGCTTGTTGCAGCGAAGCGTGTGCGCTGCTCACCGCGTCATGGCCGCTGCCGTCCAGCGCGGCCGCCAGACTCTGCTGCGCCTCGGCGATCTTCTCGTTCGCCGCGTGCACCGCCGCCTGGCCTTCGCTCACCTGCTGGATCGCGGCATCGATAGCCGACTTGACCTCGGCGACGCTCGCCACGGGGGAGACCTCCTGGGGGGTGGGGGCCTCATTCCATCATAGGCTCTCCGCCCCAGCCGGACCCCGGGTCCGCCCCCGCTTTCCCCCCACCCCACACCCCCTTTCCCCGCCGATCAAGGGCTTGGGCACGTGTGTTGATCTCTGATCCGCGTGCCTAAGCCCTTGATCGGCGCGGATGTCCTTGATCGAGCCGCGCCGCGCTCGCCGTGCTCGTCGGGCCGTGCTGCGCCGTGCTGCGCCGTGCTCGTCGGGCCGTGCTGCGCCGTGCTGCGCCGTGCTGCGCCGTGCTGCGCCGTGCTGCGCCGTGCTGCGCCGTGCTGCGCCGTGCTGCGCCGTGCTGCGCCGTGCTGCGCCGTGCTGCGCCGTGCTGCGCCGTGCTGCCGGGCCGCTCGCTGGGCCGGGATCGCTGTGCCGTGCCGCGCTCGCGGTGCCGGGCTCGCGGTGCCGCGCTCGCGGTGCCGGGCTCGCGGTGCCGCGCTCGCCGTGTCGCGGCGCGCTCGCCGTGTGCCGTGCCGTGCCGTGCCGGGCTGGGCTCGCTGCGTCGTGGTCTGTGCAGGGCGCGGACGGTGGCGTGCACAGGACGGGCGCGTGCCGTCGCGGGTCCGCGATCGGCGCGCACCGGCGAGGCTCACGGCGGGCGGGTCCGGCCGGGTCCTGAGGGCAACGATCAGCGGGTCGTGGCGGGCGACTCGCACAACCGGCCTTCGCACCCCAAGGTCAACACAACTCTTCAAGAGTTGGGGTGTCCGGGCGACGAGAACACCCCAACTCTTGAAGAGTTGTGTTGACCTTGCGGATTTCGGGCCGGGGGCGACGTGTCCTACCCGCCCACGGAGATCCCGGACGTGTCGTGGGCGGTGATCTTCGGTGGCCGCAATGTCGGGGACATTGCTGGTTCCCGGCTCTGCGAGGCAGCAATGTCCCCGACATTGCGGCCGTCACTCCGCTCGGCTGGGCGATCTTGGCGTCGCTGGCGTCGCTGGCGTCGCTGGGCGCGTGTCGCGGTGGGAGCAGGTCGCGCGGCTTCCTCGATCAACGGGGATACGCGACAGAGCGCGGGCCGCGTACCTCCGCACCGAGGGACTGGACCCGGGAGCGCAACGCGCGGTCGGCGGTGATCACGACGACCCGGCGCGCGTCGTCCGCCGCGCGGACCAGGTCGACGATCGCGTCGTCGCCCGAACCCGGCGCGGCGACCACCCGGACGTCCTCGACCCCCGGTACGTCGCGCGCGGCTCCCTCCACCACCAGCACCACCTCGACCGGAGCGGGCAGGTCGGGCAGGCCGGCGGCCGGCACCGGGCGCAGCGCGTCGCGCAGCCGGGCGGCGGCGCCGGCGCGGTCGCGCCACCAGCCGTCGGGCACCGAACCGACCACATTGGCCGCGTCCACAATCAACAGCGGAAGGCTCACGTCGCCACCCTCCCATGATCAGGGCGTCCTTCATGTCGCTCTAACGACGTGAGGGACGCCCTGATCATGGGTCAGCGGGAGAGGAGGGACTGTTGGGCGCCGAACGGGGGGTTGCGGCTCAGCCAGGACTCGTACTGGGGGGTGCGGGCCACCACGTCCTCGTAGGCGCCGGCCGCGTGTCCGAGGATCTCGTCGGCGAACTTCGCCGCCAGGGTGTCGGGGTGCCAGCCGAGCAGCAGGCGCCAGCGCAGTGGCGCGCCCACGATCGGGCGGGTGACCAGGCCGCTCGCCGGGCGGAACGTGCCCTGGCACAGCGCCACCGCCTCGCCGGACTCGACCATGTCGATGCAGCCGCGGCTGTCCGTCTCGTACACCTTGCGCGGCGTGAAGCCGGCCCGCGCGCAGGCGGCGGCGAAGCAGTCGGCGAAGCAGCCGTCGCCGGGGGCGGCCACCCACTGCGCCTCGGCGAGCGCGTCCAGCCCGACCTCGTCGCGCTCGGCGAGCGGGTGCTGGGTGGGCAGCATGACGAAGACCGCGTCGACGGCGACCACCCGCCAGGCCAGCCCGTGCGCGGCCGACGGGGCCGCGTCGCCGCACACCCCGACGAGCACGTAGTCGAGCCGCCCGCCGAGCACCATCTGGGCCAGCTCGTCCGCGTACCACGACGCGTACGTGCTGATCTGCGCCTGTGGTTGCGCGTTGGCGAGCCGGTGCACGATGCCGCCCACGATGGGGCTGTTGGCGCCGCCCACCCGGTACCGGCTCATGGTGTCGCCGTTGCCGGCGAGCCGGGCGGCCTCGTCTTGCAGGCCCTTCATCGCGGGCAGCAGGACCCGTGCGCGGGCGAGCACCAGCTCGCCGAGGGCGGTGGGGCGCGCGCCGCGCCGGTCGCGCTCGAAGAGGGGCCCGCCCAGGGCGCGCTCGATCCGCTGAAGCTGCGCGGTCAGTGCCGGCTGCGCCAACCCCAGCTGCGAGGCGGCCTTGGTCACGCTGCCGGTCTCGGCGATCGCGACGACAACTTTGAGATGCCGCAGCTCCAGGTTCATAGCGTGACGGTAGGACTAACGCACGATAGGCGAAAGACCTTCAGACTGTGAAAGGTCCCCCAAACGCCAGGCTTCCTGTAACCGTTCAGTTAACGGGATGATCAATACAGGGGATATCGGTACTCGCGGGTAAGGTCGTCAGGGTGTGTCCGGCGGCCGGTGAGCACGTCACGCACCCGGTCGCACACACCGAGTGCGGGGTCTGTGATCTTGTTCCACGGCGGTCGCGCCGGCGCGTCCGGGTGCGGCCGGGTGGGCGCCGCTTCCTCCGCGACCTCGACCCGGTTGCCCAGCCGGACCAGGTCACCCGGAGGAGTGACAGCGGCGAGCGCGGCGGCGAGGGCGGTCACCGCCTCGGCGTGCCGGCGTAATTCGCTGGTCAGTGTGGCCGGGTCGGCCGCCGGCCGGCGCAGGGCCCGGCGCAGCGCGCGATCCGCGGCGATCTCCCGCTCGACCAGCGTGGCGCCGTCGGGCAGGGCGGCGCGCACCGCGGGGTAGAGGTACTGCTCCTCCGCGCACAGGTGCCGGGACGCGGTCGCGGCGAGCACGTCGGCGACCTCCCGCGGCCGCGCCGTGGCCGGGTCGGCCAGCCGCGCGCAGAGCGCCGCCAGCGTCGCGTGCTCCGCCGCGAGTACGTCGATCACGCTCAATTTTTACCCCAATGTCGTTGTGCGCATAGTGAGATCACAATTACCTTCTGAATACCCCTGTCTCTGAGAGCTCCTCTTACCCGGAGGCCGCGCATGCCACTCCCACGTCGCATGATCACGCTCGCCGCACTGCTCACCACCCTGCTCACCGCCGGGCTGGCCAGCACCGCCGGCCCGGCCGTCGCCGCCGCGCCGGTGCCCTCGTCCATGGCCAGCATCGGCGACTCGATCACCCGCGGGTTCAACGCCTGCGGCTTCTACCTCGACTGCACCGCCCGCTCGTTCGGCACCGGCGACAGCGCCGCCGTCGACAGCCACTATCTGCGCATCCGGGCGGTCAACCCGGCGATCGCCGGGCGCAACCACAACGTCGGCGAGACCGGCGCCGACTCGGCCGACCTCGCCGGCCAGGTGACCGCCGCGGCGAACCTCGGCGTCGACTACGTGACGATCCTGATCGGCGCGAACGACGCCTGCGCCGACTCCGAGGCCAGCATGACGCCGGTCGCCACGTTCCGCGGCCGCGTCGACGCCGCGCTGGCCACCCTCAAGACCCGGGTACCGTCGGCGCGCGTCCTGATCATCAGCATCCCGGACCTCAAGCGGCTCTGGTCCGTCGGCCGCGTCAACCCGCTGGCCCGCACCGCCTGGTCGTTGCTCGGCATCTGCCAGTCCATGCTCGCCAACCCCACCTCCACGGCCGCCGCCGACGCGGCCCGCCGGGACCGGGTACGGCAGCGCGTCGTCGACTACAACGCCCAGCTCGCGCAGGCGTGTGCCGGGTACGGGGCGAACTGCCGGTTCGACGGCAATGTGGTCTTCAACTACCCGTTCACGCTCAGCCAGGTCTCCAGCTGGGACTACTTCCACCCCAACACCACCGGCCAGGCGGTGCTCGCCGAGGTGTCGTACGAGGCCGGTTTCACCTGGTAACTCCCATGATCAAGGCGTCCCTCAGGTAGCTCTAACGACGTGCGGGACGCCTTGATCATGAGAGGTGGTAAGAAAGGCGGATGAGAACCGCTGTCGACGAAGTCGTCGACCTCTGCCGTGACCTGCTGCGCATCGACACCACGAACACCGGGGACACCACCACCAGCGCGGGCGAGCGGGTCGCCGCGGAGTACGTCGCCGAGAAGCTCACCGAGGTCGGCCTCGACGCCCAGATCCACGAGTCGGCGTCCCGCCGGGCCAACGTGGTCGCCCGCGTCGCCGGCACCGACCGGAGCCGCCCGGCCCTGCTCGTGCACGGCCACCTCGACGTGGTGCCGGCCGTGGCCGACGAGTGGTCGGTGGACCCGTTCGCCGGTGAGCTGCGCGACGGGTACCTGTGGGGGCGCGGCGCGATCGACATGAAGGACTTCGACGCGATGGTCCTCGCGGTCGTGCGGGAGTGGCAGCGCACCGGCGTCCGGCCGCCCCGCGACATCGTCCTCGCGTTCACCGCCGACGAGGAGGCCGGCGGGGAGTACGGCGCCCGCTTCCTCGTCGACGAGCATCGCGACGTCTTCGACGGTTGCACGGAGGCGGTCGGCGAGGTCGGCGGGTTCTCCTACACCATCTCCGCCGACCAGCGGCTCTACCTCATCGAGACCGCCGAGAAGGGGATCAACTGGCTGCGCCTGCACGCCCGCGGCCGCCCCGGGCACGGCTCGATGGTGCACGACGACAACGCGGTCACCGCGGTCGCCGAGGCGGTGGCCCGGGTGGGCCGGCACCGCTTCCCGGTGGTCGTGACGCCGACCGTGCGGGCGTTTCTGGAGGAGGTCGCCGACGCCCTCGGCATCGAACTCGACCCCGACGACCCGGAGGTGGCGATCAGCAAGCTCGGCACGATCGCCAACATCATCGGCGCGACCATCCGGAACACGGCCAACCCGACCCGGCTCGCCGCCGGATACAAGGACAACGTGATCCCCAGTCGCGCCTCCGCCACCATCGACTGCCGCACCCTGCCCGGCCAGGCCGACCTGTTCCTCGAGCAGCTCCGCGAGCTCATCGGACCGGACCTGGAGATCGAGCACGTGCAGCGGCAGCCGGCCCTGGAGACCAGCTTCGACGGCCCGCTGGTCGAGGCCATGGGCGCCGCCCTGCGCGCCGAGGACCCGGGCGCCCGGCCGGTGCCGTACATGCTCTCCGGCGGCACCGACGCCAAGCAGTTCGCCCGGCTCGGCATCCGGTGCTTCGGGTTCGCGCCGCTGCGGCTGCCCGCCGACCTGAACTTTGCCGCCCTGTTCCACGGCATTGACGAACGGGTCCCGGTGGAGGGACTACAGTTCGGCGTGCGAGTGCTTGACCGATTCCTCCGAAACAGCTAAATCTTCCCAGCCTCTCAATCTTCCCAGCCTCCGAAAGGGTCACCACCACCATGACCGACCAGCACGCGGAACTCGACGCCGCCCTGGAACGGGTGATCGAAGCGGCGCGCGGCCACCTGGCAGCGGTCAAGGCCGCCGACGGCCGCATCGACGACGACGACGTCTGGCAGGCGTACGTCGACCTCAACAACGCCTCCTACGAGTACGACGAGCTGCTGCTCGACGCGTTCGGTGAGGTCACGCCGTGGGACGTGGAGTCGATCGACCCCAACGAGCTCGACGAGGGTCTCGCCGGTCTCGGGCCCGACGGCGGCGAGCCCGACGACCCGTACCCGCACGTCATCTCGGTCCGCCAGCGGCGCGACTACCGGGTGCCCAGCGTGACCGCGCTGGTGCGGGTGGCCGAGGCGGCCCGCCGCTCCGGGCTGCCCGACGACGAGGACGAGGTCGAGCCGGTGCACGGCGTCGGTGACGCGGTGCTGGAGCTGCTCCAAGCTGGCGACGGTTCGCTCGGCGCGCTCGACATCCCCGAGCTGGAGCCGCTCGACGGCGTGGTGATGGTCAGCGAGGTGGCGGCGCCGCTCGACCTGGAGAGCTTCGAGGAGGACGACGCGGTCGGCCCGTTCCAGCCCGGCAGCGAGGACCGGCTCGTCGGCCGGCTCGACGAGCACCCGTTCCTGACGCTCGACCCGGACGCCGAAGAGGCGGACGAGGAAGACGAGGTCGAGCGCACCCCCTGACCCCCGGTCCGCAAGCCAGCCCTGCATCAAGATCAAGGCGTCCTTCAAGTGGTTCTTACGACTTCAGGGACGCCTTGATCATGGGGGCGGCGCCGCCGAGAGGGGCGCTAATACGAGAGGCCCGGTTGCGGCTGGCTCACCACCCGACGGCGCAGCATCACCTGCCGCGTCCCGTCGCGGAAGAGCCGCACCCGGGCCAACTCCCATCCGGAAAACTCCGCCTGGATCGCCAGCTGCGCCGCTGCGGTCAGCCGGTCGACATTGGGTGGTAACCGCAGCGGCGCGTACTCGTAGTCCATAAGCCCTATATTGCCCACCCCCGTCAGCTGTCGCTACACCCACATCCATGATCAAGGCGTCCTTCACGTAGCTCTAACGACGTGAGGGACGCCTTGATCATGGGTTTAGTAGTCTTCGCGCTCCGGGTAGCCGACGGGGATCGCGGAGACGTCGTCGAGGGCCTGGGTGATCTCCGGCGGCAGGGTCATCCGCTCCACCTGGAGCGCGCCGAGCAGCTGCCCGACCGTGCGCGCGCCGAGGATCGGCGCCACCACGCCGGGGCGGTCGCGGATCCAGGCCAGCGCCACCTCCAGCGGCGACACGCCCAGGCCGGACGCGGCCGTCGCCACCGCCTCGACGATGCTGGAGCAGCGCGGCTCCAGGTAGGGCACCACGAACGGGCCGAAGTGCGGCGACGCGGCCCGCGAGTCGGCGGGCCGGCCGTTGCGGTACTTGCCGGTCAGCACCCCGCGCCCCAGCGGCGACCAGGGCAGCACGCCGAGCCCCAGCGCCGCGCAGGCGGGCAGCACCTCGCGCTCGATGCCGCGCTCCAGCAGCGAGTACTCCACCTGGGTCGCCACGATCGGCGCCCGTCCCGGGAACGCGACCTGCCAGGTGGCGGCCTGCGCGGTCTGCCAGGCGGAGAAGTTCGACACCCCCACGTATCGCACCCGGCCGCTCGCGACCGCGTGGTCCAGGGCGGTCAGCGTCTCCTCCAGGGGCGTGTCCGGGTCGTACGCGTGCACCTGGAACAGGTCGACGTGGTCGGTGCCGAGCCGGCGCAGCGACGCGTCGAGGCTGTGCAGCAGGTGGCCGCGCGAGCCGTCGCGGCGCCGGGCGTGGCCCGGCCGGAGCCCGGCCTTGGTGGCGATGAACAGCTCGTCGCGGGGCACGAGGGCGCCGAGTAGCGAGCCGATCACCGCCTCGGCCTCGCCGTCCGCGTACACGTCGGCGGTGTCCACGAGGTTGCCGCCGGCGTCGAGGTAGCTCTTCAGTTGCGCGGCCGCGTCGTCGGCGTCGGTGTCCCGGCCCCAGGTCATGGTGCCGAGCGCGAGCCGCGAGACCGCCAGCCCGCTTCGCCCGAGCGGTCGCTGTTGCATGGGTGAACCTTATTCAACCCGGTGTCACTGTCCAGAGCCGAACCCCGATTGGGGGCGGGGGGTGGGGAGTGATGAGCCGATATTGCGTACCCTGGTGCGACCCGGACGGCGTGGGAGGACATGTGCGGCTAGGACTCAGTCTCGGCTACCAGACGGCGTGGAGCACGCCGGCCGACCACCTGGCGCTGGCCCAGGAGGCCGACCGGCTCGGTTTCTCCGTGGTGTGGGCGGCGGAGGCGTACGGTTCCGATTCGCCCAGCATGCTCGCGTGGATCGCCGGGCAGACCGAGCGGATCGACGTGGGCAGCGCGGTCATGCAGATCCCGGCCCGCACGCCGGCGGCGACCGCGATGACCGCGGCCACCATCGACGCGCTGTCCGGGGGCCGGTTCCGGCTCGGGCTCGGCGTGTCCGGGCCGCAGGTGTCGGAGGGCTGGCACGGCGTGCGGTTCGCGAAGCCGCTGGCCCGCACCCGGGAGTACGTGGACATCGTCAAGCTGGCCCTCGCCCGCAAGCCGGTCGAGTACCCGGGCCAGCACTACACGCTGCCGCTGCCCGACGGCGCCGGTAAGGCGCTGCGGCTCGGCTTCCACCCGCCGCGCGAGCGGATCCCGATCTACCTGGCCGCGGTCGGCCCGAAGAACCTGGAGCTGGCCGGCGAGATCGCCGACGGCTGGCTGGCGGTGTTCTACTCGCCGGAGTTCGCCGGTGAGCAGCTCGCCTCGGTCGCGGCCGGCCGCGCCAAGGCCGGCCTCGACCTCGACGGTTTCGACGTGGTGCCGTCGGTGCCGGTGGTGGTCGGCGACGACGTCGCGACCTGCGCCGAGCTGGTCCGCTGGTACGCCGCGCTCTACGTCGGCGGCATGGGCAGCCGCGAGCAGAACTTCTACAACCAGCTCGCCATCCGCATGGGGTACGGCGACGCCGCGCGCGAGGTCCAGGACCTCTACCTGGCCAAGCGGCAGCGTGACGCCGCTGCGGCGGTGCCGCTCGAGTTCATCGACCGCACGTCGCTGCTCGGCGGCAAGGAGCGCATCGCCGACCGGCTCCGGGGGTACGCCGAGGCGGGCGTCACCACCCTGTCGGTGACCCTGTTCGTGGCGGACCGGGAGTCGGGGGTAGCGACCCTGCGCACCGTGGCCGAGGCCTTCGACCTCGCCGGAGTGGGGGAGTGAAGCACCCCACGAAAGCGCTCCGCCGCACGCCACGCCTCCACGGGGACCCCACGTGACCTGGCTCGAGGCGATCGTCCTGGGCATCGTCCAGGGCCTCACGGAGTTCCTGCCGGTCAGCTCGTCCGCCCACATGCGGATCACGTCGGCGATCTTCTTCGACGAGGACGCCGGCGCGTCGTTCACGGCGGTCACCCAGCTCGGCACCGAAGCGGCCGTGCTCATCTACTTCGCCAAGGACATCTGGCGCATCTCCAAGACCTGGATCGTCGGCCTGTGGGACCGGTCGGTGCGGTCCTCACTGGACTACCGGATGGGCTGGTACGTCATCATCGGGTCGATCCCGATCGGCCTGTTCGGATTCGTGTTCAAGGACCAGATCCGCTCCGCGGCGCGCAACCTGTGGCTGGTGTCCACGGTGCTCATCGTGTTCGCGCTGGTCCTGGCGTTCGCCGAGTACTGGGGCCGGCAAACCCGCACCATCGAGCGGTTCACGCTGCGGGACGGCGTCGTGATGGGGCTCGGGCAGGCGATGGCGCTGGTGCCCGGCGTGTCCCGCTCCGGCGCGACCCTCACCGCGGGGCTGTTCCTCAACCTGACCCGCGAGGCGGCCGCCCGGTACTCGTTCCTGCTCGCCATCCCGGCCGTGGTGATGTCCGGGGTGTTCAGCATCCCGGACGTGTTCGACTCCAGCGGCGAGGGGCTCACCCCGTCGGTCGCCCAGATGGTCGTGGCCACGGTGATCGCTTTCGGACTCGGGTACGCGTCGATCGCCTGGCTGCTGCGCTACGTCGCCCACCACACCCTGTACGCGTTCGTCCTCTACCGCGTAGCCCTAGGCACGTTGGTGATGTGCCTCCTGGTGGCCGGCGTCATCACCCCGACATAGCACCGTCCCTCTCTCGGCTCGATCAACGAGCCGAGAGAGGGACGGTGCTACGTCGGGGTGTGTGTCTGGGTGATAGCCGCGGAGGGGAGGGTGTGCGGGTTGGGGGATGTGGGGGTGGTTGGGGCGGTCGTAGGTTTCCTGCGTGGTGATGCGTGATTGGAAACTGACCGTGGGCGGCGTCGTGCTGATCTCCGCCTTCCTGGCGTGGACCGCCCACTCCGGCGGCGCCTGGAAGGCGTCCAGGGTCGCGAACTCCGTGGCGGACTGTGCCTTCACCCGGCCGGTCACCGACCCGGTTACCGGCATCACGTACACGGTGCCGGTCAACAATCCCACCGAGTGCCCCGGCGACCGGGGTACCCCCGATCCGTTCATCCCGGTCGCCCGCGACGGCGGCCGGTGGGCCTTCCCCCGGCCGTCCACCGTGGAGCCGGGCTTCGCCGCGCTGCCGCGACGGCTGGCGTCGTGCGCGCCGATCATCATGTACTCGGTGCGCGGCACCCGGGAGAACTTCAACACCGACCGCGCCGTCGAGGGGCAGCCGCGGTTCTGGAGCCGGCACGGCCTCGCGTCCGACCGGGGGCTGGGCATGACGGGCTTCGCGCTGCTGGAGCGGCTGCGCGCGGTGGAGCCGGCCGGCGCCGTCGACGGGTACTCCGCCTACTACCCGGTGGCACCGACCTCGTTCGGGATCAACCTGGTCAACGCCGGCACGGTGGCCCAGGTGTACCGGGCCAGCGTCGCCGCAGGCGTAGCGGAGACGGTACGGGAGCTGAACCAGATCCACGCCGACTGCCCCGGCTCGCGGGTCCTGCTGACCGGGTTCTCGCAAGGGGCGGACGTGATCCGGCGGGCGCTCGCCTCGCCCGGCCTGTCGCCCTCGATCAGCGGCCCCCGGCTGCTGGTCATCCTCTTCGGCGACCCCAACTTCGACCCCCGCGAGGCGAACGTGCCCGGCGCGCCGAGCCACGACCCGGCCCGGGCCGGCGTGCTCCTCAACGGCTCGTTCGATCCGGGCCGGACCGGTCTGGGCGACCTCCTCGAACCGGTGATCCCCGTCCCGCCGCCGCTGCCGGCCCGCTTCACCGTCGCGTCGTGGTGCCACGCCAAGGACGTCGTCTGCCAGGGCGAGGGCGACAGCGGGCCGCACTCCTCGTACAGCCGGCAGGACATGGACGCGGCCGCCTACCTGGCGGCGTACCACTTCGCCACCACCGGGGGCCCGGCGCCCACCGCGGCCGTACCGGTCGCGTTCCCGGTCGACGCGCGTTGCCTGGGCGACCCGGCCGGGACCACCGAGGTGCGGATCCGGCTGGCCAGCGCGGGCGCTGGCGCGGTCGACGTGGCCGGCTCGGTCGGCGTCGCCGCCGGTGGCGCGGTCACCCCGGTCGGCGACGCCTTCGCGTCGCCCACCGGTGTGACCTGGACCCAGCGGCTGCCGGTCGGGCACGGCCCGCGCCGCTTCCTGTTCCAGGTCACCCAGGCGGGGGTACCCAACCGGTCGGCGACCGGTCCGGACGGCCGGCACCCCGACGTCCTGCTCTACACCGCCTTCCACGACCACCAGTGCCCATGATCAAGGCGTCCCTCACGTAGTCCTAACGACTACCGGGACGCCTTGATCATGGTGGGGACGTAGGGTGGCCACCGTGGCGACTGTCCTGCTCTTGCGACACGGCCGTACCACCGCCAACGCCGACGGCGGGCTCGCCGGGCACCGCCCGGTGGAGCTCGACGACACCGGCCGCCGCCAGGCGACCGCAGTGGGGGAACGGCTCGCGGCGATACCCCTGGCGGCGGTCGTCACCAGCCCGCTGATCCGGTGCCGGCAGACCGTCGAGCTGGCCCTGCCCGGCGTCGACCCGCACGTCGACGAGGGGCTGATCGAGTGCGGGTACGGGGCGTGGGAGGGCCAGCCGCTCAAGAAGCTCGCCAAGGATCCACTGTGGCCGGTGGTGCAGCAGCACCCGAGCGCGGTCGTCTTCCCGGAGGGGGAGGCGATGGCGGTGATGGCGGCGCGGGCGGTGGCGGCGGTGCGCGCCTGGGACGCCCGGGTCACCGCCGAGCACGGCCCGCGCGCGATCTGGCTGGCGTGCAGCCACGGCGATGTGATCAAGGCCATCGTGGCGGACGCGCTCGGCGTACACCTGGATCTTTTCCAGCGGATCGTGGCCGACCCGGCGTCGCTGACCGCGATCAGCTACACGCCGACGCGGCCGTTCCTGCTCCGCCTGAACGACACGGGTGGCGACCTCGCCGCGTTGGTGCCGCCGAAGCGGCGCCGGCCGCGCCGCACCCGGTCCGCGGACTCTGACGCCGCCGTCGGCGGCGGCGCCGGGCCCTGATGGTGAGGAAGGGACCCTTCCTACGCAAGAAGCGTTAACAAGGGGCCCTTCCTTGCTGAGGGGGAGCGGTGCGCGCTTGGCGGGCTGGGCAGATAGGGTTTGAGGTATGGCCCACCAGGTTCACGCCTTCGAGCCGCCGGAGCGGTTCGTCGCTGGCACCGTGGGTCCGCCGGGGGAGCGGACGTTCTTTCTTCAGGCGCGCGGCGGCGGCCGGCTGGTCAGCGTCGCGCTGGAGAAGGTTCAGATGACGTTGCTGGCCGAGAAGCTCGAGGAGCTGCTCGCCGAGGCGCACCGGCGGTTCGGCGCCGAGCTGCCGGAGGTGCCCGCGCCCACCGTCCTGTCCGACAACGAGCCCCTGGAGACCCCGGTCGACGAGGAGTTCCGGGTCGGCACGCTGGGTCTCGCCTACGACGTCGACACGGCCACGGTCGTCATCGAGGCGATCGCGGCGGGCGAGACCGAGGTCGAGCTGGAGCTGGGCGACCCGGACGGCGACGACGAGCCCGAGGACGACGACGACGAGGATCCCGACGACGATCTCGACCGGTTGCGGGTGCGGTTGACGCCGGCCGCGACCCGCGCGTTCATCGACCGGGCCCGGCGGGTGCTGGCCGCCGGTCGCCCACCGTGCCCGCTGTGCGGCCAGCCGTTGGACCCGCGAGGCCATCTGTGCCCGCGCCACAACGGCTACCATCGGTGACCTCGCGCGGGGGCCGGCCCGCACCTCACGCCGGCGCCGCGCGGAGGGAGGCGGCGGCGTGACGATCGACATCCAGCCCGAGCTTGACGAGAGCGACGCGATCCGGCTCCTCGAACACGGCGCGTTCGAGATCGAGGGGCGGCTCGTCGACGCGTCCAACACCACCCTGCGCGCGTTCCTGACGCTCGACGGGGTCACCGCGCGGTGCGTCTACAAGCCGGTGGGCGGGGAGCGGCCGCTGTGGGACTTTCCGGACGGCACGCTCGCCGGGCGGGAGGTCTCCGCGTACCAGGTGTCGCGCGCGACCGGGTGGGGCCTGGTGCCGCCGACGGTGCTGCGCGACGGGCCGCTCGGCGTCGGCGCCTGCCAGCTCTGGATCGACGAGCCGGCCGACGGCGACGCGCTCGTCGGCTTCGTGCCGGCGTTCGAGCTGCCGGCGGGCTGGTTCCGGATCGCCGCGGCCCGCGACGACGACGGCACGGCGTACGCGCTGGCGCACGCCGACGACCCGCGGCTGGCCCGGCTGGCGGTGTTCGACGCGGTGGTCAACAACGCCGACCGCAAGGGCGGCCACGTGCTGGTCGGCGGTGGCGGCCGGGTCTACGGGGTGGACCACGGCGTCTGCTTCAACGTCGACGACAAGCTGCGCACCGTGCTGTGGGGCTGGACCGGCAAGCGGCTGCCGGAGGAGGCGATCGGCGTCCTCGGTGAGCTGCGCGCCGCCCTGGCGGGTCCGCTCGGCGAGCTGCTGGCGGCGCACCTGACGGCCGGGGAGGTGGCGCGCACCGCGGCGCGGGTGGCGCACCTGCTGGCCGCGCGCCGCTTCCCGGACCCGCCGGAAGACTGGCCCGCCGTCCCCTGGCCCCCCATCTAACCGACCATGATCACGGCGTCCTTCACGTCGTTAGAACTACTTGAAGGACGCCTTGATCATGGGCATCGGGCGGGGCTGGATAAGGTGGCGGTATGGAATCGTGGATCGGGCATGAGGTGCCGCGGCTGCCGGGTAGCGCGCAGCCGCTCGCGTTGTTCGACTCGGCGCGCCGCGCCGTCCAGCCGACCCTCAGCACCGGTCCGGCGACCATGTACGTGTGCGGCATCACACCGTACGACGCGACACACCTCGGCCACGCCGCCACGATGATCACGTTCGATCTGGTCAACCGGGCCTGGCGGGACGCGGGCCGGCCGGTGACCTACGTGCAGAACGTGACGGACATCGACGACCCGCTGCTGGAGCGCGCCTCCCGCGACGGCGAGGACTGGATCGTGCTCGGCATGCGCGAGACCGCGCTGTTCCGGGAGGACATGGAGGCCCTGCGGATCATCCCGCCGGAGCACTACGTGGGCGCGGTCGAGTCGATCCCGGCCATCGTGGCGAAGGTGACGACGCTGCTCGACCGCGGCGCGGCCTACCGGATCGACGATGACGTCTACTTCGACATCGCGGCGGCGCCCCGGTTCGGGTACGAGTCCAACCTCACCCGCGACCAGATGCTCGCCTTCTCCGCCGAGCGCGGCGGCGACCCGGAGCGGGCCGGCAAGCGCGACCCGCTCGACCCGCTGCTGTGGCGCGGCGCCCGCGACGGCGAGCCGGCGTGGGAGGGCGGCCCGCTCGGGCCGGGCCGGCCCGGCTGGCACATCGAGTGCGCGTCCATCGCGCTCGACCTGCTCGGCGCCACGATCGACGTGCAGGGCGGCGGCAACGACCTGCTGTTCCCGCACCACGAGTGCTCGGCCGCGCACGCCGAGACGCTGACCGGGGAGCGGCCGTTCGCGACGCACTACGTGCACGCCGGCATGATCGGCCTGGACGGCGAGAAGATGTCCAAGTCCAAGGGCAACCTGGTGTTCGTGTCCCGGCTGCGGGCCGACCACGTCGACTCGATGGCGTTGCGGCTCGCGCTGGTGGCCGACCACTACCGCGCCGACCGGCAGTGGACCGACGACGCGCTGAAGACCGCGGAACAGCGGCTGGCCCGGTGGCGCGAGGCCGCCGCGGCCGGCCGCGGCCCGTCGGCCGCCGACCTTCTCGCGGGGGTACGCGGCCGCCTGGCCGACGACCTGGACACCCCGGGCGCGCTGGCCGTGGTCGACGCCTGGGTGGACGCGACCCTGTCCGGCTCCGGCGACGACGAGACCGCCCCGGCGCTGATGGCCTCCACAGTAGACGCCCTCCTGGGCGTCCACCTGTAGCCCCCGCCCTCCCGGGAGCCGCCCTCTGTAGACGTGGATCAAGGAGACCCCCGCCGATCAAGGCCTCAGGCACACGGTTGGATCTCCGATCCAGGTGCCCCAGCCCTGAGACGAAACTCGGCTCAGCCACGTGTGCGGCAGCGTCCCGGCGAAGCCGGGACTCTTGGGGTTGTGTGGGCGTGCTGGGTCGGCTTGCCGGCCGGGCTCGGTTGCCGGCAAGCTATGAGGT
>JBBEWH010000194.1:0-77270 GCA_037414955.1 Actinomycetes bacterium KLBMP 9797
GGACTTAGTACGACATTGAGGGTTTTGTGATGACGCAGCGTCAAGGGAGGCGAGGAGTACCCGTCGGTCGGACCCTGCGCGCATACCTGGGAGTACCCGCATGACCATGCTCATTCAGCCAGCCCCGCTCGCCGGACCGCGTGTTCTGGGCGAGTTGCCCGGCCCGCGTTCGGCGGAGTTTCTCGCCCGGCAGCAGCGGCGGGAGTCGAACGCCCGTACCTATCCGCGTAACATCCCGATCGCGATCGCGGAGGGTTTTGGCAGCTTCGTCCGTGATCTGGACGACAATGTTTTCATCGACTTCCTCGCCGGTGCCGGTGTGCTCTCTCTGGGGCACAATCATCCGGAGTTGGTGGAGGCGATGGCCGATCAGCTGGGCCGGTTGACCCACGGTCTCGACTTCCCTACCGAGGCCAAGGACGAGTTCGTCGAGGCTCAGCTCGCTATGCTGCCGCCGCACCTGCGTAGCCGGATGCGGCTGCATTTCTGCGGGCCGACCGGGGCGAACGCGGTCGAGGCGGCGATCAAGCTGTGTAAGATCGCGACCGGGCGCGGCGACATCGTTTCGTTCCAGGGCAGTTATCAGGGGTGTAGTCACGGCGCGATGGCCGTGACCGGCCAGTTGGCGCAGAAGCGGCCGGTCCCGAACGGTATGCCTGGTGTTCATTTCTTCCCGTACTCGTACTGCGCGCGCTGTCCGCTGGGTCTGCGGCCGGACAGCTGCGAGACCAACTGCGTGGCGTATCTGGAACGGTCGTTGCGTGATCCGAACGGCGGCGTTCCGCTGCCCGCGGCCGTGATCCTGGAGTTGGTGCAGGGCGAGGGGGGTGTGGTGCCGGCCACCGAGGAGTTCGTGCAGCGTCTGCGGGCGTTGACCCGGGCGCTGGACATCCCGCTGGTGGTGGATGAGGTGCAGACCGGCTGTGGGCGCACCGGCACGTGGTTCGCGTTCGAGCAGTACGGTATCGAGCCTGACGTGATCATCGCTTCGAAGGCGCTCAGCGGTGTGGGGGCGCCGGTGGCGCTGATCATGTATGACGAGCGGTTGGATGTGTGGCGGCCGGGTGCGCACACCGGCACGTTCCGGGGTAACCAGCTCGCGTTCGCCGCCGGGGTGGCCGCGATCCGGGTCATCCGCCGTGACGGTGTGCTGGAGAACGTGCGGCGGCGTGGCGAGCAGATCGCGGCGCGGTTGGAGCCGTTGCGTCGGCTGCCGTGGGTGTTGCAGGTCCGCGGCCGGGGTCTCATGTGGGGGGTTGAGCTTGTGGATCCGCGTACCGGACGGTACGGCGGCGCGCTGGCCCGCACCGTGCAGGCTAGCGCGTTGCGGGAGGGTTTGATCGTCGAACTCGGTGGGCGGGACGACTGCGTCGTGCGGATGCTGCCGCCGCTGAACGTGACCGCCGAGGTCGTCGAGTGCGCCTGTGGGATCCTCACGAAGGCTATCGAGGAATGCTTTCCGTCCAGCGTGCCCAGCGACCCCGCGTAGGCGCCGGCCCGGTCGCGGGCGTGCCGGTGCTCACCTGTCCCGGATACCGGCAGGAAACGCGCTGGCAGCCGGGTGAGCGCCTGCATCAGCTGTTCGAGGAGCGCTGCGACCGTACGCCGGACCAGGTCGCCGTCGACGCGGGCGACACCACTGTGACGTACCGCCAGTTGGACGCGCGGGCGAACCAGCTCGCCCGGCACCTGCTCGCCGGCGGCGTGCGGCCCGGCGACCGGGTGGCGCTGCTGTTCGACGACGCCCGGTACGCGTACGTCGGGATGCTGGCCGTGCTGAAGGCCGGCGCCGCCTATGTGCCGCTCGACGCCGGCTACCCGGCGGACCGGCTGGCCTACATTGTGGACGACTCCGGGGCGGCCACGCTGCTGACCCAGGCGCACCTGGCCGGCCGGCTGCCGGACGTGCCGCGGGTCGTGCTGGTCGACGAGACGGCGGCGATCGGCGCGCAGAGTGTGGAGCGGCTCGGCACGGCGCCGGTCGACGACCTGTGCTACGTCATCTACACCTCCGGCTCGACCGGCCGCCCGAAGGGCGTGGCGGTCGAGCATGCCAGCATCTGCAACTTCGTCCGGGTCGCGGCCGAGGTTTACGGCCTCACCCCGCACGACCGGGTCTACCAGGGGATGACGATCGCGTTCGACTTCGCCGTCGAGGAGATCTGGGTGCCGTGGCTGGCCGGCGCCACCCTGGTCCCCAAGCGCGGCGCGGTCAGCCTGGTCGGCGAGGAGTTGTGGGAGTTCCTGGACGCGAACCGCGTCACCGCCCTGTGCTGCGTGCCCACCCTACTGGCCACACTGGAGGCCGACCTGCCGCGGCTGCGTTTCCTGCTGGTCTCCGGTGAGGCCTGCCCGCAGCACCTGGTCGCGCGCTGGCACCGGCCGGATCGCCGGTTCCTCAACGTCTACGGCCCGACCGAGGCCACGGTCACCTCGACCTGGACGGCCGTGCACCCGGAACGGCCGGTGACGATCGGCGTGCCGCTGCCCACGTACTCGGTGGTCATCCTCGCCCTGGACGGGCCGCGCGCTCTGGGCCGCGGCGAGATCGGCGAGATCGGCGTCGCCGGCATCGGCCTGGCACGCGGCTACCTCAACCGCGCCGACCTCACCGACCGGGCCTTCGTCCCCGACTTCGTCGGCATCGCGAACAACCCCTCGGGCCGCATCTACCGCACCGGCGACCTGGGCCGCATCAACACCGACGGCGAGATCGAGTACCACGGCCGGGTCGACACCCAGGTCAAGATCCGCGGGTACCGGATCGAGCTGTCCGAGATCGAGTCGGTGCTCCTGGAAGTACCCGGCATCGCGCAGGCCGTGGTATCCACACACGAGCCGGCACCGGGCACCGCCGAACTGGCCGCCTACTACACCACCCGCAACGGCGCCGTCGACGAGGACGGCGTCTTCGCGCACCTACGCGACCGGCTGCCGTCCTACATGGTGCCGTCCTATCTGGACCGGCTGGCCGCCATCCCGATGCTCCCGTGCGACAAGGCGGACCGCAAGAGCCTGCCACCACCCACCCGCCGGCGGGTGCCGGCCGGACGATCCGGGTACGCCGCACCGGCGACCGAAACGGAACGGGGCCTCGCCGACGCGCTCGCCGGCGTGCTGGACCTCGACCAGGTCTCGGTCGACAGCCACTTCTTCGACGACCTCGCCGCCAACTCGCTGCTGATGGCCCAGTTCTGCGCCCGGGTCCGCCGCCAGGACGGGCTGCCGCCGGTGGCCATGCGGGACGTCTACCTCCACCCGACCATCCGGGAACTGGCCGGTTTCCTCGGTGCCGCCGTGCCGCCCGCGGCCGCCCCTACTCCCCTGACGCCGCCGCGCGCGCCGGTCAGCACGGCGCGGTACCGGCTGTGCGGCGCCGCGCAGTTGCTGGTGTTTCTCGCCTATCTGTACCTGAACGCGACGATCCTCGTCGAGGGTCTGTGGTGGGTCACCGCGGCGAGCGGCGGCCTACCGACGTACACCCGCGCCGTCGCGGTCGCCACGGTCGCCTTTGTGTTCTTGTGCGTCGCGCCGATCGCGGCGAAGTGGATCCTCATCGGACGGTGGCGATCCGGCGAGATCCCGCTCTGGGGCCTCGGCTACCTCCGCTTCTGGTGCGTCAAGACGCTCGTCCGGGCGAACCCGATGCGGCTCTTCGCGGGGGCGCCGCTCTACCCCTGGTATCTGCGCGCGCTCGGCGCCCGCATCGGGCCTCGCGTCACCATCCTCACGAAGACGGTGCCCGTCTGCACCGACCTGCTCACCATCGGGGCGGACACGGTGCTCAGCAAGGGCACGTCGTTCTCTTGCTATCGCGCGCACGCCGGGCGCATCCAGATCGGCCCGGTCACCATCGGTCGCGACGTCCACGTCGGGGAGGGCGGCCTCCTCGACATCGGCACCTCGCTCGGCGACGGCGCCACGCTCATGCACGCCTCGGCGCTGCTCGCCGGGCAGTCGGTGCCCGACGGCGAGGTCTGGCACGGCTCGCCGGCGGAGCCGGCGGACCACCCCCGCCGGACCATCCCGCCGGCCCGGTGCGGCACCGCGCGCCGGGTGGGATATGCCAGCGGGCAAGTGGTCCTCACGCTCCTGGCCATCCCGGTGGGGCTCGCCATCGCCGGGTGGCTGATCGAACACCTCCTGGGCATGGGCGAGGAGCGCTACGGGAGCTTCCCCTTCTGGCAGACCGCGCTGCTCTACTGCGTCGTCCTGTACTTCGGCCCCATGCTGGTCGGCCTGCTCGCCATCGGCACCCTGCCCCGCCTGCTCCAGCTGGCGCTCCGGCCGGACCGGGTCTACCCGCTCTACGGGATGCACTACGCCCTCCACCGCACCGTCTCCCGCGTCACCAAAGCGAAGTTCTACATAGGACTCTTCGGGGACAGCTCCTACATCACCGGCTTCCTCCGGTGGCTCGGGTGGGATCTCGGGCGGGTGGTCCAGACCGGGTCGAACTTCGGCACCGAGCTGAGTCATGACTCGCCGTACCTCAGCTCGGTCGGCACCGGCACGATGATCTCCGACGCGCTGTCCATGATGAACGCCCAGTACTCCAACACGTCATTCCGCCTGTCACGGGTGCGCATCGGTGCCGACAACTTCCTCGGCAACGGCATCTCGTTCCCACCCGACGCGCGGGTCGGCGACAACTGCCTGCTCGCGACCAAGGTGCTGATCCCGACCGACGGGCCGCTCCGGGAAGGGGTGGGACTGCTGGGCTCGCCGGCGTTCGAGATCCCGCGCTCGGTCGCCCGCGACAGCGACTTCGACCACCTGAAGCGCGGGGACGAGTTCCGCCGCCGCCTCGCCGCCAAGAACCGGTACAACCTGGCCACGATGGCGCTGTTCCTGCTCGCGGGCTGGGTACGCTTCCTCGGTGTCGTCGCCATCAGCCTCGCCATGGTGCCGCTCCTGGAGCCCGGCGGCGCGCTGGCCTTCGTCGGCTGGGCCCTCGCCACGTTGGTGTACGGCCTCGCCTACATGGTCTTCCTGGAGCGCCTCGCGGCCGGGTTCCGGCCGTTGTCGCCGCGGTTCTGTTCCATCTACGACCGGTACTTCTGGTGGCACGAGCGGCTCTGGAAGATGCTCGGCGGCGCCCCGTTCACCGGCACGCCGTTCAAGCCCGTCATGTGGCGGGTGCTCGGCGTGCGGATCGGCCGCCGGGTCTTCGACGACGGCTGCGGCATCCCGGAGAAGACGCTCGTCACCATCGGCGACGACTGCACGCTCAACGCCGGCACCATCATCCAGTGCCACTCGCTGGAGGACGGCACGTTCAAGTCAGACCACACCCGGATCGGCGCCGGCTGCACCCTCGGCGTGGAGTCGTTCGTCCACTATGGGGTGACGATGGGCGACGGCGCGGTGCTCGACGCCGACGCGTTCCTCATGAAGGGCGAGGAGGTGCCGCCCGGCGCCCACTGGCACGGCAACCCCGCCCGCCCCGCTCCATGATCGCCCTGATCATGGGGTCTCGAGCTGGGCGAGGTAGCCGTACAGCGCCTTCTTCAGCTCGGCGGTCAGCGTGTCGCGCTCGTTGCCCCGCGCCGCCACGATGGGCGGCATCATGGCGGCGACGATGCGCACCGCGACCATGGCGGCGAGGTCCAGTTCGGCCGCGGGCAGGTGCGGGGAGCGGCCCGCGAGGAGTGCCGCCACCCGGCTGACCACCGCGCCGTGCAACGGACGCACGGCCTCTTCCAGGCCCGCCGGCACGTCGGTGTTCGCCAGCAGGGTCTTCGCTCCCGGGTTCGCCACGTTGAACGCGATCAGCGGGTCGACCGTGCGGTCGATCAGCTCCGCCAGCGTCAGCTCGGTGACCCGGGTCTGGTCGAACGCCGAGGAGTGCGCGTCCCGCATCTGCTCCAGCAGCCGGGCGGCGAGCGCCTCCGCGATGGCCTCCTTGTTCGGGAAGAACTGGTACAGGGAGCCGGGAGAGATGCCGGCGCGGGCGGCGATGGCGTTGGTGCTGGCCCGCTCGTACCCGTTCTCGGCGAACAGCGCGAGCGCCGCGTCGAGGATGTCGGCGATCCGCTGCCGTCCACGCGCTTGCCGCTTGACCGGACGCGCCTCAGTCACCCGTAGCCCTCTCTTCACGATCGGCACCGCTTGACGAATACGAGTAGCCGCTCGTATTGTCGAAATACGGGTAGCCGCTCGTATTTTGAGGCTAGCAGAGGGTCGCGCATGTCTGTACTGCACCGCCTGGGCGCGTACGTCGCCCGGCGCCGCCGCGTCACGCTCGTCACCGGTCTGATCGTGACCTTGGCGTTCGCCGCCGTCGGCGCCGGCGCCATGGGCGCGCTGGTGCTCAGCCGTTGGGAGGCGCCCGGCACCGAATCGGTGCGCGTCCAGGAACTGCTGCGCCGGGACTTCGATACCGGCAACGCCAACCTGATCCTGCTGGTCACCGCCCGCACCGGCACGGTGGACGACCCGGCGGTCCGCGCCGCCACTTCGCAGCTCTCGGACGAGCTGCGCGACCACGCGCTCGTCGGCGACGTGTGGTCGTACTGGTCGGAGGGCGACGACCCGATGCTGCGCGGCGCGGACGGCCGGCAGGCGGCGGTCCTCGCCCACGTCCAGGGCGACGCCACGACCGTGCGCGCGGAGATCCGGGAACGGTTGCTGCCCGCGTTCACGCGCACCGGCGACACGATCGACGTGCGGGTGGCCGGCGGGGAGGCGGTGTCCGCCCAGATCAGCGAACAGGCCGCGGCCGACTTCCTCCGGGCCGAGACGCTGATCCTCCCCTTGATGCTCGTGCTGCTCCTGGGGCTGTACCGGCGGGTGCGGCTGGCACTGCTCACCCTCGGCGTCGGCCTGTTCGCCGTATTCGGCGCGCTCGCCGGTCTACGCCTGCTCGCCGGCCTGACCGAGGTGTCGACCTTCGCCGCCAACATCACGCTGGTCATGGGGGTCGGCCTCGGCGTCGACTACAGCCTGTTCGTCATCGCGCGGTTCCGCGAGGAGCTGGCCGCGGGCGCGCGGGGGCCCGAGGCGGTCGCCCGGACCGTCGGCACCGCCGGCCGTACCGTCATCTTCAGCGGCCTCACGGTCGCCGCGTCGCTGTCGGTGCTGCTCGTGTTCCCGTACCCGTTCCTGCGCTCGTTCGCTTACGCCGGCGTGCTGGTCGTCGCGATGGCGGTGCTCGGCTCGCTGACCCTCCTGCCCGCGGCGCTCGCCGCGCTCGGCACCCGCGCGCTGCCCCGAGGGTCGGCGCGGTACGCCGCCGGCGGCCGCCGCTGGTACCGCTTCGGCGCCCAGGTGATGCGGCGGCCGCTGCTGTTCGCCGTGGCCGGCCTGGCTCTGGTCGCGGTGCTCGGCGCACCGGCGCTGGGCCTGCGCATCGGCCTGCCCGACGACCGGGTGCTGCCGCCGTCGGCGTCCACCCGGCAGGCGTACGACGCGCTGCGGGCCAACTTCGCCCACGAGGCGAACGACGCCATCCACGTCGTGGCGCCAGCCGGCCGCGCGGCCGACACCGGCGGGTACGCCGGCCGGCTCTCGCGCATCGACGGCATCGCCCAGGTCAACTCGGCCGCCGGCGTCTTCGTCGACGGGACGATGGTGCGGCCGGCACCGCATCCGGAGCGGCTGACCAGCGCGACCGGCACGCGCCTGGAGGCGATCCCGACCCGCGCGGCGCTCGCCGGCACCGAGGTGCCCGAACTCGTCGAGCGGATCCGGGCCGAGCCGCCGCCCTTCGAACGCGTGCTGGTCGGCGGGTACCCCGCGGAGCTGGCCGACTTCCGGTCCACGCTGATGGACCGGGTGCCGCTGGTCGCCACGCTGATCCTCGCCGTCACGTTCGTGCTGCTGTTCCTGATGTCCGGCAGCCTGCTCATCCCGGTGAAAGCCACGGTGCTGAACCTGCTCAGCCTCTCGGTCATGTTCGGCGTCCTGGTGTTCGTCTTCCAGGAGGGGGCGTTCTCGTCGCTGCTCGGCTTCACCCCCATCGGCACCCTGGACCCCGCGTTCCCGATCCTGATGTTCTGTGTCGCATATGGACTGTCGATGGACTACGAGGTGTTCATGCTGTCCCGGATCAAGGAGCGGTACGAGGCGACCGGCGACAACACCCGCGCGGTCCTGGAAGGGTTGCAGCGCAGCGCTCCGCTGATCACCTCCGCGGCCGTGATCCTGGCGCTGTCGTTCTCCCTCTACGCCACCGGCCGGGTCATGTACCTCCAGATGATCGGCGTGGGCGTCGCGGTCGCGATCCTGGTCGACGCGACCATCATCCGCGCCGTGCTGGTGCCCGCCTTCATGCGCCTCGCCGGCCGCGCCAACTGGTGGGCGCCCGGCCCGCTGCGCCGGCTGCACCGCCGGATCGACCCGCAGGCACCGAGCCCTCATGATCAGGGCGTCCCTGACGTCGCTCTTACTACTTCGGGGACGCCCTGATCATGAGTGGTTGCCACAATGGGCCGGTGCGGATCGCGGGGTACAACGTGGAGAATCTGTTCGATCGGGCGCGCGCCCTCGACCAGCGCACCTGGTCGGCCGGGCGGCCGGTGCTGGAGGCCTACCACGAGCTGACCGTCCTGCTGGAGGCGGCGGAGTACACATCGGACATCAAGGGCGATATCATCCGGCAACTGCGCCGGCTCGGCCTGGCCGGCGGCGACGTCGCGCGGTTCGCCCGGTTGCGGCAGAACCGGGGCCGGCTGGTCCGGCGGCTGCGCGCCGGTGGCGTGGAGATCGTCGCCGGCGGTCGCGGCGACTGGATCGGCTGGGTCGAGCTGATCACGGACCGGGTCGACGAGCAGGGCATGCTCAACACCGCCCGGGTGATGCACGACGTGGGCGCCGACATCCTCGGCGTGGTCGAGGCGGAGAGCCGCACCGCGCTCAAGCACTTCACCGACGCCGGCCTGCTCGCGTCCGGCCGGCCCCGATACCCGCAGGTGATGGTCGTCGAAGGCAACGACGCGCGGGGCATCGAGGTGGGCGTGCTGGCCACCGGGGAGTACCCGCTCGTCGCGCAGCGCAGCCACGTCGACGACGTCGACGACCGGGGCCGGATCTTCAGCCGGGACTGCCCCGAATACCACTTCCGGACCCCCTCCGGCGGGCGGTTGGCGGTGCTGGTGAACCACTTCAAGAGCAAGGGGTACGGCGGCAAGGTCGCCTCCGACGCGATCCGGCGCCGCCAGGCGAGCCGGGTCGCGGACATCTACCGGGGGCTGGTCGCCGACGGCATCCCGGACGTGGCGATCCTCGGCGACCTGAACGACACCCCGGACAGCGAGCCGCTCGCACCGCTGCTGCGCGACACCGACCTGCGGGACATCTCGTCGCACCCGACCTTCGACGACGGCGGCCGCCCGGGCACCTACGGGTACTGCACCGCCCGCAACAAGCTCGACTACGTGCTGCTGAGCCCGTCGCTGTTCGACCGGGTCACCGGCGGCGGCATCTGGCGCAAGGGCGTGTGGGGCGGCAAGCGTGGCGTCCTCTGGCCGATCTACGACACGATGACGAAGGCCGTCCACGCCGGTTCCGACCACGCGGCCATCTACGCCGACCTCGACCTCCCATGACCAGGGGCGTCCCTCAGGTTGCTATAGCTACCTGAGGGACGCCTTGATCTTGGGAGGTCACGCGGGGGTGCACCGAGCCGCGGACGACCAGGTGGGTGCCGACGAGGACCTGCGGCGGGGTGCCGCCGCGCGCCTCGTGCTCCAGCGCGAGCCGCACGGCGGTGCGCCCGACCTCCTCGTGGGGCAGGTGCACGGTGGTCAGGTTGAGGTCGAGCGAGGGCGACAGGTCGTCGAAGCCGACCATCGACACGTCGTCGGGCACCCGCAGGCCGTGCTCGGCGAGCGCCCGGTGGGCGCCGCCGGCGATCAGGTCGTTGAGCGCGAAGACGGCGGTGAAATCCGGCGGGCCGGCGGCCAGCCGCTCCTTCATCATGCGGTAGCCCTCGTGCCACTCCATCGTGCCCTCGACCTCGAGGGTCGGGTCGTGCGGCAGGCGGTGCGCGGCCAGCGCCCGCCGGTATCCCGCCAGGCGGCCCTCCGCCGTGGTGTAGCCGGGACGGCGGCCGAGGCACAGGATGCGCTCGTGGCCGGCGGACAGCAGGTGGCTGGTGGCCGCGAACGCGCCGCCGGCGTTGTCGTACTCGACGACGACCGCGGGCGCGTCCGGGCCGAGCGGCGGCCGTCCACAGAGGACCAGCTGGGAGCCGGCGGTCGCGAGCGCGTGCGCGTACTGGCTCATCCGCTCCCGGTAACGGTCGTCGGCCACCACGTTGCCGACCAGGATGACCGCTTCGGCGTGCTGCTCCCGCATGAACTGCACCATCGCGAGCTCGCGCTCCGGGTCGCCGCCGGTGGTGCCGATCAGGCAGAGCCGGCCCTCCTTGGCGGCCTGGGCCTCCACGCCCTGCGCCACATGCGCGTAGTGCGGGGAGATCACCGAGTTGAGCACGATCGCGACGCTCTTGCTCGGCGTGCCGGCGAGCGCCCGGGCGTGGGCGTTGGCCACGTAGTCCAGTTCCTTGACCGCGCGCATGACGCGGGCACGGGTGGCGGGCGCGGCCGGGTAGCTGCCGGTCAGGATCCGGGACACGGTCGCGACGGACACGCCGGCCCGGTCGGCCACCTCCCGGATCGTCGTCCGCCGCGCCATCAAGCCATCCTTGAACGTTTCAGGAAACGGTTACAGAATCACCGTACCGCACGGGCGCGCCCCCGTCGGCCGGGAAGCGCGCGTACGACAGGTGGGCGCCCAGGTCCAGCTCGACCCGCTCGCCGTCCGGGAACTCCACCGCGACCTGATCGCCCGCGACCGCTACCCGCAGCGACGCGCGCAGCGCGGCGGGGACGATCCGGTCCCCGGTGAGCGCGACCAGCGAGACGTAGATCGCGTGCCCACCCGGATGGCCGGCGGCCGTCAGGTACGGCGTCGCGGAGCACACCCCCAACGCGTTGGCGTCCACCGCACGGGCGACCGCCGCGTCGCCGAAACCGTGCAGGGCGACCGCGACGCTGGCGAGCCCGTCCGGCCGGCGCGCCCGCACCCATCCGGGACCACTGTGGACCTCCGGTGGGTGGGCGTCGGCGAGCGCGTAGCCGCCGTCCCGCACGGTGCGGCCCGCCGGCGCGGTCACCCGGTGGGCACGGATCTCCCACGGCCCGCGCACGACCGACGCGGTGACCACCCGCGTCTCACCGTCCTGGTACGCCGACGCCGCGAACCGGTCATGGACGGCGAGCGGCTCGACGCGCCGGCGCCGGGAGACCTCGCCGTCCGGCCCGAGCACGGCGAGGTGGCCGTCCGCCGCCCGCGCCCGGGCGTCCTCACTGGACTCCGGTGCCGCGTGCGACGCGTACCCGAACCGGGTGTAGTGCGGGTCGTCCAGCCCGTCGGCCGACAGGTGGCGGGCCCGGTCGCTGCCGTGGTTCACCACCCGCACCAGGCCGTCGTGCCGGGTGGCGTGCAGCAGCCAGCCGGGGCCGGGCATCGGCACGACCGGGTCGCCGTCGTCGACCGGCGCGGCGCTCTCCCGCGCCGTCCACGCTGGATGGTCGGCGGGCAGCAGCAGGCCGAGGAACGCCTTGCTGGCCCAGTACGGCGACGCCGGACCCGAGTAGTGCTGGGTGGCCGGCAGGAACGGGTCGTACCAGCCGAGCCCGAGCAGGCCGCGCTCGTCCGGCACGCCGCGCTCCACGAAGTGCCGCAGCACGCCGCTGGCGATCCGCCGGGTCCGGCCGGGCGGCAGCGGGCTGGCGTCCATCAGCTCCCCCAGCCACAGCGGCGCGACGCTCGCGAACCGGTAGCACAGCGACCGTCCCTGATAGACGGGTGCGCCGTCGCGCGCGAACAGGTGCTGGTACTGGGTCAGGAAGGCGCGCAGCCGCTCCCGGTACTTGTCGCCGCGCGGGCGGTCGCCGGACATCCGGGCCCACAGCAACGGGTACAGGTGCAGTGCCCAGCCCGCGTAGTAGTCGAAGCTGCGCCCGGCGCCGTCGGTGTACCAGCCGTCCCCGACGTACCACTGCTCGATCCGGTCCAGGCCCTCCTCGATCGCGGCCGGGTCGTGCGGCCCGCCGACGCCGGCGAGGAACTGCTGCACGATCACCGGGAACAGCACCCAGTTGCTGGGCCGGGTCTGCTTGCCGGCGACACCCGCGAGCCAGTCCACCACGCGGTCCCGCACCGGCGCGTCGAGCTGGTCGAACAGCCACGGGCGGGTCTCGTGCAGCGCCAGCGCCACCGAGGCCGCCTCCACCAGTGACTGCGCGCAGTCGGCGGGCGCCGGCCAGGCGTACCGGTGGCCGGGGTCGGTGCCGCGGGCCAGGCCGTCGGCGTACCGCTCGACCAGGCCACCCGAGGCGGCGCCCCCTGCGATGCGGCACGCCGCGAGCAGGAACGTCCGCGCGTAGCCCTCGAAGCCGTCGCTGGCCAGGCCGGCGTTGCTGGGCCGCCCGGGCAGGCGGTACTGCGCGCCGCCCGGCGTGGCGTAGGGCACCACGGCGCCCAGCAGGTGGTCGGCGACCGCTTCCCAGTGGGCGCGGGTCCACCCCGTGTACGGCGCTCCCAGCCCGTCGGTCGGTGGCAGCTTACTAGTTAAAGCGTTTGTACTGATGTCCCGCAGCCTAGGACACCGCACCCACCACGATCAACCAGCACTTCTCCAGGTATTGACATCCGTAATGCTCACTGGTTCGCTGCTAGGCGATAGTAAGCGTTTCACCCAGTCTTGGGAGTGCCCATGGTCCCACGCCGCAGCCTCCTGATCGGCGCCGCGCTCGCCGGTGCCGCGAGCCAACTCCCGCTGCCGGCCCGTCCGGCCAAGGCGGCGGCGCAAGCCCCGCCGGAGGTGCCCCTGCGCTGGCTGGAGGGCGGCGCACCGCCGGCCCTCGTCGGCGCCACCTGGGGCGTGCCGTGGCCGCGCGGCACCCTCGCCCGCGACCAGGAGCTGTCGTTGACGACGGCCGCCGGCGAGCCGGTGCCCGTGCAGTCCTGGCCGATCGGCTACTGGCCGGACGGCACGGTCAAGTGGACCGCCCACGCGCTCGGTGCCGGGGCGACCGCCGAGGAGTACACGCTCCGGGCCGGGGCCGCGGCTGCCCCCGCCGCGCCGCTCAAGGTCACCGAGACCGCCGACGCGGTCGTGGTGGACACCGGCGTGATCCGCTGCCGGATCGCCCGCCGCGGCCGGGTGCTGGTGCCCCTGATCGCGCGCGGCGACCGCACGGTCGCCACCGGCGGCACGCTCGTGTGCCTGCGCAAGGACGGGCCCGGCGACGACGAGGCGGGCACCGTGCGCCAGGAGCGCTTCACCAGCGACATCCAGAAGGTCACCGTCGAGCAGCGCGGCCCGGTCCGGGCCGTGGTGCGCGTCGAGGGCCGGCACCGCGCGCAGCGCGGCGACCGGGAGTGGTTGCCCTTCAGCATCCGGCTGTACCTGTACGCGGGCAGCGACGGCATCCGGATGATGCACACGTTCGTCTTCGACGGCGACGAGAGCAAGGACTTCCTCAGTGGACTCGGTGTCCGCTTCAAGGTGCCGATGAGCGACCAGCTCCACGACCGGCACGTGCGGTTCGCGGGCGACGGTAACGGCGTGCTCGGTGAGGCGGTGCGCGGCATCACCGGCCTGCGCCGGGATCCGGGCGCGGCGGCACGCCAGGCGCAGATCGCCGGCCAGCCGACACCTGACCCATCCACATGGGACACCCGGGTCACCAGCCGGCTGCACCTGATCCCGGCGTGGGGTGACTACAGCCTGCGTCAGCTGTCCGACGGCTGCTTCGACGTCCGCAAGCGCACCAGCGCGGGCCACGGCTGGATCCAGGTGGACACCGGCCGCCGCGCCGCGGGCCTCGGCTACGTCGGCGGCATCTCCGGCGGTCTCGCGTTCGGCATGAAGGACTTCTGGCAGCTGCACCCGACCCAGCTCGACGTGCGCGGCGCGGCCGGCGACACCGCCGAGGTCACCGCGTGGCTGTGGTCGCCCGAGGCCACCCCGATGGACCTGCGCTTCTACCACGACGGCATGGGTCAGGACACCTATCCGGAGCAGCTCCAGGGCCTGGAGATCACATACGAGGACTACGAGCCCGGCTTCGGCTC
Organism: Actinomycetes bacterium KLBMP 9797; assembly: GCA_037414955.1. Classification (GTDB taxonomy): domain Bacteria; phylum Actinomycetota; class Actinomycetes; order Mycobacteriales; family Micromonosporaceae; genus Phytohabitans. The sequence continues at coordinate 14,089 of JBBEWH010000194.1, forward strand.
GCCATACGGGGTGGCCCGCACCACCGAGCTGTTCTTCTGGGCGCTCGGGGCCACGCCATCCGCGCAACGGTTCGCCGAGCTGGCCGCCGCGGTGCGGACCCCGCCGCTCCTGGTCGCCCCGCCGGCGCGGCTGCACGCGGCCGGCGTCTTCGGCGACTGGAGCCCGGTCGACCGGTCCACCCCGGCCCGGCGGGAGATCGAGGACCGGCTGGACTTCCTCTTCGACCACCACCGCGATCAGGTCGAGCAGCGCTCCTGGTACGGCTTCTGGAACTACGGCGACATCATGCACAGCTACGACCCGGACCGGCACGTGTGGCGGTACGACGTCGGCGGGTACGCGTGGGCCAACTCGGAGCTCTCCCCCGACCTGTGGCTGTGGTACCAGTACCTGCGCTCCGGCCGGGCCGACGTGTTCCGGTTCGCCGAGGCGATGACCCGGCACACCGGCGAGGTCGACGTCTACCACCTCGGGAAGTACCGCGACCTCGGCACCCGCCACGGCGTGCTGCACTGGGCCGACAGCGCCAAGCAGCTGCGCATCAGCACCGCGGCGTACCGGCGGTTCTACTACTTCCTCACCGCCGACGAGCGCACCGGCGACCTGATGCGCGACCTCGTCGACTCGGACCGGACGTTCCTGGTGCTCGACCCGATCCGGAAGATCCGCACCGAGCCGTACCAGCCGGACCCGCACGCGCTGTCGGTCGGCACCGGCACCGACTGGAGTGGGCTCGCCTCCGCCTGGCTCACCGAGTGGGAGCGCGGCGGGGATCCCATCGCGCTGCTGAAGCTGATGAACAGCGCCCGCACGATCGCCGCCATGCCCAACGGCTTCATCCAGGGCAGCGGACTGTACGATCTGGACACTGGCGCGTTCGCTCCCGCCCAGCCGGTGGTGTCGGTCGGGGCGCTCGGCGCCGTGTTCGGGCTCGTCGAGATGTGCAGCGAGATCATCGACCTGCTCGACCTGCCGGAGTTCACCGACGCCTGGCTGCAGTACTGCCGGCTCTACAACGGCACCGCCGCCGAGCAGATCGCCGAGACCGGGCAGTCGTTCGGCAACCTCAACCTGCGCCAGGCGCACGCCCGGCTCACCGCGTACGCCGCCGCGAAGACCGGCAACCCGGCGCTGGCCGACCGCGCCTGGCAGGAGTTCTACACCGGACACGCCGGCTATCCCCGTAACCTGTCGTGGCATTCGACGCGGATCGACGGCCCGGCCGTGCTCAAGCCGGTCGACGAGGCCGCCTTCGTGTCCACCAACGCCAGCGCGCAGTACGGCCTGGCCGCCATCCAGTGCCTCGCCCTCGTCGGCGACCGCCTCCCTTCTTCTTAACCCGCCCACCATGATCAAGGCGTCCCTCAAGTAGTCCTAACGACTTGAAGGACGCCCTGATCATGGGCGCGCGCCTCCACCGCGTGCCCTCCACGAGGAGTGACCCATGAAACGCACCCTGACGGTGGCGTCCGTCGCCACCGTGCTGTTCGGCGCCGGGATCGTGGTCGCGCTCAACGCGTCCGCCGCGACCACCCGATACGAGGCCGAGACCGCACCGGCCACCTGCGACGGCGCCATCGCCGCGAACCACTCCGGCTACTCCGGCGCTGGGTTCTGCGACTCCAACGGGGCGGTCGGGGCGGCGGCGCAGTTCACCGTGACCGCGGCCAGCGCCGGCACCGCCACTGTGGACATCCGGTACGCCAACGGCGCCGGCGCCGGGCGGCCGGCGGACGTCAGCGTCAACGGCGCCGTCACGCAGGGCGGGTTCGCCTTCGACCCCACCGGCGCCTGGAACGCCTGGGCGACCCGGACGCTGACCGTGTCACTGAACGCGGGCACCAACACCGTGCGGCTCGCCGCGACCACCGCCGGCGGGCTGGCGAACATCGACTATCTGGACGTCACGACCGGCGGCGGCACGACACCCACCACCCCGTCGCCGTCCGGCAACGGCCGGCGGATGGAGAGCCTCGGCCGGGGCGTGGTGGCGGTCCGCTCGGCCAGCAACAGCGTGCTGGTGTCGTGGCGGCTGCTGGGGCTGGACCCGGCCGGCATCGGCTTCAACGTGTACCGGTCGGCGGCCAGCGGCGCGGCCGTCAAGCTGAACGCCGCCGTCCTGACCGGCGGAACGAACTATGTGGACAGTACGGCGAACCTGGCACAGGCGAACAGCTATCACGTCCGGCCGGTGACCAACGGCGTGGAGGGCGCCGCGAGCGGCGCGTTCACGCTGACCGCCAACCACGCCACCGAGCCGGTCCACCGGGTGCCGTTGCGCGGCGGCGGCGCGGTCAAGTTCGTCTGGGTCGGCGACCTCGACGGCGACGGCGAGTACGACTACGTGCTGGACCGGCAGACGTCCCCGCAGACCATCGAGGCGTACCGGAGCAACGGGCAGTTCCTCTGGTCGGTCAACATGGGCCCGAACAGCACCAACCAGGACAACATCGAGGGCGGATCGGCCACGGTGAACGTCGGGCACAACGACGGCGTCACCGTCTACGATCTGGACAGCGACGGCCGCGCCGAGGTCGCCGTGCGGATCGCCAACGGCGTCGTCTTCGGCAACGGCGCCACCTACAACGGCTTGAGTGACAACACCCGCCAGGCCATCGCGATCCTCGACGGCATGACCGGCGCGGCCCGCGCCACCGCCCCGGTGCCGACCGACTACCTGTCCGACGGCCCGATGTACGCCCGGTTCGCCGTGGGCCACCTCGACGGCGTCAACCCGAGCCTGGTCGCGTACATGAAGAACCGCATCGGCTCCGGCGACTTCAACCTCATGTACACCGCCTGGCGGTTCACCGGCAGCGCCCTGAGCATGCAGTGGAAGTTCCTGCGCGGCAACCAGAACCTGCCCGACGGGCACAACACCCGGGTCATCGACGTCGACGGCAACGGCACCGACGAGGTCGCCGAGATCGGGTTCGTGCTCAACGGCAACGGCACGCTGCGCTACTCGCTGGCGTCGCGGGGCGTCGTCCACGGCGACCGCTTCCACATCGCCAAGATCGACCCCAACCGGGCGGGCCTGCAAGGCTACGGCGTGCAGCAGGACAACCCCAGCGGCCTGCGCGACTACTACTACGACGCGGCGACCGGCAACATGATCTGGCAGCACGTCGAGGCCGGCGTCGCCGATGTGGGCCGCGGCATGGTCGGCGACGTCGACCCCCGCTTCCCCGGCATGGAGGTCTGGGCCTTCTCCGGCCTCTACAACGCGCCCAGCAACCAGCTCACCCAGGCCAACACGACGCTCCAGCCGTGGCCGCAGACGGGCCTGTTCTGGGACGGCGACCTCAGCATCGAGCTGCTCAACGACGGCAAGATCGAGAAGTGGAACCCGAACGCCCCGACCGGCACCGGCAGCGTGCCGCGACTGGTCAGCACGTGGAACTTCGGCGCGGTCGACGCCAGCCAGAGCGTCCAGCCCACCTTCCACGGCGACATCCTGGGTGACTGGCGCGAGGAGGCCGTGTACACCAACGCCAGCTTCAACGAGCTGATCATCTTCACCACGAACCAGGCCAGCAGCACCCGGCTGTACACGCTGGCCCACAACCCGGCCTACCGCAACGACCTGACCGTCAAGGGGTACATGCAGTCGCACCACGTCGACTACTTCCTCGGCAACGGCATGGCCCAGCCGCCCCGGCCGAACATCACCTATCCCGCCCGCTGACGGATCCGTGCACCCGCATGGCCTCCGCTCGAGTAGCGTTCCTGCTCGCCGTGCTCGCCGGGACCGGGGTGCTCGCCGCGCCCGCCGCGCCGGCCGCCGCCCACCCGGCGGGCCAGCCGTTCTCGGTCGGCCAGTACGAGGGCCTCACGTTCACCCCGGACCGGGTACGGGTGGCGGCGGCCCTGCACACCGCGGAGATCGTCACGAAGCAGGACCGGCAGGTCGTCGACGCCGACCGCGACGGCACAGTCGCCAGCGCCGAACGGTCCCGGTACGCCCACCAGGCGTGCCGGGACCTGGCCGGCCAGTTCGAGGTCCACGTCGACGGCGCGCGGCTGGCCTGGCGGGTGCTGGCGGGCGACTACCGCTACGAGCCCGGTGCGGCCGGCCTACCCACCGCCCGGCTCAGCTGCGACCTGTCCGCGTCTACCGACCTGTCCGCGCCCGCCACCGTGACCATCGCCAACCGGCACCGGCCCGACCAGCCCGGATGGCGCGAGCTGACCGCGGTCGGGAACGGCGTACACCTGGTGGACTCGCGCCTGCCCCAGCACAGCGTGAGCGACGAACTGCGGGCGATACCGCCGGCCGACGCCCTCGTGCTCGACGTGCGATCGGCGAGCCTGCGGATCGAGCCCGGGCCTGCCGCCCTGGTGCCCGCTACGGCGGCGCCGGCTCCCCGCGGCGGGTCCGTCGCCGCGGGTACGACCTGGGCGGAGCGCCGGTTCGAGGAGTTGGCCAGCGGCCCGCTCACCCCGCTGCTCGCGATCCTGGCCGTGCTGGTCGCCCTGCTGCTCGGCGCCGGGCACGCCGCCCTGCCTGGGCACGGGAAGACGGTGCTCGCGGCGTACCTGGCCGGCCGGCGTGGCCGCAAGCGGGACGCCGTCGCCATCGGCGCCACGGTGACGGCCAGCCACACCGGCGCGGTGCTGCTGGTCGGCGCGTTGCTCAGCACGAGCACGGCGTTCGCCGGCGACCGGCTGCTCGGCTATCTCGGCATGGCGAGCGGACTGCTCATCGTCGCCGTGGGAATCGGCATGCTGGTCGCCGCCGCACGCGGCCGCGCCGCCCACCCGCACCACCACCATGGTCACGCCCACCACCATGACCACACCCACCACCATCACCACAGCCACCACCACGACCACACCCACCACCATGACCACACCCACCACCAGGGGCCCGACGACGACCGGGGGCAGCGCGGCGGCCGGCCGGCGGGGCGGCTCGGACTCGCGGGCATCGGTGTGGCGGGCGGGCTGGTGCCGAGCCCGTCCGCGCTGGTCGTGCTGCTCGCCTCGGTCGGCACCGGGCGCGCACTGCTCGGCGTGCTCCTGGTGATCGCGTACGGGCTCGGCATGGCCGGCACCCTGACCGCCGCCGGCCTGCTGCTGCTCGCCGTCCAGCGCCGGGTCGACGTCGCCCGGGCCGGTCCGGCGCGCCTCCTGGCTCGCCTCGCCGCGGCCGCGCCGGCGGCCTGGCCGCTGACCACCTCGGCGGTGGTACTCGTCGTCGGCGCCAGCCTCCTCATCCGCGCCGCCACCACCATCGCCTGATGCGCCCCAGTAGATCTGCCGAGACGAGGGCGCTCGGCGTGGCGCCAAGCGACGCCCCGCCGCCGCATGCCGCCTTCCGTTGATCGAGGGCTTGCCGTCGTGGCCTCACGCTGATCGAGGGCTTGCCGTCCTGGCCCCACGCTGATCGAGGGCTTGCCGTCCTGGCCTCACACTGATCGAGGGCTTGTCGTCGTGGTTTTGAGATCAACTCGCCACGGTATGGCCTCGATCGGCGTGGCAGGGCGACGATAAGCCCTCGATCGGTGCGTCGATACGGCGGGGCACGGCTGGGGGCTCAGCAGCGGCACAAGGACGCCAGGGCACGCTCTTGCGAAGGCACGGCGCTGGCGCGGCCCACCACGCAGGAGATCTTGACGCCGCGGCGTCGTGGGGGCGACGCTGGCGAGCCAAGATCTATCGCGGCAGGCCGCCCGCCGAGATCAAGCGACCGCGACCTGTGGAGCACGGACCGGCTGGTGCTCAGCGCCGGTCCGGCGGTGATCGACAGTGGACAGTTGACCGTGCACGGCAGCGCCGTACACGTCCATCCCCCGCCGCCCGGCGCGCCTCGCGTCGGGCGTTCGCGCGGATCCGCGCCTCGACCCGAAGGCCGCCGGGTCGCCGTCCGGACCGGTCAGCCCCTGGAGCTGCGCTCCATCATGCTGCTGCCCATGGTCAAGGCGCCCCTCACGTCGTTCTGACTACGTGAAGGACGCCCGGATAAGGACGCCCGGATCACGAGATCGCCTCGACGTGGAGCAGGAGTAGTTGTTCGGGGTGCATCACCGGGGCGGTGACGCCCGCTTCGCCGAGGATCTGACCGGTCGTCACCAGACCATCCCGCAGCCAGGGGGGTGGGGCGCCCACGGTGGACGGAGCGTCGCCGGGCGGTAGCGGGCGCACCCGGTACCGGGTGTCCGGTGCCAGCCCCGGCAGCCGGACCCGGCCGGGCAGCGCGGCGACGCCGGTCTCCGTCGCGACCAGCGCGAACAACGCCTGGTCCGCATCCGACGCCACGATGCCGTGTATCCACAGTGCTGGGTCCGGGTGGTCGCCGCGCACCACCCGGCCGCGGTGCAGCCAGCCGCGCAGCGACTTGTACAGCTCGACCCAGCCGCGCAGCGCGGCCCGCTCGGCGGGGCTGGCCGCGGTCAGGTCCCACTCGATGCCGAAGTGGCCGAATAGCGCCGTGCCGGCGCGGAAGGGCAGGTCCTGGGTACGCCCGGTGGTGTGCGCCCGCGCCGCGCCGACGTGCGAGCCGATCAGCTCGGGCGGCAGCAGCAGTGCCGTCCAGCGCTGGATGCGCTGGCGTTCCAGGGCGTCGATGCAGTCGCTGGCCCACACCCGGTCGGTGCGCTCCAGGATGCCCAGGTCGACGCGGCCGCCGCCGGACGAGCAGGACTCGATCTCCAGGCCGGGGTGGCGGGACCGCAGCTCGTCCAGCAGCCGGTAGACGGCCAGCGTCTGCCCGTGCACGCCGGCGTCGACCAGGTCGCGGTTGTGATCCCACTTCAGGTAGTCGATGCGGTACTCGCCGACCAGCGCGTCCAGCCGCTCCAGCAGGTATTCGTAGGCGCCCTTCTGCCGCAGGTCGAGCACCTGCTGGCGGCGCGAGAGCGGCGGTAGCCGGTCGCCGGTCGCCATGATCCAGTCGGGGTGGTCGCGGGCCAGATCCGAGTCCGGGTTGACCATCTCCGGCTCCACCCACAGGCCGAACTGCATGCCACGCGCCCGCACGTGGTCGACGATCGGGTGGAGGCCGTCCGGCCAGACGGTCCCGTCCACGTACCAGTCGCCAAGGCCCGCCGAGTCGTCGCGCCGGCCGCGGAACCACCCGTCGTCGAGGACGAACCGCTCGGCGCCGACCTCGGCCGCCGCGTCCGCGAGGGTGCGCAACCGGTCGAGGTCGTGGTCGAAGTACACCGCCTCCCAGGTGTTGTAGACCACCGGGCGCGGGCCGCGCGGGTGGCCGGGCCGGGCGCGCAGGAAGTCGTGGAACCGGGCGGCCAGCGCGTCGAGCCCGTCGCCGTAGGCCGCGTAGATGACCGGCGTCTCGTAGGTCTCGCCGGGCGCCAGGCGCACCTCGCCGCCGTGCACCAGCTCCCCGCCGCCGATCAGCGCCTCGCCGGTGGGCACCCGCTCGGCGTACGCCCGATGGTTTCCGCTCCACGCGACGTGGACGCCCCACGCCTGCCCGGACCGGAAGCCGAGGCCGGTCTCACCGGCCACGAGCACGAGCGTCGCGTCGGTCCCGGTCCGCCCGCGGCGGCCATCCCGCAGGTGGGTACCGGTGGTGAACGCGTGGCGCTGCGGCGCCCGCTCCCGGCCCCACCGCCCGGTGAGGTCGAGCAGTTCGGTGGCTTGCGGGGGTACCGGCAGCGCCAGCCCCAGGCCATCCACTGTGTACACCCGGGTGGCGTCGGTGTTGCGCAGGATCGCCCGCAGGCGCAGCAGGCCGCTCGGGGCGAGTTCGATGTGGAGGGTGAGTTCCAGCCCGGCGGCGGCGTCGCGGGCGCGCGTGACCACCTCGGCCCCGCCGCGCACCTCCGTGCCGGTGGTCTCGAACAGCGGCGACCAGTCGGCGCCGTCCCGGTGCCCGCGCAGGCCCGGCAGCCCGAACCAGCCGGTGGCGTGCTCGGGCAGGACGGTGACTGGGACCGGCGCGTCGAGCCCGTTGGGGATGCTCGACTGCGCCGCGCCCAACGCCAGCGCGGCCAGGTCGTCGTCGCCGGCGCCGGTCAGCTCGCGACCCCAGTGCAGGATGCGCGGCAGCCGCGGCCCCCGACAGTCCAGGACCAGGCCGACTCCGGCGGCGTGCAGATAAAGCGGCGCTTCCGACATGCCCACATGCGTACCACACGCCCCACCCTCATGATCAAGGCGTCCCCCAAGTCGTTAGAACGACGTGAAGGACGCCTTGATCATGGGAGGGGCGGGGGGCGTAGCCTGCTGCTATGCGTACCCGAGTCGCGATTATCGGCGCCGGACCGGCGGGCCTGACGCTCGCCCACCTCCTGCACCTGCGGGGGATCGACGCGGTGGTCCTGGAGCGTCGCGGCCGGGAGTACGTCGAACGCCGGGTGCGCGCCGGCGTCCTCGAACACCCCACGGTCGAGCTGCTGCGCGCGTCGGGCGTCGGCGACCGCCTCGACCGGGAGGGCCTGCCGCACCACGGCATCTCGCTGCGCTTCGAGGGCGAGGACCACCGCATCGCCCTCACCGACCTCACCGGCCGATCCATCACCGTGTACGGCCAGCAGGAGGTCGTCAAGGACCTCATCGCGACCCGGCTGGCGGCCGGTGCGCCCCTCCACTTCGACGTGTCCGACGTCGCGGTGCACGACGTCGACAGCCAGCCGTTCGTCACGTATGTCGACGCGTCCGGCGCCCCGCAACGGCTCGACTGCGACGTGATCGCCGGTTGCGACGGCTCGCACGGCGTCACCCGCGACGCCGTGCCGGCGACCACCCACGCGCACGACTACCCGTACGCCTGGCTGGGCGTGCTGGCCCAGGCGCCGCCGTCGCACCACGAGCTGATCTACGCGTACCACGAGCGCGGGTTCGCCCTGCACAGCATGCGGTCCCCGGAGATCACCCGGCTGTACCTGCAGGTGAGGCCGGACGAGAACCTCGACGACTGGCCCGACGACCGGATCTGGGACGAGCTCGGGCGGCGGCTCGCCGCCGACGGGTTCACGCTCGCCACCGGGCCGATCCTGGAGAAGGGTGTCACCACGATGCGCAGCGTGGTGACCGAGCCGATGCGGCACGGCCGGCTGTTCCTGGCCGGCGACGCCGCGCACATCGTGCCGCCGACCGGCGCGAAGGGCATGAACCTGGCGATCGCCGACGTGTGGGTGCTCGCCCAGGCGCTGGACCGCTTCTTCGCCGACGGGCGCACCGACCTGCTCGACGCCTACAGCGACACCTGCCTGCGCCGCGTCTGGCGGGCCGAGCACTTCTCCTGGTGGATGACCAGCATGCTGCACGAGGCGCCGGGCGGCGACGTCTTCGAGCGCCGGTTGCGCCTGTCCCAGCTGCGGTACGTCGTCGATTCCACCGCCGCCGCCACCAGCCTGGCGGAGAACTACGTCGGCCTCCCGCTCCCCTGAGCGATCTATGCTGGGTGCCATGCCGCGTCAACCGCTGGTCATCGCCGTCGCCCAACCACCGACCGTGGCGTACGACGTCGTCGCGAACGCGGCCGCGCACACCGACGCCATCCGGAGCGCGCGGGCCCGGGTGGTGGTCTTCCCCGAACTGTCGCTCACCGGATACGAGCTGGACGCGCCCGCGCTCACCGCTGGCGACCCGCGGCTGGCGCCGATCGTCGAGGCGTGCGCCGAGACCGGGACGACGGCCCTGGTCGGCGCGCCGATCCAGGATGCGGCCGGGCGCGCACACATCGCGACGCTGGCGGTCGACGGCGACGGCGCGCGGGTGGCCTACCGCAAGGTGCACATCCACGAGTCCGAGGAGCGGTTCAGCCCCGGCGACGGGCCGGCCGTGCTCGAGGTGGACGGCTGGCGGCTGGGCCTGGCGATCTGCCGCGACACCCGGTTCCCCGAGCACGACGCGGCCACCGCGGCGCTGGGCATGGACGTCTACGTCGCCTCCGTCCTCGACCACGCCCGCGACGCTCACGTGCCGGCCGAACGGGCCAAGCGGATCACCGCCGACCGCGGCGTGTGGGTCGCCACCGCCAGCTTCGCCGGGGCCACCGGCGGCGGCTTCGACCAGGCGGCCGGCGGCTCGGCCATCTGGTCTCCCGACGGCGAGGCCCTCGCGCACGCCGGCCCCGACGTCGGGAAAGTCGCCCGCGCGACCCTGCTCCCGTGATCAAGGCGTCCCTCATGGAGTGAGAACGACGTGAGGGACGCCCTGATCATCGAGGGGGTCGGGCATCATGGGGCCGTGACGGCTGAGCGGCGCGTGGGATACACGCTCACCGCTGCCGGTGTACTGCTCGCCGGCGCGGTGCTCCCGTTCAAGGCGCTCGATGTGGAGCACACCGTCCCGGAGACCGTCTTCAGCGGCGTCAGCGGCCTGCTCTTCCTCGGCGCCGGCGCGTTCGCCCACCACCGCCGGCCGGAGAACCCCTCCGGGCTGTTGATGGTCCTGGTCGGGATCGGGTGGTTCGCCGAGGACGTCCGCTTCCTCCCGTCGCCGGCGATCCACACCCTCGGCCTGATGCTCAGCGCCGCCTCGGGCGGCTTCCTGGCCCACCTGGCGCTCGCGTTCCCCACCGGCCGCCTGAGCTCCCGGACGCAGCGGTGGCTCACCGGCGCCGCCTACGTCACGGCGTTCGGCCTCACTCCCCTGAGCGCCCTCTTCGTCGACCAGCAGAACCTGCTCTACATCGACCGGCCGGCGCTGGAGCCGGTGATGGGCCGGCTGGTCAGCGGCGTCGGCGCGGCCGTGGCCGCCGGGGTGCTGGTGGTGCTGGTTCGCCGGTGGATACGGGCGACGGCACCGCAGCGCCGGCTGATCGGCCCGGTGCTGCTCACCATCCTCGTCGGCGGCGTCGCGTCGATGACCAGCAACGCGCTGCACCACGCCGACCCGGTGCGCCTCGCCGCCCTGTCCGGGTACCGGGTGGCGTTCTGCCTGTTGCCGCTGGCCTTCCTCGCCGGCGTGCTGCGGGTACGGCTGGGCCGGACCGCGGTCGCCGCGCTCCTGGTCGACCTGCAACGGCCGCTTGCGGCGGCGGACCTCCGGGACCGCCTCGCCACCGCGCTCGGTGACCGGTCCCTCCAGGTTGGATACTGGCGCCCCGACGCGGGAGAGCTGGTGGACGCGGCTGGGGCACCGCTCGCCCTGCCGCCGCCGGAGAGCGGCCGGGTGGTGACCTATGTGGACCGTGCCGGGGAGCGGGTCGCCGCGCTCGTCCACGACGCCGCGTTGCGCGAGGACGACCACGTGCTGCGCGCGGTCACCGCGGCGGCCGGGCTCGCGCTGGACAACCAGCGGCTGACCGCGGAGGTACGGGCGCAGCTCGCGGAGGTACGGGCGTCGCGGGCCCGGATCGTCACCGCCGTCACCGAGGAGCGCAGCCGGATGGAGCGCGACCTGCACGACGGCGTGCAGCAGAACCTGGTGGCCGCCGCGATCGGGGTGCGGGTCGCGACGGAGCAGCTCGGCCCGGACGCCGCGGACGACGTACGCGCGCTGCTGCGGGCCTCCGGCGAGGGTCTCGACGCCGCGCTCGCCGACCTGCGCGCGCTGGCGCGCGGCCTCCACCCGGCGATCCTGACCGAGGACGGCCTGGTCGCCGCCCTCCAGTCGCTGGTCGAGCGGGCGCCGGTGCCCGTCGAGGTGGCGGCGGCCGAGGTACCCCGGCTGCCGCCCGTGGTCGAGGCCACCGCCTACCTCGTGGTGGCCGAGGCGCTGACCAACGCCATGAAACACGCGCACGCCGACCGGATCCGCATCACCGTGGCGGCCGACGGCGGCTGGATCCGGGTCGCGGTCGCCGACGACGGCGCCGGCGGCGCCGACCTCGCCGCGGGCTCCGGCCTGCTGGGCCTGGCCGACCGGGTACGCGCGCTCGACGGCGACCTGGTCGTGACGAGCGCGCCGGGGCAGGGCACGACCGTGACGGCGGTCCTCCCGCGATGAGGGTGGTGCTCGCCGACGACGCGGCGCTGGTCCGCACCGCCATCGGCATCCTGCTCCGGCAGCATGGCATCGAGGTGGTGGCCGAGGTCGGCGACCGGCGGGCGCTCTGGGACGCGGTGGTGTCGGCCCGGCCCGACGTGGCGGTGGTCGACGTGCGGATGCCACCGACGCACCGCCTGGAGGGCCTGGAGGCCGCGATCGAGATCCGCACGACCTACCCCGAGGTGGGCGTGCTGGTGCTGTCGCAGTACCTGGAGTCGCGGTACCTGACCACGCTGCTCGGCGGCAGCGCGCGCGGCGTCGGGTACCTGTTGAAGGAGCGGGTCGGTGGCGCGGCGGACTTCGTCGACGCCGTCCGCCGGGTGGCCGCCGGCGGCTGCGCGGTCGATCCGGAAGTGGTGTCGCTGATGCTGGCGACCCGGCGCGGCGACGACCCGCTGCACCGGCTCACCGCCCGGGAGCGGGAGGTCCTGGCGCTGATGGCCGAGGGCCGCTCCAACCAGGCCATCGCGGAGCGGCTCTTCCTGACCCCGAAGACCGTGGAGTCCCACGTCCGCAGCATCTTCCTGCGCCTGGATTTGCCACCGGAGGCGGACAGCCACCGGCGGGTGCTCGCCGTGCTCGCCTACCTCCGGCCTAGTCCGCCCGCACGAGACGGCTGAGCGCCTCCGCCGTCAGCGCGGACTTGGTGAGGAACCCGGCCGCCCCGCACCCGTCCAGCCGGGCGCCGAGGTCGGCCGCCATGCGGACCGAGCAGAGCACCACCCGGGTCGCCAGGCCGGCGGTCCGCAACGACCGGAGGACCGCGAACCCGTCGGTATCCGGCAGGTGCACGTCGAGCAGCACCACGTCGGGCAGCAGCGCGGCGACCACGGTCAACGCCTCGGCACCGGTGGCCGCCTCGCCCACCACCCGGAAACCACCGCTGGCGAGCAGCACACCGGCCATCGCCCGGAAGCCCGCGTGGTCGTCCACGACCACCACAGTGGTCATCTCACCGCTCCGCTCGCCGGATCCGATGGCACCAGCTTGGTCACGCCCGGCCGCCGCGGACATCAGGGACTGCCCTGATGTTCCGGCGCCGTCCACATCCGACCATCGCACACATGGGTTCCGGTACGGCGGCCAGCGGCTGGGCGTTCCTCGTGGCGCGCGGCCGCCGGCAGGGCCACCGCGCGCGCCTCGTGCCGGACGTGCTCGTGGAACTGGGCCTCACCAGCCTGGTCGAGGAGGGCCGCTCCGCCGAGACGCCCGCCGGGCGGGTCATCGTCATCTCCCGCACGCACCGGATCCGCCCCGCGGACATCGGCACCCACCAGGTCCGGGACGAGCGCGGCCGGCCCTTCGACATCATCTACGGACTCGTCTGCCTCGACGTCCCGCTCGGTGACATCGCCGAGGACGACGTCGCCACCGCCTTCGCGCAAGCGCTCGCCGCGTACCGCCGCTTCATCGCCGACGAGAGCGGCTTCGCCACGGAGGTCTCGCGGCCGTTCCCGTTGCGGTCCGCCGCCGCGCGGCCACCGCCGGCGCCTGGGCACCTCGACGCCGCCGCGCGCGCGGAGCCGCGGCGGCCGCCGCCCCCGCCTGGCCGAGCTCCGGCTCGCTGGCACCTGCGTCTGCGCCACAGTCTGCGCCGCCATCTGGGCCGCCATCTGGGCCGCCATCTGCACCGCCGTCTGCGCCGCCCGAAGGGATCATGACGTGATCGACCAACCGCACCCGTCCAAGGGCTTCTGGCACACCGTGCCCGGGATCCTCACCGGAATCGCGGGCATCCTGACCGCCATCGGCGCGATCCTCGCGATCCTGTCGCAGGTCGGGGTCATCGGCGCGTCCAGCGGCGCCACCGCCCCACCCGGGCAGACCACCGCGACGAGCCCAGCGCCGGATCCCACGGGCGCCGCACCCGCGGCGGCCGGCGGCTGGGAGAACGCGACCGCCGTCATGACCGCCAACGACGGCACCGCGTACCGGTCCCGGGCCAGCACGTTCCGGTACTGCATCTCCGTGGGCGCCGCAATCAGGGTCAGCAACGCCCAGGACGTCGCGTTCGAGAAGATGACACTGCTCGAGGTGCTGCGCTCCGACGTCGCCCTGTCACCCGGCGGGCGCGCGGACGTGCGCATCACGCTGACCGACGGCAAGGTCCTGACCGGCACCATCGACGCGGGTTGCGACTTCATCATGCAGGCCGAGGCCGGCCGGGTCAGCCTCTACCCCGACAAGGTCAAGAAGATCGAGTTCCAACGCCCATAGTGCTCGCTGCCCGGCGTCGCCCGCGTGCCCGATGCCGAGGACGGCGCCGCGCGGAAGCACCACCGCCAGGGCGCGTTGACGGCGCGCGCTAGCACAGCGGGGCTCGATCAAGGGAACATGCGCGGATCAAGGGCTTAGGCACCTGGATCGGAGATCCACGCACGTGCCTCAGCCCTTGATCGACGGGCGGGGCGGGCGGAGCCCGCGGGCGGGGCGAGGGAGGGTGGGGAGGGTGGGGAGGGTGGGGTTAGGGGTGGGCGCGGAGGAATTTTGCCGCGTCGGCGATGACCACGCCGTCCGCGGCGTCGGTCAGGTCTACGTGGGCGGCTATGCCGGCCCGGAAGCTGAAGACGCCGAGGGAGGTCCACTCGCCGCCGCGCGGCTCGGGGACTCCCCGTAGCCGCTGGTTGACCTGGACCGGGGTGCTGCCGCCGGCGTGGTGCACGACGTAGGTGGCGTTGGTCGCGCGGTTCGACGCGGCGCTGTAGGACACCCGCACCTCGTAGCGGTCGTCGCCGGGCAGCGCCGGCCGCCAGCGCACGACCGCGCTGCCGTCGCCGGCGGCGTGCGACAGGTAGTTGCTGCCGTAGTACCCGGCCACGCCGGTGCCGCCGGGCCAGGTGCCGGCGACGACCTGGAAGCCCTGCTCGCCGTTGTCGATGACGATGTCCTCCCGGACGTCCGCCGCGGCCGGCGCCGCGATCAGGCTCAGCTCGTCGAGCGAGATGAGCTGGCCGCCGCCGCGGCCGGGCCCGGCGAGCGTGAAGCGGATGCGGTGCCGGCCCGGTCCGAGCCGCAGCCGGTCCAGCCGGACGACGTCGTACCCGTCGGCGCTCTCGGCCGTCGTGTCGATAGTGGACACGCGGGGCGTGCGCCCGTCGATCGTCACGGCGACCAGGCCGCCGGCGACCGGCCGGTAGTACCGCAGCCAGACCTCGTACTCCCCGCCGCGCCCGACCTCGAACGGATACTCCAGGTGGTCGCCGATGGCGCGCGGCGTGTAGACGGCGCGGGCGCCGTCCCGCGCGGTCGGTTCGCGGACCACGGACACCGAGCCGCCGGTACGCCGTGCGCGTGGCGCGGTGCGGCCCAGATCGTGGGTACGCTCGACGAGGCGCGGGCCGTGCGCGAGGCTGTCCCGGCCCTGGGTGAGCCACTCCAGGTTGAAGCGGGCCACCGCGATCCGGCGCGGGAAGCTGGGGATGTCGCCGTCGCAGCCGTACACCAGCACGATCGTGCCGTCGGAGAGCCGCGCGAGGTCCGAATAGTACGACCGGTTGGGGTTGACGACCCGGCTGTACCGGAACGAGTAGCCCTCGTCGTAGCTGACGGACACGGTCATGTTCCACCGCATCGGCGCGTCCGGCCGGCTGAACAGCACCCGGCCCCGGCTATAGCGCAGGAGGCTGGCGTCGACGGCGTTGAACACACCCGTGCCACCGTCCAGTTTGGGCGCCGACCAGGTGAGGCCGCGGTCCTCGCTGACCGCGACGATGCGCTGCCGGTTGCCGCCGGCCGCCGCGCGCCCGTTTATCAGGATCGAGCCGTCCTCGCGCTGCACCAGCCGGGCCTCGTTGATGGGATAGTCGGTCGAGACCGGCACCTCGCCGGTGGCTCGCCAGGTGCGGCCGTGGTCGTCGCTGTAGATAGCCGCCATGCCGTAGAACCGCTGGGCGACGGTGTTGCCGACGATGACCCGCCGGTGCGCGGCGTTGACCAGCAACCGTCCACTGTCGAGTTGGATGCCGTGACCGGGTCCGGGGCCGTGCAGCGCCCAATCGTACGGGAAGTGGTCGAACAGTCCGGCCAGCGCGCGCGGTTCCCCCCAGGTGGCGCCGCCGTCGGTGCTGGAGACCACGTACAGGTCGCCCCGGTCGCCGGAGCAGGTGGTGTTCTCCGGTAACCGCTCGGACAGCATGTAGAACAGGAACACCTCGCCGGTGCTTCGATCGGCGACGAACGTCGGGTTGCCCCACGACTGGCGGTCGACGGATCTCACCACCGTCTGGGTCGGACCCCACGTCTCGCCGCCGTCGGTGCTGCGCCGCACCAGCAGGTCGCGCGGGCCGCCGTCGCACACCTCGTACCGGCCTTCGGTGGCCACGATGATGGTGTCGTCGGGCAGCACGGTCAACCCGTGCACGTGGTAGTTCTCCAGGGGATCCACTGTGGAGTCCCACAGCGTCTGCTCGTCGAAGTAGGGGGCGGCGGCCGATGCTTCGGTCGCGACGGCCGGCGCGGGGAGTGCGGCCGCGGCGGCGCCCGCCGCGAGGCCGAGAGTGAAGGTACGCCGAGGGATCATGCGGTACTCCGTGGGGATCGTCATGATCAGGGCGTCCCTCAAGTCGTTATAGCTACTTGAAGGACGCCTTGATCATGGGGAGGTGGGGAGTGGGGAGGTGGGGGTGAGGAGGTAGTCGCGGAGGGGTTCGACGACGCGCGCGAGCTCGCGGGTCTCCGCGGGCGTGCACGGTGCCAGCGGCGGCGCGGCGTGCGGCGGGCACAGGCCCCACGCGGCGAGCAGCGCCTTGACCGCCGGCACGCCGGGGCGTACCGCGTGCAGCGCGGTCAGGCGGGTGTTCAGGTCCTGCAACCGGTCCATTTCGGCGTCGTCGCCGGCGGCGTGCGCGGCCACCAGCGCGACGGCGAGGCGCGGCGCGAGGTTGGCGGTGCCCGGCACGATGCCACCGGCCCCGGCGCGCAGGGCGGCGGCGAGCTGTTTCTCGTCGCCCTGGCTCACCGTGAAGTCCGACCGGCGGCGGGCCGCGGCCACGGCGTAGCGCAGCAGTTCCGGGTCACCGGACGAGTCTTTGAGACCGACCACATGCGACAGCGCCGCGAGCCCATCCACCGTGGACGGAGTGAGTGGCGTGGCGTACCGGGGCGCGTTGTAGGCCACCACCGGCGCGCCGCAGCCGGCCAGCGCGGCGTAGTGGGCGACCACCTCGTCGTCGCGGTGCCGGAAGTAGGTGGGCGGGCTCAGCACGACGGCGTCCGCCCCGCTCGCCACCGCCCGCTCGGCCCGCGCCAGCGCCTCGTCGGTGCCCGGCGCGGTGACGTTGACTAGCACCGCCCCGCCCGGCACCAGCGCGCGCCACGCAGCGACCACGCCCCCGGCGTACCCGCTGATGTGGCCGGTCGGGATCAGCGGGCCCTCGCCGTTGCTGCCCAGCAGCATGAGCCGGCGGACGCCGGCGCCGGCCAGTGCGCGCAGCAGCGGCGCGGCCGCGGCGGCGGACGGCTCCCCCGGACGCTCCATCGCCGTGACGAGCGGCACCACCACGCCGCCCAACAGATCTTTCATGCCCTCAGACCTCCGTGGTGTTCAGCTCCAGGGCCGCGTCGAGCAACGCCTTGGTGTACTCGTGGCGGGGCGCGCCGAGCACCTCGCTCGCCGGGCCCTCCTCCACCAGCTCGCCGCGCCGCATGACCGCGATCCGGTCCGCGATCTGATGCACCACGCCGAGGTCGTGGGAGATGAACAGCATCGCGAGGTGGTGGCTGGCCCGCAGGTCCACCAGCAGCCGCAGGATCTGCGCCTGCACCGAGACGTCCAATGCGGACACCGCTTCGTCGCACACCAGCAGCCGCGGCTTGACGGCGAGCGCGCGGGCGATGCTGACCCGCTGGCACTGACCGCCGGAGAGCTCGCCGGCGTGCTGCCGGGCCACGCTCGCGTCCAACCCGACGTCGTCGAGCAGCCGGTGCACGGCCGCCGTGCGGTCGCCGGCGGGCGCCGAGACCGGGTGGGTCCGCCACGCCTCGTCGATGATCGCGGCCACGGTCATCCGCGGGTTGAGCGACGAGCGCGGGTCCTGGAACACCATCTGGATCGCGCGTTGCAGCGCGGCCGGGCGCCGCCCGACCGGTCCGAGCGGATGACCGTCCACTGTCACCGTGCCGGAGTCGGGCCGCACGAGGCCGACGACCGCACGCGCCACCGTGGTCTTGCCCGATCCTGACTCGCCGACCAGGCCGACGGTCTCGTCCGGTCCGACGTCGAGGCTCACCCCGTCGACCGCGACGAATTCCCGGGTGGCGCCGCGCCGCCACGGCCGGCCGGTGCGCCGGCCGAAGCTGATTCGCAGGTCGCGCACCTCCAGCAGCGCCTCACCCATTGCCCACCACGCTCCGGCGATCGGCGCCCGGCGCGGCGGTAGCCTCGCGATCCCCGATCAGCTCCTCGGCGAAGTGGCACGCGGACCACTGACCCGGCGCGACCTCGCGGACGGCCGGCCGCTCGGTGCCGCACCGGTCCCGGGCCAGTGGGCAGCGCGGGTGGAACGCGCACCCGGCCGGCCGGTGCGCGGGCGTGGCCGGCGTGCCGGGCAGCGGGTGCGCGAGCGCGGTGCGGGTGCGGATCGCGGGCACGCTGTCGACCAGGGCCCGGGTGTACGGGTGCGCGGGCCGGCGCAGCACCGTGGCGGCCGGGCCGCGCTCGGCGACCCGGCCGGCGTACATGACCACGACCTGGTGGGCCACGTGCGCGACCACCCGGAGGTCATGGCTGACGAGCAGCATGGCGAGCCCGTCACGCTCCTGGATGGTGCGCAGCAACCGCAGGATCCGCGCCTGCACGGTCACGTCCAGCGCGGTCGTGGGCTCGTCGGCGAGCAGCAGCGCCGGGCTGCCCGCGAGCGCCAGTGCGATCATGGCCCGCTGCCGCATCCCGCCGGAGAACTCGTGCGGATAGCTGTCGAGGCGGCGCGCCGGTTCCGGGATACCGGCGCGGTCGAGCAGGTCCACGACCCGGCGGCGGACCTCGTCGCGGCGCAGGCCGTCGCGGCGCAGGATCTCGCCCACCTGCCGGGCGATCGTCTGTGTTGGGTTGAGCGCCGCCAGCGGATCCTGGAAGATCATCGCGATCTCCCGGCCGCGCAGCCGCCGGCGCCGGGCGCGGTCGACGCGCAGCAGGTCCTCGCCGCGCCAGCGCAGCGCGCCGCCGGTCGCGGCGCCCTCGGGGAGCAGGCCGATGATGGCGTTCGCGGTCATCGTCTTGCCGCTGCCTGACTCCCCGATCAGCCCGACCGTGGTGGCCGGCGGGATGTCGAACGACACCCCGTCGACCACCCGGACGGCGCCTGGCAGGTCGACGACCAGCTCAGCGACCTCCAGGGTGTGATTCATGAACTCGTGACCCGCACGGTGGAGAAGTCGGGCAGCCCGTTCGGGTCCGGCGTGAAGCCGTCGAGGCGCTTGTTCCAGGCGTACGCGTACTTGACCGACATCGGGAACATGCCGACCGCGTCCTGCCAGATGATCTGGCTGGCCTGCCCGTAGAGCGCGACCCGCTCGGTCTGGTCGGCGCTCCCGCCGGCCTTGCTCAACAGCTCGTCCAGCCGCGGGTTGCAGTAGCCGTTCCGCTTGGCCGCGCAGGGGTACAGGCGGCCGAGCGTGTTCGCCGCGTCGAACGTGGGGTTGGACAGCTGCTGGAAGTTGATGTCCCAGTTCAGCGCCAGCAGGTCCTTGGTGAACACCGCCTGCTCCTTCTCCAGCAGGTCGACCTGGACCCCGATCTTCTGCAGGTCGGAGACCACCGCCTGGTTGAACTGCCGGAACTCGGCGTTGGCGAACTGCAGGCGCAGCTTCGTGCCGAAGTTGAAGCCGGCCGTGGTGAGCGCCGCCTTGGCCGCGGTCGGGTCGTACGTCACCGGCTGCTGGGCGACGTATCCGAGCGTGACCGGCGACACCGGGGCGTCGGCGAGGGCACCGGTCTGCGGGTAGAGCTGCTTGATGATGGTCGCGAAGTCGACCGCCTGCCACAGCGCCCGCCGCACTGTGGCGTCGCGCAGCGCCGGGATGGACGAGTTGAACCACATCGTGAAGACGGCGGTGCTCGGTACGGTTTGGACGGTGAGAGTGGACTCGCTCTCCAGCGCCGGCAGCTGGTCATCCGGGATTCCCCAGACGACGTCCGCCTCGCCGGTGCGCAACGCGGTCAGCCGGGCCGCGAGCTCGGGCATCTTGCGGATCGTCACCCGCGCCACCTTCGGCGCCCCGGCGTAGTAGTTCGGGTTGGGCACGAGCGTCAGCGTCTGGGACGGGGTGAACTTCTCCACCGTGAACGGCCCCGAGCCGACCGGCTTCTCGAAGAACGCCGCGTCGGTGGTCGCCACGCTGGCCGGCACCACGTAGAAGACCGCGAGCTTGCCGGGCACCGCCGCGTCCGGCTTGGAGGTCTTCAGGACCACCTCGCGATCCGAGGTGGCGGACATCGTGTACCCGGGGAAGTTGGCGGCGTTCGTGCCCTTGTTGTCGATGAGCCGCTTGAAGGACGCGGCGACGTCAGCGCCGGTGACCGCCTTGCCGTCGCTGAACTTGACGCCCTCGCGGAGCGCGAACGTCCATTCGGTGGCGGTCGCGTTCGGCGTCCAGGAGGTGGCCAGGTCGCCCTCGAACTTCCCGTCCGACGCCGGGCGGACCAGCCGGCTGAAGAGCTCGCGCGCCGCGAGCTGGGTGCCGGTGCCGCCACCCTGCGGGCCGTGCGGGTCGAGGCTCTCGATGGGGTACGTGCCGGCGACGGTGACCTCACCGGAGCCGGAGCCAGAGCCGGAGCCGCCGGTGGTGGCTTCGGTGCATCCGGCGAGCGCGATCGGGGCGACGATGGCCACGGCCAATAGCGCGCGAAGTCTCAGTGCCCTATTCATCGTGGGAGGTGCTCCTGTCAATTCGTGGGTGCTATCTGAGGTGGCCCCTGCCGTAGCGGGCGGTGAGCTGGTCGCCGAGGATGCCGATGTTGACGATCAGCAGAGACAGCGCGATGCCGGGCAGCGCCGAGATCCACCACGCGGTCTCCAGGTATTGCTTGCCGTTCGCGATCGTCTGGCCCCACGACACCGCCGAGTTGGGCAAGCCGATGCCGAGGAAGCTGAGCCCGGCCTCGGCCAGGACGACGAGCGCGAACTCCAATGTGGCCAGGGCGACCACCGGGCCCGCGGTGAACGGGAGGACGTGTCGCATGAGGACGGCCCGGCGCCGGACGCCGAGCACGCGGGCCGCGTCGACCCAGGGGCGTTCCCGCAGCGACAGCGCGATGCCGCGGGTGACCCGGGCGAACGAGATCCAGGCGGTCGCCGAGAGCGCGGTCACCACGAGGACGACGCTGCGTTGGAACGCGCCCGCGATCACGATGGTCAGCAGGATCGCCGGGAAGGCGAGCAGGATGTCGATCCCGCGCGCGAGGACGGTGTCCAGCCACCCCCGGAAGTAACCGGCGACCGTGCCGATGGCCACCCCGACGAGGCAGGCGACGGCCACCGTGGCGATGCCGATGAGCACCGACGTGCGGGCGCCGTAGACGACCTGGGCGAGCACGTCGCGGCCGAGCGCGTCGGTGCCGAGCCAGGCGGTGCCGCCGTCCGACACCTCAGCCCCGGGGGCGCGCAGCCGGTCCTCGAGCGACGTGTGCACCGGGTTGTAGTCGATCAGCAGTGGGCCGACGCCACCGACGAGCGCGTAGAGCGCGAGCACGATGTAGGGAACCCGCCGCATGACCCCCCGCCCCATGACACGCTGTCTCATGACACGCTGTCTCATGACACGCTGTCTCATGACACGCCGTCCAGCTTGATCCGGGGGTCCAGCCGCGAGTAGAGCAGGTCGGCCAGCAGGTTGAAGACCATGACGATGCCGGCGATCAGGAACGTGGCCGCCTGCACCACCTCGTAGTCGCGATTGGACACCGCGTCCACGACCAGCGAACCGAGCCCGGGCCAGGCGAAGACGTTCTCCACGATCACCGCGCCGCCCATGAGGCCGCCCATCTGCAGCCCGACGACCGTCACCACCGGGATGAGCGAGTTGCGCAGCGCGTGGCCGAGCAGCACCTGCGGTTCGGTGAGGCCCTTGGACCGCGCGGTCTGGATGTACGGCTCGCGCATCGTCTCCGCGACGCTGGTCCTGGTGAGGCGGGCGACGGTGGCGGTGAACGGCAGTGCGAGCGTGACCGCCGGCAGGACGAGGTGTGCGGGCGTGCCGGCGCCCGCGCTGGGCAGCACCCCCAGCCCGAGCGCGAAGAGCAGGATCAGCATGATGCCGACCCAGAACGTCGGGAACGACTGGAGCGCGATGGTGCTCGCGGACACCACGCGGTCGACGATCCCGCCCTGCCGCGCGCCGGCCACCAGCCCGAGCGTGATGCCGAGCACCACCGCGATCGCGGTGGAGGACAGCATCAGCTCGGCGGTCGCCGGCAGCCGTTCCAGCACCGCCGACATCGCCGGCCGCGCCAACCGGTACGACTCGCCGAAGTCGAACCGGGCGGCGTCGGCGAGGTAGTGGACGTACTGAGTGAGCTTGGACTGGTCGAGGCCGAGCCGCGCGGTCAGCTCGGCGATCTGCTCGGGATCCGCGTCCGGTCCCAACAGGATGGTCGCGGGATCGCCGGGGGCGACCCGGACGATCAGGAAGATGAGCGAGGCCGCGCCCCACATCACCAGCAGGCCGACGAGCAGCCGCTTCACGATCACTCTAAACATGGCGGGCTGGTCCGATCGTGTCGCCGGGCACGAAGGTGCACGGCAGGCTCTGCCGCTGCGGCGCCTCCTGCCGGCCGTCGAGCTGCGCGATCAGCATCCGGGCCGCCTCGCGGCCCATCTCGACCCGGGGCAGCGAGAAGCGGGTCCAGTCCCGCCGGTCGGGACTCCATGATGGAGGATCGCCGAGCAGGGCGATCGAGCAGTCCTGCGGGAAGCGCACCCGGGCGGCGGCCGCGATGGCGTCGAGCGCGGTGGTGAGCCGGGTGTCCTCGGTCGGCTCGACGAGGACGGCGGTCGCGCCGTACCGCCCGATCCAGTGCTCCAGGTGCTCGGCGGTCAGGTCCGCCGGGTCCGCGAGCGCCTGGATGAGCGACTCGTCCACGGCGAGGCCCGCCGCGGCGAGCCCGTGGCGGTAGCCGGCCTCGCGGTCCAGCGTGGGCTCGGTGTCCTCGATGGCGCGCAGGTACAGGATCCGCTCGTGCCCGAGCCCCGCGAGGGTGGTCACCATCGCGCTGGTCGCGGTCACGTAGTCGGCGGCCACATAGGAGAGTTCGGCGTCCGGCAGCTCGCGGCGGCCGAGGAAGACGAACGGGAAGTCCTCGCGGACGAGCGCGGCCAGCTCGTCGCGCCGGACGTTGCGACCGAGCAGGACGCATCCGTCGGCGATCCGCAGCCGGTTGACGCCGCCGGCGTAGATCGAGCGGTCGGCGGCCGACGTGACGGAGCTGAACAGCAGCAGGTCGTAGCCCAGGGCCGCGGTGGCCTCCTCGACGCCGACCAGGAACGGATAGTAGAAGTCGCGCTGGTCGACCGGGAAGACCGGCTCGAACGTGTAGATGCCGAGCAGGTTGTTGCGCTTGCCCCGCAGGCGGCGCGCGGCGACGTTGGCCGTGTAGCCCAGCTCGGCGGCCGCGGACAGCACGGCCTGGCGCGTCGACTCGGCCACCTGGTCGCTGACCGCGCCGCCGCTGATCACGAGCGATACCGTTGCCTGGGAGACGCCGGCACGGCGGGCGATGTCGACCTGGGTCGGCCGGGCTCTACGCGGGGGTGAGGACACCGCAGCTCCAATTAATACGTATTAGAAGATCCGGTGGGAGCGACCGTACTCGCCGCTTCGCGGCACTGTCAACGGCACTTTTAGCCCCGTTGACGTGCGCAAAACCCTCAAGTACCGTCACAAGCGGTTGATCTTAATACGTATTAATAAGATCAGGAGCCCCCATGACTCATCCGCTCAGCCGGCGGACGTTCACGCTCGGCCTCGCGGCGGGCGCCGCCGCGACCGCGCTCCCGTCGAGCGCGCTGGCCGCCGCCCCGCCGGCCACCCCCGGTGCCGCCGGCGCTGCCGCCGCGCCCTTCTTCGCCGAGACCACGCTGTGGGACAACACCGTCGACCCGCTCGCCAGCTACCACGTGCACGCCCTCACCGCGCTGCCCGACGACACCGTCCTGGCCTGCACCGAGGGGCGCTACGAGAACTGCGACGCCGGCCCCCACGACCTGCTGCTGCGGCGCAGCACCGACGGCGGGGCGACGTGGACCCCGACCCAGACGCTGGTCGCCGCCGTCAACGGCGAGTGTTGGGCCAACCCGACGTTCGTCGTCGACCAGGTCACCCGCGAGGTGTTCCTGTTCTACAACCTCTGCGTGCGGATGCCGGGAAACACCAGCTGCTCCGCCGACTCCAGCACCATGTACGTCATCTCCAGCACCGACAGCGGCGCCACCTGGAGCGCGCCGCGCGACATCAGCGCGCTGTTCGACCACTTCCCGTACAACTGGGCGATGCACGGGCCGGGACCCGGCCACGGCATCCAGCTCGACAATGGACGGCTGCTGCTCACCGTCTCGCACCGGACCATCATCACCGGCGTCCCGGCCAGCGACCGCAACTACGGCGTGTCCTGTGTGTACAGTGACGACCACGGGCGGACCTGGCTCTCCGGCGACGCCGTGCCGATGGGCGTGGGCTACCCCACCGTCGGCGAGGCCCGGCTGGTGCAGCGCGCCGACGGCACCATCCTCATGAACAGCCGCGCCGGTTCCGGCAGCAACTGGTCCCGCAGCGTCACGGTCAGCGAGGACCGCGGCGTGACCTGGTCGGTGCCGCGGCTCGACGACGGCGCCGGGCTGTTCAACGGCTGCGACGCCGGGCTGCTGCGGTTCACCGGCGGCCCGCGCAGCGCCGCGGTGAACCGCATCGTCTTCAGCCGGCCGGACGCGCCGATGCGGTGGAACATGACCGTGTCCGTCAGCTACGACGAGGGCTACTCGTTCCGGTACAGCCGGGTCGTCAACCCCAACCGGTCATTCTATTCGGACCTCACCCGCCTCTCCGACGGCACGATCATCCTGCTCTACGGCTGCGACGGCGACCTCGACGGCACGCCGCGCCGGGTGGCCGCCGCCCGGTTCAACCTGGAGTGGCTGACCAAAGGCCGGGACAGCCTCGTCCTCGGGCCGTTGCTGGCCGAGCGCACCGACGACCTCGGCCAGCGCGCGCTGCTCGCACGCCGCTCCGGCGGCACGGTCACCGTGGTGCGGGAGGCCACCGCGCGCGCCGGCGCCCGCGCCGCCTACGCGCCGGCCGCCGTCGGGAACTTCATCGAGTACCCCTTCGAGGTGGGCCCGTCCGGCGAGTACGAGCTGTGGCTGCGCTACTTCCGCTCGCTCGACGGCGGCCTGGTCCGGGTCACCGTGGACGGCCAGGCGCCCCGGGTGTCCACCATCGACATGACGGCTTGGCGCAACGACGGGTACGACGTGGCGCGGCTGGACCGGCGGTGGCTGGCGTCCGGCCGGCACACCCTGCGGTTCACGGCGGCCGGTCCCGGGCGGAGCGGCGGCACGGCCATCTCGGTCGACGAGCTGAGCCTGGTGCGGGCGCCCTACCGGGCGGACGTCCCTGAGGACGTCACCGTCGACAATGGAGAGCTGGGCTTCCAGATCGTGTCCGGCACCTGGCCGAGCAGCCGCGGCGTGCCCGGATACTACGGCTTCAACTACCTCTCGCACGGCGCCGGCACCGGGGCGAGCGCGATCCGTTGGCGGCCGGCGTTGCCCGGCGACGACCGGTACGAGGTGCTGGTCTCCTACTCGGCGGGCACCAACCGGGCGACGAACGCCACCTACACGGTGCACCACGCCGGCGGCAGCACGCCGGTCACGGTCAACCAGCAGGTCGCCGGCGCCGCCGAACCGCGCGGCGGCACGTGGCGATCGCTCGGCGTGTTCGCGTTCGCGGGCGGCGTCGACGGGCACGTCGTGCTCACCGACGCCGCCAACCAGACGGTCATCGCCGACGGCGTACGCTTCCGGCGGCAGAGTTGACGGGCCCAGTGGTCCCCGGCCCGGGCGCGGCGGTCACGCTGCGCCCGGGCGCCACCGGCCGCATCACCGGCGGCCTGTGGGCGCGGCGGATGGCCGGCAACCGGGCCGCCATCCCCGTCGTGTACGACCGGCTGGTTGAGGCCGGACACATCCGCAACCTGCGGATCGCGGCGGGTGCGGAGTCGGGGACGGTGGCGGGTGCCGCGTTCCGGGACTCCGATGTGTACAAGTGGCTGGAGGCGGCGGCGTGGGCCGGTCTGTCCGAGCCGGCACTCGTCCACACCATCGCCGCCGCGCAGCGCGACGACGGCTACCTCAACTCGGTCATGCAGGTCACCGGCGAGGAACCCTACACCCGGCTGTGGATGAGCCACGAGCACTACTGCGCGGGGCATCTGTTCCAGGCGGCGGTGGCGGCGGCGCGGGCCGGCGGTGACACCGGGCTCCTCGACGTCGCCACCCGGCTGGCCGACCACCTCGCCGCCACCTTCGGCCCGCATGGGCGCACCGAGCTGGACGGACATCCGCTGGTCGAGATGGCCCTCGTCGAGCTGTACCGGCACACCGGCGTACCGCGCTACCTGGACCTGGCGCGGCACTTCGTCGACACGCGCGGGCAGGGGCGGGCCACCAAGCCGGGCTTCGACCCGTCGCACTACGGCGATCCCGCCCACTACGCGGACGCCGAGCCGGTGCGCGAGGCCGCGACGCTGGCCGGGCACGCGGTGCGCGCGGTCTACTTCGCGGCCGGCGCCACCGACGTCGCGATCGAGACCGGCGACGCGGAGCTGCTCGCCGCCGTGCGCCGGCAGTTCGACGCGGTGCGGCGGCAGAAGCAGCACGTCACCGGCGGCGTCGGGGCGCGCTGGGACGGCGAGGCGTTCGGCGACGCGTACGAGCTGCCGCCGGACCGGGCGTACGCGGAGACGTGCGCCGCGATCGGCATGTTGCAGTGGGCCTGGCGCCTGCTGCTGGCCACCGGCGAGCCCGAGTACGCCGACCAGATCGAGCTGCTGCTGTACAACGCGGTGCTGCCCGCCGTGTCGCTGACCGGCACGGAGTTCTTCTACGTCAACACGTTGCACCGGCGCACCGGCGCCCGGGGCGACGTGCAGCGGTCACCGGTTCACGGCCGGCGGCCCTGGTTCAACTGCGCGTGCTGCCCGCCCAACGTGCTGCGTACGCTGGCCAGCCTGCCGGCCTACCTGGCCACCGGCGCGGACGACGGGCTCCAGATCCACCAGTACGCGCCGGGCTCGGTGGGTGCGGGCGAGTTCACCGTGGACATCGAGACCGAGTACCCGTGGGACGGCCGGGTCGCGGTGACGGTACGGGCGGCCCCGCGCCACGAGGTGGAGCTGGCGCTGCGCGTGCCGGCGTGGGCCGACGAGGCCACCCTGGACGGCAAGCCCGCGCCGGCGGGCGGATACGCGCGGCTGCGGCGGGTCTTCCACCCCGGCGATCGGCTGGTGCTGGAGCTGCCCATGCCGCCCCGGCTGCTCGCGCCCGACGACCGGGTGGACGCCCTCCGGGGCTGTGTCGCGGTGGCCCGCGGCCCGCTGGTGTACGCGATCGAACAGCCCGACCAGCCGGCCGGCGGCACGCTGGAGGACATCCGGTTCGACGTCGCGGCGCCCGTCCGCCACGAGCACCGGCCGGGCCTGCTCGGCGGCGTGACCGTGCTGCACGCCCCGGGCGCCACGCTCATCCCGTACTTCGCCTGGGCCAACCGGGGCCCGCACGCGATGCGGGTCTGGATACCGAGGGTATAGATAATGTCTTATGAGGATGCTCAGCGCCGGTTGGCGCGCGGCTGGAACACCTGGGACACGCACAGCCTGCTGACCCAGGTGCTGCTGCCCGAGGGCCTGGCGGTCACGCTCGGCCTCAAGGAGTACTACCGCGGCAACGTCCTGCACCGCGTCCAGATCGGACGGCGTGACCAGGACGCCGAGACCGTGACGCTCGGGCCGCACGCGATCGACGGGTCCTACACAGCGGTGACCGTCCGGTGGCGGGACATCGAGGTGCTGGTCGAGACGGCCCACGCCGGGCCGGACCTGGTCATCCTCGCGACGCCGCTGGCCAACCAGGTCCAGCCGGCGACGCTGACCGTCGCGGTCGGTCTGTTGTGGAACCGCCCGGGCGTGGTGCGGCGCTCCCCGTCGGCGATCCACGCCGACCTCCCCGGGCGCGCCGTCGCCGTGTCCGGCACCGCGCCGCACTACGACGACCGGTACCTCGACCTGGCCGGGCCCTACCTGGCCATGCGCCTGGACGGGCCGGTCGGGGTGTCCACCGGCGCGCCGCGCGACCTGGCGGCGATCCAGGCCGCCGTCGCGGCTGCCCGGCTCCCCCAACTGGCCGGCACCGACGCCGAGCACCGGGAGCTGGTGCGGGACGCGATCGCCTGGAACACCGTCTACGAGCCCGCCGGGGACCGGGTGGTGACCACCGTCAGCCGCTTGTGGAACGTCGGCAAGCGCGGCGGGTACGCCCTGTTCTGCTGGGACAACTACTTCAACGCGCTGCTCGCCGGCGTGTTCAGCGCCGACCTCGCGTACGCCAACGCGGTCGAGATGACCCGCGCGCTGACCCCGGACGGCTTCGTGCCCAACGTCGAGCAGGGCACCGGCCGGCGCACCTACGACGGCTCCCAGCCACCGGTCGGCGCGCTGGTGGCGTGGGAGCTGTACCGCCGGTTCGGCGACCGCTGGTTCCTCGACGAGGTCTTCCCCGGCCTGCTGAGCTGGAACCGCTGGTGGTGGCGGGTGCGCCGGGACGGCGAGCTGCTCTGCCTCGGCTCGACCGCGTTCGAACCCGAATGGCCGTCGCCGCAGGACATCCCGCGCGTCAACCAGCACTTCGGCGCCACCTGCGAGAGCGGCTGCGACGACCACCCGGTGTTCGCGGACATCCCGTACGACCCGTCGGCCGGCCTGCTGCGCGCCCATGACATCGGCCTCAACAGCGAATACGTCGCGGACTGTGCGGCGCTGGCCGACATCGCCGACGCCCTGGGCCGGGGCGCCGAACGGGACGAGTTGCGCGCCCGGGGCGCCGCGGTGGCGGCAGCCGTCGAACGCCGGCTGTGGTCCGAGGAGACGCGGTCGTACCGCAGCCGCCGCACCGACACTGACGCATTCACCGCGGACATGTCACCGATGAGCTTCTTCCCGCTGCTGGGCGGGCTGGGCTCTGGTGGTCGCGCCCGCGAGACGGTCGAGCGTTACCTGCGCGACGAGCGGTTCTTCGGTGGGCGGTGGGCGCTGCCGTCCACGCCGCGCACGGACGTCGAGTCCGCCTCACGCAGCTACTACTGGCGCGGCCGGGTCTGGCCGCCGATGAACTTCCTGGTCTACATCGGACTGCACCGGCTCGGCCTGGCGGAGGAGCGGCGGTGGCTGGCCGAGCGCAGCGGCGAGCTGGCGATGAAGGAGTGGCGCGAGGCGCGCCACGTGCACGAGAACTACTCCGCGCAGACCGGTGAGGGCTGCGACAAGGCCAACAGCGAACCGTTCCACTCGTGGGGCGCGCTGTTGAGCCTGATCCCGCTCATCGAAAACGGCGAACCGTACTTCGGCGACTTCCTGGGGGTTGAATGAATCGCGCGGACGTCCTCGTTGTTGGCGGCGGCCTCGGTGGTGTGGCGGCGGCCCTGGCGGCGCTGCGGCGCGGCCGGACCGTGCTGCTCACCGAGGAGACCGACTGGCTGGGCGGTCAGCTCACCACCCAGGCGGTGCCACCGGACGAGCACCCGTGGATCGAGCGATTCGGCTGCACCGCCAGCTATCGGGCCCTGCGCGACGGCATCCGCGAGTACTACCGCCGCTGGTACCCGCTGAGCGACCGGGCGCGCGCGGCGCGGTATCTCAACCCCGGCGAGGGCACCGTCAGTCCACTGTGTCACGAGCCACGGGTGGCGGCGGCGGTGCTGGACGCGATGCTGGCGCCGTGGACCGCCACCGGGCGGCTGCGAGTCCTGCTGCGGCACCGGCCGGTGGCCGCCGACGTCGACGGCGACCGGGTGCGCGCGGTGGTCCTGCTCGACCAGGAAGGCGACCCGGTCGAGCTGACCGCGCCCTACATCCTGGACGCGACCGAGCTGGGCGACCTGCTGCCGCTCACCGGCACCGAGCACGTCACCGGCTTCGAGTCCAGTGTGGAGACCGGTGAGCCGCACGCGCCCGCCGAGGCGCAGCCGGGCAACATGCAGGCGTTCTCCTGGTGCTTCGCGCTGGAGCACCGCGCCGGCGAGGACCACACCGTCGACAAGCCCGACGAGTATGACTTCTGGCGCGCCTTCCGCCCCGAGGTGTGGGGCGGCGAGCTGGTGTCCCTGACCGCGCCGGACCCGCGCACGCTCCGGCGGTACCCCCGGATCTTTGTCCCGAACCCCGCCCACGACGGCGATGTCGTCGCCGACCAGAGCCTGAGCGCCGGCGACAGCGACCTGTGGGTGTTCCGCCGCATCGTGTCCCGCCGCATGTTCCCGCCCGGCCTGGTCGACAGCGACGTCACGCTGGTCAACTGGCCGATGATCGACTACTTCCTCGGCCCGCTGATCGGCGTGGGCGAGGAGGAGAAGGCCAAGCACCTGGCCGCGTCCCGGCAGTTGAGCCTCAGCATGCTCTACTGGCTGCAGACCGAGGCGCCGCGACCGGACGGCGGCACCGGTTGGCCCGGTCTGCGCCCGCGCGGTGACGTGCTCGGCACGGCCGACGGCTTCGCCAAGGCGCCGTATGTCCGCGAGTCCCGCCGGATCCGCGCGGAGTACACAGTGGTCGAACAGGACTTGTCGCTGGAGGTGCGGGGCGAGCGCGGCGCGGTCGCCTACCCGGACAGCGTCGGCGTGGGCGCCTACCGCATCGACCTGCACCCGTCCACCGGCGGCGACACCTACATCGACGTGGGCGCGACGCCTTACCACCTGCCGCTCGGCGCGCTCCTGCCGGTGCGGGCGGAGAACCTGCTGCCGGCCGCGAAGAACATCGGCACCACGCACATCACCAACGGCTGCTACCGCATGCATCCCACCGAGTGGAACATCGGCGAGGTCGCCGGCGCGCTGGCCGCGCACTGCCTGACGCACGGACTGACGCCCCGGCAGGTCCGCGCCGACGCCCGCTGCCTGGACGACTTCCGCACCACGCTCGTCGCCGACGGCGTCGAGCTGACCTGGCCCCGCGTCGGCGGCTACTGACCCCTCCCATGATCAAGGCGTCCCTCAAGTCGCTATAGCTACTTGAAGGACGCCTTGATCATGGGGTGTGGGTCCAGGCGAGCTCGTTGCCGCGGGCGTGCGCCACGGCGGCCAGGCCGATGGCCGTGCAACGCCAGCCGTCGCGCGTCCGCACGAGCCGGTGCGCGTAGTGGCCCCACACCTCCCAGAGCGCGTCGCCCAGCGGGCGGGCCAGGCGGTTGAAGGCATACCCCTTGGAACGCACGCTGGCCCGGTCGCCGTCGACGGTGATGGCATGGTTCGATCGCATGTGGAAGCTCGCCTTCTCGGCGTACAGGTTGCGCCGCCAGCCGCCGATCAACTCGTCGGCGGTGATGCGAGCGGCCGGTCCACCGCCCAACGCCGCGAAGTCCACATCGACCTCCTCGGTGAAGTAGGCCCGGCAGCGCGCCCAGTCCTTGGCGTCCACGGCGTCGTCGATGCCGTCCACCACCGCGCGGATCGCCTCCAGGTCCGCCGGCGCGGGCGGGCGCGGCGCGCTCGCGGCCGCCTCCCCGGCGCCGGCCACGGCCACGGCCACACCGGCGACACCGATCGCGCCACTCACCACAGCCCGCCGGGGCACCGCTTGCTCACTACTCATAGCCAGATCTCCTTACGCCTGTTGCGGGTCAGCCTAGGCTGGCCCACCCGTCCCCTCCTTGTACGTTCTTGCTGACTTTGGGACGGCGGGGATCTGGCAATGTCGGGGACATGTCCTCGCGAGTGCGGTCATGCGGACGTGCTCTGGCAACGCGTCACGCGGCGTCGTGCAGCACCAGGCGCAGTGGGCATCCCTCCCTTCACAGAGCTTCGATTCCGGCAACGTTGTCTTTGAGCGGAGGCACTCGTGGAGCGACGACTCGATCCGGAGGTGTGCGCGCGCTGGCGGCTGACGCCCGGTCCGGTGCTGGGCGACCGGGCAACGCGGACCTGGGCGGCCACGCGGAAGGGCGCGGCGTTCGTGGTGCAGCACTACGGCTCGGCGGCCCTCCCGGACTGGCGGTACGCGCTGCGGGTCGCGGCGGCCTTGCGCGCGCGGGGCTGGCCGACCCCGGAGCCGGCCGAGGAGCCCATGGTCCGACCGGACGGCGCGTGGGTCCTGTTTCACCGCCTGCCCGGCCAACCCGTGCGGCCGGCCGA
This sequence comes from Actinomycetes bacterium KLBMP 9797, assembly GCA_037414955.1. GTDB lineage: Bacteria > Actinomycetota > Actinomycetes > Mycobacteriales > Micromonosporaceae > Phytohabitans. The sequence continues at coordinate 46,388 of JBBEWH010000194.1, forward strand.
GGAGGACCGGGCCGCCGAAGAGCGCGCCCGCGGGCGGTTGCTCGCCCGGTTCCATGCGGACGCGGCCGCCACCGGCATCACCGATCAGCGCGGCGGGTTCACCGGCCCCGCGGAGTTGGTGGCCGAGCCGGAGTTGGACCGTTGGCTCCGGGAGCACGAGACGGCCCGCCCCGCCGAGGGGCGGGTGCTGCGGACCTACCGTGACGCGGCGGCGAGGTGGTTCGCGGACCACCCGGTCCCGGACGGGGACGCTCCGCGGAGCGTCATCCACAGCGACTTCACACCATGGAACCTGCTGTTCGACAACGGGCGGCTGACCGGCGTACTCGACTTCGAAGCGACCCACTACACGTTCCAGGTGGCGGACTTCGCGCTGTCCTGGCGCGGCTACCACGACGACGTCCTGCGCGGCTACGACGAGGCGCGCTCGTTGTCTGATGTGGAATGGTCGCTGGTGCGGCCAGTGTTCTGGGCGTACCTGTTCATCGGAGTCAAGGATCTGCTCGCGGCCCACTACGGCGGCGACCGCGGCGGCGTGCCGCCCGACCTGGGATGGCACGTGCGCCACCTCCGCGCACACTCACCCTTGTTGGCGGCGAAGTCACCACCGTGGCCCTACCCAGCACCGTGACGACTACCTGCGGCGCAGGGCGCGAGGCGTGACCGCGAAGACACACCACCCCGAGCCTCCTATGATCTTCGTACGCTGGCCCACTCTGGCGATTACCCTGGGCTTATGGCCGAGCAGCGGTTCGTAGTACCGAGCGTCGACATCTCGCCGTACGTGACGGACGGTGGCAACACGGAAGGCGCCGACGCGGCCGCGCGCGGCCGGGTCGCGGCCGAGATCGACGATGCGTGCCGAACGGTCGGGTTCGTCCAGATCCGCGGGCACGGCGTGCCCGACCACGTGATCGGCGGGCTGGCCGACGCGATCGACGGCTTCTTCGGCCTGCCTCTCGACGTCAAGAAGGGGTACCGCTGCCCGCCAGAGATCAACCGCGGCTACACCCCGCCGAAGGCCGAGTCGCTGAGCCTGAGCCTCGGTGTCGAGTCGGCGACCCGCATGAACGACTACTTCGAGGCGTTCAACGTCGGCGTGCCGGCGCGCACCTACCCGCACCTGGATCTACCGGAAACCGACTACGCGGAGAACGTCTGGCCGGCCGGGCTCGACGCCTTCGCCGACCAGGTCGGCGCCTACTTCACCGAGGCCCAGCGGGTCGCCCGCACCCTGACCCGGATCTTCGCCGACGCTCTGGGCCTGCCGGCGGGCTTCTTCGACGCGTTCACCGACCACTCGCTCGACGTGTTGCGGATGAACAATTACGCGCTGCCGGCGGACACCTACACCGGCCACCACGACCTGATCGCGATGGGCGAACACACCGACTACGGCATCGTGACCGTGCTGTGGGCGGACCGGATCGCGGGCCTGCAGGTACTCGACACCCGCGGCGTCTGGCAGGACGTGTGTCCTGACGAGGGCGCGCTGCTGGTCAACCTCGGTGACCTGACCAACCGGTGGACCAACGAGCGGTGGCTGTCCACACTGCACCGGGTGAAGCCGCCCATTGTGGACGGCACGATCCAGCGCCGGCGTTCGGCGGCGTACTTCCACGACGGCAACATCGACGCCCTCATCGCCACGCTGCCCACCTGCCTGGCCGCGGGCGAGGCCCCGCGCTACGCGCCGATCACGGTCGCCGAGCACATCCGGGCCAAGCTGGCCGGGTCCCGCGCCGGCACGCCGAACATCAGCGCCGCGCGCGAGGCCGCCCGCCTCGCCGCCGCGGTGGAAGGATCGGTATGGCTGGCGGCTGCCGTATTCTTGTCGCGGGTTGCCAGTTTTCCTCGCTGATCAGTTATCCCCGCTGGTCAGTCAGGCGACGCGCAGCGTGATCTGGCCCCAATGCTTCGGGCCCTGTACGAATCCACGGGCGGCCAGCCGCCACGTCACGGTCAGGTCGCGGCCGGCGGACAACTCCGCCGGCACCCGCGCGACCATCTCGAACCGGATTTCGCCGCCCGCGGCGACCGCCGCGACCGGCCGGCAATTGAGCCGGTAAAGCTGCCCGGTATTCACCGGCTGATTCGTCATGTCACCCATCGAGAAAAGCTCCACGAGGTACCCAGGACAGGGGTCGAGCGGGATCGCGGCGTTGGTCGGATTGGCCAGCACGACGTGGTAGGTGACCTGCTCCCCCGGCCGCGCGGTGCGAGGCCCGGAGATCGCGACCGTGACACCGTGCAGCGGCGAGTCGTTCGGCGGCGGTGGCTGCGCCGGCTCGCCGAAGCCGCTGGCGTACAGCGTGCCGCGCACGTTCGGGTTCACCGCCTCGCCGCGAGCACACCCGGGCGTTTCCGCCGGGCTGACCGGCGCCCGCAGCGTCCCGCCCCCGTTCGGTAGCTCGATCGCCAGTTCCAACGGGCCGCTGATCTGTTCGCAGAACGGTCCCGACCAGTCCAGCCGCAGGTCGGCCCGACCCCCTGCCGGTACCACGATCACCCGGCGTCGCGCCTCCGCGTTGATCCCGTGCGCGTACCGCATCGGCACCTCCCGTCCACCGGCCAACAGCCTGGTCGGGACCTCACCCCGCAGCGTGCACTCCGCGGTGGAGGTATTACGCACCTCGGCGTACCCGATCAGCTTGCCGCCCGCCGCGTCCCAGCCACGGGGCGTTTCACCGCCGTTGCTCGGTCGCGTCCAGCGTTCCAACCGCCCGGCCAGTTGCTCGGCCCGACAGGGCTCGCTGCCCCGTGCTGGCGTGCGTGGCGGAGGCGGCGCGCCGCGCAACTGCTCGTCCGTGATCGGCTCGTCGACCCAGGGCACGGTGCCGTCGGGACGCAGCACTAACGCCTCCGGCGGCACCGATGGCGCCGGCGGCGTCGGGCCCGTCTCATTCGGACCGGGGCCACACGCCGCGACCCCAGCCAGCGCCACCGCCACGATCACGCCAGCCACCCGTCGCACGCTGCCTCCCCCGCCCGTTTTTCTCTCGCTCAAGGACCATAAAAGGTCCGCGGCGACGGTAGGTAGAGCTACAGACGCTTCGGTGAGCCGCGAGGCTGACGGATGCCCGACTCGGTCACGGGCCACCAAATCGCTCCGTAGGCCCGAAGTCCACCTAGGAAGGCGTGGCTGTGTAGATGGAACTTCTCGCAACCGATCATCCGGCGAAATAACAGCATGAGGGACGCCTTGATCATGCGCGGTCGATAGGCAGGGGCAGCGGGCGGGGGTACAGCTGTACGAGAATAGAGCGCATGTTGGAGACGTTGACGCAGCTCGGTGGCCTGGCCACCGGAGTCGTCGACGCCATGGTGGGCATCGGTCGCGTCGCCCAGCCAGTCAACAGGCTCCCACGTCATCGATGCTTGTTGCCACCGATCTCCATAAGAACTGGACGATCCCCTAGATGATTGATTCCAAGGGGTTAGTGGTCGTAGGCGGTCAGGGATCGCATGATCGGTTGGCCGGTGTGCCAGTTGTGCCAGATCGCGGCGGTCAGGGCCAGGAGGCGTTGCAGGACCCGGACGGCGACGCCGGTGATGGTACGGGCGCCGCGTTGTTCAAGATCCAGTTGGTCTTTGAGGGTGTCGTTGACCGATTCGACGCTCTGCCGTACGGCGCGGAGCAGGCCACGGCCGGGGCGCGCCGGTTCGGTGCGGTACGCGGGTCGCACGACGGTGATACCGCTTTCGTTGAGCCAGGTTTCGGTGTCGTGGTCGCGGTAGCCCTTGTCCACCACCAGGATCAGTCCGTCCGGGTGGTGAAACATGGCCGGTTGCAGGGTGACCAGGTCGATGAGGATCTCCCGTTCGTCGGTCTTGGCGTTGGTCATGGCGAACGCGACGGGCAGGCCGTGCACGGTCGTGACCAGATGCAGACGCAGGCCCCAGAACGGCCTCGAGTGGGAGGCGCAGTAGCCGTAGCCGGCCCAGCCGGCCAGGTCCGAACGCAGGGCCGTCTCGCGGGACGTGCCGCACGGCACCGGGGTGGAGTCGGCGATGCGGATCGGATGCTGCCACAGGTCGGTGTCGGTGGCCAGCACCGCGATGAAATGACTGATCTGGGTGGGCAGTGCGCGGAGCCGCTTGTTGTAGCCGGGCTGCTTGGGCAGGTGCGGGAACAGGTGAATGATCGACTTACGGGCGTAGCGGATCCAGCGGCTCTCGTTGTGGTAGCCCAGCAGGGCCTGCATCACCGACACCGTGATCAGCTCGGCGTCGGTGATCTTCGGGGCGATCCCGACCGTTGGCCGCCACCGGCCCAGCTGCGGGGACGCCTTCAACTCGTCATCGATCCTGACGTACAGTGCGGTCGCGACGGTGTCCAGATCGACGTGCACGTGGCCTCCATGGTCATCGTTGCTCACCGACAAGATCATCTGTGGATCCGTGTTCAATGTTCCGACGGTGCCCTTCAGGGCATTGGGGACTGGCCTCGGGGTGCATCCGGTAGGTTGCCTTCATGTTCGAGAAGTGGCGCAGCCGCAAGGACTTCGACCTCTCGACCGTCGACGTGCCGCGTCGCGCCGACGAAGAGGACGTGGTGATCGAGCACATCGCCGCGATGACCCCGTTCCTGATCGAGCAGGACGGCGAGCCCACCGTGATCGTCCGTCTGGACGGGCTGCCCGGCGACGAGGTCGATGTACTGGCCGAAGCCGTGCGCGCGGACCGCTGCCTCCTGCTGGCGGCGCTGCGGCTCTACTCGTCGTACCCGGTGCTGATCTACTCGCTGTTCGTCTACGACTCGCCCGACGGCCCGCCGCTGTCGCTCGAGGGCTACCGCGATGTCACGTCCGCAGATGTCCAGGACTTCGTCGTGCGGCTCGGCCGCGCGAAAGGATACGGCCGGGTGCGTCTATACGGCGGCGAGCCGCTCGGCCTGCTCGCCACCGGCCGGTTTGTGCTCCACATCCCGCCGCGCCTCGTTCATCTGTGGCAGGAGCCGTCGCGGCGGGAGCTGCGGATGCTGTGGCTGCTGTTCGTCATCGCGACCCAGCAGCGGGCCCGGATTCCGGAGCGGGACCTGGACTTCGCCGCTGCGGTCCGCACGCACATGGCGCGCGAGCAGAACCTGACCCTCAGATCCGAGCCGCTCTCGCCGTGACCCGCGCCAGCTAGACTAGGCGCGCCGAGGAAATGGCCCGCGGGTAGTCCAAGCTGCCCGCAGAAGTCGGCGCTCATCCCGAGGAACCCAGCCGTTGGCCGGCTCGTGGCGGCCATGTTCGCGCAGATTTCCTCGCTCCGCAGGAACGGGTACACCCGCGCCTTCGGATACGCCGACCGGTTGACCCCCGAGCCGGCATAGCCGAACTCGGCGACGTTATCGGGCGTGTCCGGCAGATCCACATCGAACCATCGATCGCCAGGACCCGCCACCGGCGCAGCCACAACCCCTGGATATCGGCGGTGCCCGCCGGCGCCACCACTGATTCGAAGATCTCCACCATCACCGGCGCCCCAGCCGCTTACGCGCCTGGGTGATCCCCGACGCGGTCGGCACCGACCAGGAGGCGTTCCAGCACCCAGCAGCGGCACCGCCGGCCCCGCCACCAGCGGACCTGGCCCGTCTGGGCTCACCCACGCCGCGGCGAGCCGGCGACACACCGGCGTAGCAGTCCAGGTCCTGCAACGTGTCCTGGCCCTGACCGTCGCGATCTGGCACAACTGGCACACCGGCCAACCGATCATGCGATCCCTGACCGCCTACGACCACTAACCCCTTGGAATCAATCATCTAGTCCTCCGCACCACACACTGTTACTCGACGGTGCCGGACGATCATCACCCACGTGCCGTCGAACACACCGCGCCCCTCATACCCGCCACATCGCCGGACCACGAGTCGCTGGTCGCCTGGGCGCCGCACTGCGGCCGCACTTCACCGACACGGCCGCCGGACCGCTCATCGCCGAGACCGAGCTGTCGCTGGCGGCGCTGCCGCTCCTGGACGAGCACCGCGTGCACGGCCGCATCGCCAGGCTGCGCCGGGTGACCAACCGGGCCCTCGGGCCACGCGGGCGCACCGCGCTCCACGCGTGGTGATCACGGTGATCGGAAACGGAAAGGCGAAGCTGTTCAGCAGATCCACCTCCCCGCCGGTGCGGGCCGCCTCGGCCGCCCCCACGTCCAGCTGCTCACCGGCGATCTGCGCGATCCGCGGCCGGTACCGCGCGATGCCGCGTGCGGTGAACGCCCGCGCGACCAGGCGCCGCAGCCTGGTGTGGTCGGGCGGGTCGGTGTTGAGCATGTGGTCGGGGAACGCCTTGGCCGCCGCTACCTGGAACTGAGCCGGGTCGGTATGACGCTCCAGCAGGCGGATGGCCGACGCGCTGTCGTTGGCCAGCCGCGGATCCGCCAGTGCGGTCCGCGCGTCCTGATGGCGGGTCACCGACCAGACCCGGATCCCGGACGGCACGGTGTCGGGCACGACCGGTCGCTGCTCGCGCAGCACCGCGTAGAGCTCATGCGGATCCGCCAGCTGACCGTCATCCAGGACCAAGCGATCTTCCAGAATGCTTCCGATGCTGGCGGCCTCCAACACGAGTCCTCCTCACGGTGGCCGGCCAGCGCCGACCAACCTATGGTGCGAGGCCAGCGGAATGCCCGTCCGCTCATCCGCCAGCATCACACGCCAATAATCCGCGGGAACCGCTAAGCGAGGTTCGAGGTCCACGCACCCTTACCCGCGGGGTCGCCGCTGTTGTAGCGGGCGGCTCGGAAGAAGATCTCGTGATTCTCCGTGAAGTCCTTGTCGCACGCTGCCCAGCCACCCTTGTCGAAGGTGTGGTTGTTGACGCAGGCGTCCGACCTGTTCGACTCTGAGTCGAACCAGTCAAGCACCGCGGCGGGTCCGTCCTTCTTCTCGTCCTTCACGTAGAACATGTCGTCGTGGGGTCGGAAACAGCGGAGGCGGCGCTGGGGACCAGCAGGGTCAGCGCCGCGCCGATCATGGCGGCCAACGCGAGTAGGCCGCGGCGGGGGAAAACGCACGATCGAGTCTCCTTCGTATAGTTCCGTACCCGGACCCTAGTGATCATCCACATTGGTATAAGAGACGGGCGTGCTCTCTTGAGGACATCTTGAGCTGGGAACCGGTCAGAAGTAGGTGCGGATGAGATCGATGACCGTGTAGTCGCCGGTCACCACCGGGATGACCTGCCACTTGTCGAACGCGGTGCACGGGTGCGAGATGCCGAAGGAGACCAGCTCCCCCGGCGCCAACGCGAAGCCGGCGGGCACCGCGAGGTACGCGTGGTGGTCGTTGACCGCGGTGACCCGCAGGCCGTCCGCCGGTCGCCGGGCCCCATCGACGCCGCGCACCCACCGCGGCACCGGCAGCCCTTCGTCGTACGGGACCTCGCGCTTGCCCATGCCCACGATGGCGAGCCCATCCTCGGGTGTCGACGTCACCTGGGCCCACACCTCGAGCGCCGCGTCCAGCGCGCCCTCGCCCGGGACCCGCCGGAACGGTGTCCACTCCCGATAGACGCCGTCGTCATGCGTCACATAGGCGCCGCTGCGCAGGATGGTCCGCAGCCGATGACCGGTCAGCCACTGGCCGGCGAGCCGGTCGGCGACGAGGTCGAAGTACTTGCTGCCGCCCGCGGTGACGACCACCTCGTCCGGCAGCAGGCGCTGGACCGCGAGATGCGCCACGGCGGCCCGCACGTCATCCAGGTAGCGGCCGGCGGCGGTGGCGTCGGGCAGGCCGCCCTCGTAGGCGGCGACGCCGGCGAGGACCACCCGCGGATCGTGCGCCGCCACGCGCGCCACCTCCGATAGCTCGGCGACCGTACGGCAGCCGGTGCGCCCGCCCGGATGACCCAGCTCCACGAGCACCCGCACCGGCGTCGCACCGGCGGCCTCGGCCACCGCGCGCACGCCGGCGGCCGAGTCCACATAGCACAGGAAGTCAAAGCCGCGCTCGACCTCACCGGCGATCCAGCGTAGCGCCGCCGGGTCGAGCAGCTCGTTGGCGAGCAGCACGCGCGGGACGCCGAGGGCGCGGCAGGCCAGCACCTGGTTCGCGGTGGCGACCGTGATGGCCGACGCGCCGGCGCGCAGCTGGGCGGCGAACAGCGACGGCGCCATCGTGGTCTTGCCGTGCGGGGCGAACTCCAGCCCGTGCCGCGCGCAGAATTGGGCGAGCGTCTCGATGTTGCGCGCGATCGCGGCGCCGTCGGCCACCAGGACCGGCCAGGTGAAGGCGCCGCCGAAGAGGTGGTGGCGGGCGGCGGCGAAATCGTCGAGGGAGATCGCGGGCCCGGGCCACCAGAAGCCCTTGGTACGCCAGTCGATGAACCCCGTCATGTCGTGCTCGGCGGGAGCAGCCCGCGATCGAGGTGGTCCCGAGCGGCGGTCAGGTGACGCTGGGCGCGGGTGAGCGATATCTCGTGGTGTCCGGGAAACAGGGCGTCGACCTCCAGTTCGGCGAGGCGGGACAGGCTCCGGGCGTACTCCGGCACCCGGCAGTCATGCAGATTCTGTAGCGACACCCGGCCGCCGGTGAAGACGCAGTCCCCGGAGAAGAGGGCTCGCTGGTCGGGCGCCGTCAGCAGGTAGCAGGTGTGGCCGTCGGCGTGGCCAGGGGTGGCGATCGCGCGCAGGGTCACGCCGCCGAGGTCGATCTCGGCACCGTCCGGGATGGACACCGCCCGTGGACACGCGGGGAACGCGTAGTCGGCCGGGTATGTGCCGCCGGCCCGGGCGCGGGTCAGGCTCACCATGTCCTCGTCGCCGGCCGCGATCCAGGCGGCCGCGGGCGCGCCGGCGAGCACGCGCAGCCCGGGTATCCGCCGGGCCAGCTCCGCGGCCCCGCCGGCATGGTCGGCGTGCGCGTGCGTCAGCAGCAGGTATGCGGGGATGTCGGCGGCCAGGTTGCGCAGGATGGCGTCGACGTCGCGTCCCGCGCCCGCGTCCACGAGCGCGCTGGCCCGCGTGCCGCGCACGAGGTAGACGTGGCAGTCCAGCGGGTCGGTGAGGTCGAACCCCGCGGCGCCGCTGCCCACGAGGTGTACCCGCTCGGTCAGGCGGATCCCCATGATGGAGGCGTCTTTCATGTGGTCGACACTTTGGTCATGATGATCGACGCTCATGAGGATCGACCCAGGTGGCGGACCGCGTCGGTCACGACATCCGCCGCCCGGCGGACGTCCGCCAGCGCGACCGACTCGTCCGCCGCGTGGGCGTCGAGGATGGAGCCGGGGCCGAAGACCACCGCCGGTATCCCCGCCCGCGCCAGCTTGCTCGCGTCCGTGCAGAACGGCATCCCCCGTACCGTCGGGTCGAGCCCGCGGCCGGCCAGCGCGCCGCGCAGCGCCGCCACGACCGGGCTCGCCGCCGGCGTGTCCAGCGCGTAGTCCACATTGAACGGCTGATCGACCTCGACCCGCCCGGGCAGCACCGCGGTCAGCTCGTTTCCTTCCTCCCGCCAGACCACCAGCGGATCCTCGCCGGGCAGGGTGCGCCGGTCGACGTCGATCTCGCACCGGCCCGGCACGATGTTCGGCCCGGTGCCGCCGTGGATCCGGGTGACGCAGCGGGTGGCCGCGCCGAGCATCGGGTGGTCCGGCACCGCCGGTGGCGTGGCGTCCAGGTGGGACAGCACGCGGTTCATCAGCGTGACCGCGTTGACCGCCTCAGCGGGCCGGGAGGTGTGGCCCGCCTCGCCCAGCGTGCGCACGGTGTAGCGGACCACGCCCTTGTGGGCGGTCGCCGGCGCGAGGTCGGTCGGTTCGCCGACGACCGCGCCGATCACCTTGCCCCCCGGAAGCCAGTTGGCCCCGGGAACCGAGTTGGCCCCGGGAAGCGAGTTGGCCCCGGGAAGCGAGTTGGCCACCGGAGGGTGGCCGAGAAGATGGTCGAGCAGGTGCAGCACGCCCCGGTAGCGGTACTCCTCGTCGACGACGCCGGCCAGGATCACCGTGTGCGGCGGCACCGGCCCGGCGGCGAGCGCTTCGAGGGCGAGCAGAAACGCGGCGAGCGCGCCCTTCGCGTCGCAGGCGCCCCGGCCGTACAGCCGGCCGTCACGGACCTCCCCCGCGTACGGGTCGACCGTCATGCCCGCCACCTCGACGGTGTCCAGATGCGACTCCAGCAGCACCGCGCGCGGGTCCTGCCCGGGCACGACCGCGACCACGTTGGGCCGGCCGGGCAGCGCCTCGTGCAGCTCGGCGCGGATACCCCGCGCGGCGAGCCAGTCCCGCACCAGCGCCGCCACGGCCGCCTCCCCGGGATGCGCGCCGTCCCGCGGGTTCACGCTCGGCGTGCCGACCAGCGCGCGCAGCAGTTCTGCCACGTCCCTCATGTGGTGCGCCGTTCCCGGGCGTACGCGAGCAGCAGCACGATGATGAGCAGTCCCAGCGTCATCTGGCGCACCCCTTCACTGAGGTTCCACGCCGACAGGAGCGCGGTCAGCAGGGTCAGCAGCAGCGCACCGGCGACCGTGCCGAGCAGGTGGCCGCGCCCGCCGAGGATCGACGTGCCGCCGAGCACCACGGCGGCGATGGACAGCAGCTGGTACGGGTTGCCCATGGTCAGCGAGCTGGTGCCGGTGAAGCCGAGCAGCACCAGCCCGGCCACGCCGGCGAGGAACGCACACGCGGCGTACATCACGAGGGTGGTCACCGGCACCGGCACGCCGGAGGCCCGGGAGGCCGGCTCGCTGGTGCCGAGCGCGAAGGCGTACCGCCCGAGCCGCGACAGGTGCAGCAGCCAGACGCCGGCCGCCGCGATGGCCAGCCACAGCACGGTGGCGAGCGGGATCCCGGCGACGCCACCGTTGGCGAGCGTGTCCAGCAACGGGATCCGCGCCGAGCGGGGCGAGCCGTCGGTGTAGATGAGCAGCGCGCCGGAGATCACCGTGCCGGTGGCCAGCGTCATCACCATCGGTGGTAGGTGCAGCCAGACGAGCCCGGCCGCGTTGACCAGTCCGATCAGGACACTCACGGCGAGCGCGACGAGGATGCCGGCCGCTCCGCCGGACCCGCCGGCGACCTGCGCGCAGACCACCGCGGACAGCGCGACGACCGCCGACACGGACAGGTCGATGCCGCTCATCATCACCACCAGCGTCTGTCCGATGGCGACGATGCCGAGGAATGACGCGGTCTGCACCAGGTACCGCACGCTGCTGACGGTGCCGAACCCGTTGGCGAACACGATGGCCGCCAGCCAGGTCAGGGCCAGCACGCCGAACGCCCACGCCGCGCGGTTGTCGCGCAAGGCCGAGACGGTCATCAGTTCGCCCTCTCCCGGGTCGCGAGCGTCTTCACCGCGACCGCCACCACGAGCACGACCCCTTGCAGGATCAGCTGGTAGAACGTGGAGATCCCGGTGAACAGCAGCAGGTTGGTGAGCAGCCCGAGCAGCAGCGCCCCGAGCAGGGTGGCCCGCATCCGGCCCACGCCGCCGAAGAAGCTGATCCCGCCGAGCACGGCCACCGCGATCGAGTTCAATGTGTACGGCGCGCCGATGGTCGGATCGCCGGAGCCGGTCTGGATGGCCAGGCCGACGCCGGCCAGCCCGGTGAAGAGCCCGGCGAAGCCGTACCCGAGGATCTTGACCCGCCGGGTGTGGATGCCGCTGGCGTACGCGCCGTGCTCGTTGCCGCCGACCGCGTAGAGCGCCAGCCCGAAGCGGGTGGTGCGGACCAGCTTCCACAGCGCCAGCGCCGCGGCGACCGCCAGCGCGGGCAGTGCGATGCCGCGCCAGCCGAGGTTGTAGGCGCTCACCAGGCCGGCGGGCACATGGCCGCCCGGCTGCGGGAGCACGATCAGCGTGACGCCGCCCCACAGGAACGACGCGGCCAGCGTGACGATGATGGGCGGCAGCCCGGCGTACGCGACGAGCGCGCCGTTCGCGGCGCCGACGGCGACGGTGACGGCCAGCGCGAGCGCCAGCGCCGCGACCACACCGGTGGCGCTGTCCGTGGCGGTGGTGGCGAAGACCGCCATGCCCAGCGCGAGCACCGCGCCCAGCGACAGATCGACGCCGCCGGTCAGCATGACGATGGTCTGCGCGACCGCGGCCAGGATCAGCGGCAGGAACTGCGCGGACAGCAGGGTGATCGTCGACGGCGCCAGCAGTGTGGGGTCGAGCCGCTGGTAGACCACCAGCACGACGGCGAGCAGCGCGCACAGCCCGACCACGTCGACGTGGTCCCGGACGGTACGCCGGATGGTCTCAGACACTGGAGACCTCCGGGGTGCCGACCACGGAGGCGTGCACCAGCCGTTCCTCCGTCAGATCCGCGCCGACCAGACGCTCCACGATGGACCCCTCATACATGACCGCGACCTCGTCGCACAACCCGACCAGCTCCATGGTGTCGCCGGAGGTGACCAGCACCGCCAGGCCGCCGTCCACCAGCTCGCGCAGCAGGTGGTAGATCTCCCGCTTGGTGCCCACGTCGATGCCGCGGGTCGGCTCGGCGAGCAACAGCACCCGTGGCTGGGTGGGCAGCCACTTGGCGAGCGCGACCTTCTGCTGGTTGCCGCCGGAGAGCCGGCGCGCCTCCTGCGCCGGCGACGCGGTCTTGATGCGCAGCCGGGCCACCAGGTTGGCGACCAGCCTGGCCTCACGCCGCCGCGAGACGGTGGTGAGGGCGCGGGCCGGGGCGAGCGCGCGGAGGCTGGGCAGCGCCAGGTTGGCCCGGACGGTCTGCGCGATGTGCAAGCCCTCCGCCTTACGGTCCTCCGGCACGTACCCGAGGCCGCGCCGGATCGCCTCGCGCGGCGAGGCCAACCGCGCGGGGCGACCGTCCACCTCGATCTGTCCACTGTGACGGCGCAGGCCGAACAGCGCGCGCAGCACCTCGCGCTGGCCCTGCCCCTGCAGACCGCCCAGGCCGACGATGCGGCCGGGCGCCAGGTCGAGGTCGACGCCCGCGCGGGCGCCGGCCACGGACAGCCCGCGCGCCCGCAGGACCGGCGTGGCGGGTGCGGCGGCTGCGTCCGGAGGAACAGGTGCCTGGGCGGGGACAGATGCCTTTGCGGGGAACATGTCCGACAACTCGCGACCGACCATGAGCCGGACCAGGTCGTCGTGGTCGGTCCGGTCGCGGTCGCGGGTGGCCACGACCTCGCCGTCCTTGAGTACCGTCAACCGGTCGCTGATCGCGAACAGCTCGCCCATCCGGTGGCTGACCACGACGACCGACCGGCCCTGTCCGCGCAGCTCCTCGACCACCCGGAAGACGGCGCGCACCTGGTCGTCGTCGAGCGCCGAGGTCGCCTCGTCGAGGATGAGCAGCCGCGGGCCGGCGGTCAACGCCTTGGCCAGCTCGACGAGCTGCCGCACGCCCAGCGGCAGCCGCCCGACCGGGGTACGCGGATCGACGTCGAGGCCGACCTTCGCCAGCAGCGGCCGGGCCCGCGCGACCAGGTCGCGGTGGCGGACCAGGCCGCCGCGGGCCGGCCAGGCGCCGAGGAAGACGTTCTCGGCCACGCTCTGATGTGGATTGAGGCTCAGTTCCTGGTGGACGGACGCGATGCCGGCGGCCCGGGCGCGGTGCGGTGACCACGCCCGGGAGCCGCCCGTGACCGGCACACCCTCGTACCGGATCGTCCCGGCGTCGGGGGTGAGCAGGCCGGTGATCAGCGAGAGGACCGTGCTCTTGCCGGCGCCGTTCTCCCCTACCAGCGCGAGCACCTCGCCGGCGCGGACGTCGAAGCTGACCTCGCGCAGCACCTGGGTCCCGGCGAAGGACTTCGACACGCCCTCTACGCTCAGCACCTACTTGCCGATCAGCTTGTCGATCTCGGTCTGCGGGAGCGCCTGGATCGGGTACGAGTCGTCGGGCTGGTCGGCCTTGACGTACTGGTCGAGGTTCTCGTCGGTGATCTCCGGCAGCGGGACGGTGATGCTCGCCGGCACGGCGACGCCGGATGCCTTGGCGACCGCCGCTTCCAGCGCGATCACGGCCAGGTAGTTGGGCTGCGCGGTGGCGAGCGAGGAGAACCCGGCGGCCTTCTTCTGCGCCCACAGCTTCAGGAAGCCGTTGTAGTTCTCCCCGGTGATCGGCACCAGCGGCTTGTTCTGCTTGACGAGCGTCTGCAGCGCCGCCGCCGACAGGGCACCGCCCTGGGAGAAGACGCCGTTGATGTTCGGGTGCGCGGAGTACGCGGACGCGAACGCCTGCGCGGCCGGGGCGAGGTTGTATTCGCTGTGGACGTTCGCGGCGATCTTGATGTCCGGGTACTTCTTGAAGACCTCGTCGGCGCCCTTCCAGCGGTCCTCGCTGACGGCGACGCCGGCCGGCCCGTTCATGGCGATGATCTCGCCCTTGCCACCGAGCTTGTCGGCCAGCCACTGGGCCATCATCCGGCCCCACTCGACCTGGTCGGTGCCGACCCGGATGGCCTTGTCGGTGGTCACCAGGCTGTCGAAGCCGACCACCACGATGCCGGCGGCGACCGCCTGGTCCACCACCGGGTTCAGCGCCGTGGAGGAGCCGGCGTCGACGAGGATGATGTCGTACTTCTGCTGGATCATCGCCCGGATCTGGGCGATCTGCTGGGAGGTGTCGCCGTTGGCGTTGAACGTCTCGTAGCTGGCGACCGTGCCGGCGGCCTTGAGCTTCGCGACGTCCTCCTCGAGCATCTTCAGGGTCTGCTGCATCCAGGACGGCGCGAGGTAGATGGTGGACCAGCCGACCTTGAGCGCGGTGGGTGCCGCGCTCGCCGTGCCGGCGCCGGCGGCCGGGGTCTCGGATTCCACGCCGCAGGCGGCGGTGGTCAGCAGGGCGCCGAGCGCCGCGGCGGCGATGAGCGTGCGCCGCGTCATCCGCTGTGTCATGGGAATCTCCTGGGTTGTGCTGGGGGTTTCCGGGGGTGCGCTATTCAATGAGCTAGGTTCGTAAGTAGTTCGTAGATTGGGGTGCCATCAGACTGCGTCACCTGTGCACCTCCGGTCAACAGGGTGTTCGTAAAATCGAGATTTCCCGGGTTGACGTTCGCGCACCTAGAGCGCAGTCTTGGGACGATACACACAGCGAACTATTTATGAACCTGGTCCTATAGAGGTGTTATGCCGATCGTGATCGGGCTCGTCAGTCACGCGAGCCATCGCGCCGTCTTCGAGGAGGCGGCCCGCACCCTGTCCGGGGTCCAGCTCGAGTGGGTCACGTACCAGCGCGAGGACGAGATCCGGCCGCAGGTGCGGGAGCTGCTGGAGCGGCAGCACGTCGACGGACTGCTCCTCGGCCAGGTGCCGTACGCGGCGTGTCGCGACCTGCTGCCGGCCGACCTGTCCGTCGCGGTGACCCGGTCCGCCGCCCTCGACCTGTCCATCGCGTTCTTCCGCGCCGCCGCGCGCGGCTGGCCCGCTGCCCCGGTCAGCATCGACACGTTCGACGGGGAGACGGTCGACGAGGTCACCCGGGCGCTGCAGCTCGACCGCGAGCAGGTCGGCTGCCTGCCGTACGACCCGGAGCAGAGCGTCGACGAGATCGTCGACTTCCACCGGCGCTTCCGGGAGCGCACCGGCGCTGAGTACGCGATCAGCCTGCGGACGGCGGTCACCGCGCGGCTCCGGGCGGAGGTGCCGGTCCGGGGCGCGCAACCCGGACCGGGCACCATCCGGGCGAACCTGCACGAGCTCGCGCTGCGCGTGCAGTCCCGGCAGGCGCACGCGTCCCGGTTCGCCGCCGGCGTCTTCCTGGTCGGCAAGCAGGACGCCCACGTCGACCTCGACCGCGCGCGGATCGGCCTGATGAACCTGCTCGTCAACACCCCCGAGTTCAGCGAGGCCTGGATCGAGGACCGGGACCGCCGCGGCGTCGTGGTCTTCGCCCACAGAGGACTGTTCGAGCAGGTCACCGACGACTGGGTGACGCTGCCCGTGCTCACCCAGGCGCAGGAGAGCCTCGACGTCCGGCTGGCCGTGGGGTTCGGCGTCGGCGCGTCCGCGCGCACCTGCGTCCAGCTCGCCGAGTGGGCGGCGGCCCGCGCCGAGCAGGAGGACATGCCCGCCGCGTACCTCGTCGAGGACAGCGGTGTCGTGATCGGGCCGATGAGTGGATCGGCGGCGTCGCTCGCGTTCACCTACCGCGACCACGGCGGCGACCTCGAAGGGCTGGCCCGCCGCGCCGGACTCAGCGCGGCGACGCTCTCCCGGCTGGCCGCGCTCGAACGCAGCCTCGGCGGCCGGCCGATCTCCCCCAGCGACCTGGCCAGTTCCCTCGGCATCACCGACCCGAGCGGGCGCCGGCTGATCCGCAAGCTCGGCGAGTCCGGCCTTGTCACCGAGGAGGGCAGCGCGCAGCTGCACCGCAAGGGCCGGCCCACCCGGCTGTACCGGCTGGGCATCATCGGTGCCAGCGCAGACGCGCCATGACTCCAGCGTGGACACGCCATGACCTATGATCTCCTGCTCGCCGGCGGCGACGTGATCGACGCCGGCGGTGGCCACATCGGACGGTACGACGTGGCGGTGCGCGGCGGCCGGATCGCCGCGGTGGCGCCCGATCTGCCGCGCACGCTCGCGCGCGAGGTCGTCGACGTCACCGGCAAGCTGGTCACGCCGGGCCTGATCGACCTGCACACCCACGTGCACCCCGGCGCCACCTACTGGGGCATCGATCCCGACCCGATCGCCTGGTACTCCGGCGTGACGACGTGGGTCGACGCGGGCTCCGCCGGCGCGTACACGCTGGATTCGCTGCGGGCGGCGGCCCGCACGTTCCGGGTACGCGTCGCGGCGCTGCTCAACATCTCGGCGGTCGGCCTGACCGCCCCGCACGGAGAGAGCCGGGAGCTGGCCAACTGCGACGTGGACCTCGCGTCCGCGACCCTGGCCGCCAACCGCGACCTGGTCTTCGGCATCAAGGTGCGGATGGACGGCAAGACGGTCGGCGACAACGGCCTCGAACCCCTGCGCCGCGCGCTCATCGTGGCCGAGGCGGGCGGCGTGCCGGTGATGGTCCACATCGGAGTCGCGCCGCCCACGGTGGACGAGGTGCTGCGACTGCTGCGCCCCGGCGACATCGTGACGCACTGCGCGAGCGGGCTCGCCAGCGGCATGCTGGGTACCGGCGGACTGGCCCCCGCGGTGGTCGACGCGCACGCGGCCGGGGTGCTCTTCGACATCGGGCACGGCTCCGGCGGGTTCGCGTTCGACGTGCTGGAGGCGCAGCTGAGGGCCGGCGTCGTGCCCCACACGATCTCCTCGGATCTGCACGCCCGCTGCCTGTACGGTCCGGTGTTCGACCTGCCGACGACGATGGCCAAGATGCTCGCCGTGGGGCTCCCGCTCGACGCCGTGGTCGCGGCCGCGACCGTGCACCCGGCGCGCGCCCTGCGGTTGCCCGACGGCGCCGGCACGCTCGCCACCGGCGCGGTCGCCGACCTCGCGGTGTTCACTGTGGAGGCCGGCGACGTCGAACTGGTCGACGCGCACCAGCAGCGCCGCCGCGCGGACCGCCGCCTCGTCAACGTCGCGACCTATGTGGCCGGCCGCCCGCTCCCGGCCCAGCTGCCCGCCGCGCCGAAGCCGTGGGTGCCGCTCACGGCGACGCAGCGCCAGGCGTTGCGCCAGCGCGTCCACCGCGTCCGCGCCCTGCTCGCCACCCCCCTGGTCGAGGCCGACGGCCTCACCGAACAATTCCCCCGCTCCCCATGATCAAGGCGTCCCTCAAGTAGTCCTAACAACTTGAGGGACGCCTTGATCATGGGCGCGGCCCACAAGGAGGAAGAGATGCCCAAGCAGATAATCTCCACATCGGACGCCGCACCGCCCGGCGGGCCGTACTCCCAGGCCGTCGTGGCCGGCGACTTCGTCTACCTCGCCGGCGCCTGCCCGGTGCTGCCCGACGGCACCTGGGTGCGCGGCTCCTTCACCGAGCAGGCGCGGGCCGCCTTCACCAACCTGGCCCGGGTCGCGGCGGCCGCCGGGGCCGACCTGTCCCAGGCCGTCCGGGTCGGCGTGTATCTGCGCGACTTCGCCCACTTCCCCGAGCTGAACGAGATCTACGGGGAGTTCTTCGGCGCCCGCGACCTGCCGGCCCGCACCACGATCCCGGTGGCCCTGGAAGGCTTCGACATCGAGATCGACGCGGTCCTCTACAAGGGATAAGCGAGGACGTCGATCAGGCTGGTGAAGCTGTCGCCACCGCGCCCGGCCGCCGCGCCGCGCCGGAAGATCTCCAGCACGGCTCCCGGCAGCGCGGGATCGATCCCCGCGTCCCGCGTGGTGTGCACGACGTGCTCGATGCTGGCTACTCCCATGGCGAGCCGGTCGACGTCGCCCGGATGCTGGCCCGCGTCGATCCGGTCGGTGTAGAACTCCAGGAAGTACCGAAGATCCAGCGCGGAACTGGCGTACGGCAGCAACTCCTTGGCCGTGATGCCGTTGGCCCGGGCCAGCGCGAGCGCGTGCAGCCAGCTCAGCATGCTCGTCCAGAACATGTCCATGTTGAGCTGGTAGTAGAGCGCGGCCAGGCCCGGGTCGTCGCCCCGGTAGTCCGTCGCGGTGAGCACCTCCAGGGTTTCCCGGTGCGCCTCGAACGCTTCCCGCGGGCCACTGTAGAAGGCCGAGGCGCCGGGCTTTCCGATCCCGGGCGGCGGGACCAGCACGCCGCCGGTGAGGTGCGTGGCGCCGTGCTCCGCCGCCCACCGCGCCGCCGCACGGGCCCGGTCCGGGGTATCGGAGCTGAGGTTGACCAGCACCCGCCCGGCCAGTCCCGCGGTGGCCGGGCCGAGCACGTCGTCCACGGCGGCGTAGTCGGTCAGGCTCACCACGACGAGTTGGTTGGCGGCTAGCGCCGCGTCGACGGTGTCCGCCCGGACGGCGCCCCGGGCGACGAGGTCGTCCGCCTTGCTGGGCGTCCGGTTCCACACCGTCACCGGGTGGCCGTTGTCCAGGAACACGTTGACCATCGCCCGGCCCATGGGACCGAGGCCGAGCACGGTCACCGACTGCTTCGTCATCGAGCTTTGCCTTTCTCTAGAACGAACGCTCTATCTAGAGTGAGACGTTAGCACGGCACTAGAACGAACGCTCTATCCGGTACGCTGGCGAGCATGAGCGCCAGGGCAGGTCGGGTGGCAGCGAGCGCGCCGGCCACCACCGTCGGCACGCGGGAGCGGATCGTCCGCACCGCGTCCCGGCTGATGCAGCGACAGGGCTACGACGGCACCGGGATCAAGCAGATCTCCCAGGAGGCGGGCGCCACCCTCGGGTCGGTCTACCATTTCTTCCCCGGCGGCAAGCAGGAGCTGGCGGTCGAGGCGATCCGGCACGGCGACCGCGAGTTCGTCGAGTTCCTGACCCGGATGCTGGCCAGCGCGGCGGATCCGGCGGCGGCGATCGAGACGGCGGCCCGCACCCTCGCCCGGCACATGCGCCGCTCGGAGTGGGTGGACGGCTGCCCGGTCACCGCCACCGCGCTCGGCTCCGCCACCCGTGCGCCGGATATCCAGCACGCCGCCGCCGAGGCGTTCGCACGCTGGCGGGGCCTGGTGGAGACGAAGCTGCGGGACGCGGGCCTTCCCGACGCGGACGCCCGGGACCTCGCCCACACCGTGATCAGCACGCTGGAGGGAGCCGAGTTGGCCGCGCAGGTCTCCCGGAGCGAAACGCCGCTGCGGCTGGCCGGCGCCCACCTGGCGAGGCTCATCCGCACCTACGCCGCTATCCCATGATCAAGGCGTCCCTCAAGTCGTTAGGACTACTTGAGGGACGCCTTGATCATGGGGTAGCGGCGAGGAGGCGTTCGCCGAGGGCGCGGGCGGCCTTCTGGAGCTCGGGGCAGCGCACGATCCGGAACGGCACCGGGATCGTGGCGAGCTGCTCGGCGTACCAGATGGGGTTGCTCGTGCTGCCGACCAGCCGGCTGCCGCCGGTGGCGAGCGGCTCCAGGCGGCCGAGCGCGCGCGGGAGGCACGGCGCCACCGCGTCCACCGGCGCGTCGATGACCACCTCGACGTCGTACTCCCAGCCGACCGCGAGATGCTCTTCGAGCATCTCTACCGGGTTGAGGTCCGCCGGCGGGCGGAAGGCGTCGTCGAGGGCCGACGCCGCGCGGACCCGGTCGATCCGGTACGCCCGGCGGGCGTCCCCGGGATGAGTGCGGCACAGCAGGTACCACCGGCCGTGGCGGACGACCACCGCCCACGGGTCGACGTCGGTGGTCCACTGTGACCCGGCCTCGGAGCGGTACTCGATCCGCACTCGCCGGTGGTCGGCGCAGGCGCGCACGAGGGTCATCGTGGTGCCGGGGTCGGGCCGGGCGGCGGACCGGTCCGGGGCGGGGGCGGTCGTCCGGCGGACGGCCTCGACCTGTGCGGCGACCGACTCCGGCAGCGCGC
Organism: Actinomycetes bacterium KLBMP 9797; assembly: GCA_037414955.1. GTDB lineage: Bacteria > Actinomycetota > Actinomycetes > Mycobacteriales > Micromonosporaceae > Phytohabitans. The sequence continues at coordinate 66,709 of JBBEWH010000194.1, forward strand.
GCACGATCTTGCCGAGCGCGCTGCCGACCGGACCGGTGGCGTCGGCCGCGTCGTGGTGGCCGTCGAGCACCGCCATGACCAGGCCGAGGGCCTCCGTGGCGGTGAACATCAGGGGCGGCGGCCGCTGGCCGCGGCCGAGGCGATAGCCGCCGTACGGTCCGCGGGCGGACTCGACCGGGATGCCGGCCTCGCGAAGAATCTCGACGTATCGCCGGGCGGCCCGCTCCGAGACGCCGAGCTCGTCGGCGAGCCGGTCGGCGGTGATGCCCGGGCTGCCCTGGAGCAGTTCGAGCGCCAGCAGGGCCCGGGCGGTGGGGCTCGCGTCCAGCTTCACCGCGGTTCTCCCCATTCCGGAAGTCAAACGTCCGGAACCGAACCTAGCATGCGGATCATGACTGAGGAGTTGAGGGAGCCGTCCGCGACGGCGGGCGAGGCGGAGATGCTGCTGTTCGCGCTGGACAGGTCGCGGGCGCAGTTCGCGTGGAAGACCGGCGGCCTGGACGCGGGCGGCCTGGGCAAGCCGCACCCGCCATCGACGATGACGCTGGGCGGGCTGCTCAAGCACCTCGCCCACGTCGAGGACTACTACACCGCGCGGGACGTGACCGGGCAGCCGATCGGGGCACCGTGGCACGCGGTCGACTTCGACGCCGAGCCCGACTGGTCGTGGCGCACGGCGGCCGACGACTCGCCGGAGGCGCTCTACGCGCTCTGGCGGGGCGCGGTCGCGCGGACCCGGACGGCCCTCGCCGCGGCGCTCGCCGACGGCGGCCTGGAGCGGCGGCCGAAGCTGCGCCGCCTGCTGGTGGACCTGCACGACGAGTACGCTCGGCACGTGGGCCACGCCGATCTCCTCCGGGAAGCGATCGACGGTGTGGTGGGCGAGGATCCCCCGCAGTGACCGGCCCGTTCGCCGCCGACCAGGTCACGATCGTGCCGGCCAACGAGGCGCCGTGGGACGACCTCACCGCCATCTTCGGCACCGCCGACGCGGGCCGCTGCCACTGCCAACGCTTCAAGGTCGTCGGCTGGATCTGGCGGGACTCCACTCAGGACGGCCGGACCGCGCGATTCCGGGCACAGACCGCCTGCGGTGACCCGGACGCGCCGTCCACCAGCGGCCTGGTGGCCTATGTGGACGGCGAGCCGGCGGGCTGGGTCGCGGTCGAGCCGCGCACGGCGTACCCGAAGCTCCGCACGTCGCGCGTCCCGTGGGCCGGTCGTGACGAGGACAAGGACGACGACGGCGTCTGGGCGGTGACCTGTTTCGCGGTCCGGAAGGGGTATCGGGGTCGTGGCCTCACCTATCCCCTGGCTCAGGCGACCATCGACTTCGCCCGGTCGCGCGGCGCCCGGGCCCTCGAGGCCTATCCGATGATCACCGAGCCCGGCAAGGTGATCACCTGGGGCGAGCTGCACGTCGGGGCCCGCCAGGTCTTCGAGGACGCCGGCTTCACCGAGGTCAGCCACCCCACCCCCCGCCGCGTCGTCATGCGCATCGACTTCACATAGGCACTCCCATGATCAAGGCGCCCCCGCGTGCCGATCAAGGGCTCGGGCACATGGTTTGCGGTGAATCTTGACGAGAAACGGTCCGATTCGAACCGTTTCTCGTCAAGATCTCGCATGGGGAGCTCGCCGCCCCGCGCCCTTGTGGTCGCGCCTCGCTCAGCGGTGAGTCAGATACCCTATGGCGGCCTCGTAGGGGTATGTAGCTCATCGCTGAGCATGGCGCCTCTCCGCTTGGGGGGTCGAGTCGGCACTCCAAGGGACCGAACCAAGGCTGACCGGCGAGGGGCGCTAGGCGCGGGACGAGATTTGCTGGACGGCCCAGGCGTTGCCGTCCGGGTCGCTGAAGAAGACGAAACCCTGATTGTCCAGCGGATCGTCGTCGCGGGCGGGCCGCTGCCCCTCCGCGGCGAACACCTGGATCGGGGTCACGTCCACGCCCCGCTCCACCAGTTGGGCGCGGGCCTTGGGCAGGTCGGCCACGACGAGCTGCACGCCCTTCAGCGACCCGGGTGGCATGTCGTTGCCGAGGCCCTTCCCGATGACGACCGAGCACCCGGAGCCCGGCGGGGTGAGCTGGACCACCCGCACCTGGTCGCTGATTGTCGTGTCGTGGTCGACGTTGAAACCGAGCTGCTCGGCGTAGAACTTTTTGGCCCGATCGATGTCGGAGACCGGTACCACCACCACTTCCAGAGTCCAGTTCATCAGCCGTGTCCTTTCAGGAGTGTCGTCATCTTGTCGAAGCAGTGTTCGAGGCCGATCCTGGAGATCTCGGCGGCCCGCTCGCTCGTCGGCCAGCACCTGGTCCAGGCGCTCGTAGGCCTCCCCGACGCCGCGCCGCATCGGGTAGCGCAGCACGATGTCCCGGGCCTCGGGGGTCGGGTAGCGGATGGTGCTGGTGAGCGTGGTCCGGCCGTGCTCCTCGGCGAAGTCGTGGGTCACCAGCGCCACGCCCGGATACGACTGGTCGTCGAACAGTTCGGTGTAGACCAGCCGGCGCGGCGGGTCGACCTCGCGGTATACGCCGCGTTGTCCCATCCGGGCGCCGCCCGGCCCCTCGGAGACGAAGCGCCAGCCGCCGTCCACCCGCAGATCGACCTCGCACTCGACCAGCGTCCAGCCCCGCGCCCCGTACCACCGGCGCAGCAGCTCCGGTCTGGTCCAGGCGTCGAACACCAGGCGGCGCGGCGCGGCGAACTGCCGCGTCAGCACGATCGTCCGGTCCGTGGGTGTCGTCGCCTCGAGCGTCACGACGCCTCACCCCCGTCGGCGCGCAACTCGTGGAGCAGCGTATCGAGGTTGCGGTAGCGCTCCTCCCAGAACGCGCGGTAGTTCGCCAGCCAATCGGCGGCGGCCTCGAGCGGGCCCGGTTCGAGGCGGCATGGTCGCCGGGCGCCCGCGCGCCCCCGGGAGACGAGCCCGGCGCGCTCCAGCACCCGCAGATGCTTGGAGATCGCCGGCTGGCTGATCGCGAACGGCGCCGCCAGCTCGGAGACGGTGGCGTCGCCGCTGATGAGCCGGGCCAGGATCGCGCGCCGGGTCGGGTCCGCCAGCGCCGCGAACGTCGCATCGAGCCGATTCACGCGCCCACTCCATAACCAATCAGTTCCATAACCAAAAGGTTATCAGACCTCCCATGATCAAGGCGTCCTTCATGTAGTTCTAGCGACTACAGGGACGCCTTGATCATGGGAAGGCGGGCAAGATGGGCGCACTGATCGCACGTCCGCGAAAGGAGAACAGGGTGTCCGAGTACGACGGGTTCGCCGACCAGTACGACCAGACCTTTCAGCTCGCGCCATGGCGCACCCACATCGAGGCGTACTCGCTCCTCAAGCTCGCCGGCGACGTGCGCGGCCAGGCCTGGTTGGACGTGGCCTGCGGCACCGGGGCCTATGCCCGCGGGCTGCGCCGGCGCGGCGCGGACCCGGTGTGCGGTGTGGACCTGTCAACGGACATGCTGCGCGTCGCCCGGGCGGCCGAGGCGCAGGAGCCGCTCGGCATCGAATACCGCCAACACGACGTCGGCAGCATGCCGAAGCTGGGCGAGTTCGACGGCGCCCTGGGCGCGCACCTGCTGCACTACGCGACGGACGAGGACCACCTGCGGGGCATGTGCCGCAGCATCGCCGACAACCTGGCGCCGGGTGGCCGCTTCGTGACGTTCCAGCTAAACCCGGACCTGTCCCGCCGGCCCGACTATTATCTGCCGTACGGCGCGGAGCTGCACCTGGACCCCGACCGCGCCCTGACGGACGGCGACGGCTTCACGTTCACCATCACCGTCCCAGGCTTCCGCAGCCCGGAGGTCACCATCCATTACTGGAGTCGCCCGGCGCTCGACGCGGCGCTACGGGCGGCCGGCTTCCACCGGATCCGGTGGAGCATGCCGGAGCTCTCGCCGGAGGCCGCCCGGGGACCGGATCCGGAGCAGTGGCACGACTACCTCGCCGAACCCCTGTGCGGGATCATCGACTGTGAGAAGGTAGGACGGGTGTAGCGATCTCTTGACGCACCGTGAGCTTGACCTTAACGTGGGTTCATAAGCGTTCATGAAACGTTTTAACCGCGGAGGCCGCAATGCCGGACGTGGTCGTGCCGGACGTGGCGGTGCCGGATGGGGTAGCGCCGATCCTGTCCCTGGCCGGTGTTCGCAAGTCGTTCGACGCGGTGCGCGCGCTGGACGACGTCCACCTGGACCTGTACCCCGGCGAGGTGCACGCCCTGGTGGGCGAGAACGGCGCGGGCAAGTCCACGCTGGTGAAGGTCCTCGCCGGGGTGCACGCCCCGGACGAGGGCCGGCTGAGCCTGGACGGCGAGCCGCGCACGCTCGGTGAGCCCGCGGACGCCCGGGCGGCCGGCATCGCGGTGATCTACCAGGAACCGACGCTGTTCCCGGACCTGTCGGTGGCGGAGAACATCTTCGTGGGCCGGCAGCCGCTCCGGACGCTGCGGCGGATCGACCGCACCGCCATGCGGCAACGCGCCGCGGACCTGTTCGCGCGGCTCGGCGTACCCCTGGATCCGGACCGGCCGGCGCGCGGCCTGTCGATCGCCGACCAGCAGCTCGTGGAGATCGCGAAGGCGCTGTCCTTCGACGCCCGGATCCTCGTCATGGACGAGCCCACGGCGGCGCTGTCCGGTGTGGAGGTCGACCGGCTCTTCGCCGTCGTTCGCGCGCTGCGCGCGGCCGGCGCGGCGGTCCTGTTCATCTCGCACCGCTTCGACGAGGTGTTCGCACTCTGCCAGCGGATCACCATCATGCGGGATGGGCGGTGGGTGTCCACCGACCGGGTCGGCGACCTGGACGTCGGGCAGGTGGTCCGGCGGATGGTCGGCCGCGAGGTGGCCCAGCTCTTCCCCAAAGTGGACACTCAGCGCGGTGAGGTCCGGCTCCAGGTGCGCGACCTGACCCGGACCGGCGTCTTCGAGGGCGTCAGCTTCGACGTGCGGGGCGGCGAGATCGTCGCCCTGGCGGGGCTGGTCGGCGCCGGCCGCAGTGAGGTGGTGCGGGCGGTGTTCGGCGTGGACCGGTACGACGCCGGGGAGGTCCGGGTCGACGGCAAGGCGCTGCCGCGCGGCGCGCCCGCGGCGGCGATGGCGGCCGGCGTGGCGCTGGTGCCGGAGGACCGCCGGCAGCAGGGCCTGGTGATGGAGCTGTCGATCGAGCGGAACGCCACGCTGACCCGGCGCTGGGCGCTGTCCCGGCTGGGTCTGCTCCGCCGGGGCGCCGAGCGGCGGGCCGCTCGCATGTGGACGGACCGGTTGCGGGTGAAGGCGGGCCGGCTCGACGACCCGGTGTCGACATTGTCCGGTGGCAACCAGCAGAAGGTGGTGCTGGCCAAGTGGCTGTCCACCACCCCGCGGGTGCTGATCGTCGACGAGCCGACCCGGGGCATCGACGTCGGCACGAAGGCCGAAGTGCACCGGCTGATGTCCGAACTGGCCGCCGACGGCGTCGCCGTGCTGATGGTGTCCAGCGAGCTACCGGAGGTGCTGGGCATGGCCGACCGGGTACTGGTCATGCGCGAGGGCCGCCTCGTCCAGGAGATCAGCCGGGCGGCCGCCGGCGAGGAGTCGGTCATGCTGGCCGCGACCGGCCAGGGCGGGCCGGCATGAGGTCCCGGCTCACGGTCCGCGGCAAGCCCACGGTCCGCGGCAAGCTCACGCTCCGCGGCAAGATCACGGTCCTCGGCAAGCTCACGGTCCTCGGCAAGCTCAGCCTGGCGCGCGAGTTGGGCATCGCGCTGGCGCTGGTGCTGCTGATCGCCGCGACCACCGCGACCAACCCGCGCTTCCTGTCCGCGCAGGGCCGCAAGGACCTGATGCTCGGCGCCACCATCCTGGTCATCCTCGCCGTGGGCCAGGCCGTCGTCGTCATCACCCGCAACGTCGACCTGTCGGTGGGCTCCGTCCTGGGTCTGTCGGCGTTCGCGACCGGCAAGCTCTTCCTCGCGGTACCGGACGCGCCGGTGATCCTGGCGTTGCTCGCCGGCGTCGGGCTGGGCACGCTGTGCGGCGTGGTCAACGGCGCGCTCGTCGCCGTGGCCCGGGTGCCGGCACTGGTGGTCACCTTGGGCACCCTGTACGTGTTCCGTGGCCTGGACTACTCGTGGGCGGCCGGGCAGCAGATCAACGCCGCCGACCTGCCCCGGTCGTTCAAGGGCATGGGCACGGCCACGCTGGTGGGCGTACCGGTGCTGGCGCTGTTCGCCATCGGCGTGCTCCTGATCGCGGGCCTCTATCTGCGCGACTACCGCGGCGGGCGGGAACTGTACGCGATCGGGTCGGACCCGGCGGCGGCCCGGCTGTCCGGGATCCCGGTAGGGCGGCGGGTGTTCGCCGCGCTGGCGGCCTCCGGCGCCCTCGCCGGCCTGGCCGGTGTGCTGTACGCGGCCCGCTTCGGCACGCTGGACGCCGCGGCCGGCACCGGCATCGAGCTGAACGTGGTCGCGGCGGTCGTGGTGGGCGGGGTGGCGATCTTCGGCGGCAGCGGCTCGGTGTACGGGGCGGCGCTCGGTGCCGTGCTGCTGTCCACTATCGGCAGTGCGCTGCCGGTGCTGCGCATCGACCCGTTCTGGCAGCAGGCCGTGGTCGGCGCGCTCATTCTGGCCGCGATCGGGCTGGACCGGGCGCTCACCGCCCGGATCGCCCAGCGGTTGCGGGGAAGGAGGGCGCGCGGTGCTCAGGCGACTGGGTAGCTGGGACGTGCTGGTCATCGTCGTGCTGGTGCTCGTGGTCAGCGTGGCGTCGGCACTCGTCGAGGGCGTCGCCACGGCGCGGTTCTGGGGTTTCCTGCTGCTGGACGTCGTCCCGGTCGCGTTGATCGCGCTGCCGATGACGCTGATCATCGTCACCGGCGAGATCGACCTGTCGGTCGCCAGCGTGCTCGGCTTGTCCAGCGCGGTCCTGGGGCAGCTGTGGCTGACCGGCCTGCCACTGCCGCTGATCCTGCCACTCGTCCTGCTGCTGGGCGCGGTGCTCGGCGCGGTCAACGGCCTGTTCGTCACCGGGTTCGGGCTGCCGTCCCTGGCGGTGACGATCGGCACCCTGGCCCTCTACAGAGGACTGGCCTATGTGGTGCTCGGCGACCGGGCGGTGGCCGACTTCCCGATCAGTTGGACGGGGGCGTTCATCGAGCCGTTGCCCGGCACGACGGTCCCGTGGCTCGCGCTGGTGGTGCTCGGTCTGGCCGCCGCGTTCGCCGTCGTCCTGCACGCCACGCCGATCGGCCGCAGCCTCTTCGCCATCGGCAACAACGACCAGGCCGCGGCGTTCTCCGGCATCTCGGTGGCGAAGACCAAGTTCTGGCTGTTCGTGGTCACCGGCGCGGTGGCCGCCGCGGCGGGCGTCTTCTGGACCATGCGGTACGCCTCCGCCCGCGCCGACAACGGCGCCGGCCTCGAGCTGTCCGTGGTCGCGGCGGTGCTGCTGGGCGGCGTGTCCATCTTCGGCGGCCGCGGCACGCTCGTCGGGGTCATCGCCGGCGTGCTGCTGCTGACGACGCTGCGCAACGCGCTGCAGCTAGCCGACGTGCCGGCGGACACGCTCACCGTGGTCACCGGCACGCTCCTGATCGTCTCCGTCGTCGGCCCCAACGCCGCCGGGATGCTGCGGGCCCGGTTGCGCCGACGACCCCGCTATCCAGACCGACGGCCCGTCTATCGAGAAAGGACCGAGCCATGAAGGGTCTTCGTTCCATCGCGGTCCTGTCCGCGCTCATGCTGGCCACCGCGTGCGCCGGTGACGAGGATTCCCCGTCCGGCGGCGCTGACGCGGGCTCGTCCGGACAGATCAAGGAAGGGTTGAGCGTCGCGTTCCTGCCCAAGCAGGTGAACAACCCGTACTTCACGGTCTCCGACAACGGTGGCAAGGCCGCGGTCGAGGAGTTCAAGGGCGAGTACAAGGAGGTCGGCCCGTCCGAGGCGTCGGCATCCTCGCAGGTGTCCTATCTGAACACGCTGACCCAGCAGGGCTCCGACGTCATCGTGGTGTCCGCCAACGACCCGAACGCGATCTGCGGCGCGGTCAACCAGGCCCGGCAGGGTGGGGCGAAGGTGGTCACGTTCGACTCCGACACCAATCCACAGTGCCGGGACCTGTTCGTCAACCAGGTCACCGCGCAGGGCATCGCGGAGAACCAGATCAAGCTGATCTCCGACCAGATCGGCGGCGCGGGGAAGATCGCGATCCTGTCGGCGACCGCGAACGCGACGAACCAGAACGCGTGGATCGAGCTGATGCGCACCGAGTTGAAGAAACCCGAGCACGCCAGGATCGAGCTGGTCACCGTGGCGTACGGCAACGACGAGGATCAGAAGTCGTTCCAGGAGACGCAGGGCCTGCTGTCCTCGTACCCGGATCTGAAGGGCATCATCTCGCCCACGACGGTGGGCGTGGCCGCGGCGGCGCGTTACCTGTCCGGGTCGCGGTACAAGGGAAAGGTCGCGTTGACGGGTCTGGGCACACCGAACCAGATGCGCGAGTTCGTCAAGGACGGCACGGTCAAGAACTTCGCGCTGTGGAACCCGGCCGACCTGGGCTACCTGGCCGCGTACGCCGGTGCCGCGCTCGCCTCGGGCATGATCACGGGTAAGGAGGGGGAGAAGTTCACCGCCGGCAAGCTCGGTGAGTACACGATCGGCGCGGACGGTGTGGTCGTGCTCGGCCCGCCGACCGTCTTCGACTCCACCAACATCGACCAGTTCAACTTCTGACTTTCGTTAGTACAGCATCCGATGTACTGTGGCGGGAGTGCGGACCTTGACCCACGGGCAGGTGCTCGCCCGCTTCGGGCACGCCCTGTCCGACCCGATCCGGGCCCGGCTCCTGCTCGCGCTGCGCGACGGGCCCGGCTACCCGGCTGACCTGGCCGACCTGCTCGGCACCAGCCGGCAGAACCTGTCCAACCACCTGGCCTGCCTGCGCGGGTGCGGCCTGGTCGCGGCCGTCCCCGAAGGCCGCCGGGTCCGCTACGAGCTGGCCGACGCGCGGCTGGCGCACGCTCTCGGCGACCTGCTCGGCGTCGTGCTGGCCGTGGACCCCGCGGGCTGTCCCGACAGCGCCGAGGAGGGCTGCTGCTGATGACCATCCTCCTGCCGGCCCCGGCTCGCCGGGCTCTGCTCACCCGGCGGGTGCGGCTGCTCGTGGCCGCGACGATCGCCTACAACCTCGTCGAGGGCGCCGTCGCCATCACCGCCGGCACCGTCGCCTCCTCCACCGCGCTGATCGGCTTCGGCCTCGACTCTCTCATCGAGGTCTCGTCCGCCGCCGCGGTGGCGTGGCAGTTCTCCGGTCGCGACCCGGAAGCGCGGGAGAAGGCCGCCCTGCGAGTCATCGCCGTCTCGTTCTTCGTGCTCGCCGCCTACGTGACCGTGGAGTCCGTCCGCGCGCTGCTCGGCGGCGCCGACGCCGCCCACTCCCCCGTCGGGCTGGTGCTGGCGGCGCTGTCCCTGGCCGTCATGCCCCTCCTGTCCTACGCCCAGCGGCGCGCCGGGCGCGAGCTCGGCTCCCGCTCCGCGGTGGCGGATTCCAAACAAACCCTCCTGTGTACGTACCTGTCGGCCGTGCTCCTGGTCGGCTTGGCCCTCAACAGCCTCTTCGGATGGGCGTGGGCCGACCCGCTCGCCGCCCTCGTCATCGCCGCCGTCGCCGTCAAGGAGGGCCGCGAGGCCTGGCGCGGCGACGCCTGTTGCACCACCTGCGCGCCGTAAGCCCCGGGCATGATCAGGGCGTCCTTCAAGTCGTTAGAGCTACTTGAAGGACGCCCTGATCATGGGGTTAGTCGGACCAGCCGGCGGCGTCCAGGAACATGTCCCAGGTCTGGTAGGGCAGCGACGGGTGCCGCTGGTGCAGCACCTCACCGGGGAACGTCATCGGCGGCGCCTTGCGCGGGTCGGCCAGGGCCTGCGCGACGACCGCGTCGGTCAGCGGGCGGGCGCCGCCCAGGCGCGGGTAGGCGGCGAGGACCCGGTCGGCGTAGCCGGGTGGCAGCGCCTCCGGACCGCCGATCACGTCGATGCCGATCCCATCGACGGCGATGCCGATCTCCGGGGCGCGGCGCCGCCGGTACACCGGGGAGCCGGTATAGCCGGGAGACGTGTGCAGCGCGATGCCGTCCCAGACGGCGTCGGCGCGGGCGCCGGTCACACCCCGCTCCTCCAGGAACCGCACGGCGAAGTCCGCACCGTCCACCTCGAACCGTTGACCGGTGTCGGCCAGCGGCGTCAGCCCCATGTCGTGCAGGACGCAGATCAGGAACATCAGCTCGCCGTCGTAGTCCCGGTCGGGCAGTTGGCCGGCCCGCTCGGCCACCGCACGGGCGAACAGGAAGCTGCGCACGCTGTGGTTGCGCAGATAGGGCTCCTGGGTGCGTGCGACGAGGCGCAGGGCCTCACGCGCGAGCCGGGTCGACGGTAACGACAGATCACCGGCGGCGGGCACGGGCGAGCCGGCCCGCGCGGCGGACGGCGCGGCCGTCAGGGCGGTGGCGGCGCCGGCGAGACCGGTCGCGAGCATGGCGCGACGGGACAGCGGAACAGGCATGATCA
>JBBEWH010000195.1:0-3300 GCA_037414955.1 Actinomycetes bacterium KLBMP 9797
AGTCGACTGCTACGCCGACGCCAAGTCCTAACCGTGATCAAGGCGTCCCTGTAGTCGTTAGAACGACTACTGGGACGCCTTGATCACGGGAGTTCGGCCAGGCGGCGGGTGAGGTAGCGGCGTTCCGGCTCGGTCGCCGCCAGCGCCAGCGCCGCCCGGTAGCTCGCCGCCGCCTCGGCGTGGCGGCCGAGCCGGCGCAACAGGTCCGCGCGGACCGCGGGCAGCAGATGGTAACCATCCAGCGCACCGCCGGCCGCCAGCGCGTCCACCATGCGCAGGCCGGCCGCCGGTCCCCGCGCCTTGGCCACCGCGACGGCCTGGTTCAGCCGCACCACCGGGGTGGGCATCAGCTCCGCCAGCCGCTGGTAGAGCGCGGCGATCTCGGCCCAGTCGGTGGCGGCCGCGTCCCCGGCGGTGACGTGGCAGGCGGCGATCGCGGCCTGGATCTGGTACGGGCCGGGGCGCTGGCGGCGCAGCGCGGCGTCCAGCAGGGCCACCCCCTCGGCGATGTCGGCGCGGTCCCAGCGGCCCCGGTCCTGCTCCTCCAGCGTCACCAGGTCGCCCGCCGCGTCCAGCCGCGCGTCCCGGCGGGCGTGGTGCAGCAGCATGAGCGCGAGCAGGCCGAGCGCCTCCGGCTCGTCCGGCATGAGCTGGGCGAGCACCCGCCCCAGCCGGATCGCCTCCGCGCACAACCCCTGCCGGACCAGTTCGGGGCCGGCGGTCGCCGCGTACCCCTCGTTGAACATCAGGTAGAGCACCGCGAGCACGCCGCCGGTGCGCTCCGGCAGCAGGTGGGCGGGCGGCACTCGGTACGGGATGCCGGCGTGCCGGATCTTGCCCTTGGCCCGCACCAGGCGCTTGGCCATCGTCGCCTCCGGCACCAGGAAGGCGCGGGCGATCTCCGCGGTGGTGAGCCCGGCGAGCGTGCGCAGCGTCAGCGCCACCCGGGCCTCCAGCGCCAGGGCCGGGTGGCAGCAGGTGAAGATCAGCCGGAGCCGGTCGTCGGCGATGCCGCTCTCGTCGTCCACATCGGATCCGTGGTTGCCGCCCGCCATCGCCGCCACCTCCCGTAGCTTGGCCGCCTCCGTGGCCGAACGGCGCAGCCGGTCCAGCGCGCGGTTGCGGGCGGTCGTGGTCAGCCAGGCCCCGGGGCGGCGCGGCACGCCGTCCCGGGGCCACCGCTCGAGCGCCAGCGTGAACGCGTCCTGGGCGCACTCCTCGGCGAGGTCCCAGTTCCCCGTTACGCGGATCAGGCTGGCGACGACGCGACCCCACTCCTGGCGGTACGCGTCGCGGACCGCGTCCTGGACAGTGGTCACCACTGCCAGAACGGCCGGACCTCGACCGTGCCGAATCCGGCCACCGGATGCTTGGCGGCCACCTCGAGCGCTTCATCCAGGTCGGCGCAGTCGATGATGTCGAACCCGCCGATCTGCTCCTTCGTCTCCGCGAACGGGCCGTCGGCGACCAGCACCTCGCCGTCGCGGGTGCGGACGGTGGTGGCGTCGCTGACCGGCCGCAGCCGGTCTCCCTGCAGGCGGACCTTCCGGTCGGTCATCTCCTGGACCCAGGCGTCGGTCGCCGCCATCGTGGCCCGGTCCTCCTCGTCGGTGAAGGTGACCGACTCGTCGACGCACATCAACAACAGGTACTTCATGACGTCTCCTCTCCTCGTCCCAATCGCATCCTCGCCCGATCGCATCCTCACCCCTACGACGAACGAGTTCTGCCCCGATGGACACCCTTCCCATGATCAGGATGAGACCCCACGCGGGGGCCGCGGTGCGCGAGGATGGCGGGATGCGTGTCTACCTGGAGACCGAACGGCTGGTGTTGCGCGAGTTCACCGGCCAGGACGTCGACAACGTCGTCGAGCTGGACAGCGACCCGGAGGTGATGCGCTATCTGACCGGCGGCGCGCCGACGCCCGGGGAGAAGATCCGCGACGAGATCCTCCCGCGCTGGCTGGCGTTCTACGATCGCGCCGACGGCCTCGGCTACTGGGCCGCGGTGGAGAAGGCGACCGGGCGGTTCCTCGGCTGGTTCCACTTCCGTCAAAACCGGCAGCCGGTGCGCGGCGACGGCAGCCGACGCGAGGGCGTCGAGCTGGGATACCGGCTGCGGCGCGATGCCTGGGGCAAGGGATACGGGACCGAAGGGTCGCGGGCGTTGATCCGCAAGGGCTTCACCGAACTGGGCGTGACCCGGGTGTACGCGGAGACGATGACGGTCAACGCCGCCTCCCGCCGGGTGATGGCCAAGGCGGGTCTGCGCCACGTCGGCACGTTCGTCGAGGACTGGCCGGACCACATCCCGGGCGACGAGCAGGGCGCGGTGGAGTACGCCCTGACCCGCGCGGAGTGGGCACGCGCCGAGTACCGCGCCGTCGAGGAGGAGGTCTTCGCGGGGTACCAGGAGGGCCGCTACGACGAGGCGGTCGCGCTGATCCGATCCGCGCTGCCCCACCTGCCGCACTGGCGCTCCGACCTCGCCCACCAGTGCGCCTGCCTGCTCGCGGTGGCGGGCCGGCCCACCGAGGCGCTCGCCGAGCTGCGGGCCGCCTATGACGCGGGCGGCTGGTGGCACCGGCGCATCCTGGCCGACGACGACGATCTGGCCGGACTGCGCGCGCTGGACGGCTTCGACGAGCTGGTCGCACTCTCGCACGCCCGCGCGACCGCGGCCGACCCGGCGACCCGCCCGCCGATCGTCCACCGGCCCGACGGGCCGGCGCGCGGCGTACTGGTCGCGCTGCACGGCGCCGGTCAGGACGCCGACGACGCCGCCGAGCGGTGGCGCACCGCGACCGAGGCGGGCTTCGTGGTCGCCGCGCCCGACTCGTCACAGCGCAACACGCCCAGCTACCGGTCCTGGCCGGACCCCGCCATCGGCGGCCGGGACATCGCCGCGGCCCTCGACGGCCTGCCGGACCTGCCGCCGGTCCTGGCCGGCTTCTCGGCCGGCGGCCGGCAGGCCGTCGTGAGCGCGCTGGCCGGCCACGCGGCCCATTTCGTCGTGGTGGCCCCGGCCATCGGGCCGGAACACCTCGACGACGAGCACGTCACCGCGGCCGCCGCGCGCGGGGTCGCCGGCACCGTCGTGGTCGGCGCGCGCGACCTGGAGGTATGCGACGGCGCGCTGGCCGCGGTCGAGCGGTTGCGGCGGGCCGGCGTCACCTGCCACCTGGACCTGGTCGCCGACCTCGGCCACGACTTCCCCGCCGACTTCCCCTCCATGATCAAGGCGTCCCAACCCAGGATGTAGCGGCCGGCCTGAACACCAGCAACTGGGTTAGTCGCG
>JBBEWH010000196.1:0-17346 GCA_037414955.1 Actinomycetes bacterium KLBMP 9797
ACTCCCCCACCATGATCACGGCGCCCCTCCCGAGGTTTTAGCGCGGGGGGGCACGCCTTGATCATGGGTTAGTCGCGCGAGGACTTGCGCTGCCGCCAGGACAGCGGGCCGGGCAGGTCGACGCGGTGCGCGCGGGCGCGCGAGTTCCACGACCAGCGGCCGATCTTGATGCTCCACGACGAGAACCCGTTCTCGGTGAAGTTCAGGATCAGCGGGCCGATCTTCTTGCGCTTGCGAAAGATCAGTGGCATCGCCAGGGCTCCTTCCGGGGTGCCGCAAGCTTTCCCGAATAGCCCTGTGATCAAACTCAGCGCACGGCCAGCAGCGATCCGATGCGTGGCCCCAGCGTCGCCTCGACGTCGTCGCGGTCGTACCGCACCGTCCCGTCGGCATCCTCCCGGTGGCGCCAGTCATGGGTGGCGGCGAGCCGCGTGGCGTGGCCGCGCCGCACCCAGTAATGCTTGGCGATCTCGTCGATCGTCAGGTATTCCACGTACCCTCCCGGTGCTTGGGCACCGGGTCGTACCCGCTGTCACGCCCGCTCAAACCCTGGTGCCGGTGGAATGTCGGTGGGTCGTGGCACCATCTCGGGCGTGTGGGAAGCGGATAGTCATGATGTCATCGAGGTGCGCGGCGCCCGGGAGAACAACCTGAAGGACGTCTCGGTCGACCTGCCGAAACGGCGGCTGACGGTGTTCACCGGGGTCTCCGGCTCCGGCAAGTCGTCGCTGGTGTTCGGCACGATCGCGGCCGAGTCGCAGCGCCTGATCAACGAGACCTATACGGCGTTCGTCCAGTCGTTCATGCCCAGCCTGGGCCGGCCCGACGTCGACTCGCTGCGCAACCTGAGCGCGGCCATCGTGGTCGACCAGGAGCGCATGGGTTCCAATTCGCGCTCCACGGTCGGCACCGCCACGGATGCCTACGCGATGTTGCGCATCGTCTTCAGCCGGCTCTCGACGCCGCACGTCGGCACGTCGAGCGCGTTCTCGTTCAACAACCCGGAAGGCATGTGCCTGGAGTGCGAGGGCATCGGCCGGGTGTCCACGATCGACATCGACGCCCTCGTCGACCGCGACAAGTCGCTCAACGAGGGCGCCATCACCGTGCCCAACTTCGGCCCCGACACGTGGTATACGCGGATATTCACCGAGTCCGGCCTGCTCGACCCCGACAAGCCGCTGCGCGACTACACCGCGGCGGAGTGGCACGACTTTCTGCACAAGCCGGCCACCAAAATCAAGCAGTCCGGCTTCAACACGACCTATGAGGGCCTGGTGCCCAAGGTGCGGCGGCTCTTCATCGACCGCGACCGCGAGTCCGCGCAGGCGCACATCAAGGCGTTCGTCGAGCGGGCGGTGACGTTCACGACCTGCCCGGCGTGCGCCGGCACCCGGCTCAACGAGGCGGCCCGCACCGCCACCGTCCACGGCCGCACCATCGCCGAGTGCGCCGCGATGCAGGTCAGCGACCTCACCGCGTTCGTGTCCGGCCTCGACGAGCCGGCGCTGGCGCCGCTGCTGGCCACCCTCCGCCAGACGCTGTCGTCGCTGGTGGAGATCGGCCTCGGCTACCTCAGCCTCGACCGCGAGTCGGCCACCCTCTCCGGCGGCGAGGCGCAGCGCGTGAAGATGGTGCGCCACCTGGGCTCCAGCCTCACCGACATCACCTACGTCTTCGACGAGCCCACCGTCGGGCTGCACCCGCACGACATCCAGCGGATGAACGACCTGTTGCTGCGGCTGCGCGACAAGGGCAACACGGTGCTCGTGGTGGAGCACAAGCCCGAGGTCATCGCGATCGCCGACCATGTGGTCGACGTCGGTCCGGGCGCCGGCGGTGCCGGCGGCCAGATCGTGTATGCGGGCGACGTCGCCGGGCTGCGCACGTCCGGCACCCTCACCGGCATGCACCTCGACCGGCGACCCGTGCTGCGCAAGGACCTCCGCGCACCGACCGGCACGCTGCCCATCCGCGGCGCCGACCGCCACAACCTGAAGAACGTCGACGTCGACATCCCGCTCGGCGTGCTCACCGTGGTCACCGGCGTGGCCGGCTCCGGCAAGAGCTCCCTGATCCACGGCACGCTGCCCGGGCGCCCCGGCGTGCTGGTGGTCGACCAGTCGGCGATCCGCGGCTCGCGGCGGTCCAACCCGGCCACCTACACCGGGCTGCTCGACTCGATCCGCGCCGCGTTCGCGAAGGCCAACGGCGTCAAGGCCGCCCTGTTCAGCGCGAACTCCGAGGGCGCGTGCCCCCACTGCAAGGGCATCGGTCTCATCTACACCGACCTGGCGATGATGGCCGGCGTCGCGACCGTGTGCGAGGAGTGCGAGGGGCGCCGGTTCACGCCGGAGGTCCTGACCTACACCCTGCGCGGCAAGGACATCAGCGAGGTGCTCGCGATGCCGATCGACGAGGCGCGGGAGTTCTTCGGGAGCGGCACCGCACACAAGATCCTGGAGCGGCTCACCGATGTCGGCCTCGGCTATCTGACGCTGGGCCAGCCGCTCAACACCCTCTCCGGCGGCGAGCGGCAGCGCCTCAAGCTGGCCAACCACATGTCCGGCGATGGCGCGGTCTACGTGCTCGACGAGCCCACCACCGGCCTCCACATGGCCGACGTCGACCAACTGCTCGCACTGCTCGACCGCCTCGTCGAGCTGGGCAACTCGGTCATCGTGATCGAGCACCACCTCGCGGTCATGGCGCACGCCGACTGGGTCATCGACCTCGGGCCGGGCGCCGGCCACGACGGCGGCCAGGTCGTGTTCGCCGGCCCGCCCGCCGACCTGGTCGAGTCCGGCACCCTGACCGGCCACCACCTCCGCACCTACCTCTCATGATCAGGGCGTCCCTCATGTCGTTAGAACTACATGAGGGACGCCCTGATCATGGGGCTCCACAGTGGATGGCGTCGCGGTGGCTCCTCCAATGCGTACCCCCAGCGAGAGTCGAACTCGCGGCCTCCCGGTTCGTAGCCGGGCGCTCTATCCACTGAGCTACAGGGGCATGGTGGGCGACGTCGCCCACGAGCGGAAGCGGCCGGACTCGAACCCGCGACCTTCCGCTCGACAGGCGGCTGCTCGTACCCTCGGCCGGACTTGAACCGGTGCTGTCGGCCTCCTCAAGACCGTGCCTCTACCGCTGGGCTACGAGGGCATTGGGGACAGCTCCCGGACAAGGATTCGAACCTCGATCGCGGCAGTCAGAGTGCCGTGTCCTACCGTTGGACGATCCGGGAAAGGGCGGCCGGCGGGCGAGAGAAGGCCGCCGGCCGCCAGTCAGCGCACGAGCGACACCCACGTCGGGGCGTGCGGGGCGAACCGCAACGGCATACCGGCTTCGGCCGGCGTGCGGTCGCCCTTGCGCTGGTTGCAGCCGCCACAAGCCGCAACGGTGTTGGTCCAGGTGTTCCGGCCGCCGCGGGAGCGGGGCAGGACGTGGTCGATGGTGGTGGCGTGGCCACCGCAGTAGCCGCAGCACTGGTTGTCGCGAGCCAGCACGCCGCCGCGCGACCACCCGGGACCGTTCGTGTACCGCCAGCGGGTCACGACGTACCGGATGAGTCGCACCACGCGCGGCATCGGGTAGACGCCGATCAGCTGGTCGGGCTCGGCTTCGTGGATCTCGGCCACGCGGCGGACGAGCATCCGCACCGCGTGGCGGATACTGACCCGGTGGAGCGGGCCGAGGTCGGCGTTGACGACTAGGACGTCCACCGGATGCCTCCTCTCCTCGTTGCGACCGATGGTCATGGATCCGGGAAGTGTGTGTGTCTGGCGGCGCTATTCAGGCCGCGCCAGTGAGCAGCGAGTAGGGGGGTCGAACCCCTGTTTCCGGGTTGAGGGCCCGGTGGCCTGACCGTTAGCCGAACTCGCCAGGGGAACGCCCTCCCCGCAGGGGTGCGAGGGCATTCGTCGGGAACGCGCGAGTCGAACGCGCTGCGTCCTGGTCCCAAACCAGGCCCGGTCACCGTGCCGGTCGTCCCCGATCGACCCGGCCGTGGCGGCCGGGCCTTTCACATATGCCATCCACTGTGGAGTTTTCAACTATCGGTCCCGCTGGCCGCGGCCATGGGAAGGCACGGGTGGAAGGATTCGAACCCTCGCGAGCGGTTTTGGAAACCGCCATGCTCCCGTTACATCACACCCGTAAGGAGGTACGAAAAACGCCGCCCGATCCCTGGTGGGTGGGCGGCGTAAGCGCGATGAGGATGCGTTTACGTCCGCCACCGGTCCAGGTTGGACTCGTGGCGCTGGCCAAGGTCGACGGGTTGACACGCAGTGGGTATGCCCGTCCAATCGCGCGGCGCTTGCCGTCGCGATTCTGACGTGGCGTGCCACAACATGTCGGTCTCCCGGTCTTTCGAAGTCGCAGTCGATGTTGAAAACAACGGTAGGACGTAGCGCCCACTGGGGCAACCGTGTTTTCGGCCGACCCATTCCGGCCGCCCGCCGAGTGCGGGTGCGATCCCCGCCGCACCTTGGCATTCCCGCAAACGCTGACCGTCCATCGTAGACACCCGAACCCGCGTAGCCGCCCGCAGGGGCGAGCAGAAGCCCAGTATCCTAGGACGCTTTACGAGCTGCGCAGAGAGCCACCGCAGAGAGATGGCGGAGAGTAGCGTCAAAATCGCAAGGCGTTACCAACGCTCGCATCGAGGAGGTGTACCGATGAGCAACGTTGACACGCATCGGGCCATCATGAACGCGTTCAGCCGACGCGACTGGGATGAGGCGGTGCGCGCGGTCCGCGAGGACTGTCTCTACACCGACCACCCGCGCAACCTGTCGGTGAAGGGGCCGCGCGAGATGGCGGACTGGTTGCAGGGCTGGACGCAAGCCTTCCCCGACGCCAAGCCCGTCGACACCCACATCATCGACGGCGGCGAGTACACCGTGGCGCTCTTCCACGCGCAGGGCACCAACGACGGTCCGCTCGGTTCGTTGCCCGCGACGGGGAAGCGGATGGACGTGCCGTTCTGCGAGGTCCTTCGCTACGACTCCGAGGGACACATCGTCGCCGGCGAGGCGTTCTACGACGTGACGACGCTGATGGTGCAACTCGGCCACATGCCGCCGCTGCCCACCTGACCCACTCATGATCAAGGCGTCCCTGTAGTCGCTATAACGACTACAGGGACGCCTTGATCATGAGGAGCGGAGGACTTCGAGTGCCTTGTCGGCGTGGTCGTTCATGCTGACCTCGCTGTGGATGACGTCGAGCACGCGCCGGTCGGTGCCGATGACGAACGTCATCCGCTTGGTGCTCAACGCGCCGAGCGGCAGCTTGCGCTTCACGCCCAGGCTCCCGGCCACCACACCGTCCGGATCGGACAGGAGCGGGTAGTCGAAGCCGTGCATCTCGGAGAATTGGCGCTGTTTCTCGACGCTGTCCCGGCTGATGCCCACCCGCTGCGCGCCCACCTCGGCGAACTCGGCGGCCAGGTCGCGGAAGTAGCAGCTCTCCTGGGTGCAGCCGCGGGTCATCGCGGCGGGGTAGAAGAACAGCACGACGGGGCCCTTGGCGAGGAACTCGCTGAGCCGTCGTGGCGTGCCGGTGTCGTCGAGCAGCTCGAAGTCGTCGACGACGTCGCCCTTGGAAGCCATGCCGGCAAGAGTACTTCGGCGATGAGAGCTGCCTTGATCATGAGGAGCGGGCGTAGCCGAGGTCCGTCGGGGCGCGCAGCCGCCGCGGTGCGGCTGCGCTGATTCGAGTACCCGCACTGCCGTCGTTCGGCCGACGTGCCGGACCGCGGTTCCCGCGACGCTGAACCTCGTCAGGAAACAAGGCCGTGCGGAAAGGACCAGACCATGACCGTCATCCCGATCGACCAGACCGTCCACCGGCTGAGCTACTGGTTGGCCCGCCACAGCATCGGCATCCTCCGGGTCAGCCTCGGCGTGGTGTTCCTCGGCTTCGGCGCGCTGAAGTTCGTCCCCGGCGCCAGCCCGGCCGAGGCGCTGGTGGTGCGCACGTTGGAGACCCTTTCGCTGGGTCTCGTGTCCGGCACCGGTGCCCTGCTGGTGACCGCTGTCGCCGAGTGCTTCATCGGCGTCACGCTGATCACCGGTCGGCTGCTGAAGACGGGCCTGCTGGTGCTCGCGGCGTCGCTGGTCGGCATCATGTCGCCGCTGGTGCTGTTCTTCGCCGACATGTTCCCCGGCACGCCGACGCTGGAGGCCCAGTACGTGTTCAAGGACATCGTGCTGGTCGCCGGCGGGCTGGTGGTCGCGGCGAAGGCGCTGGGCGCCCGCCTCGTCCCCGCGATCAAGGACTAACGCGCCGATCAAGGGCTTGGGCACCCGCGAGAGAGATCAAAGCGTGTGCCCAAGCCCTTGATCGACGAGGAGAGGGGCGGGAGGGGCGGGGAGAGGGGGAGGGGCGGGGAGAGGGGGAGGGGGAGGGGGCGGGAGGGGGGTTAGCGGTGGGTGGCTTCGGGGCTGAAGGTGGTGAGGAAGCGGTCGCGGAAGCTGTCCATCTTCCATACGGGGGATTTTGCGCCGGGCTTCAGGCCGTTGGTCCATTTCCAGGAGGCGATCTGGTTCAGTACCGCCTGGTCCTTGGTGATGATCGAGATCGGCACGTCGTGGCTGGCGCCCTCGCCGACGACGAGCGACGACGGCTGGTGGTCGCCGAGGAACACCATCACGAGGTTCTCGTCGCCGTAGGTCTCCACGTAGGAGATGAGGGCGCTCAGCGAGTACTCGATGGATCGGCGGTACTCGGTGCGGATCCGGTCGGTGCTGCTCCACACCTGCTTGCGGGTGAAGCCCTCCTTGCGGACCTGGTGGAAGATCGAGCCGTCGCCGACCTCGTTCCAGCCGACCATCCGGGGGATCGGCACCCACGGCGCGTGGCTGGACAGCAACGCCAGCTGCGCCATCATCGGCTCGCGGGTGGCCTTGCTGTGCTCGTTGCGCTGCATCGTCAGCCACACGAACTGGTCGGGCATGGTGGCGAACCCGAACCCCGGCCCCCGGTACCCCATGTTCCTCAGGTCGTAGACCTTGTCGTACCCGTAGAACTTGCTCTCCGGCCAGGCCCGGGTGATGCCCGGCATGAACGCGCTGGTGCGCCAGCCGGCGCGCTGGAAGGCGCTGTTGAGCGTGGTCCGGTCGCCGGCGACGAGCGTGCGGTACCGCTGCTCGTTGTTGATCCACAGACCCGACAGGGTCGTGGCGTGCGCCCACCAGCTGCCGCCGCCGAACGTCGAAGACGTGAGGAAGGCGCTCTGTGAGCCGTAGCCGGCGGCGGCGAGCCGCTGGGTGCCGTCGTCGAGCACGGCGGTGACCTGCGGCGCGAACGTGGGGCTCTCGACCGCGTCCCGGCCGTAGCTCTCGATGAACGTGACCACCACGTCCTTGCCGCGCAGCGCGCTGAGCAGCTGGTCGGACGGCGTGTCGCGGAACGGGTCGGAGGCGGCCAGCTTGGCGAACTCCTGCGAGTCCTGCAGGCCCTTGGTGATCTCGACGCTGCGGTAGTAGGTGAACGACGCGGTCTGCCGGGAGGCGACCGGCACCCGGGGCACGATCTGCGCGCCGACCACGAAGCAGGCCACCCACGCGGCGGTCAGGGCCAGACCGACGCGGAAGCCCGCGGTCTTGTGACGGACGGCGAACCCCGCCACCCGCAGGGTGGCGAGCGCCATCAGTGCCGGCACGACCGCGACGAGGAGCACCGCGCCCACCAGGGCGGCAACCGCTCCGGTACGCCCCACGGAGTCGCGCAGGAACGCGTATCCGTCGTCGAGCAGCCCCCAGTCGAGCACCAGGTTGAACGGCCGGTCCATGACGTTGCGGAAGACCATGTTGGTGACCTTCAGCACGACGACCACGCCGAGGAGGGCGCCGGCGGCCACCGCGACCGGGCGGCGCCAGCGGGTGGGCAGCACCAGCAGGAGGGCGAAGCCGAGCAGTCCCTCGATCGGGATGCGGATGAGGGCGAGCGTCGAGACGCGGTCGTACCGGTCGGGGATGACGAGCGCGACGAACACCAGCGCGGTGGCCAGCGCGGTGAGGGTCCACCCCACCACATGGCGTACGCGTGGGGGTATTTTCGGCTTTTTTGGTGTGGTGTGGTTTGTTGTGGTTTGTGCTGGCACGTCGTCTGGCACTGAGTCCTCCGGGTCGGGCTCCGACGGGCGTTCTCCTATCCTTTACGCCCAGCGACCACCAACCGGATCAGGATCCTCAACCGAAAGTGTCGGCGCCGCGTGTGGCCCAGATCTCGTGAAGCTGTAACGCTACCGGTACGGTGTCCGCTAGTGCTCATAGCGACCACGAGGAGTATCGGGGAGGGTTGGGGGATGCCGGTCACTGGCCAACGCGTGGTGCGCCGAGCACTGGGGAGGCGATTGACGCGGCTGCGCGTGGCCAACGGGATGAGCCGCCAGGACGTCGTCCGGGCGAAGCTCGGCATCTCGGAGCCGACGCTGCATCGGATCGAGACCGGCAAGGTGCCGGTGTCACCGGCGAACGTGCGCGCCCTCTGCTGGCTGTACGGGGTCGACGAGAGCATCACGAACGCGCTGGCCGAGCTGGCGTTGGGCACCTCGCAGGAGGAGTGGTGGGACGCCAACCCGGTGATCCCCGACTGGTTCAAGCTCTACGTCGGCATGGAGGCGTCGGCGTCGCGCATCCAGAGCTACGACGGCGAGGTGGTCCCCGGTGAGTTGCAGACCGCCGACTACGCGCGGGCGCTGTTCGGCGCCGAGCAGCCGCCGGACGTGGAGGCGGCCGAGCGTCACGTGACGTTGCGGATGCAGCGGCAGCAGACGCTGTTCAGCCGGACCATCCCGCCGCGCATCGTGACGGTGCTGGGCGAGGGCGTGCTGATGCGTCCGGTGGGCGGCGACCGGGTGCTCAAGGGGCAGATCGAGCACCTGCGGCGGCTCGCCGACAACGGCACCGTCGACGTGCGGGTGCTGCCGTGGTCGGTGGGCGCGCACGCGGCGATGGCCGGCGCGTTCCGGATCCTCGACTTCGACGAGCCCGACGACCCGGATGTGGTCTACCTGGAGTCGCACGTCGGCGCGCTCTATCTGGAGGAGCCGCACGAGGTGGACGAGTACCGGCGGATCTTCGACCTGATCCTCAAGGACGCGGTGCCGCTGCGCGAGTACCCGTCCCCCACGATCTGAGCCGACCGCGGGGGACGAGCCCGGCGGTTTACTTCAGGAGTCGGTCGAACTCGCCGCGCTTGGCGCCGTAGAGGAACGAGTCCCACTCCTCCGTGGTGAAGTGGACGCTGCCCAGGTCAGGGCGTTTGCTGTTGCGTACCTCGATGAGGCCCTCGTGGCGGCGCGCCTCGACGCAGCTGCCGCCGTTGCCGGTGGATCGGCTGGACATGATCCAGCCGTGCTCCAGGTCGCTGTTCATCGGTCCTCCAGGGGTGGGCTGGGGTGGACTTGATTCATGATCTGAAAATTTTCAATGCCGCGCTGCGGTGCGTAACCGGTTCAGTCGGGTCTCACACGTCTTGCCGGAGCGTGCGAAGCCGCTGACCGGCGCTTTCATCCGTCCTGGTAGGACGGCTCATCTTTCACGACGAAAGCTCGGCGCACGTAGCGTAGCCGAAAACAGTCTGAGTGAGCGATGGTCAGAGGGCAACTCTTCGCGGTGAAATCTTGCACAGGGCGGGAGATCACTGGAATGCTATTTGCAACCGGAGACATCCCACGGTCCGCCGATCTCTCGAAAGGGAGGTCCATGCAGAGCCTCGGTCCCGCCGCGACCCGCGCCGCTGGCACTGACAGCGGGGCCGACGGCATGGAAGTGACCCGCCTCCGGGCCCAGCTGGATCAGCTGCAGGCCGAGCGTGAGGCGTTGCGCTGGGCGGCTGGGCACGACGAGCTGACCGGCCTGCCCAACCGCCGCCTCTTCCACGAACGCGCACCGTCCCTCGTCGACACGGCGCGCGGCGCGCTGCTCGTCATCGACCTCGACGGGTTCAAGCCGGTCAACGACACCTACGGCCACGACGTGGGGGACGCGGTGCTCGCCGCCGTCGGCGGCCGGCTGGCCGCCTGGGCCGGCAACCACCTCGTGGCCCGGCTCGGCGGCGACGAGTTCGCCGCCGTGCTCACCTTGGACGACGTCCGCGCCGCGGTCGGCCTGCTGGCGGAGGCCATCGCCGCCCCGATCCCGGTGGCCGACAAGCAGATCATCGTGACCGCCTCGATCGGCGTCGCGCCGGTCGGCCCCGGCGCCCGCGTCGACGAGCTGTTGCGCCAGGCCGACCAGGCCATGTACCGGGCCAAGCGCTGGCACCACCCGCCCGGCGAGGCGCGCGTCGCGTGGGTCGGCGAGCCGCCGCCCGACGCCAACCCCAAGTCGCGGGCGCGCCGCTTCGTCGAGCTCATCATCGAGCCCGGCCGCCGGTGCGACCCGGTGGCGCCCGAGCCCCGGTTCCGGCCGGGCGACCGGATCTGGGTGCACCGCGGCGGCGACCGGTGCCCCGGCGTGGTCGAGGCCGCCGCCCAGGAGGCGGTCACCGCCCGCTACCGCCGCACCGACGGGCCCGGCACGGTCGTCGACACCGTGTGGATGGAGTACGTCTCGCGGCGCACCGACACGGACCCGCACCTTGATCGCTAGTCCCCATCCCTCCATGATCAAGGCGTCCCTGTAGTCGTTAGGGCTACTTGAGGGACGCCTTGATCATGGAGGCTTTAGTCTCGGGGCATGCTGCCGTACGAGATCGTGGACGTGTTCACCGACCGGCCCTACGCCGGCAACCCGCTCGCCGTCGTGTTCGAGGCCGACGGCCTGAGCGGCGCGCAGATGCAGGCGCTCGCCCGCGAGTTCAACCTCTCCGAGACGGTGTTCCCGCTCCCGCCGACCCAGCCGGGCGCGACGTACCGCGCCCGCATCTTCACCCCCGCCGCCGAACTGCCGTTCGCCGGCCACCCGAGCGTCGGCGCCGCGGTCGTGGGCGCGCGCCGCGGTCTCTTCGCGCCGGGCCCCGTCGTGCAGGAGTGCGGCGCGGGACTGCTCCCCATCCAGGTGTACGACGACGGCCGCGCCACGCTGACCGGCGGCACACCCACGGTCAGCCCGAAACTGGACCCGGCCCCCCTACTCGCGACCCTCGGCCTGGCGGACGCCGACCTCGCCGGTGCGGCCGGGTCCGCTGGGTGCGGCATCGAGTTCCCGTACCTGCCGGTGCGGCCCGAGGCGGTGGCCGCGATCGCGCTGGACCCGGCGGCGGCGCGCACCCATGACATCGACCACCTGGCCGTCTTCGCCTGGGACCCGGCGACCCGGACCGCGCACGCCCGGGTCTTCGCGCCCGGGCTCGGCGTGCCGGAGGACCCGGCGACCGGCTCGGCCGCGCTCGGACTGGGCGTGTGGCTGGTCGCCGCGGGTCTGCTGCCCGGCGACGGCGAGTCGGCGTACACCGTCCGCCAGGGCGCCGAGATCGGCCGGCCCTCCACCCTGGACTGCACGGTGACGGCCCACGCCGGCCAGGCCGTGAGGGCAACCGTAACGGGCGCCGTGATCCCGATAGCCCGAGGCGAGATCACCGTCCCCTGATCCGCCCCTCGCCTCTCCGCCGATCAAGGGCATAGGCACGTGCTTTGATCTTCGATCCGTGTGCCCGAGCCCTTGATCGGCGCGATATTCCTTGATCCACGCTGTCGAAGCTGGCTGCGCCGAGCGGGCCGAGCGGGCCGAGTGCGCCGAGCGGGCCGAGTGCGCCGAGTGGGAGCGCCGGTGGGGGCTGCGGTGGTCCGCAGAGAACTCGGGCCGGGGCTCAGCGGTGCGATATCCACCTTATGAGGCCGCCATAACGTGGATATCGCACCGCTGAGGGTCGGATGACCGCCCTGGGGCCCGCATGGCGGACCTCTTGATCGTGAAGTGGCGCGCGCGGAGTCCCGCCGGCGGCTCCAGCGCCGTCGATCTTGTACTAATAGTCGCGATTGCCCCGCGATCAAGGGCGTGTCAGGCGATTGAGGGCAACACACCGGGATGCGCCCAAGATCGCGGCAAGAGGACCACGATCGTTGAGCGTTCTTGAGTGCGCGAGGGCGAGCGGGGGACACTCCAACTTCCCGCACGTCGCGTTGATCATGGGATGGTGAGGACGACCTTGCCGCGGCCGTGGCCGGTCTCCACCTCGCGGTGGGCGTCGGCCGCCTCCGCCAGCGGGTAGGTGCGGCGCACGTGGATCCGCAGCGTCCCCTCGGCGTACAGGTCGGCCAGCTCGGCGAGCCGGGCCGCCGACCGCAGCGGCCGGGTCAGCCGGATGCCCAGCTCGGCCGCCTTGGCGTGCTCGACGAGCGTCAGGATCCGGCTCCGGTCGGCGACCAGCGCCAGCGACGCCGCCAGCGCGTCGCCGCCCGCGCCGTCCAGCGCCGCGTCCACGCCGCCGGGCGCGAGCGCGCGCACCCGGTCCAGCAGGCCCTCCCCGTACGCGACGGGCTCCGCACCAAACGAGCGCAGGTACTCGTGGTTGGCCTCCCGCGCGGTACCGATGACCCGCGCGCCCCACGCGACGGCGAGCTGGACCGCGACCGTGCCCACCGCGCCGGCCGCCCCGTGGATCAGCAGCGTGTCGTCCTTGCCGACGCCCAGCTCCCGCAGCGCGATGTGCGCGGTCTGGGCACCGGCGGTGAACCCACCGGCCACCTCCCACGGCATCCGCGGCGGCTTCGCGGTCACCTGGTCGGCGGGCACCACGATGTACTCCGCGTACGCGTCGAGCTGCCCGAACCCGAGCACCTCGGCGCCCACGGCCACGTCGCGCACGCCGGAACCGATCTGGTCGACCACGCCGGCGAACTCGTTGCCGGGCACCTTCGGCAGTCCGGGCGCCACGCCGGGCGGCGTCCAGCCGGCCCGCACGGCGCAGTCGTACGGCTGGACGCCCGCCGCCTTGACCCGCACCCGCACCTGGCCCGGCCCGGCCTCCGGGGTGTCCAGCTCCATCAGCCGCAGCACCTCCGGCCCGCCGTGCTCCGCGAACCCCGCCACCTTCATCTGCTCATCCCTCCGTCGAAGACGTTCTGATCATCGAACCTCAACTAAGGTCGAGGTCAAGTCTTCGATACCCTGAACCGGTGTCGATGCGGCGGACGGGACTCATCCTCGGTGCCCTGTTCCTGCTCGCCGGTGGCGCGGCGGTGGTCGTGCCGCTGATGCGGGGCGCCACGGCCGATGACACCGTCGAAGAGCGTGAGTATGGCTACGCGTGTGTTCAGGAACTGCCTGGCGGCGACGACTACTGCGGGCGCATCGCCGACGATCTGAGTCGCCGTGGCCCGGTGCGGGACAGCGACCGGACGACCGCGCAGCCGTTCCTGGCCCTGGTGCGGGACGGGTTCGCCAGCCGGTTCGGCGCGGACTGCGACCGGCTGATGCGGGCGTGCCGGTTTCCGGACGGGCAGCCGGACCCCGATGCGGTGCGCGCCGCGCTGGCCGGCTCCGGGTTTCTCGGCCCGGTCGTGCGGACCGCCCGGATCACCGACCCGGCCCCGGCCGACTCCGTCCTCTATGGAGTGCGGGCCGGCCCTGCCTGCCTGGTGGGGTATGTCCAGTCCGGGTTCGCGCCGCCGCCTCAGGTGGTGGGCCGCCTCCCCGACGGCACCTGCCTCTTCCCATGATCAGGGCGTCCTTCACGTAGTAAGAACGACGTGAAGGACGCCCTGATCATGACGACGGGAGGAGGCGGGTCTCCCAGGCCCAGGCGGCGATCTCGACCCGGTTGCGGGCGTCGAGCTTGGCCATGATGCCGGACAGGTGGCTCTTCACCGTGCTCACCGAGATGAACAGGTCCGCGGCGATCTCCTGGTTGGTACGGCCGCGCGCGATGGCCCGGACCACCTCGAGCTCCCGTTCGGACAGTGGCCGCGCGAGCCGGCTGGCGGCGGGCGGCCCGGCGGCGGTCAGGTGTTTCAGCAGCCGCACGGTGACCGACGGCGACACCAGCGCGTCACCCGCGTGCGCCGCCCGCACCGCCTCGACCAGCAGCGCCGGCCCGGCGTCCTTCAGCACGAAGCCGACCGCGCCGCCGCGCAGCGCGCCGTAGACGTACTCGTCGAGGTCGAACGTGGTCACCACCACGACCCGCAGCGGGCTGGCCACCCCCGGGCCGGCCAGCGCGCGGGTCACCTCGAGGCCGTCGAGGCGGGGCATGCGGATGTCCACGAGGCACACGTCGGGGCGCAGCCGCCGCGCCAGGGAGACGGCTTCGACGCCGTCCGGCGCCTCCGCGACGACCCGGATGTCGGGCTGGTCCTCGAGGATGAGCCGCAGGCCGCCGCGGACCATCGCCTGGTCGTCGGCGAGCAGCACGGTGATCGTCATCCGGCCTCCCGCGCGGTGACCGGCAGGGTGGCGCGCACCGACCAGCCGGCGCCGGGCCGCGGCCCGGCGCGCAGCGTACCCCCGAGGGTCTCGACGCGTTCCCGCATCCCGACCAGGCCGTACCCGGTGCGGTGCGGGCGCCGGACCGGCGCCGGCGGCGCGTCGTCGGCGACCTCGACCGTGACGGCGTCCCGCTGCTGGGCGACGTCGACCGTGACCGCGCCGGCGTGCGGCGCGTGGCGGGCCACGTTGGTCAGGGCTTCCTGCACGATCCGGTACACGGTGCTGGTCACCTCCGGCGGCCAGCCGGGCGGGTCGTCGGGCAGCCGCAGGCGTACCGCCGGACCGTGGCCGTCGAAGCGCGCGACCAGCGCCGCGAGCCCTTCCGGACCGGGCGTGGCCGGCGCGGCGTCGTCATCGTCGCGCAGCACGCCGACGAGCCGGCGCATCGCGGCGAGGGCCTCGGACCCGGCGGCCTCGATCCCGGCCAGCGAACCGTCCACATCGTCCGGGCGGGTGCGGGCGACGATCCGGGTGGCCTGCGCCTGGAGCACGACGCCGGTGATGTGGTGGGCGACCACGTCGTGCAGCTCGCGGGCCAGGGCGAGGCGCTCGTCGCGGCGTACCGCCTCGGTGGTGGCGTGGCGGCGGGCGTCGCGCAGCCGCAGCCCGAGCCCGGCGGCGAGCGCGGCGAGCCAGGTCACGGTGTTGAGCTGGGCGACGGCCGCGGACCAGCCGGCGAGCCAGGCGCCGGCCACCACCGCGAACCCGCCGGCCGCGATGGCGCCGGCCGGCACCGCCGGCAGCGCCCGGACCGCGGAGCCGACGAGCACGGCGAGCGCGATCGCCGCGGCGAGGCCCGGCTCGCGGGGGAGCCCGGTGAGGTAGGCGACCGGGATGGCCACCGCGGCGACGGCCAGGCCGGCGGTCGCCGCCGCCACCCGGTGCCGCCGGCGGAGGAGGGCGGCGGCGGCCACCAGCGCACCCGTCGCGGTGCCGGGCACCCAGTACCCGCCGCCCCAGGTGCCCGCGAGCGCGCCGGCCTGGACGGCCAGCGCCGCCGCCAGCGCGGCGGCGAGCGCGCCGTCTTTGATCGTCACGGTCCCACGGTACGAACCGCCGGCCCCGCGCGAACCGGCCAAAAGTATGGTCGCGGCCGCGGGCATCGGCACGCGCCGCGCGGACCGGCCGAAAGTACGGTCGCGGCGGGCCGGGACCGTGCCGGGGACCGATGCCGGCGCCGGGCCGCCCTCGCAGGCTGAGACCCATGGATTCCCTTCCGATGCTGAGCGCCGAGGGCCTCACCAAGAGGTACGGCCGGCGCCCGGCCCTGACCGACTGCTGGCTGAGCGTCCCGCGTGGCCGGATCGTCGGCCTGGTCGGCCCCAACGGGGCGGGCAAGTCGACCCTGCTGCAACTGGCCTGCGGCCTCATCCAGCCCACGTCGGGCACGCTGCGGGTGTTCGGCGCGCCGCCGGCCGCGGACGCCGCCCACCTCGCCCGGGTCGGGTTCGTCGCGCAGGACACCCCCGTGTACGCCGGCCTGACCGTCGCCGAACACCTGCGCCTGGGCGCCCGGCTGAACCCGGGATGGGACGCCGATCTGGCCCACCGGTGGCTCGCCCGCGCCGGCCTGGATCCGCGCCAGAAGGCCGGGCGGCTGTCCGGCGGGCAGCGCGCCCAACTCGCGCTCACGGTCGCCGCCGGCAAGCGGCCCGAGCTGCTGATCCTCGACGAGCCGGCGGCCGCGCTGGACCCGCTGGCGCGGGTGGGGTTCCTGCGGAGCCTGCGCGAGCTGGTCGCCGAGCTGGGCGCCGGTGCCGTGCTGTCCTCGCACCTGCTGGGCGACGTCGAACGGGTCTGCGACCACCTGATCGTGCTGAGCGGCTCCCGGGTGCGGGCCGCGGGCGACGTGCGCGACCTGGTGGCCGGGCAGTCGCTGGAGGACGTGGTGCTGGCGCACCTCGAGGACGGGGGCCGGCGATGATCTGGCTGACCTGGCGGCAGTTCCGTACCCAGGCCGCGGTGACCGGCGCGGCCCTGCTCGTCGTCGCGCTGGGCCTGGTGGTGCTCGGCGTCCGGATCCGGGCGTCGCGCGACGGCTACCTCGCCGGGTGCGCCGGCGACTGCGCCGACGCGCTGAGCCGCTTCCACCTGGAGTGGATCACCCGGCTGCTCTTCATCGACGCCGGGCTCATCGTGGTACCGGGGTTCCTCGGGATGTTCTGGGGCGCGCCGCTGGTCGCCCGGGAACTGGAGGCCGGTACCCACCGTCTGGTGTGGAACCAGAGCGTGCCCCGGCGGCGCTGGCTCGCGGTCAAGCTGCTCGTAGTGGGGCTGGCCGGAATGGCCGCGACCGGGCTGCTCAGCGCGCTGCTGACCTGGGCGGCCGCGCCGGTCGACGCGGTGGCCGGCGACCGGTTCACGGCCGTCGTGTTCGGCGCCCGCAACGTCGTGCCGGTGGCGTACGGGGGGCTCGCCGTCGTGCTCGGCGCCGTCCTCGGGATGGCGGTGCGCCGCACGGTGCCGGCCATGGCGCTCGTGCTGGTGGGGTTCGTCGCGTTCCAGGTCGCGATGCCGAACCTGATCCGGCCGCACCTGCTGCCGCCAGAGCGGGTCACGATGGCGATGACCGGCGACACCCTGAGCGAGGTGCGCGGCCTGGGCGGGCTGAGCAACCGGCCCACGGTGCGCGGGGTACCGATGGGTGCCGCCTGGGTGGTGTCCACCAGCGAGCTGCGCACCCGGGACGGCGCGGCGCTCGCGACCGCGGAGTTCGACCGGTGCCTCGACGCCGGTCGGTTCGAGGCCAGCCTGGCCTGCCTCGCGGCGCTCGACCTGCACGTCGAGGTGGCGTACCAGCCGGCCGACCGGTACTGGCCGTTCCAGTGGCTGGAGTCGGCGCTGGTCCTCGTGCTCGCCGCGGCCCTGGCCGCCGCGGCCCTGTGGCGCGTCCCCCGCACCTCATGATCAGGGCGTGGGGGGCGGCGGGGGGGGGGCGGGGG
The DNA here is from genome assembly GCA_037414955.1 of Actinomycetes bacterium KLBMP 9797. GTDB lineage: Bacteria > Actinomycetota > Actinomycetes > Mycobacteriales > Micromonosporaceae > Phytohabitans. Next base: position 17,321 of record JBBEWH010000196.1, read on the forward strand.
GGGGGGCCGGGGCGGGGGTTTTGGGG
>JBBEWH010000197.1:0-11034 GCA_037414955.1 Actinomycetes bacterium KLBMP 9797
ACATCTGGCGCGGGCCCCCCCCCGCGTCGGGCGGCCGCGGCGGGCCACGCCCTGATCATGAGGTCAGATGACGACGCCGTCGACCTGGATGGTCTGTACGGACGCGGCGGGGAACGGCACGGCGACGCTCTTGCCGCTGAGCCGCAGGTCCGTGCGCGCGGTGTACCGGTCGCTGCCGGCCGGCACGGTCGACCAGCGCGGCACCACGCCGCCGCTGCCGCCGGTCACCTGGCTGAAGCTGTTCAGGTTGAAGGTGAGGGTCTGCGCGGCGCCGGTGTTGACGGCCACGATCACCAGCCGGCGGGCGCCCGGGTCGTACGCGGCGGCCGCGTAATCGACGCCGGTGTCGATGATCCGCATGCCGGGCCGGATGTGCCGGGTGAACTGCGCCAGCACGTAGTACTTCGGCGTCACCGCGCCCGCCCGCAGCGTGTTGAAGTCGTAGGCGATGGCCGCCCAGTTCGTGCTCGGGTCCATCACCTGCCAGTAGCACCAGGCCGTCGGGTGCAGCCAGCGCCAGTCCATGCACAGCAGGCGCGCGGTGGTGATGCCGGTGCCGTCGTTGTCGCCGTGTTCGGAATTCCAGAGGATCTTGCCGGCCGCCCGGGCCTGGTTGTAGACCAGGTCGCGGCGACCGCCGGTGCCCTGGTACCCGTGCACGTTGATCTGCCGCACCAGGCCCCTGGTGGTGGCGTCGAAGCTGTTCCACGTGCTGACGGCCTGGTCGTAGAGCGACTCGTCGGAGGCGGAGATCATGACGCCGCCGAGGCCCTGCCGGTCGAGTTCGGTGCGCATGTGGGCGAGGACGCTGCGCTGGGTGGTCGGGTCGATGTGGCAACCCTCTTGGGTGCCGTCGGCGCGCCACCAGTTCGCGGACGGCTCGTTGAACGGGTCCACGGTCCGGAAGTTGACGCCCCACGAGTCCCGCGCCCGGCGGGCGGTGACCGCCAGGTGCAGGGCGTGCTGCCGGTGGTTCCACGACTGGAGGTTGAGGCCGCCGCCCGCCGCGCCGGACGGGTTGTGGTTGAGGCACATCCACCACATCGGCGAGTTGGCGAACAGTTCGGCCATCGCGCCCCGCTGGACCGCCTTGGTCAGCGCGGCGCGCTGCTTGACGTCGACGTTCCAGTTCCACGCCGACGACGCCGGGTCCTCGTTGCGCCAGTCCAGCCAGAAGCCCTCGATCTGCTTGAACCGCGGGATGTTCGGCGAGGCCACCATCTGCGCGCCCTCGACGGTGTTCCAACTGCAGGCGCCCAGGTTGTACCGCGCGATGTTCATCCCGAGGCCGGGCAGCACGGCGCCGTTGTAGGTCACCGACCGGGTGGTGAACCAGATGTCGGCGAAGTCGTCGCGGTCGCCGAACACGTTCGCCCACCATGCGAGCGACGTTCCCCAGCCCTCCCACACGCCGTAGTCGGCGGCGGGGTTGATCGCGATGGTGGCGTCGGCGTGGGCCACGCCGCCGACCAGCGCCCCGCCTACTCCCGCCGCGGCGCCCGCGACCAGGGTTCTCCGTCTGACCATGACTCCTCCGGAATACATCGGTGCCCATCACTGAAACCGGTCCTGGAAGTGTCGTAGGACACCTGGCTGGCTGTCAACAAGGGTTCGAAAAAGGGTTCTCGTTTCCATGATCAAGGCGTCCTTCACGTCGTTAGAACGACATGAAGGACGCCTTGATCATGGGGAGGTTGTCTGACTAAGGTCAGAGAATGGACTCCTTGTTGGTGGAGCGGGTCCGGCGGTTCAACCGCACGGTCACCCAGCGGGTCGGCGCGCTCGACGACGCCTACCTGGCCCGCGGCCGCCCCCTCGGCCAGTGCCGGGTGCTGTGGGAGATCGGCCCCGACGGCCTTGAGCTGCGCACGCTGCGCGCCCGCCTCGACCTGGACTCCGGTTACCTGAGCCGGCTGCTGCGCGCGCTCGAGTCCGAAGGGCTCGTGACGGTCGACCCGGGCGGCGTCGACGGGCGGGTGCGCACCGCGCGGCTCACCGCCGCCGGCCGCGCCGAGCGCGCGGAGCTGGACCGCCGCTCCGACACGCTGGTCACCGACATCCTGGCGCCGCTCAGCGGCGACCAGCGGCAGCGGCTGGTCACGGCGATGGGCGAGGTGGAGCGGCTGCTGGTCGCGTCGATGGTCCGGGTCGCGGCCGTCGACCCGCGGCACCCGGACGCCCGGCACTGCGTGCGGGCGTTCGTCGCCGAGCTGGACCGGCGCTTCGACGCCGGCTTCGACCCGGCGCGCAGCAACCCCGCCGAGGACCCCGAGCTGACCCCGCCGGCCGGCCTGATGCTCGTCGCCAGCCTGCACGCGGAGCCCGTCGGCTGCGGCGCGCTCAAGCTCCATCCCGATCAGGGGTACGCCGAGGTGAAGCGGATGTGGGTGGCCCCGGTGGTGCGCGGCCTCGGCCTCGGCCGCCGGCTGCTGGCCGAGCTGGAGCAGCGGGCGGCGGCGCACGGCGTACGGACGTTGCGGCTGGAGACCAACCGGGCGCTGACCGAGGCGGTCGCGCTCTACCACGCGGCCGGCTACCGCGAGGTGCCCGCGTTCAACGTCGAGCCGTACGCCCATCACTGGTTCGAGAAGACCCTCTGATCGTGAGGAGAGGCGCTGCCATGGACCTGACCGAGGCCACCACGATGCTCGCCCGCACCCCGACGGTGCTGGACGCGCTGCTCGCCGACGCGCCGCCGGACTGGGTGCACCGCGACGACGGTCCGGGTACGTGGAGCGCGTACGACATCGTCGGCCACCTGCTGGAGGGCGAGGCGCACAACTGGCTGCCGCGCGCCCGGATGATCCTGGAGCACGGCGCGGAGCAGACGTTCGCGCCGTTCGACCGGGAGGCCATGCTGGGGCGCGAGCGCGAGCCGGTCGGCGCGCTGCTGGCCCGGTTCGCGTCCGCCCGCCAATCCAGCCTGGTCGCGCTCGCGGCGTACGGTCTCACGGCCGCCGACCTGGACCGGCGCGGGCGGCATCCGGAGTTCGGTGAGGTGACGCTGGGGCAGGTGCTCGCCACCTGGGTCGCCCACGACCTGACCCACCTGGCGCAGATCGGCGAGGTGTTGGCGCGCACCTACCGGGACGCGGTGGGCCCCTACCGCGCGTACCTGCCGGCGCTGGACCGCGTCGCGGAGGCCGAGTAACGGCCCATGATCAAGGCGTCCCTCAAGTCGTTAGAACTACTTGAGGGACGCCTTGATCATGGTTAGAGGTGGAGGACGCGGACGCCGTAGGGCGGGAGCGTGACGGTCGTGGCCTCGGCGCCCGACTCCAGGTCGCGCGGCGCGCTTCCGCTGGCGGTCTCCGGGGTGACGGTCAGCGGCTCGGCGCTCTGGCTCACCAGCCACGCGAACCGCGCGCCGTCGGCGCGGTCCAGCCAGTCGACCAGCACCCGCGGGTCGTCGACCCGCACCGGCGGGCGTACCCCGGCGTGGTCGGCGAGCGCGGCGTAGAGCCGCCACGTCTGCTCGGGGTTCACCGCCGGCGTCGCGGCGGCCATGGCCTCCAGTGGGTACGTGCACAGCACCATCGAGCCGTCGCCCACCGCCCGGCGCAGCAGCGCGGGCCGGCCCGCCGCGTCGGTGGCGAGCACCTCGGCGTCGACCGGCTCCACCGGCAGGTGGGCCCGCTGGTTGGGGTTGCCGCCGGCGGTGAAGCTGAGGACGGCCCCTGCGGGGAGTGACCCGAGGTCACGCTGCAGCGTCAGCTCGACGGTCTCGTCCGCGATGCCGTCGACCATGCCGTACCGCAGCTGGTGGCGCACGCCGAAGAGCGCGTTGAGGTTGGCGTACCAGGGGCCGCGCTGGTTGTCGGTGCCGCCCGGGCAGTACGAGACGTAGACGGTCGCGCCGAGCCGGGCCAACTCCTCGAGGCGGCGCCACCCGGGCCCGGTGAGCTGCTTGGTGGACGGCAGCAGGTAGAGCCGGCAGTCGCCGGTGATGCCGGCGCTCTCCCGCACGATGCCGGCGGGCACGCCGGCCTCCCGTGCGGCCAGGTAGGCCTGCTCGATGGCGAACAGCGCGGCTCCCTGGTCGCGCTCGTCGGTGAACGGGTGTTCGCTGTCCACGTGCGCCGGCACGACGATGCCGACCTCGGTGTCGCCGCGGGTGCAGCGGGGCAGGTCGACGGCGTCCAGCACGGTGCGGAAGGCGGCCAACTCGCGCAGCGCCGACTTCGGGTTGCCATTGCTGTCGGTGACGCCGAAGTGCAGCTCGAACGGGTGGTGCGAATACGGCGGCTCGTCGATCAGGTCGTCGAAGTCGGTGTTGTTCCACGCGACCCAGCCGGCTGCGCCGCCGAGCAGCGAGTTGTGCAGGACCTGCCGGTAGTAGTGCCCGAGGTTCTCCTCGGAGACGAAGTCGGTGGACGCGCCGAACTCCTCCAGCACGACCGGCTTGCCGGCCACCGCCGACATCTCGCACAGGAGCGCCGCGCGCAGGTGCTGGCGGACCTCGTCGTCGCCCATCGGGTAGACGTGCGGGCCGACCCAGTCGACGAGCGGGCCGAGGTCGCGCAACCGGTACCCGGACTGGACGCCGGTGGTCTCGACGGTCCAGGCGCCGTCGCCGATCGACACCGGCTGGGTCGCGCCGCCGGCGCGCAGGCCCTGGATGAGCAGCTGGGCCCAGGCCGTCACGGTCGGGACCGTGCCCTGGCCGCCGTAGAGCGGCATCTCGTTGGACAGCAGCCAGGCCGCGACGGCGGGATGCGCCGCGAAGCGGCGCGCCACCTGCTCGGCGAACCAGGCCTGCCGGCCGACGAACCAGACATCGGTGTACAGGTCGCGGCCGTCGCGCCAGGCCGGGTCCCAGTTCTCGCCGGACATGTGGCCGACGATGAGGGTGGGCACGGTGCGCATGCCGATCGCCTGGTGCAGGTCGAGGAAGTCGGCGAACCGGTCGAGCAGCGTCTCGTCGAGCCGGTCCGGCGCCGGCATGAAGTCGGGCCAGAAGAAGAAGGAGCGGGTCACGGTGAGGCCGTGGTCGGCCAGCACCTGGAGCTCTTTGGCTACCGTGCCGCGGTCATAGCGCGGCCACATGCGGGGGCCGCCGACGCGGGACCAGAAGTTGACCCCGAGCCAGACAGCGGCGGCCGGGTCGTCGGCGACGGTGGGCGGCAGGGCGAAGGCACGACGCATGCGTCGGATGACATCACCGAACCGGTTCAGTGTCAACCAGGTTTGCGTGATCGAAGGCAATTGATGTTACTTGAGTCGATATGCCAGATATTGCGCCATAGTTACCGCCTGCAAGGCACCATACGGCAACAAAAACCGGTTGACTCTTGACGTGCTTTGAGCTGCGTGTTTCGCTGGCGTTACTTACTCGGTTCAGTAATGACCGTTGAGCAATCGATCGTGTTGAGCGCACCCCGTTGAGATCGTTTACCTCGCAGGCGAGGGAGGAACGGACTACATGCGACACCGAACGCGTTACCTGGCGGCGCTGCTGGCACTGGGCCTGGCGGCGACCGCATGCACCGGCGACGACGGCAACAGCAGCAACACCTCGGGCGGGCAGTACCCGCGCAACGAGACCCTTTACATCAGCGGTAACCAGTGGGGCCCGCCGAACAGCTGGAACCCGATCGTGCCCGGCCACGCCACCGGCACCGTCGGCTTCGTCTACGAGCCGCTGTTCATCCTCGACCCGCAGGCGCTGAAGCTGGAGCCGTGGCTCGCCGAGAAGGGCGAGTGGAGCGCGGACAACAAGCAGTTCACGGTCACCCTGCGCGAGGGTCTCAAGTGGAGCGACGGCAAGGACCTCACCGCTGAGGACGTGAAGTACTCGGTGGAGCTCGGCAAGATCAAGGCGGTGCCGTTCGCCAACCTGTGGACCTACATGTCCGGCGCGGAGGCGGTCGACGCGCGCACCGTGCGGTTCACCTTCTCCGACCCGCGGGTGCAGGAGTTCGAGAACTACCTCTACGAGAACCCGATGGTGCCCAAGCACATCTGGGCGGCGCGGTCCGAAAAGGACATCACCACACACGCCAACGAGAAGCCGGTCGGCTCCGGGCCGTACGTGTACCAGACGCACTCCCAGGACCGCATGGTGTGGAAGAAGCGGGACGACTGGTGGGGCAAGGACGCGCTGAAGCTCGAGATGAAGCCCACCTACATCGTGGACATCGTGAACTCCAGCAACGAGGTGGCGCTGGGCCTGCTGACCTCCGGGCGGCTGGACCTGAGCAACAACTTCCTCCCCGGCGTGGCCAACCTCGTCAAGGGTGACTTCCACATCAAGACGTACTACCCGGAAGCCCCGTACATGCTGCCGGCCAACACGGCGATGCTCATCCCCAACACCACCAAGGCGCCGATGAACGACAAGGCGTTCCGCCGGGCGCTCGCCCAGTCGATCGACGTCAAGAAGATCGTCGAAGGGCCGTACGGCAACATTGTCAAGGCGGCCAGCCCGACCGGCCTGCTGCCCAACTTCGACCAGTACGTCGACCAGACGGTGGTGTCGCAGTCCGGCTTCACCTACAGCGCCGACGGGGCCAAGCAGACCCTCGCCGCCGCCGGATACCGGGACCGCAACGGCGACGGCAAGGTGGAGACGCCCGACGGTAAGGCGATCAGCCTCAAGCTCATCGTGCCGTCCGGGTGGACCGACTGGATGGAGGCGGCCCGGGTCATCGCCGAGGGCGCACAGGCGGCCGGCATCAGCGTGACCCCGGAGTTCCCCGACTCCGGCGCGCTCGACGACGCCCGCACCGACGGCAAGTTCGACCTGTTGCTGAACAACTGGACCCAGCTCAGCAACACGCCGTGGACCTACTACAACTACCTGTTCCGGCAGCCGGTCCAGGCGCAGCAGTTCAACCAGAACTTCCAGCGCTACCAGAACCAGCAGGCGTGGGCGCTGACCGAGAAGCTGTCCCGCACGCCGAGCGACGACCCGGCGTACAAGACGACGATCTCGCAGCTGCAGAAGATCTCGCTGGACGAGCTGCCGGCGATCCCGCTCTGGTACAACGGCCTGTGGGCGCAGTACAACGACTCGGTCTGGACCAACTGGCCGTCGGACGCCGCCGGTGCGCCCAAGGCCTTCCCGAGCACCTGGAACAACCTGTACGAGAGCGGCAGCATCAAGATGTTCGCCGAGATCAGGCCCGTGAAGTCCAACTAGGACGGCAGGGAGAGGAGGGCGAGCGTGCGTCGGTACTTCAGCCGGAAGGTCGCGATCTACCTGTTGACCTTCTTCGTCGCGGTCACGTTGAACTGGCTCATTCCCCGGTTCATGCCAGGTGACCCGGTGGCCCGGATGCTGAGCCGTCAGTCAGTGTCCAACCCCGAGGCGGCGGCCGCGATGCAGGAGTACTACCGCAACGTCTTCGGCCTGGACGTGCCGCTCTGGCAGCAGTACCTGAACTACTGGGTCGAGCTGTTCCAGGGCAACATGGGCGTGAGCGTGTGGCTCTTCCCGGCGCCGGTCACCGGGATCATCGCCGACGCCGTGCCGTACACGCTCGCCCTCCTCATCCCGTCCATCCTGTTGAGCTGGTGGGCCGGCAACAAGGTCGGCGCGATGGCCGCCCGCCGCCGGTGGCTCGACAACAGCGTGCTCCCGTTGGGATACGTGCTGACCGCCACGCCGTACATGTGGCTGGCGATCCTGCTGGCCTGGAGCCTCGGCATCGTGGCCGGCGTCTTCCCGGTCGCCGGCGGCTACGCGTTCGACATGGAGCCGAACATGTCCTGGCCGTTCATCCAGAGCCTGCTGCAGCACTGGTTCCTGCCGTTCCTGTCGCTGTTCCTGGTGGCGTTCGGCGGCTGGGCGATCGGCATGCGCAACCTGATCATCTACGAGCTCGAAGCGGACTACGCCCACTACCTGGAGGCGCTGGGCGCGCCGCGCCGGCTGGTCCGCCGGTACGCCTTCCGCAACGCCATGCTCCCGCAGCTGTCCGGGCTGGCGCTGCAACTGGGCGTGCTGGTCGCCGGCGCGCTGGTGACCGAGATCGTGTTCGGCTATCCCGGCCTCGGCTCGCTGATCCTGGCCGCCATCCAGAACCAGGACTTCTTCCTGCTCCAGGGCGCCTTCCTGTTCATCGTGATCGGCGTGCTGATCGCCAACTTCATCATCGACATCGTGTACGTCCTGGTCGACCCGCGCACCAGGACCGGCATGCAAGGAGCGGCCGCATGACCGATACCGAAGCGGCACCCGCGGCACCGTCGGTGCCGGCCGCCACCGGCCCGGTGGCGGCCGCGCCCCCCGGCGCCCGGCGCACCCGCGAGGCGCTGTACTTCGCCCTGCGGAACAAGAAGGTCGTCGGCGGCGGGATCGTCGTGCTCGGCTTCCTCCTGCTCGGCGTCTTCGGGCCGTTCTTCTTCGACCATGGCCACAGCGAGTACGTCGGACCGCAGAGCGCCGGGCCGTCCGGCGACTACTGGTTCGGCACCACCACGTTCGGGCAGGACGTGTTCGTGCAGTTCGTGCACGGGGTGCGGTCCACGTTCCTGGTCGGACTGCTCGGTGGCGGGCTCGCCGCGCTGGTCGGCATGGCGGTCGGCTTCATCGCCGGTTACCGCGGCGGCCTGGTCGACGAGGCGCTCAACATGCTCACCAACGTCGTGCTCGTCCTGCCCTCGCTGGCCGTGCTGATCATCCTGCACTCCTACATCGGCATCAAGAGCGTGCCGGCGCAGGCCGTCTTCGTTGGCCTGACCACCTGGCCGTGGGTGGCCCGGGCGGTCCGCGCGCAGACGTTCTCGCTGCGCACCCGTGACTTCGTCGACCTCGCCCGGCTCAGCGGCATGGGCACCGGCGCGATCATCCGCCGGGAGATCGCGCCGAACATGAGCTCCTACCTGTTCATGACGTTCATCCTGCTGTTCGGCGGCGCGGTGCTGACCGCCGCGACGCTCGACTTCATCGGCCTCGGTCCGACCGAGAGCATGTCGCTCGGCCTGATGATGAACAACGCGGTGCACTGGAGCGCGCTCCAATTGGGACTGTGGTGGTGGTTCGTGCCGCCGGGGCTGGGCATCACCGCGATCGTGGGCGCCCTCTACATCATGAACGTGGGGCTCGACGAGGTGTTCAACCCCAAGCTGAGGGAGATGTGAGCACGACATGAGCTTGCGGGTCGACAATCTCCGGGTGTATTACCGGACGGTGCGCGGCGACGTGAAGGCGCTCGACGGCGCGACGTTCGCGGTCGCCGACGGCGAGATCATGGGACTGGCGGGGGAGTCCGGCAGCGGCAAGTCCACATTGGGCAAGAGTTTGGTGCGGCTGGACAGCCGGATGAAATACGTCGAGGGCACCGTCGAGCTGGACGGCCAGAAGCTGCCGATCGACAACCAGGACGCGATGAACAAGTACCGGTTCACCGAGGTCTCGGTCATCCCGCAGTACGCGATGAGCGCCATGAACCCCACCCGCAAGATCGGCAAGATGATCGCCGAGCTGCTGTCGACCCGTGGCAAGCGGTACGCGGAGCTGCTGCCGGAGCTGCACCGCCGGCTCGACCTCGTCGGGCTGAAGCGGGAGGTGCTCGACAACTACCCGATCGAGCTGTCCGGCGGCATGAAGCAGCGCATGGTGATGGTGCTGTCCACATTGCTCAACCCGCGGCTGCTGGTCGCCGACGAGGTGACCTCCGCGCTCGACGTGTCGTCGCAGCGCGCCGTCGCCGAGACGCTTGTCGAGTTCCGCGACCGCGGGTTCGTCACCAGCATGATCGTGGTGACGCACGACATCTCGCTGGTGTACCAGATCGCCGACACCATCATGGTCATGTACGCGGGCAAGCTCGCCGAGAAGGCGCCCGCCGACACGGTCGTCAACGCGCCCCTGCACCCGTACACCCAGATGCTCATCTCGTCGCTGCCCGAGGTCGGCGTGCGGCACGCCGACCGGCGTCTCGCCGGCATCCCCGGCCGCCCGCCCGGGCTGCTCGACCCGCCCACCGGCTGCCGGTTCCGGGATCGGTGCCCGCTGGCCTTCGACCGGTGCGCCGAGGAGCCGCCGTTCGTGGAGGTCGAGAAAGGACACGCCGTCGCGTGCTGGAAGGTGGCGCAGTAGATGCTCACGCTCGACCACGTGTGGAAGTCGTACCGGGTGGGCGCGTTCGGCGGCCGCGAGCTGACCGCCGTGCGCGACGCCAGCTTCGCGGTGCGCCCCGGCGAGGTGGTGTCGCTGATCGGCGAGAGCGGCAGCGGCAAGACCACCATCGGCCGCATGGTGCTGCGCCTCACGTCCGTGACGAAGGGCGCCATCCGGTACGGCGACACCGACGTCTCCGGGCTGAGCGGCCGGAAGCTGACCGGGTACTACAAGAAGGTGCAGGGCGTCTTCCAGGACCCGTTCAGCACCTACAACCCGATCTTCAAGGCGGACCGGGTGCTCTATACGGTCCGGAACGGCTTCTACCCCGAGGTGTCCACTTCGGAGTGGCGCACGCGCGTCGACGCCGCGCTCGAGTCGGTGCGGCTGGATCCGCGGTCGGTGCTCGACAAGTACCCGCACCAGCTCAGCGGCGGCCAGCTGCAACGCATGCTGATCGCCCGCGCACTGCTGCTCGACATCGAGCTGCTGGTCGCCGACGAGATCATCAGCATGCTCGACGCCTCCACCCGGATCGACGTGCTGAACCTGCTCGCCGACCTGAAGGCGCGCGGCCTGGGCATCCTCTTCGTCACCCACGACCTGTCGCTCGGCAACTACATCAGCGATCGGGTGGTGATCCTGCGCCGCGGCGTCGTGGTGGAGACCGGCAGCACCGACAAGGTGTTCGGCGCGCCGCTGCACCCGTACACGAAGTCGCTCTTGTCCTCGGTGCCGCAACTGCACACGAAGTGGTCCCTCGGCGCGCCCGTCGCGGAAGCTCGCGACGAGCCGTGCGTCTACCACGAGCTGAGCGACGGTGACTGCGCCGACGACCCGGCGCCGGCACTCGTCGACGCGGACGACGACCACCTGGTCGGCTGCGCCCGCCTCGGCTAACCCCCTCCCATGATCAAGGCGTGCCCCCACGAGGGTTTAGAAAGTGTTGGGCCCGGTGGTGAAGGGGG
>JBBEWH010000198.1:0-45564 GCA_037414955.1 Actinomycetes bacterium KLBMP 9797
CGGCTAACCCCCTCCCATGATCACGGCGTCCCTCACGTCGTTATAACGACCTGAGGGACGCCTTGATCATGGGGCTTACTCGTAGTGCCCGCCCTCGTAGTGCTCGCCCGGGCCGAGCTCGTGGATGTGGTGCTCGAGGAGATGCTGCTCGGCGCCGGCGTCGAGCAGCAGGTTCACGGCCGCGATCGCGTACCAGTTGTCGGCCAGCGCGTGCGCGGCGGCGGCCTCGGAGAGCAGCTCGGGATCGATGGAAACGGCGGCCAGCCGGGCGAGCGCCTCGGCCCGGCCCAGGCCCTCGCCGAACCCGCCGGCGTAGTCGGTGGCGATCTGGTACAGCCGGGCGACCGTGGCCCGGTACACGGCGGTGGTGACGTCGGTCATCCCTCCATTCTATCGAACACGCGTTCGAACGGCGCCCCAAAACGCCCACAACCTCCACAGACTTGCACGTCCTTGTCCGTGGCCCCCGTCGCGCACCGAGGACCCATCCTCCTGCGTCCGTGAGCCGCGGATCCCGCCGTTGATCGAGGCCGTATCGTCGCCCATCCCCGTCGATCGAGGCCGTATCGTCGCCCATCCCCGTTGATCGAGGGCGAATCGTCGCCCATCCCCGTTGATCGAGGGCGAATCGTGCCGAGTGGATCTAAAAACCGCGACGATAGGCCCTCGATCAGCGCGCGGTCGCGACGATATGCCCTCGATCAACGACCTCGAGCCCTCGCCCGCGTCCGCGCCCCCCCGCCCGCGTCCGCGCCGCCCCCGCCCGCGTCCGCGCCGCCCGCGTCCACCCCGCCCGCGCCCCTGCCTGCCCTGCCCGCGCCCCTGCCCGTGCCGCCCGCCCCGCCTTGCTCGTTGATGGCGGCCAGAACCTCGACTAATCAGTGCGCAATACGCAAAAGCCACTGTCGGCGGACGCGGCGCCACCGCTCCGAAGTAGATCTAGTCGAGTTAGGGTCGCTATGGCGCCCAAACTCGACTAGATCCACTTCACTGGCGCGCAAGATCCGGGCAAATCGACCTCTCCGCCTTCGCCGCCTATGCCGCATTGTGAGTGACGTTGCGGCATGACGTCCCGCCCAGTCCGTCGGCAGCCACGGCCGATGACCGGTCGCGCCGCAGCACCGACCCCGCGAGCAAGCGCGAGGATTGCCGATCAGCACCCCACCCGCCCATGATCAAGGCGTCCCTCAAGTAGCTCTAGCGACTTGAGGGACGCCTTGATCATGGGGAAGGGTCAGCGTTCTTCGGCGAAACCCAAGTACATGACGCGGGGCTTGCGGGGGTGGAAGGCGATCGCGGTGACCCGGTCGTAGTCGTTGTGCGCGATGGTCACCTTCCGCTGCCAGAAGTCGTACCGGTAGATGTCGGTGCCGTATCCCATGAAGGACGTGCCGAAGACGAAGTAGACGACGCCCGGGTCGGTGGGGTGGGCGACCAGCACCGGCCCGTTGGGCAGCGTGATCTTCCCGCCGTGGTCCACGATCGGGCTGAAGGTGCGGCCACCGTTGGTGGAGCGGTAGATGTGCCGGCCGCCGGACGGGGCACCGGAGTCCAACTCGGCGATGTCCAGGCCCATCGCGTACACGACGTTGGTGGCGGCCGGCGAGATGGCCAGGCTGAAACCGTTGACATTGCCCCCGGCGGACGCGCTCAGCCCGGTCGCGGCGACCCAGCCGCGACCGCCGTTGAACGTCACCCGCACGCCGGTCGTCATGCCGCCCAGCGTGACGTGGTTGAGGTTGAACGGGTCGAACACCGCCGTGTACGCCGCGGTCAGGTCGCCCGCGGGACCGCCGACCGGCCGCCAGGTACGCCCGCCGTCGCGTGAGTCGTAGAGCTGCCCGCGCCCGTCGGCGATCCGCAGGTGGTCGCCGTCGGCGTGGTCGGTGCCCAGCCCGGCCACCTCGGTGACCGGCGCGGTCAGCGGGGTGATCGTCTCGGCGGTGACCCGCGCGAGGTGACCCTCCTGGTCCCAGGCGTAGGCGCTGCCGCCCGCGGCGGCGACCAGCCGCACGTAGCTGCCGGAGACCGCGCCGACCGTGCGCCACATGCAGCCGGCGTCCGTCGACGACAGCAGCCGGTTGTTCGACATCGCGAGCAGCGTGTCCGGGCGGTCGAGGGCGACCAGCCCGGAGGTGTAGGTGACCGGGGTCAGCGCCTCGCTGGTCGGGTAGATGGTCCGGCCCTGGTTCCGGGTCAGACTCACCGAGCCGTCCCCGGTCACCGCGGCGCAGGTCGGATCATGCCAACCAGGGCCCGCGGCGGACGCGGGCGCCGCACCCGCGGCGATCGTCACGATGGTCGCGAACCCGACGATGGATGCGGTAGAGCGCACGCTGCCTCCTTGTGGCACGTCGACAGTGGCCCGTCGACATCTCACCCACCGTCCTAACGGACCGGGATTGTCCGGGACCAGCGAATGCGATGGCGGCTTCGCGCCGTGGCACGCATGCGACAAGATCAAGGCGTGCCCCAAGTCGTTGTGAAGACAAAATGGGGGCCGTTATGTTTGGGTGTGAAATAACCGGGGTGGCGTCGCCCCCATGCCACAAGACCCCGGCGACCCCCATGTGTTACAACCCACTTGCGGCACGCCTTGATCTTGGGAAGAGAACTACGCGGTGAGCAGGGTCAGGTTGAGGGTTTCGAGGATCTCGTTCACCGGCTGGAAGAACGTCTCGCCGCCCACCGTGCAGTCGCCCGAGCCGCCGGACACCACACCCTGGGCCTGGTCGCCGGCCAGCAGCGAACCGCCGGAGTCGCCGGGCTCGGCGCACACGTTGGTGCCGATGAGGCCGTTCACCTCGACCGTGCCCTGGCCGTCCGCCGGGTCCTGGAAGTTGACCGTGACGTCGAGCGCCTGGACCTCGCCGCAGGACGCGCCGGTCGTCGACCCGAACTTGCACACCGCGGTGCCGACCACGGCCTCTTCGGCGCCGGCGACCGGCAGCGCCGCGCCGAGGTCATCCGCGCCCGCGCCCTCGCCGCCGAAGTCGTTGACCTCGCCGACCGGCGTGAAGTCCGCGTTGGTCGCGACGAACGAGAAGTCGTTCTCGGGGAACGACGACTCCTGGAAGTTGCCCAGCGGGATCAGCTCCTGGCCGTCCTGCACGGCGACCGCGTCGCCCGCGTTGCCGCAGTGGCCGGCGCTGACGAAGCCGCCCTCGACCGCGAACCCGACCGAGCAGCGGGCCTGCTCCTCGATGATGTAGGGCGCGCCGCCGCGAATCTGCTGCGCGTTCGGATCGGCCGGCTCCTCGGTAGCGGGGGGCTCGGTCTGCTCCGGGGCCTCGCTCTCCTCCGCCGGCGGGGGAGTCTCCTCCTCAGCAGGCGGCGGCGTCTCCTCCTCACCGGGCGGGGGCGCCTCCGTGTCTTCCGGCGGCGTCGGGGCCGGCTTGTGCGGGCCGGCCAGCAGCGCAGGCGCCGCCCGGACGGTCTCGACGCGTACCGCACCCGCGTTCAGCCGGGCGTTGCGCACGAACGACCGCGCGGCCGACGCCCGGGTCGCCTCCACCACGACCGTGTTGGTCGCCGGATCGACGTACCAGCCGGTCACCGCGGACGGCGCGTTGGCGGCCCGCTGGTCCAGCGCCTGCATGACGCGGGAGAGCTGGCCGGCGCTGCGCGCGACCACCTTCGGCTCGGCGCCGGCGGCGCGCACCTTGTCGGCGAGCGAGCGCTCACTGACCGCGACGTTGAGCTGCTGGCCGCCGGTGAGCCACGCACCGGCGTACCCGGTGCCGAGCGTCTGGCGCAGGGCGCGCGCGGTGGTCGCGGCCCACGCCTCGCGGGCTAGTCGGGCGTCGAGCTGTGCGTCGGTGAGGCCGAGGTCGCGCTTCAGCGCGGCGCGCATCGCCGCGGAGATCCGCGGCGTGTCGTCGGCCGCCGCCTGGCCCGCGTCGCTGCCGCCGGTGCCCGCGTTGGCGCTGATCGTCAGGGCGGTACCTGCGGCGACGGTGGCGAGGACGGCCGCCGCCGTCACGACGTGTCGTGGGGTGATCCGTCTCATACGTCTGCCTTCCGAGGGGACTCCATCGATGGCAGATACGGGCAAGGGGGGCAAACGGTTCTGGACTTAAGGAAACCCTGAGAAAGTCGCGCGTCCATGCGCGATGACGACCTTGACCATGCGCGCCCCGGCACTAACAATCGTGCGACATCCCGCAACGCCGCTAATCCACCCATCAGAAAGTAGAGATGTGAGCGCTAACACCGCCGCCGGCGGCGCCATCGGAGCGGAGGCCCGCGGCAACGCCGTACCCCCCTCCTGGTCCGCGTGGCCGTTCGCGCTCGCGGACGTCGCCCTCGGCGACGGCGTCTTCGCGGCCAAGCGCGACCTCATGCTCGACTACGCCCGCGGCTACGACCCGGACCGGCTGCTCCAGGTCTTCCGCGCGAACGCCGGGCTCCCGACCCGCGGCGCGGTCGCGCCCGGCGGCTGGGAGGGCCTCGACGGCGAGGCCAACGGCAACCTGCGCGGTCACTACACCGGCCACTTCCTGACCATGCTCGCCCAGGCCTACGCCGCAACCGGCGAGGCGGTCTTCGCGGAGAAGATCCGCTACCTGGTGGGCGCGCTGGTCGAGGTCCGCGCGGCGCTGCGGGCCGACCCCGTCGTGCACAGCGTCCGCGGCCGCTTCGGCGCCGCGGTCGAGAACGTCCGAGGATCCTTCCAGTACGCCGAACTGCCGTCCACCGTGCTCAGTGGCGCGACGGAGATCACCTTTGCGGCCTGGGTCAAGCCCAGCCACCAGGACGACTGGGCGCGGGTGTTCGACTTCGGCGACGACACCACGCGCTACCTCTACCTGGCGGCGCGCGACCAGCACGGGGTGCCCCGGTTCGCCGTCACCACCAGCGGCCCGGGCGGCGAGCAGGGCATCACCGGCACCGCGCCGCTGCCGCTGGAGCAGTGGAGCCACCTGGCGGTGACGATCGGCGGCGGCATCGGCACGCTCTACGTCAACGGCGTCGCGGCCGGCACGCACACCGCGATGACGCTCCCGCCGGCGCCGCTGCGCGACCATTGGCTGGGGCGCTCGCATTTCGCCGCCGACCCGGTCTTCGCGGGCGCGTTCGACGAGGTCAACATCTGGTCCCGCGCACTCACTCCCGGCGAGGTCGCCGGGTTGCGGAGCGCCCCGGCGACCGGCGACCTGGCGTCGTACACCATGGACGGCACGCTCGCCGACACCTCCGGCCGCGCCCAGCACGCCACCCTGCGCCGCACCTGGGGCGGGCCCAGCCATCCCGGCTTCCTCGCGGCCTACCCGGAGACCCAGTTCATCCGCCTGGAGTCGATGGTCAGCGGCGACTACACGGTCGTGTGGGCGCCGTACTACACCGCGCACAAGATCCTGCGCGGCCTGCTGGACGCCTACCTCAACACCGGGGACGAGCGCGCCCTCGACCTCGCCGACGGCGTGTGCGACTGGATGTACGCCCGGCTGTCGGGGCTGCCCACCGCCACGCTCCAGCGGATGTGGGGCATCTTCTCCAGCGGCGAGTACGGGGGCATCGTCGAGGCCATCTGCGACCTGCACGCCGTCACCGGCAAGGCCCAGCACCTCGCGCTGGCCCGGCTGTTCGACCTGGACCGGCTCATCGACGCCTGCGCCGCCGGCACCGACATCCTCGACGGGCTGCACGCCAACCAGCACATCCCGATCTTCACCGGCCTGGCCCGGCTGTACGACGCGACGGGGGAGGACCGCTACCTGCTCGCCGCGCGCAACTTCTGGGACATGGTGGTGCCGACCCGGATGTACGGCATCGGCGGCACCAGCACGCGGGAGTTCTGGCAGGCGCCCGGCGCGATCGCCGGCACGCTCAGCGACACCACCGCGGAGACCTGCTGCGCCTACAACATGCTGAAGCTGAGCCGGACGCTGTTCTTCCACTCGCTGGAGCCGAAGTACATGGACTACTACGAGCGCGCCCTCTACAACCAGGTGCTCGGGTCCAAACAGGACCGCCCGGACGCGGAGAAGCCGCTCGTCACGTACTTCGTCGGGCTGCTGCCCGGGCACGTCCGCGACTACGCGCCGAAGGCCGGCACCACGTGCTGCGAGGGCACCGGCATGGAGAGCGCCACCAGGTACCAGGACTCGATCTACTTCGCGGGCCCGGACGCCTTGTACGTCAACCTCTTCAGCCCGTCCACAGTGACCTGGCATGGCGTGACCGTTACCCAGACCACCGGATACCCGGTCGAGCAGGGCACCACGATCACCGTGACCGGGACGGCGAGTTTCGAGCTGCGCATCCGGATCCCGGGCTGGGCGCGGGACGGCTGCCGCGTCACGGTCAACGGGCAGGCGGTGCCCGGCGAGCCGGTGCCGGGCACGTACTTCCCGCTGGCGCGCGTCTGGCGCACCGGTGACGAGGTGCGGGTGAGCGTGCCGTTCCGGCTGCGGGTGGAGGAGGCGCTCGACGACCCGGCGATCCAGACGCTCTTCTACGGCCCGGTGAACCTGGTGGCCCGCGACGCCCGGCGCGCGTTCCTGGAACTCGGGCTGCGCGACGTCACGCCGGTGCCCGGCCGGCCGCTGCACTTCCTCGTGGACGGTGTGGAGTTCGCGCCGTTCTTCGAAGGCACCGAGGACCCGACCCACGCCTACTTCCGCCGCACCTCCCCATGATCGCCGCACCTCCCATGATCAAGGCGTCCTTCAAGTCGTTAGAACTACTTGAAGGACGCCTTGATCATGGGGCTTGCTCGAAGCGGAACTCGCGGATGAAGCAGTCGCGGGGTTGGGCCACCGCGAACATCACGCAGTCCACGACCGAGCGCGCGGTGAGCTCGGCGCCCGTCGCGCGCGGCCCGTCCTGGACGAAGTCGGGCGGGAAGAGGGAGATCACCCGGACACCGTCGGCGCGCAGCCGGTAGGACAGGATCTCCGCGAAGCCGGCCTGGGCGTGCTTGGCGGCGTAGAACGCGGGGTGCGCCTCCGAGCGGCGGTGCCCGACCTCGCCGCACGAGGAGATCAGGTTGACGACGTCGGGCCGCGCCGAGGCTCGCAGCAGCGGCAGGACGTGCTTGGTCAGCAGGATGGTGCCGGTCGCCGCGCCCGCGATCGTGCTGACGATGTCGTCGTCCGCCGCGCTGGCGAGGTCCGCGCCGGGCAGGTAGCCGGCGCCGTTGTTGACCAGCACGTCGAGCCGGTCGGTGCGCGCGGCGAGCGTCGCGGCGAACGCCCGCACCGAGTCCGGACTGGCCAGGTCGCACGCGAACCCTTCACCGCCGACCAGTTCCGCGGTCTGCCGGGCGGCCGCCACGTCGCGCGCCGCGGCGTACACGTGCGCGCCCCGCTCGGCGAACGCGGTCGCCAGCAAGCGCCCCGTATCGCGCCCGGCTCCGGTGATCGCCACCTTCATCGTGCCCTCCCCATGATCGTGCCCCCCATGATCAAGGCGTCCCTCAAGTAGTTATAGCGACATGAGGGACGCCCTGATCATGGGGGTGTCTTCACGGATTTGTGAAATGCGTGTAACTTCAAAATTATGACTGCTGCTATCACGGCCGCTGGTCTGGTCAAGACGTTCGGGCGCACCCGCGCGCTGGACGGGTTCGACCTGACCGTCGCGGCCGGCGAAGTGCACGGGCTGCTGGGGCCCAACGGCGCCGGCAAGTCCACCACCATCCGGGTGCTGCTCGGCCTGCTGCGGGCCGACGCGGGTGACGTGCGCGTCCTGGGTGGCGATCCCTGGCGGGACGCCGTCGCGCTGCACCGCCGGCTGGCCTACGTGCCCGGCGACGTGAACCTGTGGCCGAACCTGTCCGGCGGCGAGGCCATCGACCTGTTCGGCGCGCTGCGCGGCGGGCTGGACCCGGCCCGCCGCACGGCGCTCGAGGAGCGCTTCCAACTCGACCCCACGAAGCGCTGCCGCACCTACTCCAAGGGCAACCGGCAGAAGGTCGCGCTGGTGGCCGCGTTCTCCTCCGGCGTCGAGCTGTTCATCCTCGACGAGCCCACGTCCGGACTGGACCCGCTGATGGAGGCCGCCTTCCAGGAGACCGTGCGGGAGGTCAGCGCGCAGGGGGCGACCGTGCTGCTGTCCAGCCACATCTTCTCCGAGGTGGAGGCGCTGTGCTCGCGGATCAGCATCGTGCGGGAGGGGCGCACCGTCGAGTCCGGCACCCTGGCCGAGCTGCGCCATCTGACCCGCACGTCGGTCGCGGTGGAGACCGCCCGCCCGATCACCGGGCTGGATCGGCTGCCCGGCGTGCACGACCTGGTCGTGGACACCACCCGGGCCCGGTTCGACGTCGACACGGCCGCGCTGACCGGGGTGCTGCACCACCTGACCGAGTTCGACGTGCGGTCGCTGACCAGCCAGCCGCCGACCCTCGAGGAATTGTTCATGCGCCACTACGGGAGCGCGGTATGAGTGCCTACACCGGCACCGGCCGGCTGATCCGGCTGGCCCTGCGCCGGGACCGGATCCAGCTGCCGGTCTGGATCCTCGGTTCCGCCATCGTGCTGGCGGCCGGCGCGGCCGCGGTGGCCGACGAGTTCCCGACCCAGCAGGACCGGGTCGAGGCGATCAGCGGCGTCAGCGGCAGTCCGGCCGTGCTGCTCATGCGCGGCGTGCCGGTGGGCGCCAGCGAGGGCGCGTTCGTCAACTTCCGCAACCTGGCGTTCCTGCTGGTCTTGGCCGGGCTGATGAGCACGTTCGCGGTGGTGCGGCACACCCGGCAGAACGAGGAGACCGGCCGCGCCGAGCTGATCGGCTCCGGCAGCGTCGGCCGATACGCGCAACTCACCGCCGCACTCGCGCTCGTCGTCGGGGCCGACCTGGTGTTCGGCGCGACGATGGCCGGCACCCTCGTCGCCGTCGGTCTGCCCGCGGCCGGTGCCCTGGCGTTCGGCGCGGCCTGCGCCGCGACCGGCGCGGCGTTCGCCGGCATCGCGGCCGTGGCCGCGCAGCTGTTCCAGAGCGCCCGCGCCGCGAATTCGCTCGCCGCCGCCGCGGTCGGCGTCGCTTATCTGGTACGCGGCGTCGGCGACGCCTTGGGTGAGCCGGCCGCCGACGGCATCCGGGTGATCAGCGCCTGGCCGTCCTGGCTGTCCCCGTTCGGGTGGGGCGCGCTGGTGCGCCCGTTCGGCGGCGAGCGCTGGTGGGTGCTGGCGCTGCCGGCGGCGCTCGTGGCCCTGTGCGTGGCCGCCGCGTTCGCGCTGGTCGAGCGCCGCGACCTGGGGGCCGGTCTGGTGCCCGACCGGCCGGGTCCGGCGCGGGCCGGGCGCGCGCTGCTCAGGCCGCTCGGGCTGGCGTGGCGGCTGCACCGCGGCGCCACCATCGGCTGGGTGCTCGGCGCCGCGGCGATGGGCGTCGGCGTCGGCACGCTCAGCGACGCGGTCACCGGGAGCCTGGGCGGCAACGAGGGCACCACCGACCTGTTGAACCAGCTCGCCGGCGCGCGGGCCGGCGCCCTCGTCGACGCGTTCTTCGCGGCGATGATGAACGTCTTCGGGGCGTTCGCCGCCGGATACGTGGTCCAGGCGATGCTGCGGCCGCGGGCCGAGGAGGCCAGCGGCCGGGCCGAGCCGGTGCTGGCCACCGCGGTCGGCCGGGTCCGCTGGGCGGGCGCGCACCTGGCCTGCGCGGTGGGCGGCGCCGCGGCGCTGCTCGTGGCCGCCGGTGCCGGCATGGGCATCGGCGACGCCGCGGTGGGCGGCGACACCGGCGTGGGCACGCTCACCGCCGCCGGCCTGGCCCAGCTCCCGGCGGCCCTGACGGTGGCCGGATTCGTGCTGCTGGTGTTCGGCGGCCTGCCGCGCCTGGTGGTGTCGCTGGCGTGGGCGGCGCTGGTGGTCAGCCTGGTCTGCGGCCTCTTCGGCGACCTGTTCGGGCTGCCGCGGGCGGTCCGTGACCTGTCGCCGTTCAGTCACGTGCCGGCCATGCCGGCGGTCGACCCGACGGCCGGGCCGCTGCTGGCGCTGGTCGCGGTGGCCGCAGCGCTCGCGGCGGCCGGGCTTGCCCTGTTCCGCCGCCGCGACCTAACTACGTGACCCCCTTCTCATGATCAGGGCGTCCCTCATGTAGTTCTAACGACTTGAGGGACGCCCTGATCATGGAAACTCGATAGGAGAGGATTACTGAGTGGCTGATCGGGACGAAGAGGCGGTGCGGCGATACGTCGAGCACCTCGCGGCGACGCTCTACGAGATGGGCTTCCCCCGGATGCCGGCGCGGGTGCTGTGCGCGTTGCTCGCGTCCGACGAGGGCGCGATGACGGCGGGCGAGCTCGGCGAGTGGCTCGGCGTCAGCCCCGCCGCGATCTCCGGCGCGGTCCGCTACCTCACCCCGATCGGCATGGTGCGGCGGGAGCGGGAGCCCGGCTCCCGCAGCGACCGGTACCGCGTGCTGTCCACCGACCGGCTGCTGGAGAGCGTCGTCAAGAGCGGCGTCTACCGGCGGGCCGCCGATGTGGTGGCCGAGGGCGTGCCGGTGATGGGCGCGGACACCGCCGCGGGCGCCCGGATGGCCGAGATGGCCGACTTCTTCTACTTCGTCAACGACGAATACCTCACGCTGATCGACAAGTGGCGCGCCCACCGTGCCCCCTCATGATCAAGGCGTCCTTCACGTCGTTATAGCGACTTGAAGGACGCCTTGATCATGAGGGCTAGGTAAGTCCTTGGTCCGATGCCCACCTGGCGAACCCTCCAGGGCCGAAAGGCAGACGGTAGGAGTTCTCCAATAGATCGTCTGCGAGCGCGGAGACAAGGGGCACGGTGAGAAGTCCATGGCGGATGGCTTCGCACAGCAGTCCAAGGGTGCGGCGCACCTCGACACCGCGGTCTTTTCCCACGAGCCCGGCCACCCGGTCGTCAACGACGGCGACCGCGTTCGTGGTTGTCTCGGCGAGCGCGAGGACGCCGCACTCCCCGATATTGCGGCGATCTGGGCCTACGAGTCGTTGCTCGTAGTGGATGAATGCCGCCAGTTGCGCAGGGCTGTCAAGGGTGACGAGTTCGATCCATTCGGCGTCAAGGACGGCCTGTAGGTAGGCATGCTGTCCGACGCCGTCGCGCAACTCGGCGTCCACGACGTCGGGTACCACTACGCGGACGTCCTTGAGCACAATCTTGAGGACACCGAGCCATTGACTGCGTGCGAAATGACTCAGTGGGCCCGTGTCAAGCACGTAGGTTCGACGGTCCTCGGTCATGAGGTGACGATCCAGATCTCGCCCTCCGGCACTGGAGAGAGATCGGGAAGTGCGTCCGCGTCGAACGTACCCAGTAGCAGCCCGAGGGCGCGGTCGACCGTGACGGCCTCACGCCGATACAACCTCAGGACAGCCTGCTCGTAGGTCCGCGGTAGTGCGATCGGTGCCAACTCCCGTGGAACGACTAGGTTTTTCTCCACGATGTCGGCCTGCTTCGTTTGTACGCGTCGGACCTCCTCGGCTTGTCTTCCACCTACTAGACCCAGCTCCGTCAGTCGTTGCGTGAGGGTCGCCATGTCCACCTGGTAGTGGCTGCCGGCGCGGACAGCGGCGTCACGCAGAGTTTCGTCGGGGAGCGTGGTCCACTCTGCCCACCGCGTGCGAAGGTCTGCTTCGGGAAGAAGCAGGGCACGCGCGAATCGGTCAAGGCGTGCCTCCAACCCATCGCCCTCCGACCAGGCCACCCGCCAGTCCGTGGTATATGGATCCGCGACGAGGTAGTGCCCCAACTCATGTGCGAGCGCGAGGCGACGCCGCCCGACCCGCAGATCCCCATTGACGACGCTTACGCCGCCGGTGTGGAGGAGTACGGTGCCCGCGTCCGCGCCCGGACCCAAGGGCAATGCGAAGGGCAGGAGGCCGATGCCTGCCACGAGACGGGACAAGTTGTGCGCTGGTGCCTCGGGTTGGAGCCCTAGCAGGGTACGCGCCGTGGTGGCGAGGTCATCCGCGGCGGCCATGGTCGCGGGCGCCTCCTGCGGCTCTGGCTGTCCCGCCACGAGCTCCGGCACCTGCTCGACCACGAACTCGACGTCGCGAGATATTCGATCGAGCTCAGCATCGATCGCTTGCGCGGCGGCATCCGACTTCGAGGCGCGATACGAGACGATCGAGGGCGGACCGGGATCCACGAACCATTCCACGCGTCGGCGCAGCTCGCGGGCGATCTTGACCAGCTCGATCGCGGACACGCCGCGCGCCCCGGTCTCGATCTTCGCCAGTGCGCTTCGAGCTATACCGATCGCTGCTGCCAACTGTTCCTGTGTCAGTCCCGACTCGGCCCGAGCCGTCGCTACACGATCGCCCACACTCACCTGTTCGATTTTAGAACAACTCAATCATGGCGGCCAGCCCTTTCATGTTCACGGCGGTTTGTCAGCGGGATGACAAGGCTGAGGGCTTCGTTGTGGCATTGATATGACGAAGTGTCGCCTGCATGGGTCGTAGCGTGCACGGCGAGGGTGCGCCGACGCTGTCGTGCCGTAGGGCCGCGCCTTTCCCGCCCATCTGAGCAGCAGGAAGGAGTACCCCGGTGACCTCGACCAGGAAGCGCGCGATGCTGACGGCGACTGCAGCGGTCGCGGCCAGCGCAACGTTGCTGGCGCTGGTGTACGGCGGCGACTCGCCCGACGAGCTGGCAGTCCGGCCGGTGGCGGAGGCGACACCGGCTTTGCCGGAGGCCGGCGCCGGCCCGACATCCACCGCGGAGCCGCCGGAGCCGGAACCCTCGCCGGAGAACGGCAAACCGGAGGTGCCTGAGGAGCGTGACGAGCCAGAACCGGAGGAGACCGAGCCCGAGACCGGCAACCCGGGCGCCCTCACCAAGACCATCCGCCACGGCCCGTACGAGGTGCCGGCCGCCGTCGGTGACCAGGACGGGCGCAGCCGGGACATCATCGAGCTGGGCATCGAGACGCCCTGCGGGGACTGCTACATCACCAGCATCACGCCGAACATGGTGTACGAGGACGGCTCGGTCGCCAATGTGGACACCGGACCGGGATTGCACCATTTCCTGCTGACCAGCCAGTTCCGCGCCGACCCGGTCTGCGGGCAGAGCCTGCCCAACCCGTCGGTGTTCCTGGGCGAGCGGTTCGCGGCGGCCGGCAACGAGCGCACCGTGATCGCGATGCCGACCGGGTACGGCATCTACAACGCCCCCCTGCACCGCTGGAACATGGCCTCGGACTTCATGAATCACGCGGAAGAGGTGAAGGAGGTCTACGTGGAGATCACGTACGAGTACGTGCCCGCCTCGACCGCGAAGCTGAAGGAGCTGCGGCCGGTGTGGCTGGACGTGGCGCCGTGCGGCAGCGTCCGCGACACGTACCAGGTGCCGGCCGGCGGGTCCACCGAGACCTGGGACTGGGAGGTGAACGTCCCCGGCCGGGTGATCGCGCTCGGCGGGCACGCCCACAACGGCAGCGTCAACGTCAAGGCGACCAACCTGAGCACCGGCGAGACGATCTGCGACTCGGTCGTCGGATACGGGGAGAAGCCGGAGTTCGTCAACATCCACGGTGAGAAGGAGGTGTCGTCGCTGAAGAAGTGCCTCGGCACCCCGGTGACCACCCTGGAGCGGGGGCAGACCGTGCGCCTGGCGACCACCTACGAGACCGAGGCAGCTATCCCCGACGCGATGGGCATCATGGTCGTGTACATCGAGCCCACCCCATGATCAAGGCGTCCCTCAAGTAGCTATAACGACTTGAGGGACGCCTTGATCATGGGGAGGGTGGGTCGAGGAGGATGCGGAGGGCGCGGCCCAGGCGGCGGCCGGCGGTCAGCCGCGGGGCGCCCGCGATCGCCGCGTCCAGCCGCGCCGCGTCGGCCACCAGCTCGGCGCCGAACTCGCGCAGCGTCGCCCGGTGCATGCGGAACCAGCGCCACAGCTGCGCCGGCCCGAGCAATGGCGTCACGACGATGATCACCAGACCCAGGCTCGGCCCGAGGTCACGCGGGCGGTTCACGATGGCGGCGGCCGCCAGCCACCCCAGGAAGACGGCGCCGTACCCGGTCGCGGCGGCCAGCGACGCGAGCAGCCACCGGTTGCGCCCGGCGAGCCACCGCCGGAAGCGCAGGGACCGCCCGTACCGGACGAGCCGGTCGCCGGTCGTGGCGAACCGGTGCGCGACGCGCCGGCCCACGACCCGGGTGTCACCCGACGCGGTGCGCCAATCGGTCGCGCTGAGCCGGGCCAGCAGCTGTCGCCGGTACCCCATCGGGGTGCCCTGCGGCGCCGGCGGGCGGAGCGCGAGCCGACCCGCCCACGCCGCGGTGCCGACCGCGAGCCCGATGGCGAGCAGCGCCACCCAGCCGAGGTCGGTGTCGCCGGTGGCGAGGTTGATCCCGACGCCGGCGATCGAACCGGTGAGGATCGAGGTCACCGGCATCAGGATGACCTCGCGGAAGTGCGCGGGCGGTAGCCGCTGCAGGTCCCGGTCGATCCGCAGGAGCGACCGGTGCAGCGGGGCCAGGACGGCGAGCGTGACGAAACCGGGCAGGACGATCAGGAAGGCCAGCGTCTCCGCGTACACCGCGACGTCTCTCATCGGCCCACATCATGCCGTGCGCCCCATGATCAAGGCGCACGAGGAGTACGCCCGGCAGGCGGCCGCGCAGGGCGCCAAGGTCATCTGCTTCCAGGAGCTGTTCTACGGGCCGTACTTCTGCCAGGTGCAGGACAAGGAGTATTACGCGTACGCGGAGTCGATCCCCGGGCCGACGACGGAGCGCTTCCAGGCGCTCGCCGCCGAGCTGGGCCTGGTGATGATCTTGCCCATGTACGAGCAGGAGCAGCCCGGAGTGCTCTACAACACGGCGGCGGTGGTCGACGCGGACGGCACCTATCTGGGCAAATATCGTAAAACGCACATTCCGCAGGTCAAGGGCTTCTGGGAGAAGTTCTACTTCCGGCCCGGCAACCTCGGATACCCCACGTTCGACACGGCCGTCGGCCGGATCGGCGTCTATATCTGCTACGACCGGCACTTCCCGGAGGGCTGGCGGGCGCTCGGCCTCGGCGGGGCGACCATCGTCTTCAACCCGAGCGCCACCCACCGCGGCCTGTCGGCGTACCTCTGGCAGCTGGAGCAGCCGGCCAGCGCGGTCGCGAACGAGTACTTCATCGGCGCCATCAACCGGGTCGGCATCGAGCCGCTGGGCGACAACGACTTCTACGGCACGTCGTACTTCGTGGATCCGGAGGGCAAGTTCGTCGGCGAGACCGGCGACCCGCACCAGCCGGAGCTGATCGTGCGCGACCTCGACCTGGACCTGCTCGCCGAGGTGCGCGACCGGTGGGCGTTCTACCGGGACCGCCGCCCGGACGCGTACGACGGCCTGGTCCAGCCCTGACTCGTCAAGGAGAGCCAAACATGACGATGCTGATCACCGGGGGCACCGTGATCGGCCCCACCGGCGTCACCCCGGCCGATGTGCTGGTCGACGGCGAGACCATCGCCGCCGTGCTGGCACCCGGCACTGGCCCGGCCGAGGTGGCGACGATCGACGCCACCGGGAAATACGTCATCCCCGGCGGGATCGACGCGCACACCCACATGGAGCTGCCGTTCGGCGGCACCTCCGCCAGCGACACGTTCGACACCGGCACGAAGGCGGCGGCGTTCGGCGGCACCACCACGATCATCGACTTCGCGGTGCAGCGCACCGGTGAGGTCGTGCAGGACGGGCTGGCCGCCTGGCACGCCAAGGCCGACGGCAACTGCCACATCGACTACGGGTTCCACATGATCCTCGGTGGCGTCGACGACGACTCGCTCAAGGCGATGGACCAGCTGGTCGCGGACGAGGGCGTGACGAGCTTCAAGCTGTTCATGGCGTACCCGGGGGTGTTCTACTCCGACGACGGGCAGATCCTGCGAGCGATGCAGAAGGGGCGCGACAACGGCTCGCTCATCATGATGCACGCGGAGAACGGCATCGCGATCGACGTGCTCATCAAGCAGGCCCTCGCGCGCGGCGAGACCGACCCGATCCACCACGGCCTCACCCGGCCGGAGGCGCTCGAGGCGGAAGCCACCCACCGGGCCATCATGCTGGCCGAGGTGGCGCAGGACTGTCCACTGTACATCGTGCATCTGTCCGCGAGCCGGGCGCTGGCCGCGGTCGCGGCGGCGCGCGACGAGGGTCGCAACGTCTTCGCCGAGACCTGCCCGCAGTACCTCTACCTGACGCTGGAGGACCAGCTCGGCGCGCCCGGCTTCGAGGGCGCCAAGTGGGTGTGCTCGACGCCGTTGCGCAGCAAGCACGAGAGTCACCATCGCGACCTGTGGCGCGGCCTGCGCACCAACGACCTGGCCATCGTGTCCACAGACCACTGTCCATTCTGCTTCAAGGACCAGAAGGAGCTGGGGCTCGGCGACTTCTCGAAGATCCCGAACGGGATCGGCGGCGTCGAGCACCGGGTCGACCTGGTGTACCAGGGCGTGGCGGACGGCAAGCTGTCGCTCGAACGGTGGGTGGAGACCATCTCGACCACGCCGGCCCGGATGTTCGGCCTGTACCCGCGCAAGGGCGTCATCGCGCCCGGCTCGGACGCCGACATCGTGCTCTACGACCCGAACGGCCGCACCCGGATCAGCGTCGAGACGCACCACATGAACATGGACCACTCGGCGTACGAGGGGTACGAGATCGCCGGGAAGGTCGACACCGTCCTCTCCCGTGGCGAGGTGATCGTCACCGGCGGCGAGTACCGGGGCACGAAGGGCCGCGGCCGGTACCTGCGCCGCGGCCTGTCGTCCTACTTGAACTGAAGGGGGAGAGCATGGATATCGGGGTGGTGTTCCAGTGCGACCCGCCGGCCTCGGCCGTGGTCGAGCTGGCGCGGAAGGCGGAGGCGGCGGGTTTCTCGCACGTGTGGACGTTCGACTCGCACCTGCTGTGGCAGGAGCCGTTCGTCATCTACTCGCAGATCCTGGCGAACACCGACCGGGTGGTGGTGGGTCCGATGGTGACCAACCCGGGTACCCGGGACTGGACCGTCACCGCGTCGCTGTTCGCCACCCTCAACGAGATGTACGGCAACCGCACGGTCTGCGGCATCGGCCGGGGCGACTCGGCGCTGCGCACCCTCGGATACCCGCCGACCACCATCAAGGAGTTGGGGGAGTGCGTCCAGGTCATCCGCGACCTGGCGTGCGGGCGCACCGCCGCCTACAAGGGGCGCGAGGTGCACTTCCCTTGGGTGCGCGACGGCGCCCTGGAGGTGTGGGTGGCCGCGTACGGGCCGAAGGCGCTCGCGCTGACCGGCCAGGTCGGCGACGGCTACATCCTGCAGCTCGCCGACCCGGACATCGCGGCCTGGATGATCAAGGCGGTGCGCGAGGCCGCGGCCGCCGCCGGGCGCGATCCGGACGCGATCACGTTCTGCGTGGCCGCGCCGGCCTACGTCGGCGACGACCTCGCCCACCAGCGGGACCAGACCCGGTGGTTCGGCGGCATGGTCGGCAACCACGTCGCGGACATCGTGTCCCGCTACGGCGCCAGCGGCGCCGTGCCGGCCGCGCTCACCGACTACATCAAGGGCCGGCAGGGGTACGACTACGCCGAGCACGGTCGGGCCGGCAACGTGCACACCGCGTTCGTACCGGACGAGATCGTCGACCGGTTCTGCCTGCTCGGCCCGGTCGAGGCGCACCTGTCGAAACTGGAGGCGCTGCGGGAGCTGGGCGTCGACCAGTTCGCCGTCTACCTCCAGCATGACGACAAGGAGCACACCCTCGCCGCGTACGGCGAACACATCATCCCCAAGCTGTCCGGCTCGGCGGTCGCATGAGCAGGGCGCGCGTGGCGGTCGGGGTGGTGGTCGCGCTCCTGCTCGGGGCGCTGGTGTGGGAGGGATACAAGGCGGTCGGCGGCGACGGCGTGAGCGTCTTCGGGGTCCGGGTGCTGCCGCGCGCCGACGACGCCGCCATGCCGCACGTGCTCGACATGCTGCGCCGCTTCGGCGACCCGGAGATGTCCGGCGGCGAGCCGATCTGGCTCGTCATCCTCAAGGCCTGCCTGATCACGCTGCGCGCGGTCGCGGTGGGCTTCGGCGTGGGCGCGCTGGTCGGGCTGCTGCTCGCGGTGGTGATGCAGCGCTTCCGGGTGGTCGAGCGCGGCCTGCTGCCATACGTGATCCTGTCCCAGACGGTGCCGCTGATCGCGCTGGCGCCGGTGATCGCCGGCTGGGGCGGCCGGCTGTCGATCGGCACGTATCCCTGGCAGCCGTGGATGTCGGTCGCCACGATCGCGGCGTACCTGGCGTTCTTCCCGGTCGCCGTCGGCATGCTGCGCGGCCTGCACTCGCCGTCGGCGATCGCCACCGACCTGATGCGCAGCTACGCGGCCGGCTGGTGGCAGACGCTGGTGAAGCTGCGGCTGCCGGCGGCCACGCCGTACCTCTTCCCGGCGCTGCGGCTGGCCGGCGCCGCGGCGGTGGTCGGCGCGGTGGTCGGGGAGATCTCCACCGGCACGCGGGGCGGCGTCGGCCGCCTCGTCATCGAGTACTCCCGGGAGGCGACCGCCGACCCGGCAAAGGTCTACACCGCGATGATCGGCGCCGCGGTGCTCGGCCTCGCGGTGGCGGCGTTCGTGGGCGTCGCGGAGTTCCTGGTCAACCGGTGGAGGGTGAACGTATGACGGCGGTCGAGATTTCCAAGCTCGGCAAGGTCTTCAACGCCGGCCGGCCGGACCAGGTGGTGGCGCTCACCGATGTTGACCTCACGGTCGAGAGTGGACAGTTCGTGTCCCTCATCGGCCCGTCCGGGTGCGGCAAGTCGACGCTGCTGCGGCTGGTCGCCGACCTCATCCAGCCGACGTCCGGCACGCTCACCGTGGCCGGCAAGCCGGCCCGGCAGGCCCGGCTCGACCAGGAGTACGGCATCGCCTTCCAGCAGGCCGGCCTGTTCGAATGGCGGACGGTACGGCGCAACGTGGAGCTGCCGCTGGAACTGCGCGGCGCGGGCCGGCGCGAGCGGAAGGCGCGGGCCGAGGAGATGCTGGCGCTGGTCGGGCTGTCCGACTTCGCCGGGCACTACCCGGCTCAGCTGTCCGGCGGCATGCAGCAGCGGGTGGCGATCGCGCGGGCGCTCGCCGTACACCCGCCGTTGCTGTTGATGGACGAGCCGTTCGGGGCGCTCGACGAGATGACCCGCGAACGCCTGCAGGACGAGCTGCTGCGGGTCTGCGCGCGCACCGGCACCAGCACGATCTTCGTGACCCACTCCATCCCGGAGGCGGTGTACCTGTCCGACAAGGTCGTGGTGATGTCGCCGCGCCCCGGCCGGATCACCGACGTCATCACGATCGACCTGGGCGAGCGCGGTGAGGCCACCCGGCAGTCGGCCGGCTTCTTCGCCGGCATCACCAAGGTGCGCAAGGCGTTGCGCGGAACGCCCACGGGGGTGCCGGCATGAGGCGGCTCCTGCCGCCGATCATCGTCGGCCTCGGTGGGCTGGCGCTCTGGGAGCTGGCCGTGAAGCTGGGCCGGGTCGCGTCCTTCATCCTGCCGGCGCCGAGCGCGATCTGGGAGCAGTTCTGGCTCAGCCGCGAGGTGATCTGGCGCGCCGGCCTGGCGAGCGGCGCGAACGCCCTCATCGGACTACTGGTCGGCGCCGCGTTCGCGGTGCTCGCGGCGATGGTGGCCAGCCGGTTCCGGGTGCTCGGCGAGGTGTCGATCCCGGTCGCGGCGGCCGCCGGCGCGCTGCCGATCATCGCGCTCGCCCCGATCCTCAACAACATGTTCGACGCCACGAGCAGCGTCCCCCGCCGCATCGTGGTCGGGATCGTGGTGTTCTTCCCGGTCTTCGTCAACACGCTGCGCGGTCTCCGCGAGGTGAACCCGACGCACCGCGAGCTGATGGACAGCTACGCCGCGGGCGGCTGGACGTTCACCCGGCTGGTCCGGCTGCCCGGCGCGCTGCCGTTCGTGTTCACCGGCCTGCGCCAGGCGTCGTCCCTCGCCGTCATCGCGGCGGTCGTCGCGGAGTACTTCGGCGGCCTGCAGGACGGCCTCGGCTCGCGCATCACCTCGGCGGCGGCGAACACCGCGTACCCGAGGGCCTGGGCCTTCGTGGTCGGCGCCTGCGTGCTCGGGCTGGTCTTCTATCTGGTCACGCTCGCTTTGGAACGGATCGCAACGCCTTGGCGGGCGGCCACGGCATGAGGAGGACAACATGAGAAACAAGGTCATAGCGGCGGCGCTCGCCGGGGTTCTGGCGGCGGCCGGCTGCGGCACCGCCGACCAAGAGTCCGGCGGGAGCAGCAGTACCGGCGGCGTGACGTCGGTGAAGCTGCAGTTGCAGTGGTTCACGCAGGCCCAGTTCGCCGGCTACTTCGCGGCGGTGGAGAAGGGCTTCTACACCGAGCAGGGTCTGAACGTGCAGATCCTGGAGGGCGGCGTCGACATCGTGCCGCAGACGGTGCTGGCGCAGGGGCAGGCCGACTTCGCGGTGGCGTGGGTGCCGAAGGCGCTCGCGTCCCGGGAGCAGGGCGCCGGGATCACCGAGATCGCGCAGGTGTTCCAGCGCTCCGGCACCTATCAGGTGTCCTTCAAGGACAGCGGCATCGCCGCGCCCGCCGACCTGAAAGGCAAGAAGGTCGGCAACTGGGGCTTCGGCAACGAGTTCGAGCTGTTCGCCGCGATGACCAAGGCCGGGCTCGACCCGGGTAAGGACGTCACGCTGGTGCAGCAGCAGTTCGACATGCAAGCCTTGCTGCGCAAGGACATCGACGCGGCCCAGGCGATGAGCTACAACGAGTACGCCCAGCTGCTGGAGGCGAAGAACCCGGCGACCGGCCAGCTCTACCAGCCGTCCGACTTCACGGTGCTGGACTGGAACAAGGTCGGCACGGCCATGCTGCAGGACGCGGTGTGGGCGAACAGCCAGAAACTGGCCAGCGACAAGGCCTACCAGGAGACCGCGGTCAAGTTCCTCACCGGCTCGCTGAAGGGCTGGGCGTACTGCCGGGACAACCCGGAGGAGTGCCGGGACATCGTGGTGAAGAAGGGCTCGAAGCTCGGCGCGAGCCACCAGCTCTGGCAGATGAACGAGGTGAACAAGCTGATCTGGCCCTCGCCGAACGGCGCCGGTCTGGTCGACGAGGCGGCTTGGAAGTCCACTGTCGACCTCGCGCTCACCACGAAGAACCAGGACGGCCAGGCGGTCATCACCAAGCAGCCGGAGGGCACGGCGTACACGAACGAGTACGTGCAGAAGGCGATCGACGCGCTGAAGGCCGACGGGGTGGACGTCACCGGGTCGTCCTTCCAGCCGAAGACGGTGACGCTGAACGAGGGGGGCGCGTAATGGCGGACGACTTACTGGCGCGGCACAAGGCCGTGATGCCGGCCTGGATGCCGATCTACTACCAGGAGCCGATCGAGATCGTGTCCGGCTCCGGCCGGCGGGTCACCGACGCGGCCGGCCGCACCTACCTGGACTTCTTCGGCGGCGTGCTGACCAACATGATCGGCTACGACATCGCCGAGGTGCGGGAAGCGGTGGAGCGGCAGCTGCGCACCGGCGTGGTGCACACGTCCACGCTGTACCTGATCCGCCAGCAGGTCGAGCTGGCCGAGAAGGTCACCCGGGTGTCCGGCATCCCGGACGCCCGGGTGTTCTTCACCAACTCCGGCACCGAGGCGAACGAGCTGGCGCTGCTGGTGGCGACCACGTACCGCGGCTCCAACCAGGTGCTCGCGGTGCGCAACAGCTACCACGGCCGGTCGTACGCGACGATCGGCATCACCGGGCACCGCAGCTGGTCGGCGAGCAGCCTCAACCCGGTACAGGTGGCGTGGCTGCACTCCGGCGACCGGCTGCGCGGGCTGCTGGCCCGGCTCGACGAGGCCGACCACATCGAGGCGGCGGTCGAGGACCTGCGCGAGGTGCTCGCCACCGAGACCGCCGGCGATGTCGCCTGCCTGATCGCCGAGCCGGTGCAGGGCGTGGGCGGCTTCGTGCACCCGCCGGACGGGCTGTTCGCCGGGTTCAAGAAGGTGCTCGACGAGCACGGCATCCTGCTGGTCTCCGACGAGGTGCAGACCGGCTGGGGCCGCACCGGCGAGCACTTCTGGGGCTACCAGGCGCACGGCGTGACGCCCGACCTGCTCACCTTCGCCAAGGGCATCGGCAACGGGTTCGCGCTGGCCGGCGTCGTCGGCCGGGCCGACGTCATGAACGCGGTACAGGCGATCTCGTTCTCCACGTTCGGCGGCAACCCGATCTCGACGGCGGCCGGCAACGCGGTGCTGGACTACGTGCTCGACCACGATCTGCAGGGCAACGCGCTGCGGGTGGGCGCGATCCTGCGCGACGGGCTGCGGGCCGCCGCTTCCCAGTTTCCGATCGTGGCGGAGGTACGCGGCAAGGGCCTGATGCTGGCGGTCGAGTTCGTCCGACCGGGCACGTTGGAGCCGGACGCGGCGGTGACCGCCCGAGTGTTCGAGTCCTGCAAGGAGGGCGGCCTGCTGGTCGGCAAGGGCGGCCTCTACGGCAACGTCCTGCGCATGGGCCCGCCGCTGACCCTGACCGAGGAAGAGGCCCGCGAGGGCCTGGACATCCTCGTCGCCGCGATCGCCGCTTCCTCATGATCAGGGCGTCCTTCAAGTAGTTATAACTACTTGAAGGACGCCCTGATCATGAGGACGGTGCGGTTGCCGGGTTTACCATGGGTCGTGCTGTTTGAGCGGCGGCTGCGGGACGGCATCGCTGACGGTTCCATCACCGTGGCTATCCGTCGCTGGCGTCGACCGCAGGTGGTGGCCGGCCGCCGCTACCGCACCGGCAACGACATCATCGAGATGTCCGCAGTGGAGACGATCACCACAGGCGGTCTGACCAGGGCGGACGCGCGTGCCGCCGGATACCCGAGCGTCGCGGCCCTGCTCGCCGACCTGGCCGGACCACCCGACGGACAGCTCTACCTGCTGCGTTTCCGCCGGGTCGACGACCCGGACCCGCGCGCGGAGCTGGCCGCCGACGACGAGCTCGACGACGCCGCTATCGCGGCGATCGACCAGCGGCTCGCGCGCCTCGACCACGCCAGCCATCGCGGTCCGTGGACCGCCGCCGTGCTCCAGGCCATCGCGGACCACCCGGGGGTACGCGCGGCGGACCTCGCCGCGTCCCTGGGCAGGGACACCGCGTCGTTCAAGATAGACGCGCGGAAGCTGAAGGCGCTCGGGCTCACCGAGAGCCTGGAGATCGGGTACCGGTTGTCCCCCCGCGGCGCCGCCTACCTCGCCTTCCGCAAGTCCTCATGATCAAGGCGTCCTTCAAGTCGCTCTAACGACTTGAAGGACGCCGTGATCAGGGGAGTTAGGCCTCGATGTTGAAGCGGTCGAGGATGGAGGGGGCGAGGAGGCCGGCGGCGGACAGGAGGGAGATCACGGTGAACGCGCCGCGCAGCACGTAGACCTCGACGGCGCTGCCGGCGCGGATCGCGATCGCGTCCGGGAAGCCGATCATGCGCCACATCCGCCGGCCGATCGGGATCGGCCACAGGATCGGCACGCCGGCGCGGGTGATCAGGTCGCCGAGGATGTGCACGACGCAGCCGACGCCGACCGCGAATCCCAGCATCGGATAGCCCCGGTCGCCGGGCAGGTTGAGGAACGTGAAGTAGGCCGCGCCCGCCGACACCAGCGTGACGATCACCCAGCCGGCGCGCTGCGCCCACTCGTCGAAGAGGCCGCGCAGCGCCAAGCCGATCATCAGGAACAGGATGCCGATGACCGCCCACTTGCCGAACGCGGTGGACAGCGCCGTCGTGCCCCACCCCACCAGGGCGCAGAACGGCAGCGTGTGGGTGAGCGTGCGGTGCCCGTTCTCCCGGTCCGGGTCCTTGCTCAGCCGGGTGGCGTGGTAGACGCCGAGCGAGAACTTCTCGATCACCTCGGCCACGAACAGCGACGCCACGCCGAACGTGCGGGCCACCGTGGCGCCGCCCTTGTTGCGGGTCACCCGGCCGGACAGGTCGAGGTCCGGAAACAGCGCCCCGCCCGCGCACACGGCGGTGCCGACGGCGATCGCCAGCGGCGACTGCTCGTAGTCGGCGAACCGGTCGAGTGCCCAGGATCCGGCCAGCCAGACGGCCGCGCCGGAGAGCGCGTGGGACGGCCCCATCATGGCTCGCGCCACCTCCCCCAATGTCGCGAGCCTTTCTCGCGAGCGGTCACTGTGTCAGAGGGACAGTCCACAAGCAACGATCGCCACGGTGCTCCGCATCACGGTGGGGTTTCTCAACGTCACGGTCCGGTAACGGATCTCTAGTGACCTGGGTCACACAGGACTAGCGTGAGTTCTAGAATCCTCCCAAGGAAGGAGCCTGTGATGACGGAACGTCCAGCCTTCCTCGACGTCCGGCCGAGCCGGCGCAGCGTGCTGCGCGGCGCCGGCCTGGCGGCCGCCGGCGCGACGCTCACCGCGCTCGGCGCCTGCGCCAGCGAAGAGGACGGCGGCCCGGGCGGGCCGGCCGGCGACCCGGGGGGCGCGCCCGCCGAGACGTTCGCCGAGCCGGCCGAGAAGCTCTCCGGTGAGTTGAAGATCCTGCTCTGGAGCCACTTCGTGCCGAGCCACGACACCTGGTTCGACAAGTTCGCCAAGGACTGGGGCGGCAAGGTCGGCGTCACGGTGGCGGTCGACCACATCGACCAGGCCCAGATCCCCACCCGCATCGCGGCGGAGATCCAGGCCGGCCAGGGCCACGACATGATCCAGTACATCGCGCCGCTGTCCCAGTTCGAGCCGAGCGTGCTGGACCTGAAGGACCTCACGGACGAGGCGAGCAAGCGCTGGGGCGAGCAGTTCGAGGTGTGCCGCAAGTCCACGTTCAACCCGACGACCGGCCGGTTCTTCGCGTACTCGCCGGGGTGGGTGCCGGACCCGGGCAACTTCCGCAAGTCGCTGTGGGAGCCGGCCGGCTTCGCCGCCGGGCCGACCACCTGGGACGAGCTGCTCACCGGTGGTGCCGAGATCAAGAAGTCCAAGGGCGTGCAGATGGGCCTCGGCATGTCCCAGGAGATCGACTCGAACATGGTGCTGCGCGCGCTCATGTGGTCGTACGGCGCCTCGATCCAGGACGCCAACGAGCGCGTGGTGCTCAACTCGGAGCAGACCGTGGCGGCCGTCGAATACATGAGCCGGCTCTTCAAGGACACCATGACCAACGAGGTGTTCTCCTGGAACGCGGCCTCCAACAACCAGGGCCTGGTCGCCGGCAAGCTGTCGTACGCGGTGAACTCCATCTCCGCGTACCGGACGGCGCAGGGCACGTCGCCGCAGGTGGCGGAGGACATCTCGTTCGTGCCCGCGCTGCGCGGCCCGCAGGGCGCGCTCGCCGCGCAGCACGTCATGTACAACTGGATCGTCCCGAAGCACGCCAAGAACGCCGCGGCGGCCAAGGAGTTCCTGCTGCACTACACGGCGAACTACGCGGCCGCGACGTACGCCAGCAAACTCTATGACTTCTGCGCCTACGAGAAGCTGACCCCGCAGCTGTCCGGCTGGCTGAGCAGCGACCCGTTCGGCTCGAAGCCGGCCGACAAGCTGGCGTTCCTCGCCGACGCCCGGAAATGGACCACGAACATCGGGCACCCCGGGCCGTCGAACACCGCCGAGGGCGAGGTGTTCAACACCTTCATCATCCCGAACATGTTCGCGCGGGCGGCGCGCGGCGAGGTCAGCGCGCGGCAGGCGGTCGCCGACGCGACGGCCCAGATCAACCCCGTCTTCGCGAAGTGGCGGGCGCAGGGCCTGGTCGGGGGCGGCGCCTGATGGCCGTGGTGGAGGTGCGCGGCCTCGTCAAGACGTTCGAGGACAGCGGTGGCTGGCGCCGCTCGCGAGCGCGCGGTGGTGTGCGGGCTGTCGACGGGGTCGACCTGGCGACCGAGGAGGGGGAGTACCTCGTCCTCCTTGGCCCGTCCGGCTGCGGGAAGACCACCCTGCTGCGCAGCATCGCCGGCCTCGAACGGCCCACCGAGGGCGACGTGCTGATCGACGGGCACGTGGTGACCGAGCTGCCGCCGCGGGCGCGCAAGGTGGCCATGGTGTTCCAGAGCTACGCGCTCTATCCACACAAGACAGTGTTGGCGAACATCGTCTTCCCGCTGCGCGCTTTGGGAATGGACCGGCCCTCGCGCGAGCGGAAAGCCCGCTGGGCGGCCGGCCTGTTGGGCATCGAGCACCTCCTGGCCCGCAAGCCGCGCCAGCTCTCCGGCGGCGAGCGGCAGCGGGTCGCGCTGGCCCGCGCGCTGGTGCGCGAACCGCACGTCTTCCTGCTCGACGAACCGCTGTCCAACCTGGACGCCAAGCTGCGCGCCAGCGCGCGCGACGAGCTGAAGCGGTTCCAGGAGGAGATCGGCACCACCACCATCTACGTGACCCACGATCAGGTCGAGGCCATGGGACTCGGCGACCGCATCGTGGTGCTCAACCACGGCAAGGTGCGGCAGATCGGCAAACCCGTCGACGTGTACGACGATCCGGCCGACACGTTCGTCGCCACGTTCATCGGGTCGCCGCCGATGAACCTGGTGCCCCGCGACGGCAAGCTCGTCGGCTTCCGGCCGGAGCACCTGCTGCCTTCGTCCGCGCTCAGCTCTACTGTGGAGCGCGAAGAGGTGCCGCTCGCCGTCGACCGCATCGAGTACCTGTCCGGCGACCGGCACGTCTACGGCACCGCGACCGGCATCGGCGAGGCGACCCGGGTGGTGGCGCGGCTGCCGGCCACTGTGGACACGCCGATCAGCGCCGGTGAGAAGTACCCCTTCGCGGTGGCCCGGCACCGCCTGCGCTACTTCTCGGCGGATACCGGGGAGCGGGCATGACCACCGAGGCGCCGCGGCGCCGGCTCGCCGACCGGGAGGGCGCGCTCGCCTGGATCTTCCTCATGCCCAGCGTGGTCTACATCCTGGCGCTGGTCGCGGTGCCGTTCGTGCTCGCGATCGGCTTCGCGCTCTCCGACGTCACCGCCGGCAACCCGACGTACGACTTCGTCGGGCTGCGCAACTTCGACCGGATCTTCGACGACCCGGTGTTCTGGCGGTCGCTGGGCAACACGTTCGTGTTCACCCTCGTCTCGATGGTGCTGATCGTGGTGCTCGGCAAGGTGTTGGCCAACATCCTGGTCGCCGACTTCAAGGGCAAGTGGCTGGTGCGCTTCCTGGTGCTGCTGCCCTGGACGACGCCGGTCACGCTGGGCGCCATCGCCTGGCTGTGGATGCTCGACTCGATCTTCTCGCCGATCGACTGGCTGCTGCGCCAGCTGGGCCTGCTGGGCGCGCCCGGCGCGGTCCTCGGCAGCGGCTCCAACATGTACTGGCTGGGCGAGCCGGACCTGGCGATGGGTTCCGTCATCGCCGTACACGTCTGGCGCCTGACGCCCTTGTCGGCGGTGATCGTGATGGCCGGCCTGGTCGCGATCCCGCGCGACCTCGACGAGGCCGCGCGGGTCGACGGCGCCGGCTGGTGGCGGCGGATGTTCGAGGTCACCATCCCGATGACGCTGCCGGTGATCGCCGTGGCGGCGCTGTTCGGCGCGATCTTCACGTTCACCGACATGGCGGTGGTCGACGTGCTCACCAACGGTGGGCCGAACAACGCCACCCAGGTGCTCACGAGCTGGGCGTTCTTCCGCGGCATCGACGGCGGCGACGTCGGGCAGGGCGCGGCGGTGGCGCTGTTCCTCTTCCCGCTGCTGCTGGCCGCCGCGATCGCGATCCTGCGCGCGGTGCGGAAGATGGAGGTGCGGTGATGGCGACCGTCGCGTCCTACCGCCGCCGCCACGTCCTCGGCCGGGTCGCCGTCTACGTGCTGGCGTTCCTCGCCGCGTTCCTGGCGGCCGCGCCGTTCGTGTGGAGCCTGATCACCGCGTTCAAGCAGAACCGCGACCTCTACAACCCGGAGAGCAATCCGTTCGTCTACAATCGACCGGCCACATCGGACCATGTGGGGTATCTGTTCACGGATACCGCGTTCCTCAGCTTCGCGTGGAACACGCTGTGGGTGGGCGCGCTGGTCGTGGCGATCACGCTGCTGCTCGGCCTGCCGGCGGCGTACGCGTTGTCGCGCCTGGACCGGCCGTGGGCCGGCTGGTTCGGGGTGGCGATCTTCCTGGTCTATCTCGTGCCGCCCAGCCTGCTGTTCCTGTCGCTGTCCCGGCTCGTGGTGGCGGTCGGGTTGCAGGACTCCACGTGGTCGCTGGTGCTGATCTACCCGACCATCACGATCCCGGTGTCGGTGTGGCTGCTGATCGGCTTCCTCAAGGCGGTGCCGCGGGACATCGAGGAACAGGCGATGGTCGACGGGTACAGCCGGTTGGGCGCGTTCTGGCGGGCCGTGGTGCCGCTGGCGTTCCCCGGCGTGGTCGCGGTGATCGTGTTCGCGTTCACGCTGACGGCGAGCGAGTTCATCTACGCGCTGTCGTTCGTGTCCCCCACCGAGGAGAAGGTCATCTCCACCGGGGTACCCACCGAACTGGTGCGCGGCGACGTCTTCTTCTGGCAGTCGCTGCAGGCCGCCACGGTGCTGGTGGCGGTGCCGATCGCGCTGGTCTTCAACCTCTTCCTGGACCGCTTCATCGCCGGCTTCACCCAGGGCGCCGTGAAGGGCTGACCCCCATTTTCCATGATCAAGGCGTCCTGCACGTCGCTCTAACGACGTGCAGGCCGCCGTGATCCTGGGCGCGGGGGTGGGCCGGTCGGGGGGGGGTACCCCATCGATGGTTATAGGGGGTGTTTATCAGGGGGTGGCGGAGATGGCGGTGGTGGAGCAGACCGTGGCCGCGACGCCGGCCCGGATCTGGGCGATCCTGTGCGACGGGTGGACCTACAGCGACTGGGTGGTGGGCACGGCCCACATCCGGGCCGTCGACCCGCAGTGGCCGGCGCCGGG
This sequence comes from Actinomycetes bacterium KLBMP 9797, assembly GCA_037414955.1. Taxonomy (GTDB): domain Bacteria; phylum Actinomycetota; class Actinomycetes; order Mycobacteriales; family Micromonosporaceae; genus Phytohabitans. Next base: position 28,861 of record JBBEWH010000198.1, read on the forward strand.
GGCGCGCATCCACCATAAGGCGGGGCCGTGGCCAATGTCGATCAAGGACAGCACCGTCGTGGTCGCCAGCGAGCCCGAGCACATGCTGCATATGCGGCCCCGGATGTGGCCGCTCGGCGAGGCTGAGGTGCACATCACCCTGACCGAGATCGACCCTGGGCATACCCGGATCCGGCTCGCCGAGGACTTCCGTGCCGGCCCGCTGCGGTGGGTCCGTACCAAGCTGAATGATCTTGTCATGCACCGCCGTAACCGCGAGTCGCTACGCCGCCTGGCCGACCTGGCGGTCCGCCAGCCCGCGCCCGACCGCGGACGATGAGGAGGAATCTCGTGGAGTCACGTGTGCGCGCCCTCGGGCACCCGGTGCACCCGATGCTGGTGGTGTTCCCGCTCGGGCTCTTCGTCACCGGCACCATCTTCGACCTGGTGCACCTGATCAGCGACAACGGGACGTTCGCCGAGGTCGGCTTCTGGACCATCTCGGCCGGCATCATCGGCGCGGTCCTGGCGGCCGCCACCGGCTTCGCGGACTGGACCGGGATCCCACCCAACACCCGGGCGAAGCGGGTGGGCCTGCTGCACGGCGGCCTCAACGCGGTGGTCCTGGTGCTTTTCGCCATCGCGTGGCTGGTCCGGGTCGGCAACGAGCTGCACGCGCCGGGCGCGGTCGCCTTCGTCCTCGAGATCGTCGCGATCGCGGTCTCGGGCGCTGCCGCCTGGCTGGGCGGCGAGCTCGTCGACCGGCTGGGTATCGGCGTGGCCCGCGACGCCCACCCGGACGCGCCCAGCTCCCTGTCCGCCGCTTCCCCGTCATGATCCCCACCTCTTCATGATCCTCACCTCTTCATGATCAAGGCGTCCCTCATGTAGCTATGGCGACATGAGGGACGCCTTGATCATGGGTATGGTGGTCCGGTGATCGAGCGGGATCTCTCGGTGGGCGACGGTCGCACGGTGCATGTCTATGACACCGGTGCGGGGTTGCCGGTGATCTGGCACCACGGCACGCCGAACCTCGGTGCGCCGCCGGAGCCGCTGTTCGCCGCCGCCGACCGGCTCGGACTGCGGTGGGTGTCGTTCGACCGGCCCGGCTACGGCGGCTCCACCGTCGCGCCGGGCCGGACCATGGCGTCGGTCGCCCACGACGTGGCGGCGGTCGCGGACGCGCTCGGCATCGACGAGTTCGCCGTCATGGGGTACTCCGGTGGTGGCTCCTACGCCCTGGGATGTGCCGCGACGCTGGGCCGCCGGGTCCGCGCGGCGGTGACGCTGGCGGCCATCGCGCCGTACGGCGCGGCGGGGCTGGACTGGTTCGCCGGCATGACCCCGTCCGGGGTGGCCGCGCTGGGCACGGCGGCGGCGGGCCGGGAGGTGCGGGCCGCGCTGGAGGCGTCGGGGTTCGACTACGACCTGTCGTTCACCCCGGCGGATCTGGCGCTGTTCGAGGGGCCGTGGGGATGGCTGGGCACGGTCGGCGGGCCCGCGCTGGACGCCGGCCCGTACGGCCAGATCGACGACGACGTCTCCTACACGCTCCCGTGGGGCTGCGACCCGGCCGCCATCACCGCTCCGGTGCTGTTGCTGCACGGCACCGAAGACCGGATCATCCCGGCCAGCCATGGCGCGTGGCTGGCCGAGCACTGCCCGACCGCCGAGCTGCGCCGCTGCGAAGGCGACAGCCACTTCACGATCGTCGCCCACGCCGAATCCGCCCTCCCCATGATCAAGGCGTCCTTCACGTAGCTCTAACGACTACAGGGACGCCTTGATCATGAGCGTGGGTGCGTAGGCGGGGCCCTCGATTGGCTCATGTGTTCTAATGAGGGTATGTATCAGCCCTCGATGCTCGACCTGGCCGGCGACGCCAGCCTCGGGCCGCTCGCCGGGCGGATCCAGCGGCACACCCTCACCCGGGGCGCCTGGGTCGACCATCTCCCCGGCTGGGTGACCGGTTCCGACGTCGTGCTGGAGACGCTGCTGCACGACGTCGACTGGCGGGCCGAGCGCCGCGAGATGTATGAGCGCGAGGTCGACGTGCCGCGCCTGCTGCGGTGGTATGGGCCGGGTGAGCCGTTGCCGCACGCCGTGCTCACCGAGGCGCGCGAGCGGCTGACCGCGCACTACGCGGACGAGCTGGGGGAGCCGTTCGTCACCGCCGGCATGTGCCTCTACCGGGACGGTCGGGACAGCGTCGCCTGGCACGGCGACACGATTGGCCGCGGTGCCCGGGTCGACACGATGGTGGCGATCGTGTCGTTCGGCTCGCCGCGCGCGTTGCTGCTGCGGCCGCGGGGCGGCGGGTCGAGTCTGCGGTTCCCGCTCGGCCACGGCGACCTGATCGTCATGGGTGGCTCCTGCCAGCGCACCTGGGAGCACGCTGTTCCCAAGACGGCGCGCACGGTCGGGCCCCGGGTGAGCGTCCAGTTCCGCCCCACCGACGTCGCCTGACCGCTCCGCCACCCATCCGTCCGACCCCGCTGTTGGGCCCGGGACCGTTGCGCCCCTTCCGCGCTGCTTCTTCCGCGCCGCTTCCGCGCCGCGCGGCTCCGCTCCGCTTCCGCGCCGCTTCGCGCCCGCGCGGCTTCGCGCCGCCGCCCCCGGCCATGATCAAGGCGTCCCTCACGTGCCACCCGTTCGGTCGCGGTTGCTCAGCGGTGCGTTTTCCACGTTATGAGGGGTCTTTAACGTGGAAAACGCACCGCTGAGTGTGCCGTGGCGCGCGGGGCAGCGGGCGGACATCGTCGTGCGTCATCATGGCGCGGTGTCTCGCTCACCGCGCGTGCCCCGGCAACTACAGTTCCTGCCGTTCCGGGCGCGCGACGCGGTCGCGGAAGGACTGCTGACCCGCCGCATGCTGGACGGCCCGCTCTGGCAGCGCATGCTGCCCGGCGTCTACATCCATATCGATGCCTTCCGGGAGGCCGATCATCGCACCTGGTGTGACGCCGCGGCCCTGCTACTGCCGTCCGGCGGTGCGATCGGCGGGCTCAGCGCTGCCTACCTGTGGGGCGCCAACCTGGTCGACGCGCACACTCCGGTCACCTTGATCGTGCCTCGGCAGGCCACCCTGCACCGCCACCCGCGCCTGCGTCCGATGCGGTCCAGCCTGCCGCCGAGCGATATCGCCCGGTTCGGCGGCCACCCGGTCACCACACCGCTGCGCACCGCCTTCGACGTCGGGCGACACCTGCCGCGTACCGAAGCAGTGGTCGCGGTGGACACCCTGCTGGGGCGGCGGGTGGTGAAGCTGCCGAAACTGGTGGACTACGCCGCCGGCCATGCCGGCTGGCCCGGCATACCCCAGCTGCGGGAGGTGCTGGCGCTGGCCGAGCCGTTGACCGAATCGCCGATGGAGAGCCGCCTACGCCTGTTGCTGATCGATGCGGGTCTGCCCCGCCCGGTAGCCCAGCATGACATCCGGGACGCCAAGGGGCGGTTCGTCGCCCGGGTGGACCTGGCGTATCCGCGACTGCGCATCGCGATCGAATACGAGGGCGACCATCATCGGGAACGCGTGCACTTCCAGCAGGACGTGCACCGGCTCAACGCGCTGCGCGGGCTGGGTTGGCTGGTGCTGCGGTTCACCGCCGAGGACGTACTGCGCAATGCCGAACGGACCGTGCACCAGGTGATCGCCGCCCGGCGCGAGCGCGGCGCGCAGTTCATGGGAGGGGGGCGAGGGTGATGGCGGTGTCGCAGTAGGCGTCGACGAGGGGGAGGTCGTGGCTGATGATGAGCAGGCTGAGGCCGTGGTCGACACGCAGTTGGGTGAGCAGCCGCATGATCGCCTCCGTGGTGCCGGCGTCGAGCGCCGAGGTGATCTCGTCGCACACCAACAGGTCGGGCTCGGTCGCGAGCGCGCGGGCGAGGGACACGCGTTGACGCTGGCCGCCGGACAGCTCGTGCGGGTACCGGCTGGCCAGCTCCGCGGGGAGCTGGACGGCGGCCAACAGCTCCCGGATCCGCGCCGGGACCTGGTCGCGGCGGCAGCGACGATGGAGGCGCAGCGGGCGCGCGAGCGTCGCGCCGACGGTGCGGACCGGGTTGAGCGCGCCGAGCGGGTGCTGCGGCACGAGTTGGATCCGCCGGCTCTGTGCGCGGCCGCGTCGCGCCGCGGTCAGCGCGAGCGGCTGACCGTCAAAGGTGAGAGTGCCGCTGGCGGCCCGGTGCAGGCCGGTGATCACCCGGGCGAGCGTGGTCTTGCCGGCGCCGGACGGGCCCACGACGGCCAGCGCCGTCCCGCGGCCGAGTTCCAGCCCGACATCCCGCAGAATCGGCTGGCCGCGCCGGCCGGCATACGCGGATAGGCGTTCGGCGGCCAGGATGACAGAGGCGTCCGCTGTGAGTGGACGGCGGGCGAGTGGCGTCGCCGATCCGGTGTGGCGGTCGGGCGGCCGCGCCGGTGGGGTGCGGTGGTCGGGTGGCGGGACGACCTCGCCCGGGATGACCTCGCCCGGGATGACCTCGCCCGGGATGACCTCGCCCGGGATGACCTCGCCCGGGATGACCTCGCCCGGGGCGGCCTTGCCCGGGGCGGCCTCGCCCCGGACGGCCTTGCCCGGGGCGACCTCGTCCGCGTCCACCTCGCCCGGGACGGTGGGAGCGTCCGCGGCGGGTGGCCGGAGGGTGGGCGGCGTCGCTGGTGTGGAGTGGATGCTGGGCGGCGTCGCTGGTGTGGAGTGGAGGCTGGGCAGCGGGACGACGCCGTCGGCGATCTGGTCGACGAGGTCCAGGTCGTGGCAGGCGAGCACGATGGTGAGGCCTTGGTCCGTGGCCAGCTCGCGCAGCAGGTTGCCGATCTCGGCGCGGAGAGGGCCGTCGAGTCCGGCGGTGGGTTCGTCGAGCAGCAGAAGGTCGGGGCGGCGGGCGATCGCTCTGGCCAGGGCGACGCGGCGGACCTGGCCGCCGGAGAGTTCACCGGGGCGCCGGCGGAGGAAGTCGCGCGTCGAGGGCAGGTCGACCGCTCGCAGGATGGCCGCGATCGAAGCGGGGTCGCGGTCGGTGGCGCACTCGCGGATGAGCCGGCGCACCGGCATGCGCGGGTTGAGGCGCGCGGCCGGGTCCTGGCCGACCAGGCTGATCCGGGTTCGCCGCAGGTCGCGTAGCGCGGGTGTGGCGAGGGCGAACGGGTCGTGGCCGAGGACGCGTATCGCGCCGGCGCGCCGGTGGAACGCCGCCGGCAACGCTCCGACGAGGCTGTGCAGCAGCGTGGTCTTGCCGGCTCCCGATGGCCCGACCAGCGCGGTCACCTGACCGGTGGCGGCGGTGAGGGTGGTGCCGTGGAGCACCGGCCGACCTGAACCGTCAACAATGGTAAGTGCCTGCACGTCGACGGTCGGGCTCACCGCGGGACCACCGTCCGGGCGCGGGTGGCCGCCGTCAGCGCGTCGGTGGCGAAGCCCACGGCGACGGCGACGGTCGCGATCGCGAGGCTCGGCGCGACCACCGCCCACGGGTTGAGCAGGATGCCGGGGCCGTTCTCGCGGACCATCAGCGCCCAGTTCGCCGCCGGCGGTCGCGGTCCGATCTGGAGGAACGCGGCGACGCTCACCACGTAGACGGCTTCGATGAAGCGCAGCCCGAATACGGCGAGCAGCGTGGCCCGCAGGTTCGGCAGCACCTCGCGGCACGCCAACCACCACAGCCGTTCCCCGCTGGCGGCGGCGGCCTCGATGAAGCCGGCGCTGGCGACCGGTGCCGCCGCGGCGGCGACCACCCGGATGGCATAGGGCAGGCCGAGAACCACGGCCGCGACGATCAGCGCGCCGCGGCTGCTGCCCCGGTAGGCGAGCACGACCAGCAGCAGGGCCAGCACCGTCGGTACCAGCATGACGGTGTCAGCGGCCCGCTCGACGATCCGGCCGACGGCCGGGCGGAGGGCGGCCACCGCGCCGGCCACCGCGGCGAGCGCCGTGACCACGACCGCGATGAACGTCGCGGTGATCAGCAGCTCCTGGCCACCGGCGAACACGCGACTGAGCACGTCGCGGCCGAGCTGGTCGCCGCCGAGCCACGCGTCGGCGCTCGGTGCCGCGTACGGGGCCGTGACCGGCTCGTCGATCCGCCGCGGCGCGAACACCGGGCCGGCGAGCGTGCCGGCCGTGACGACGGCGACCGGCGCGAACCGCAGTGCTCTCCGCATGCCGCCGGTCATGCGGGACGCCCGGTGGCCCAGCCGCGCACCAGGTCCGCGGCCAGGAGCACGGTGCAGATCGTCGCGCCGGTCACCGCGGTGACGCCGGCCACGAGCGCGGTGTCCCGGTCGAGCACCGCGCCCGCGAGGATGGTGCCCACGCCCGGATAGTTGAAGATCGTCTCGACGACGACCGCGCCGCCGAGCAGCATGCCGACCGACGTGGCGGCGCCGGCCGCGATGGTGGGCAGGGCGCCCGGCAGGACGTGGTGGACGAACACCCGCCACGGCGACAGTCCATCGAGGACCGCCGCCTCGACGTGCGGTGCGTGCAGCTCGTCGGTGAGCGCGGCGCGGACGATCCGGGTGTTCCAGCCGATCTGCGGCAGCGCCAGGGCGAGCACCGGCAGCACCAGCATGGTGGCGGAGGCGGGCCGGCCGTCCGCCGCGGCCACGGTCACCGCCGGCAGCAGCCCGGCCCACAGGGCGAAGACGAGGACGAGCACGCTCGCCACGACGAACTCGGGCACCGCCACCACGATCGTGGAGACGGCCGCGATCGCGCGGTCCAGTCGCCGGCCGGAGCGCAGCGCCGACAGGCCGCCCAGGGCCAGCGCGGTGAGCACCGTGACGGCGAACGCGAGCCCGCCGAGCAGCATGGTGTTGGGCAGGTGGCTGCCGAGGAGGGCGGACACCGGTTCGCCGCGCGCGGACACGCCGAGGTCGCCGGTCGCCAGACCGGTGATCCAGTGCAGGAACCGGACGGGCAGCGGCTCGTCCAGGCCGAGCTGGGCGCTGCGGGCGGCGATGGCGTCGGCCGAGGCGCCGCGTTCCAGAGTGGAGCGTGCCGCGTCGCCGGGCAGCAGCTCCACCGCCGCGAACACCAGCGCGAGCAGGAAGACCAGCAGGGCCACTCGCCGTGCGAGCAGCCCCACCAGATACACCAGCCGGTTTTGGGTCAGGCGGCCAGCCATGCGCGTTCCAGCTGGACGCGGCCGTAGCCGCCGAGCGTCGGCAGCCCTTGGACCTTGGCGGCGGCGAGGTCGACGCCGTCGGCCATGCCCCACAACAGGTACCCGGACCGCTCGTACTCGATTTTCTGCAGCTCGGTGAGGCGTTGCGTGCGGGCGGCGGCGTCGGTGGTCGCGACGGCGGCGCGGTACGCCGCGTCGAAGGCCGGGTCGTTCCAGGCGGCCTCGTTCTGCGCAGCGTCGGAGACCATGGTCTTGCTGGCGAAGAAGACCACCGAGTCGTTGGTGCCCCAGTAGGTGGTGTAGAGCGGCGCCTTGAGCCACGTCTTGTCCCAGAACGCGCTGGACTCCTGCTTGACGACCTCGATGGTGACGTCGGCGTCCCGCAGCTGGGTGGCGAACAGGGTCGCCGACTCGGCCAGTCCCGGAATGTCCTCAGTGGTCAGCAGCTGGTACGTCCTGGCGCGGTCGAAGCCGGCCTCGGTGAGCAACTGCTTCGCGCGCGTCAGATCCCGGGTCCGCTGCGGCAGGTCGCGGGCGTAGGCGGGGTCCGCGGTGCCGAGCACGTCGTTCGCGACGCTGCCGTAGCCGGACAGCACCTGCTTCACCATGGCCTCGCGGTCGACGGCCAGGCGCAGCGCCTCCCGCACCCGTACGTCGGCGAACGGCCCGTCGGCGGTGCGCATGACGATCGGCATGGCCATGTCGTTGGGGCGCTTGACGATCCGCACATCGGCGCGGCTCTCCGCGACCCGGGCGGCCACCGCGCCCACGTTCGAGGCGAGGTCGATCTGGCCGGCCAGCAGCGCGTTCGCCATCGCCTGCGGGCTCTCGAACATCTGCACGTCGATGCTGTCGAGCAGCACGTCGCCGCCGTACCAGGTGTCGTTGCGCACGAGCCGGGCGTTGCCGTCGCGGAAGGACTCGAGCCGGAACGGCCCGGTGCCGGGCGCCCCGGCGACCTCGGTGGTGCCCTTCTTCAGCACGAACGTCGTCAGCCGGACCAGCAGCGGCAGCTCGCTGTTGGGGTAGCTGGAGGTCAGCACCACGCCGTCGGTGCCGTCGGGCTGGATGGCGTCGGCCTCGACGCCGGGCAGCCGGGTCTTGCCCGACGGGGTGTTGCGCAGCCGGCGTAGCGACCACACGACGTCGTCCGGGGTGACCGGCGTGCCGTCGTGGAAGGTGGCGCCCGGTGCGATGGTGAACCGCCAGCGCCGCACGTCGGCGCTCGGTTCCCACTTCGTCGCGAGCCGCGCCGCGACGTTGCTGGTCGTGCCGGGCACGGTCAGCGCGTCGTAGACGAGGCTGAGGATGAGGAAGTCGCTCTCGTTGTTCTGCACGCCGTGCGGGTCCCGGGTGATGGCCGACGCCTTGCCCAGCGCGCCGACGCGCAGCACGCCGCCCTTGCGGGGCGCGCCGGTCGCGGCGCCGGCCGTGCTCGGCGTCTCGTCGCCACAGGCGGTGAGCAGCACACCGGTCCCGGCGACCGCGCTCATGCCGGCACCGATACGCAGCAGCTGGCGTCTGGTCAGGTTCACGTCCGTCGCCCTTCCTGATCACGATCGCAAGAAGGATTGCCTAACCTATGGTCGGTGTCAAACGTCTCCGACCAGGCGTGATGTACCGAACAGGTAAGGTCCAGCTACCGGCGGCGTCCGTTATTGTTCGCAACCGCCATGCCCGACGCGACCACTCCGCCCGCCACGTTCCGGCGCGACAGCCGTCGCCTGGCCGCGCTCGCCGTCCCCCTCGCCGCGACCCAGTTGGCCCAGGTCGCGCTGACGACCACGGACACGCTGATGATGGGGCTGCTCGGCACCCAGGCACTGGCGGCCGGCGGCCTGGCGATCGTGCTGTTCAACCAGCTGCGCACCATGGGCGTCGGCCTGGTCACCGCGCTGGGCAACCAGGTCGCGGCGGCCCACGCCCGAGGTGGAGCGGCCCACGCCGGCGGCAAGGCCGCCGACGCGGCCGGCGCCCGAGGGAAGACAGCCGAGGCCGGTACCGACGACGTGCGTGACCTCGTGCGCGCCGGCCTGCTGCTGGCCACGGTGGCCGGCCTCGTCGGCGCGGTTCTCCTGACCGCGTGCGGCGCGGCGCTCACCACGCTCGGACAGGACCCCGGCGTCGTCGCGCTGGCCCGGCCCATGCTCGCCGCCCTCGCGCCGGGCCTGGTGCCCTGCCTGTGGTTTCAGGTGATCCGCCAGTACACGGTCGGGATGGGCCGGCCGGCGGCGCTGGTGTGGATCACCGTCGCGTCGATCGGGGTCAACGCCGCGCTCAACCTGGTGCTGAGCACCGGCGCCGGCCCGCTGCCGTGCCTGGGCCTGGCCGGGATCGGGCTGGCGACCAGCGCCGTCTACCTGCTGTCGTTCGTCGCGCTCTACACCGTCACCCGCCGCGACCCGGCGCTCGGCCCGCCGCTGTCGTCGCGGGCCTGGCGCGCCCGGCCCGCGACGGTACGCCGCCTCACCGGCCTCGGGATCCCGATCGCCGCCACCTACGGCTCGGAGGCCGGCTTCTTCTCCGTCGTCGCGCTGCTGATGGGCAGCTTCGGCACCGCGGCCCTCGCCGCGCACACGGTCGTGAACCAGCTCGTCTACATCGTGTTCCAGGTCAGTGTGGGCCTGTCCCACGCCGCGTCCATCACGGTCAGCCGGGAGATCGCCGTCGGGCGCGGCGCGGCCGCCGCCCGGGTCGCCCGGACCGCCCTGATCCACGGCGCCCTGGTGATGTCCGCGATCGCGGTCACGTACCTCGCCGCGCCGCGGCTCGTCCTGCGGCCGTTCCTCGACCCGGGCGTTGCGGCCGACCGCGCCGCCATGGCGGTAGCCACCTCGCTGCTCGTGGTCGCCGCCGTCCTGCAGTACGTCGACTGCGCGCAGAACATCGGCGTCGGACTGCTGCGCGGCCTCGACGACACCCGGGCCGGCTTGCGGCTGAGCCTGGTCGGGTACTGGCTCGTCGGCCTCCCCGCCGCCTATCTACTCGGTCCCGCCCTCGGCGGCGGCCCGATCGGCGTCTGGCTGGGGCTCGTGCTGGGGCTCGCGGTCACCGCCGCGCTGCTGCTCCGGCGGTTCCGCGCGGCGCTGTCCGCGCGCGCCGGCAGGTGGGCCGCGTAGCCCGCGACGGCAGCGCTGTCCGCGCGCCACGGGCAGGTGGCTGCGTCAGCGCGGCACGGCAGCGCTGTCCGCGCGCCATGGGCATGTGGCTGCGTCAGCGCGGCACGGCAGCGCTGTCCGCGCGCCACGGGCAGGTGGCTGCGTCAGCGCGCCACGGCGGCGCGGTCCGTGCGCTGACGAACCGGCCCGCGGACCGCTCCGGGCCACAGCAGGTGCGCCGCGTAGCCGCGCCACGGCCGCCATCGGTCGGCACGCCGGGTCAGGCCGGCGGTGTCCGCGGGCAACTGGTGTGCCGCGGCGGCCGCGCGCAGCCCGCGGTCGGCGGCGGGGAAGGCGTCCGGGTCGCCGAGCGCGTGCAGCATGACGTCCTCGACCAGGGCGGGGCCGAGGCCGGGCACGGCGAGCAGGCCGCGCCGGACCGCGACCCGGTCGGCGCCTTCGTCCAGGCGCAGCTCGCCGGTGGCCAATCGCCGCGCCAACTCCCGCACCGTGCGCGCCCGGGCCGCGGGCAGCGGCAGGTCCGCGGCGGCGATCGTCGCGGGATCCGGAAACGCGTGGGTCAGCGCGCCGTCGGGATTGGACAGTGGCGCGGCGAGCGCGGTGGCCACGGTGCGCGCGTGCGGGCCGAGCACGGCCCGCAGCGCGGTCTCCGCACCGTCCACTGTGCCGGGTAGCCGCAGCCCTGGCACCGCCGCGGTCAGCGGCGCGAGGGCCGGGTCGGCGGCCAGCACGGGCAGGTAGCTGCCGGGGTCGGCGTCCAGGTCGAGCAGGCGCCGGCAGCGGGCCACGGCGGCACCGAGGTCGGCCAGGGTGGTCAGCCGGAACGTCGCCCCCACGTGGTCGGGCGCCGGGCGCAGCGTCACCGTGCCGGGCCCGCCGGGCAAGCGCAGGACCCGGCGGTACGCGCCATCGGCGTACTGCTCGATGTGGGGTAGCGCGTGGGCCGCCAGCCAGCCGACCACGCCGTGCGGGTCGTAGGGGGGCCGGACGGCCAGCCGCAGCGTGAGGCCGCCACCAGGATGATGGCGGCGGGCGGCGCGTAGCCGCGTCGGCGTGGTGTCGAAGACCTCGCGGAGGGTGTCGTTGAACTGCCGGATGCTGGCGAAGCCGGCGGCGAAGGCGACCTCGCCGAACGGCATCGCGGTGGTCTCGACGAGCAGCCGCGCCTGGTAGGCCCGCTGCGAGCGGGCCAGCGCGAGCGGCGGGGCGCCGACCGCGTCGACCAGCAGGCGGTGCAGGTGGCGGACGCTGACGGCGAGCCGCCGGGCCAACCCGGGCACGCCGTCGCGGTCCACCACACCGTCCGCGATCAGCCGCATCGCCCGGCCGACGACGTCGGCGCGGGCGTTCCACTCCGGTGATCCGGGCACCGCGTCCGGGCGGCAGCGCTTGCAGGCGCGGAGGCCGGCGAGCTGCGCGGCGGCCGCCGTGCGGTAGAACGTGATGTTCGCCGGCTTGGGGCAGACCGGTGAGGGGCAGCTCGGCCGGCAGTAGATCCCGGTGGTGCGGACGCCGACGATGAACCAGCCGTCGAAGCGCGGGTCGCGGCTCCGGGTGGCCTGGTAGCAGCGGTCGAAGTCGAGGTCCATCGCCACGATCATGCCCGGTCGCTGGCCAGCTGGCGGCCGGCGGCGGTCAGATCGCGCGCGAAGGCGAGCGCGGGCAGCGCCATCAGGGCGCCGATCGCCAGCACCGTGACGGCGACGCCGTCCCGCAAGGTCAGCGCGGCCAGCGCCGCGCCCAGCGGCGGCGTCGCCTGCATCAGCGTCCGCAACAGAGCGAACAACCGCCCGTGTACGCCGGGCGGCGCGGCCGCCATCCGTAGCGTCTGCGCCCAGGTGGTCATCGCCGCCGCGCAGCCGCCCAGCCCCACGAGGCCCGCCACCGCGACCCACGGGGACGGCACCAGCACGGCGAGCACGGCCCCCGCCGCCACCAGGGACGCCAGGACGATCGAGCGGGTCAGCGACGGCCGCCAGGACCAGCGCAGCAGGACCAGCGCGGCGAGCAACTCGCCCCCGGTCACGGCGGCCACCAGATAGCCGTACCCGCCGGCGCCGAGCCCGTACTCGATCGCCCGCTCCGGGAGCAGCACCAGCAGTGCGCCCTCGCCGATGTTGAACAGAGCGAACATGATCGTGGTGTCGCGCAGCACCGGCTCGCGGACCATCAGCCGCAGCACCGGCCCGAGCCCGCCGCCACGCCGGCTCGTGGTCCACGCGGGTCTCGGCTCGCTCGGAGTGCCGAGGGGGCGTTTCCGCGTGCCGATCGGGCTCCGCGTGCCGATCAGGCACAGGGCGAAGATCGCGTAGCTGAGGGCGTCGAAGGCCACCACCCACCCGGGCCCGACCGTGGCCACCGCGAGACCGGCGCCGACCGCGCCGACCAGGCCGGCGATGCCGAAGCTCGTCGACTCCAGGGCGTTCGCGGCCATCAGCTGCCCCGGCGGCACCAGCTGGGGGATCAGCGCCGGGAAGCCGGCCAGGCTGGTCATCTTCAGCAGCCCGTACACCGCGGCGACGAGGTAGAGCTGGACCGCCGTCAACCCGCCCCACGCCGCGGCCAGCGGGATCGTGGCGAACACCGCCGCCCGCAGCAGGCTGTCCCCGGCGAGCAGCCAGCGGCGGTCGTACCGGTCCAGGGCCCAGCCGGCGACCAGCCCACCGATCGCCACCGGCGCGGTGTAGAGCACGGCCAGGGTCGCCACGCTGCCGTGCGCCAACCCCAGCGCGTACGCCACCAGCGCCACCCAGCTCGCCGCGTCGCCGGCGGCGGACACGGTGGCGCCGATCCACACCCGCCGGAACGCGGCGTTGCGCAGCGGGGACCCGCTCTCGTCGATCACCCGTCCATGCTTCGGCGCGCCGCCGGCCGGGTGCTGGCGGAAATCGGCCAGCTCGGTCCAGCCCGACTCCCTCCATGATCAAGGCGTCCGTCAAGTCGCTATAACGACGTGAAGGCCGCCCGGTTCATGGAGGGGGGGCGTTGTCCAACGGTTAGGAAATGTGTCGCGGTGCGGGCGGCGGGTCGGCGATGATCATGCGGTGGATGCGATCGTCGCGCGTGAGCTGACCAAGACGTTCCGGACCGTCGTGCGCCGGCCGGGCTTCGTCGGAGGACTGAAGTCGCTGGTAGCGCCGGCGGTGACGGCCAAGACCGCGGTCGACGGCGTGTCGTTCACGGTCCGGGAGGGTGAGCTGGTCGCCTTCCTCGGGCCGAACGGCGCGGGCAAGTCCACGACGATCAAGATGCTCACCGGCATCCTGGTGCCGACCGCCGGCGAGGTGCGGGTGGCCGGCATCGACCCGCACCGCGAGCGGGAGCGCAACGCGCGGGGCATCGGCGCGGTGTTCGGGCAGCGCACGCAGCTGTGGTGGGACCTGCCGGCGCGCGACTCGCTCGGCATCCTGCGCGACATCTACGGCGTGCCGGCCGCCGAGTACCGGCAGCGGCTGGCCGAGTTCGATGAGCTGCTGGAGCTGTCGGAGTTCTGGGAGACCCGGGTGCGGCACCTGTCGCTCGGACAGCGGGTGCGCTGCGACCTCGCCGCCGCGCTGCTGCACGACCCGATGATCGTCTTCCTGGACGAGCCCACGATCGGCATGGACGTGGTGGTGAAGGAGCAGGTGCGCGAGTTCCTGCGGTACCAGGTCGAGAAGCGCGGCCGCACGGTCGTGCTGACCACGCACGACATGACCGAGGTGAGCCGGCTCGCCGAGCGGATCCTGCTGATCAACCACGGGCAGCTGGTGTTCGACGGCTCGCTCACCGACCTGCGTGGACAGTTCGGCGCGACCTGGCAGGTGCACGTCACGCTCGCCTCTTCGGAGGCGGCGGTCGTGCCCGGGTTGCGGGTGCTGCGCCAGGACGGGCCGCGGGTGGTGTTCGGGCCGGACGGCCTCGCCTCGACGCATGAGGCGCTGCGGGAGATCATCGAGCGGTACGAGATCAGCGACCTCGCCATCGAGGAGGACGACCTCGAAGACGTGATGCGGCAGGCGTACCGGCGGGTGGCGGCGTGACGGCCGCGCAGTGGCGGGTCGCCCGGGTCACGCCGTGGGGTGAGCTGGCCCAGCCGGCCCGCATCACCGGCACCGCCGTGCGGCTGGCCGCCCAGGTGTTCCTGGTGACGTGCCTGTGGCGGGCGCTGTACAGCGAGGTGGACAGCAGCGCGGGCCTCCTGCGCGACCAGGCCGTCACCTACGCGGTGCTCGCCGTGCTCGCCACCCAGATCCGCGGGCTGGACCGCTCGGCCTCCCGCGACATGATGCTCCAGCATATCCAGCAGGGCACGATCCTCTACTGGTTCCTGCGGCCGCTGCCGCCCCGGCGGTACTACCTGGTGCGTGCCGTGGGCGAGCAGGCGTACGGATTCGTGTGGGTGCTGGCCGGGTACGCGATCTGCCTCGCCGCCAGCGTCGTGACGCCGGCGGCCTCGCCGGGCGCGGCCGCCGTCTTCGCCGTCACCCTCCTCTGTGGACAAATCATCGTGTACCAGTTGCTGCTCACCGTCGATCTGCTGTCCTTCTGGACGTTGCAGAACAACGCCGCGCTGATGATCGTGCGGTTCCTGCAGAACCTGCTGTCCGGGGCGATCGCGCCGCTGTGGTTCTTCCCGGACTGGTTCCTCACCGCCAGCTCGCTGCTGCCGTTCCGGTACACACTGGACATCCCGCTGTCGCTCTACATCGGACGCCTGCCGGTGTCGGACGCGCCGCGGCTGGTCGCGATCCAGGTGCTGTGGTGCGTGCTGCTGGCGCTCGGCAACCGGCTGCTGTGGCGCAAGGCGGCCAACGTCGTGACCGTGCAAGGGGGTTGAGCGTGCGTCTCATCTGGCGGATCACCATGCTGAACCTGAGGTCGCGGATGGAGTACCGGGCCGATTTCCTGATGGGCATCGGCATCGGCGCGATCTGGCAGATCTCCGTGATCGTGTTCGCCACCGTGCTGCTGACGCGCTTCCCCGGCATGGGCGGCTGGGCCACCAGCGACGTGCTGCTGATGGCCAGCATGCGGCTGCTCAGTCACGGCCTGTACGTGCTGATTCTGGGCCGGGCCACCTGGCTGCACGTCCTCGTGCAGATGGGCCAGCTCGACGCGTACCTGCTGCGCCCGATGCCCGTGTACCGGCAGATGCAGCTCGCGTTCTTCCCCGTCAACGCCCTCGGCGACCTGCTGGTGGCGATCAGCCTCTTCGTCGGGGCGCTGTGGGTGGTCGACGTCCACTGGACGCCGGCTCGGATCGGCTACCTGCTGGCGGCCCTCGCCGGCGGCATGCTCATGGAGGCCGCGATCGCGACCACCATCTCCAGCGCCGCGATGCACGCGCCGGCCACCTCGTACTGGTCGATGTGGCTCGACGAGATGATGACCGCGTTCGGCAACTACCCGCTGCACATCCTGCCCGGCCTGGTGCGCGACGTGTTGACGTTCGTGCTGCCACTGGCGTTCGTCGCGTACCTCCCGGCCGCCGTGCTCACCGATCACGTCGACACGCTCGCCGTACCGTCGTGGCTGGCGATCGGTGCGCCGGTGGTCGGCCTGCTCGCCTACCTGGCGTCCCGCCGCCTCTGGTCCTTCAGCCTGCGCCACTACAAGGGCCTCGGCACCGCCTAACCCCATGATCAGGGCGTCCTTCAAGTCGTTAGAACAACTTGAAGGACGCCCTGATCATGGGGGATGCTCGATGGGTGCTGGAGGTGCGGGGACTGAGCCACACCTACTCGGACGGGCACGTCGCGATCCGCGGCGTGGACCTGCGGGTGGCGGCTGGCGAGCTGGTGAGCATCGTCGGGCCCTCCGGCTGTGGCAAGTCGACGCTCCTGCGCTGCATCGCCGGGCTGCAACGGCCTACGGACGGGTCGATCGCACTGGGCGGGCAGACCGTCGAGGGCGTGCCGGACAACCTCGCCGTCGTGTTCCAGGACTACAGCCGCTCGCTGTACCCGTGGCTGACAGTACGCGACAACGTGGCGCTACCGCTGCGCCGGCGCGGGATGGCGCGGGCCGGGCGGCGGGCGGCAGCGGTGGTGGCGCTGGAGTCTGTGGGGCTTGCGGCGGTCGCGGCCAAGCACCCGTGGCAGCTCTCCGGCGGCATGCAGCAGCGGGTGGCGATCGCCCGGGCGCTGGCGTACCGGCCGGCGTTGCTCTTGATGGACGAGCCGTTCGGGTCGGTCGACGCCCAGACCCGCGAGGACCTCGAAGATCTGTTGCTGCGGGTGCGCGGGGACCATGCCATGACGATCCTGCTGGTGACCCACGACATCGACGAGAGTGTCTACGTCGGTGACCGGGTCGTGGTGCTCGGGCCGGCGCCGGGCAGCGTGCGGGCGGACCTGCCGGTCGACCTGCCGAGCCCGCGCGAGCAGATCGCCACCCGGGAACTGCCCGCGTTCGTTCACCTGCGCGCCGAGGTCGGCCGCCTCGTGCGCGGCCGCACCCCGGCGCCCCGCCCATGATCAGGGCGTCCCTCCAGTCG
>JBBEWH010000199.1:0-74735 GCA_037414955.1 Actinomycetes bacterium KLBMP 9797
CGATCAAGAAGCCCTGGCCCTTCGGGCCGCCCGTAGGTGAGTGAAACTCGTGGTGGCGTCGCTCGCTGTCGCTGGTTGTCCTTGGCGCCGCTGTGGGTGCCTGTGATCAAGAATGGTGCTGGAGTCTGTCCCTGGTATCCCAGGTTGTTGCCCCGGTGCACGTGTCTCAGTGTCATGAGTTCGTGACGGACTTCGTGAGCGGCGCCGCCTGTGTGTTGGCGTGTTGTCGGGGAAGGGGACGGTGGCTTGGAGGTTTTGTACCCGTTCGCGGGTGGGATTGATGTGCACAAGAAGCAGGTGACGGTGACGGCCCGGGTGCCGGACGCCTCTGGTGGCCGTCGGGAGGTCACTCGCAGATTCCGGACGTTCTATCGGGATTTGCTGGTGATGGCTCGCTGGTTGTTGGGCGATGTGCGGGTCACGCATGTGGCGATGGAGTCGACCGGGGCGTATTGGTGGCCGGTGTGGACGGCGTTGCGGGAGGTCGGTGGCCCGGACGTGGTGATCGAGGTGGTCAACGCCGCGCATGTCAAGGCGGTGCCGGGGCGTAAGACCGATGTGAAGGATTCGCAGTGGCTGGCCCGGTTGATGGAGATCGGGTTGTTGCGGGGTAGTTTCCTGCCTCCGGAGCGGGTGCGTGTGTTGCGGGACTGGACCCGGTATTTGACGAAGTTGGTCCAGGAGGCGGCCAGGGAGAAGCAGCGGTTGTTGAAGGTCCTGGAGGCGGGTGGGATCAAGCTGGACAACGTGGCTTCGGACTCGTTCGGGGTTTCGGGTCGGGTGATGCTGAAGGCTTTGGCGGATGGGCAGCGTGATCCGGTGGCCCTGGCGCAGATGGCGCGTGGGGTGCTGCGTAACAAGATCGATGATCTGCGGTTGGCTCTGGAAGGTCGGTTCAGCGACCATCACGGGCAGATGGTGGCCGTGCACCTGGAACGCATCGAGCAGTTGGAAGGCATGATCGCCAAGATCGGGTCCGAGAAGATCGGCCGTCTCGCCGACGGTGTCGACGCGGGCGGTGTGGCGGCCCCGTTCCGGGTCCAGATCGAACTGTTGACCAGCATCCCGGGTATCGGGGAACGGGTGGCCACCGCGGTGATCGGGGAGATCGGCACCGACATGACCCGGTTCCCGTCGGCGAAACATTTGGCGGCCTGGGCCGGGCTGGCCCCGGGTAACAACGAGTCCGCCGGCCGGCGTCGCCGCGCCGGGCACCGTAAAGGCAACCCGCACCTGGCCGGGCTGCTGCAAAACTGTGCGTTCACCGCGGCGAAGACCGCCACCCGGGTCGGGGCCCGCTACCACCGGCTGCATCGCCGGTTCGGTGGGAAGAAGAACAGGGCGGCGGCGAAGAAGGCCGCGTTCGCGACCGCGCACACCCTCATCAAGATCATCTGGTCGGTGTTGTCGACCGGCCGGCCTTACCAGGACCTCGGGGCCGACTTCTACACCCGCCGTGTGGACACCGAGACCCACAAGCGGAACCTGATCGCCCGTCTGGAGGCCCTCACCGGCCGCAAGATCACGTTCGTGGACATCGACCCGGACATTGATGCCGTCACCGAGCCCGCCCGGGAGCCCACCCCCACCTGACCAGCCCCACCACCCCCGATACGAGGGTGGGAAGGACGCCGACAAACCGTTCTCGACGGCGAAAGCCGTACCCGTGAGGGTCGGCGACGTGGTCGCCCCTCCCACCACCTCATAGCTTGCCGGCAACCGAGCCCGGCCGGCAAGCCGACCCAGCACGCCCACACAACCCCAAGAGTCCCGGCTTCGCCGGGACGCTGCCGCACACGTGGCTGAGCCGAGTTTCGTCTCAGGGCTCGGGCACATGGTTTGATCTCGGATCCAGGTGCCCGAGCCCTTGATCGGCGTGACTTTCCTTGATCGAGGACGCCTTGGTCATGGATGGCGGGCGGCGAGTGGGAGACGGATGGTGACAGTGAGGCCGCCGCCCGTCGGGGAGTCCAGATCGACGGTGCCGCCATGCGCGGCAACCAGCTCACGGACCACGGCCAGGCCGATTCCCGTGCCGGTCACCGCGCGGGCGGCGCGGCCGCGCCACATCCGGTCGAACGCGTGCGGCAGCTCGTCGGCCGGAATGCCCGGCCCGGTGTCCGCCACCGTGAGCACGGCACTGCCACCAGCGGCGCCGCCGCCAACCGCGCCGCCGCCACGCACGGCGCCGCCGCTCTCGGCACGCACCGCCAAGTCAACCGCGTCGCCGGGCCGGCAGTAGCGGGCGGCGTTCGCCAGTAGGTTGGTGATCGCTTGGTGCAGCCGGTCCGGGTCCGCCCGCACGGAAACCGGCCGTTCGAGGTCGGCGCCGACCGCGACGCCGACGGCGTCCAGGTGGGGCCGCTCGGCGGCGAGCGCGGCGCGCGCGATGTCCGCCAGGTCGGCACGGACCATCCGTAGTGATACCGCCGCCGCCTCGGCGGCCGCCAGGTCGGCCAGGTCGGTCACCACCCGGCCGAGGCGCAAGGACTGGTCGTGTAGCTCAGCCAGCCGGATCGCGTCCGGCGCACGCAGGCCGTCGCGCAGCTCCTCCAGGCCGGCTTGCAGGGCCGCGAGCGGGGTACGCAGCTCGTGGGCGACGTCCGCGGCGAGCCGGCGGCGTACCGTCTCGGCCCGCACCACCTCGTCCGCCATGCTGTCGAAGGCCCGCGCGACCTCGCCGAGCTCGCCCGGCGCGGCGAGCCGCGCCCGGGCCGAACGGTCGCCCGCGGCGAACCGACGGGCCGCCGCCGCCAGCGCCACCAGGGGCCGGGTGAGCCGGCGGCCGACGTACGCGCTGACGGGCAGCGCGACGGCGAGCGCGACCACCGCGGCGCCCGCCACCCACGACCAGGCCACGGCACGGCCGTCGGCCGGGTCGCCGGTGAAGGTCAGGAGCACGCCGCCGACCCGCTCCCCCGCGATGGTGACTGCGGCCTCCACGACCACGCCGCCGTGCATTCCCGCCATGCCCGGGCCCATGCCGCGGCCCGGCCACACCATCGTGCCGGTCCGGTCGCGGACGGCCAGCCGGGCGCCCGCCGCGTCGGCCAGTGCCGACGCCGGACCGAGGTCCGCCGCCGCCCAGCCGCCCGCCTCGCGGTACGCCACGCCGGCGGCCGCCGACACCCGATCGGCCGTCCGCTGGCGCTCCTCCTGCCGCGCGCTGGCCAGCCCCCGGTCCGTGGCCACCAGGGCCGCCACCGTCAGCACGACCACGGAGGACATTGCGACCAGGACGAACGCGAAGAGCAGCCGCCGGCCCAGCGGGCTGGTCAGGTGCGCCCACTCAGCGATCACGGGACCACCCCAACCGGTACCCCACACCCAGCACCGTCTCCACCAGGCTGGTGGCCGCGGGCCCCAGCTTGCGCCGGAGGTTCTTCACGTGTGAGTCGACCGTGCGCTCGTAGCCGGGAAACTCGTACCCACGGACCTGGTTGATCAGCTCGTAGCGGGAGTACACCCGACCCGGGGTGACGGCCAGCGCGGTCAGCAACCCCCATTCGGTCGGCGTGAGGTCCAGCCGCACTCCGTCGAGGACCGCCTCGTGCCGTTCCTCGTCCAGCCGCAGCCGGCCGCCGCCGAACGTCACCACCGGCGCGGCGACCGGCGCGCCGCGGGTGCGGTGCAGGACCGCATCGACCCGCAACACCAATTCGGTCGGGCTGAACGGCTTGGTGACGTAGTCGTCGGCGCCGCGGCGCAGCCCATCGATGCGGTCCTCCACGGTGCTGCGGGCGGTGAGGACCACGACCGGCACCGGCCGGCTCTCCCGAGCCGCCGCGAGCACGTCGAGGCCATCGATGTCCGGCAGGCCGAGGTCGAGCACGACCAGCTCCACCGAGTCGCCCGCGAGCAGCCGCAGCGCCTCGGCACCGGAACCGGTGGTGTGCACGCGGTGCCCGGCCCGCTCTAGGTAACGCCGGACCACCTCACGCAGCTCCCGGTCGTCCTCAACCACCAGCACGACGCCTGACACCACCCCAGGCTCGCGCCACGGCGGCGCCGGCGCCAGAGTCCACCGACCCCTCCGGCTTGGCCACCCGCCCCTTCCCATGATCAAGGGGTCCTTCAAGTCGTAGAGCGACTTGAAGGACCCCTTGATCATGGGGTTGCGCCTAGGTCGTCCGCCTCCCGTGGAGGGACCGAGGGCCCTCGGCGGGAACGGCGGGCGCGGCCAGCCTTGAAGCTATGGAAGAAAAGTACCGATGCGCGAGGCCCGGCCGCGGTGGCGGAAGCGCCGTCTACGGTCTGGGACTGATCGGCGCCATGGTGTACTACATCCAGCAGGCCGACGGCTTCTGGTCCGTCGTCCTCGGCATTCTCATGGCTCTGGTGTGGCCAGTCTTCGTCGCCTACCACCTACTCAAGTTTCCTGGCGGCATAGTGATGGGTGGATGAGGCTCGCACATCCATCCATCACTGGCTTGACCGAGATCAGTTCGGCGTCAGCATGTACCCCCGGTCACCGCTGACCGCCTCGTCGAGGCCGATCGTGCGCCTCGCCGTCTGCGTCTCGCCGCCCCACAGGCGGGATCCGCGCCACCACATCGTCCGCGTGCTGTTGACCCCAGACTCACGCGGCCAGTCAGCGTTCTCAGGATCCTTGGTCCCCTGCGCGCCGATCTACCCTCCGGCGCCAAAGGTCCCTCACATCCCCCGCGAAGCGGCCGTGCCGCACCCCGTGGTCAGGATGGGTCTGCGAAGGACGAGTCGAGCACCCGCCGTACGTCCCGTTCGACCAGCACCGGCACGAACGCCGTCACCGGGGCGCCGGCGTAACGGCGGTATGCCGCAGCCACGGCCTCCGCGACCACCTCCGGCGGATGCCGGCCGGCGTAGCGACAAGCTTGTCCACGAGTGGTTGGTCCACTGTTGCGGCGGGCATCCGGTCCCCTTCGTCCGCGGGTTCTCCGGCGGTCGACCAGGCCGCGCGGCGCCGCCCGGTCATGCCGGACGGCGTTCACCAGCGGCTCACCCGACGGGGAACTCCTTGGGTCACCTCGGTCAGCGTTACCTCGGCCATGACGTGCCAACACCTCCCATCTAGGAGGCTCGTGGTGCTTGCCGGCTGGTCGTGGGTTCCTCGACGCGCGCGTCCGGGCCGGGGAAGACCAACGACTCGCGGCCGGTGTCCAGCCAGCGCACGAGGTACGGGGGCTCACCGCCGTCGTTCCGAAGCTCGATGACAATCCCGACGCGGCGCGGGTCGCCGACGTGCGTGCCCTCCAGGACGAGACGGTTCCCGACGTTGGCCTTCATGATGACCTCCGAGTCGTTTGGCCCACGGAACGGGCCACCACCTTCGACCCTCCCGGCGGCGCCTCCGCCGCTCCAGGGTCTTTGGTCCCCCACCGTCGTCCTGACGGCCCCGCCCGCGCGCCCGTGACCCCATGATCAAGGCGTCCTTCAAGTCGTTAGAACGGCTTGAAGGACGCCTTGATCATGGGGGTCGGCGGAAGACCCACAGGGCCTGGTCATTCGGAACCTCCGTCCCTGGGGGTCCCGCACTGGACCGGGAGGATCGAAGTGGACAGGGAGACCGGGAGGCGGGAGGGACGACGATGACGCAAGCGTGGCGCGGCCTCGCGGAGGCCGACTGGCGGCAGCGGATCGACGTGGCGGATACATCCGGCACAACTACACGCCCTACGAGGGGGACGCAAGCTTCCTGAGCGGTCCGACCGACCGCACTCGAGCGCTGTGGGACGGGCTGGACCCGCTCTTCGCCGAGGAACGGCGGCGCGGGGTGCACGATGTGGACACCGCGACGCCGTCGACCATCACGTCGCACCGGCCCGGATACATCGACCGGGAGCGCGAGCTGATCGTCGGGCTGCAGACCGACGCCCCGCTACGCCGCGCCATCGTGCCCGCCGGCGGCGTGCGCATGGTGGAGAGCGCGCTCACCGCCTACGGGTACACATTGGACCCTGGCGTCAAGGAGACCTTCACGCGGCACCGGAAGACCCACAACGACGGCGTTTTCGACGCGTACCCGGAGGCGGTGCGCGCGGCCCGGCGGTCGAACATCATCACCGGCCTACCCGACGCCTACGGCCGCGGCCGCATCATCGGCGACTATCGCCGGGTGCCGCTGTACGGTGTGGACCGGTTGATCGCCGCCCGCCAGAACGACCGTGCCCGCCTGGATGCCTACCCCTCGGCCCCGACGGTCATCCGCGACCGGGAGGAGCTGGCGGAGCAGGTGAGGGCGCTGCGCGAGCTGAAGCGGATGGCCGCGGCCTACGGGTACGACATCTCCGGCCCGGCGACCACCGCTCGCGAGGCGGTCCAGTGGCTGTACTTCGCGTACCTCGCGGCCACCAAGGAGCAGAACGGTGCCGCGATGTCGCTGGGCCGCACCGCGACCTTCCTCGACGTCTACTTCGCACGCGACCTCGCCGAGGGACGACTGTCCGAACAGGACGCCCAGGAGCTGGTGGACGACTTCGTCATCAAGCTGCGGATCATCCGGTTTCTGCGCACGCCCGAGTACGACCAACTGTTCTCCGGCGACCCGACCTGGGTGACCGAGGCGCTGGGCGGGATGACCGCCGGCGGCCGTACGCTGGTCACCCGGACCTCGGCATCTCCCTGACCAGCACGATCACCCCGGGCAGCCTGGGCCGCACCCGCGAGGAGCAGGTCGCCAACGTGGTCGGCGTGCTGGATGGCTACGCCGACGCGGGCGGCTTCCACATGAACGTCAACGTGCTCGACCGGGACACGCTACGGGACGCGATGGCACATCCGGAGCGCTACCCGCAGCTGACCATCCGGGTGTCGGGGTACGCGGTCAACTTCGTACGCCTCACCCCCGAGCAGCAGCAGGACGTGGTCTCCCGAACCTTCCACGGATCGCTGTTACGACGCCCCGCACCACGATCACCGCCGGGGCCGTCCACTCCTGGGACATCTCCACCGGAGTGGACGGCCCCGGCACCCGGTTCGTGGTGTTCCTCGCCGGTTGCCCGTTGCGTTGCCGCTACTGCCAGAACCCGGACACCTGGCGGATCCGGCCCGCTCAGCGCACCTCCCTGGACGACCTCTGGAAGCTCGTCGCGGGGTACACCCGGTTCATAAGAGTGGCCGGCGGCGGCCTGACCGTCAGCGGCGGCGAGCCGCTGCTGCAGCCGGCCTTCGCCGAGGCCCTGCTGCACCGGGCGAAACAGGCCGGGCTGCACACCGCGCTGGACACCTCCGGCAACCTCGGTGACCGCGCCAGCGACGCCCTGCTCGACGCCGTCGACCTCGTCCTGCTCGACATCAAGTCCGGCGACCCGGCCACGTACCGGGAAGTCACCGGCGGCGAGTTGGCGCCCACGCTGCGCTTCGCGCGGCGGCTGTCCGCGCGGGGCGACCGGATGTGGATCCGGTTCGTGCTGGTGCCTGGGCTCACCGACGCGGAGTCCAACGTGGACGCCGTGGCCCCGTTCGCGGCGACGCTGTCCACGGTCGAACGGGTGGAGATCCTGCCGTTCCACCGGCTGGCGCCGCCCGCGCCTGAGATGGTCGAGCGGTGCGCGCCCAGTTCCAGGCCCACGGCCTGCGGACACACTAACCCCATGATCAAGGCGTCCCTCAAGTCGTCCTAACGACGTGAGGGACGCCTTGATCATGGCAGCCGGCATGGCCCCGTCCCGGGGCGGTGGGTCCTATGCCCCTACCCGCCACGACCCCGAAAGACGAGTCTGGGAGGCGAGCTAGGAGGCGTGCCATGTACGCGGAGCCTGTAGGTCCGGTCCTCGTGGGTGTCGACGGATCCGAGAGCGCCCTGAGAGCGGTGGACCTGGCCGCCGAGGAGGCCGCGGCCCGCCCCAGTCCGCTGGTGGTCGTGCACGTACCCGGTGACGCGGGTGCGGACGGCGGTCTGCTGCAGGTCGCCGCCACCCGGGCCCTCGCCGAACATCCCGGACTCGCGGTCAGCACCGCGCTGGCGACCGGCGACCCGGCCGACGTGCTCGCGACCTGGTCACAGGACGCCTGCCTGCTCGTCCTCGGTCACCATCGGGACCTAAGCTTCCCAGCGCTACCGGCCGGCCCCGTGACGACCCGCGTCGTGTACCAGTCCGCCTGCCCGGTGATCGTGCACCGGCCCGTCGACGCCGACCGGGAAACCGCGCAGCCGCGACCGGTGGTCGTCGGTGTGGACGGTGACCCGCGCGGCGAACCGGCGGTGGAGTTCGCGTTCGAGGAGGCGGCCCTGCGCGGCGCGCCCCTGCATGCCGTACACGTGCGGCCATGGAAGGTCCCCGACACGGACAGGACGCCGTTCGACGCGGTCGACGCCTGGTACGACAAGTATCCCGAGGTGCCGGTCCGCCGGTACCTGCGCTACGGCCGGCGGGCCGTGCCCACCCTGGCCATGGTCTCCGCCGACGCGCAACTGCTGGTCGTCAGTGCCGACCGGTGTGACCGCGCGCCGACCAGGGTCGTCCGCGGCTTGGTGCCGCGGGCGATGATCGACCTCGCTGGTTGCCCGGTCGCCGTGGTGCCGCTGCATTAGATCGGTAATGGGAGGTGGCAACCATGGACACCGAAACGGCTTCCGTAGTGGTCGGGATGAAGCATCTGGTGGCCGACGCGTCGGCGCTGCGCCTGGCGGCTCGTGAGGCGGCGTGGAGTGGCAGCCGGCTGCGCGTGGTACACGCGTTCACGTGGCCGGTGTTCGGGTCACCGGGCGACGATCGGGAACGGGACGAGAACACGGTCGAGCGGGCCGCGGCGCACGCCCGCGCGATGTTCCCCGGACTGGCCGCGACGGCCGAAGTGATCGACGGAGCGCCGATACCCGTCCTGCTGCGGGCGGCGTCCGAAGCGTCGCTGCTGGTGCTGGGGAGCAGCGGCCTCGCCCGGTCCTGGGCGGAACCATTGGAGTCGGTGTCCGTGCAGGTGGCCGTGCGTGCCACGGCGCCGGTGCTCTTCGCCCGTGGTGTCGATCGGCCCGGGCCTGTCGTGGCAGGCGTCGACGGTTTGATCGAGGAGTCGCGCGCCGCTCAACTCGTCGTCGTGGGTGGTCAGGGGGACCGCCCGACGCTGCTCGGGCCGGCGACTCAGACGGTGCTCCGCCACGCGTACTGTCCGGTGCTCGTGGCACACGCCCGCCTCGTTCCCGAGCCGGCCCGCAAGGCGAACCAGCTACTGGCCCGGTAGCGGAAGTCCATGTGGCCGCGTGGTGGACAGATACTGTCCACCACGCGGTGTGCCTAATAGGCGCGGACCTTATGCCCGCCGCTGAAGGCGGTCCATCTCCTTGCGGATCTGCTCTTCCGACAGGGTGTCAATGCGATACACGTCCCAGGCGTTGAGTACCACGGCAACACCCCAGCCGAGGATGGGGAAGATCGGCCAGAAGAACCCGTGCACGTTGACCACCGCCCAGATCACGACGAGAACGCCGTTCATCAGGGCGTACACCAGAAGGTGCCCCTGGAAGTCGCGCCGCTTCTTGAGCCGCTTGATCGCCTGCTCGCGCGAGGCGCTGTCACGGTCCGATCCGTTGATTTCGTTGATCGCCATCATAATCACCCCCTTTCTTGGGACACGACGGCTCGGTGGCCAGACTCGGCCAGCTACCGCCCTATCGCCGGGAGGCCCGGACGACCGGCGTCCCCACGTCGTTCTAGCGACCACAAGGACGTCTTGATCATGGATGTGGGATCCGTCGGCGGGCTGATGTGGTGCGGCGCGGCCGGCTGGCCAGGGCGTGCCGGGCCGTGGCCAGCGCCCATAGGGCGATCATCGCGGTGAGGAACACGCCGAGCAGGAACTCGCTGCCGGTGGCCATGACCACCACACCAAGCAGCAGCACGGTGCCCAGCGCGGCTGACACACTTACGAGCGCGACGTCTACAATAGACAGCGACTCGTCGGCGAGGCGGCTGCCGCCGGTGACGCACGCGGCGAACCCGATGAGCAGCAAGACGGCGGCGAGGCTGCGCGGCCCGGTGACGAACTCCAGGGGGACGCCCTGCTGGACCGCGATGTACAGGCCCACGCCGCTGGCCACCAAAGCGGTGGCGATGGCGTCATTGACAGTGAGTTGCATCGTCAACACTCCCATTCTTGTCCACCGAAACACCGCCCTGGGGATCAGTGCCGCACCAACGTGTCGAGGCGGCGGCGGTACTCCTCGTCGTCGATCTCACCGCGGGCATACCGCTCAACGAGCGTGCGGCGGGCCGCGTCCAGCCCCGTGTCGTCGCCGCGCCGCAGCGCCCGGTACAGCAGAACCGCGGCCGCGGTGACCAGGCCCCAGAAGATCAGCATGTTGAACAGCATCATGGCGTACCCCCAGCCGCCCGCGCCGTGGTCGAACCAGTACATCATCGGAACCATCTCCGCTCAGGCGCGCGGTGGGCGGCGCCGCAGCCCAGACGCCAGGTCGGGCGACGATAGCCATGGCCGAGGCGCCGGACCGCTGCCCGGCACACCGGTGCGGTCGTGGGAGCTGAAACAGGAGCCTCGACGCGCTCCAGGGTCAAGGTCTGGGTTCGCATGGCCGCCTCCTCATGACGCTGGCTTCGGTTCCAGCCTCTGCCGCTCCCGCCCGCTGGACCAGGGCCATCAGACACGCCCTCCCGGGTCCAACGCCGACCATGTCAGGCCGTTCGGCGTCACTCAGTCAGGACGGGCCACCCGGCACCTCGCGGATCAGGGCGACCGGCCCGTCAACGACGGGCACTCCGCCTCATCCGCCCGAGCCGGCAACCCACGCAAGCTGGACCTAGATAACTCATGAGGAGAAACCCGTCACCGGAGGCAATCATGAAACGCAATCGGATCCTGTACGCGCTGCTCTCGATCGGCGTGATCGGGGCGTTCTTCGGCCACGGCATGTGGGCCGTGGACGGCAAGGAGTCGTTCGTGCAGCTCTTCCGCGGCACGTTCGACAACGTGCTCGGCGTGACCGTCGCGACCGACACAGCGACCAGCTGGGTCAAGGGCATCGGCTGGTTCGACATCGCGGTGAGCGCCGCCCTGACGCTCATGCTCGTCGGCGCCATCGTCGGCCACGGCACCCTGTACCGGCTGGCCTACAGCCGCGTCGCCCTGGTCATCTACGCATGGGCGGCCCTGTGGGGGTTCGCGACCGCGGCGTCGCGGGTCACCGCGGCCGGCGAGTTCTACCCTGAGGTCTGGGACGTCGTCGAGCGGGCGCCCAATTTTATGCTCCCCGCGGCGCTGATCTACCTGGTGTACCAGCACCGGCTCGACCACCGGCCCGGCACCGCCACGGCGGAGGCGCTGCACGGCACGCGGGAGCTGACCAAGTGACCGACCCCATGATCAAGGCGTCCTTCATGTCGCTAGAACGGCATGAAGGACGCCTTGATCATGGGGTCGGGATCAGGCCGTCAGGACGCGATGGAGGCGCCAAGCGGCCACCGCGAGGAGCACGATCGCGGCCGACGGCCACCGCCTGCTCCGTGATCCGGGCCACCGCGCCCATCAGCAGGCCGGCGCCGCTCGCGAGCAGGGCGAACGACACCATCAGCAGAACCGCGGCCACCGCCCCGTTACCCCAGCTCACCCAGAAGATCAGGGCGGACCCGCCCATGATGACCACACCCTGGAACATGGAGATGGCGAACCGGCCGAGCGCCTCGCCGAGGATGATCGTGCCGGCCCGGACTGGGGTGGCCAGCATCCGCCGCGTCACCCCCAGGCGGCGCGCCTCGATCAGCGCCGACGCCCCGGTCAGCGAAGTCAGGAAGACGAACAGCAGCAGTTGCGCGCTCGCCATGACGTCGAACCGGCTGGCTCGGCCTGCACTCGGGGGCATGAACACGGACCGCTGCTCGCACAGGTCACAGGTCACAGGTCACAGGTCACAGGTCAGCATCGTCGCGACCAACGCCACCGGCCACACCGAGCAGGCCCTGTTCAACGTGTACCACTCGTGACCGTCGCCCCATGATCGGGGCGTCCCTCAAGTCGTTGGAGCGACTTGAGGGACGCCCTGATCATGGGCGGGGGACACTGTTGCGGTGAAATTGCTTCCCGGGCTGGCCGCACTGCGCGGGTACCAGCGCTCGTGGCTCCGGGGCGACCTGCTCGCCGGCCTGACCGTGGCGGCGTACCTGGTCCCCCAGGTCATGGCGTACGCCAGCCTGGCCGGCCTGCCCCCGGTGACCGGCCTATGGGCGATCCTGGCGCCGCTGGTGCTGTACACGGTGCTGGGTTCGTCGCGCCAGCTCTCGGTCGGGCCGGAGTCCACGACCGCGCTGATGACTGCGACGGTCGTCGCGCCGCTCGCGGCTGGCGACCCGACCCGCTACGCCGCGCTCGCCGCGGCGCTCGCACTGACCGTCGGGGTGCTCTGCCTGATCGCGTACGCCCTCCGCCTGGGCTTCCTCGCCGACCTGCTGTCCCGCCCGATCCTCGTCGGCTATCTCGCCGGGGTCGCGTGCATCATGGTGGCCGGGCAGCTCGGCAAGCTCACCGGGGTACCGGTCACCGGCGACGTGTTCTTCGCCCAGGTGCTCTCGTTCCTGCGCGGCATCGGCGCGATCCACCCGGTCACGCTGGCCTTCGCGGGCGCCATGCTGGCGTTCCTGTTCCTGGCGCAGTGGCGGTTCACCAGCCTGCCCGGACCGCTGCTGGCGGTGCTGCTGGCCACCGCCGTGGTGGCCGCGTTCGACCTGGAGCTGCACGGCATCGCGGTCGTCGGCCCCATCCCGGACGGGCTGCCGTCGCCGGCACTGCCCGCCCTTGGCGACCTGACCGACCTGCTGCTACCCGCGGTCGGCGTGCTGGTCGTCGGCTACACCGACATGGTGTTGACCGCCCGATCGTTCGCGACCCGCGGCCACACAGTGGACGCCAACCAGGAACTGCTGGCGCTCGGCACCGCCAACGTCGGCGCCGGCCTGCTGCGCGGCTTCCCGATCAGCAGCAGCGCCAGCCGCACCGCGCTCGCCGCGGCCGCCGGTGGCCGTACCCAGGTCTACTCGCTGGTGGCGGCGCTGGCCGTGGTCGCAGTGCTCCTGGTCCTCGGACCGCTGCTGGCCGCTTCCCCACCGCCGCGCTCGGCGCCATCATCGTGTACGCCGCGGCGCGCCTAGTCGACGTGGTCGGCTTCCGCCGGCTGGCGGCGTTTCGCCGCAACGAGCTGCTGCTGGCCGTCGCCGCGCTCGCCGGCGTGCTGGCCTTCGACATCCTGTACGGCATCCTGGTCGCGATCGGCCTGTCGGTCGCCGAGACGCTGTACCGGGTCGCCCGCCCGCACGACGCGATCCAGGGCTTCGTCCCCGGGCTGGCGGGCATGCACGACGTCGACGACTATCCACAAGCGACCACCGTCGCGGGTCTGGTGGTGTACCGCTACGACTCGCCGCTGTTCTTCGCCAACGCCGAGGACTTCCGGCGGCGGGCCATGGCCGCCATCGACTCCCAGCCAGCGCCGGTGCGCTGGTTCGTGCTCAATGCCGAAGCCAACGTCGAGGTCGACAGCACCGCCCTGGAGGCCCTCGACGCGCTGCGGGCGGAACTCGACGACCGGGGCATCGTCTTCGCGCTGGCCCGGGTGAAGCAGGATCTCCGCGACGACTTGGACGCCTTCGGCATCACCGCCGCCGTCGGCCCGGAACGGATCTTCCCCACCCTGCCCACGGCGGTCGCCGCGTACGAGCAGTGGCGGCGTGACTCCTCATGATCAAGGCGTCCCTCAAGTCGTTCTAACGACGTGAGGGACGCCTTGATCATGAGGAGAGTCCGCGCCGCGCGGGTGCAGCGATGGCCAGTACAGGCGCACGGCCAGCGCCGCCAAGGCGAGCGCGAACGCGGTGAACGCGACCACGTTGGCCAGCGACGCGTCCGGGTCGTCGTTGACGGACATGGTGATCGCCATGCCGGCGACCGACGTACCCACCAGGGTGTAGGCGCCCAGGACCGCGTACGCCGGCTTCCGCACCCAGGCGGCGCCGCGCCACAGGTCCGCCGCCGCGGCGATCGCCACCGGCACCACGATGCCCAGGTCCATCAGCTTCACCAGCCAGAACGGGGTCGGGCTGGACCGGTACTCGACCCGCGTCGGGTCGTCGCGCAGCGCGTCCACGGCGCTGGGCAGGTGCAGCCCGAGCACGAGGAACGCGGCGATCAGCCCCAGGACGCCGGCGGCGAGCTTGTCGACGCCGGCCGGGCTCGGCGGCAGCTCGCGGGTGTCCACCGCCCGCCACGCCACCACGAAGAGCGCGCCGGCGAGGACGAACGCGGCCAGATGGAGCGGGAAGAACCGCTCGTTGTTGCCGGGCAGCCGCAGGTACTCCTGCCCGACGATCACCTGCGGAAACATGTAGAGCGCGAAGCCGGCGGGGCCGAGCGCCAGGGCCGGCGCGGCCGGATGCCCGCGCAGGGCCAGCACGCCCACGAGTACGCACAGCGGCGCCACGACGGCGAGGGCCGCCGCGTCCGCGCCGATCACCTGGTTCAGGGTCGTATCCGAGGTCCGGTACCGGATCACCTCGGTGACCAGCGGGCCGAGCAGCGCGTTCGCCGCCACCAGCCCACCCAGCCCGATCAGCCCCGCACCGAACCATTTCCCGGGTCGCATGGCACTCGCCTGTCCCTCAACGCGACGTGTCTCCCTCAACGCGACGTGTCGACCGCGGTGGCTGGCTTGATCTCCGACGCGATCCGCCGCGCCCACGCCGCGATCCGCTCCCGGTTACGGAAGTCGCCGCCGAACCCGCGCCGCGCCATCCGCCGGCTGATGAAGCCGAGCCAGCCGCGGCCGCTGTCGCTGAGCCGACCGCCGAACGTCACGCTGCCCCGCGCGCCAAGGGCCCGCATCGCGACCTTCACCTGGGGCACCGGCGGGAGCTCGGTCTCGTCCGCCGACCGGTCCAGCGGGCCGCTACTGAATATCCACACTGGACGGCCAGCCAACGCCGCCGCGAACCGGTGCCCGAACCGGCGGGCATCCACGTGCCACCCCGTCGCGTAGATCGCCCCGCCCAGGACAAAGGCTTCGTACCGGGTCACGTCGCGAACTTCGCCCGCCGGCCGGACCTCGGCCGCCAGCCCGGCGTCGCGCAGTTCACCGCCGATCCACTCCGCGATCTCCGCAGTCGATCCACCGTTCGATCCGTACGCCACCAACACCGTCATGGCCCGCCTCCCTCGCACTGTCCGTCACCGTCCACCGTGCGATGCCGCAGCCCGGCCCAATAGAGGCTTCCGACCCGCCGGAACAGGGCCTAGGCCCAGCGGAGTTGCTGGGCGAGACGAATACGCCCATCGCCACCACGAACCACCCGAACGCCTTGCGCAATGTGGTTTCGCTGACGTGTGCGGTGAGCCTGCTGCCGGCGAGGCTGCCGAGGACGGCGGCCGCGGTGACGGTGGCGGCGAGACCCCAGTCGATGTGGACGGTGGTCAGGTAGCCGGCAAGGCCGCCAAACGACTTCATCGCGATGACGAGCAGTGAGGTGCCCACCGCCGCGGGCATGGGCAAGCCGCCAAGCAGGGTGAGGGCCGGGACGACGAGGAAACCGCCGCCGGCGCCGACGAGCCCTGTCCGCCCTAGTTCCTTCACGGTGGTCGTCACCGGGCTGCTCGCCGTGGACGCCGCGAGCGCCGCCCCGCTCGCTCAGGAAGCCGACGGGGCATCAAGCGGGATGGTGCTGCTGGCTGCGGCCATCGCGGTCGCCGGCTCCTCGATCGGCGCGGCGATCGCCGTCGCGTACACCGGCGCCGCGGCGCTGGCCGCGATGAGCGAGCGGCCGGAGCTGTTCGGCCGGGCGATGGTCATCGTCGGGCTTGCCGAGGGCATCGCCATCTACGGCCTCATCGTCGCGATCATCCTCATTGGACGGGTGTGAGCGCCGTCCGCGTGTCCCTCGGTGGCCGGGCGAGGAGTCGAACCTCGCATGTGGGCGCGGGGAAGTTCCCTCGGTCCGCCTCACCCTGTTCGGGTAGTTGCCGCATGTCTACCGGCCTTGTCTCACCCCCACCGTCCCATCCGGCGCCGCGCCAGCGTCAGGGCCAGGGGGCCCGACGTCACGGGCGGAACAGCACCAGTCCGCCCGGACGTCAGGTGGGCGTCACCGCCGGGAAAGGACGACTTTCAGGGCGCCGGTCTCGGCCGGCTTGGCGAACACCTCGTAAGCCGCCATGAAGTCGTCGAGAGCGAACCGGTGCGTGATCATGTGACCGACGTCGAGCTGGCCGGCACCGAGCATCCTGAGCAGGTCCGGCGTGGAGAACGTGTCCACCAGGCCCGTCGTGATCGTGACATTCTTGATCCACAGATCCTCGAGGTGCAGCGTCACCGGCTTGCCGTGCACGCCGATGTTCGCCACCCGCCCGCCCGGTCGCACCAGCGTCGTACACAATTCGAAGGCCGCCGGCGTGCCGACCGCCTCCATCACGACGTCCGCGCCGAGCCCACCGGTGAGCGCCTGGACCACCTCAAGCGGGTCGTCGTCGGGCTTGACCGCGACGTCTGCACCGAACTGCTTGGCCGCCTGCAGCCGGCTCTCCGCCTTGTCGATCGCGACGATGTGCGACGGCGAGTACAGCCGGGCGGTGAGGATCGCGGCGAGCCCGATCGGGCCCACGCCCACCACGACCACGGTGTCCCCCGGCCGGACCCGGCCGTTGAGCACCCCGACCTCGTACGACGTGGGCAGGATGTCGGCGAGCATGACCGCCGCCTCGTCGGTGATGTTCTGTCCCAGCCGGTAGGTGGACAGGTCGGCGAACGGCAGCCGGGCGTACTGCGCCTGGACGCCGTCGACGAGGTGGCCGAGAATCCAGCCGCCGCCGTTGCGGCACTGGCCATAGCTGCCCGCGCGGCAGTAGCGGCACACGCCACAGGCGGAGATGCAGGATGCCAGCACACGGTCGCCGCGGCTCAGTGCCGTAACGCCGGTGCCGACATCGACGACCGTGCCGACGGCCTCGTGGCCGAGGACGCGGCCCGGCTCGACGGCTGGGACGTCGCCGCCGAGAATGTGCAGGTCCGTGCCGCAAATGGTCACGGTGTCCACCTGGATGATCGCGTCGCGCGGGTCGGTGATGGTCGGGTCGGGCACCTCGGTCCACGACTTCTGGCCCGGGCCTCCGTACACGAGTGCCTTCATGGTGAATGCCTCCAATCCTCCGTCCACGCTGCGCCGCCGCGGTAACCCGGGAAAGAGGCCAATCGCCCGCGGTCCCGGGACCAAAGCCCCGCTCCCAGCCAGTCGGATCGAAGCGGACAGCCCGGGCGATGTGGTGGGTGATGAACAGAATGGGCAGGGGACTTTCGGCCCTGTCCCCGCCCGCGACGACGAGGTCCGATAGGACGTACGCCTCGGCGAGGAGGGCGGCGATGTCGACGATGACCCGGTTGGACCTCAACGCGCTGCGGGACCTGCTACGACCGATCGACTCCACCGCCTCGGTGTATCGGCCCCGAGCTGCCCGAACCCGCCGCCGACGGCGGAGAGCACTTCCACCTGCGGTGGCGGGCGATGGCGGGGCGGCTGCACACCGGCGGTGCCGACGACGCGACGGTGGCCGCCGTCCACGGATACCTATCCAGCCTGCCCGGATACCCCGCCGATCAGGCCGTCTTCGCCGCGCAGGGCGAGCTCCGGTTGACCCACGCCCTGCCCGGCGCCGCCCAACCTGACCTGGCCGCCTTCGGCGCCCCGGCCCGCGTGGGGCCGCTGCTCACCTGGCTGCGTCGGCACCCGCCGCACGTCGTGGTGGTCACCGACCGCATCGGCGCCGACCTCACAGCCGTGCCGCGGGGCGCCGTCGCCGGCTTGGAACGTACGGTCGTCGGCCCCGACGACGAGGTGGAGCGGAACGCCCCGGGCGGCTGGTCACAGCCCCGGTACCAGCGCCGCGCCGAAGACGCCTGGCAGCACAATGCCGGCGCGGCGCGGCCGGATGGTCGACGTGGCGATCCGCGCCGCTCTGCTCACCCGAGCCGAGGTACTCGTCCTGAC
The DNA here is from genome assembly GCA_037414955.1 of Actinomycetes bacterium KLBMP 9797. Classification (GTDB taxonomy): domain Bacteria; phylum Actinomycetota; class Actinomycetes; order Mycobacteriales; family Micromonosporaceae; genus Phytohabitans. The sequence continues at coordinate 17,949 of JBBEWH010000199.1, forward strand.
GCCCACCCAGGCTGCGAGCGTGACTGGTGGCATTGCCGCGGTGTGCCGCTACTAAGTGGTCTTAGGCGGAGGTTCATCGCGCTCATTCCGCGACCTATGAAGACATGTGAGAGACCCTGGAGCTGGACGACCATGACCGATACGGCCACGAAGACCCTGGAACTGCTGGGCAAGGTGCGCGAAGGCATGACGGCGCGGTCCGTGGTGGCGGAGCCGATCACCCAGGACGGCCTGACCGTCATCTCGGTCGCACGGATCTCCGGCGGGGGCGGCGGAGGCGGCGGGACCGGACCGGGTACGGCCGGCGACGAGGGCAGCGGCACCGGCGCCGGCTTCGGGATGTCGTCCCGACCGGTGGGCGCGTTCGTCATCAAGGACGGCACCGTCCGGTGGCGCCCGGCGATCGACGTCAACCGGATCATCCTCGGCGGCCAGATCGTCGCCGTCGGCGCCCTGCTGACCATCCACGCGGTCGTGAAGGCCCGCCGCTGACGCGGAAGACCGGTCGGCCCACGGCCAGGGCCTCCTGGCCGTGGGCGGGGCCGCCACGAACCCCGAGGCCGGCTACGCATCCTTCGAGTGAGCGAGAGCGGCTGGCCCGCGCCGTCCAGCACACGCCGTCCCGGCAGCGGGCGACCCTCAGCCGTGCGCCGCGCGGGCCCCGCTGGCTCCGATAGGGCATTCCGTCCCCGGGTACGCGGGGCAACCAGCACTGACGGCGGATCCTCGGCGGCGCACGATGGGAATGAGGAGGTGCGCCATGCGACACCTACCTGAGCCTCGTGTCGTCGTCGGCGTCGGCAGCTCCGACCGGTCGTCCGCCGCGGTGTCGATCGCCGCGCGCGAAGCGGCCCTGCGCGGGTGCCCGTTGCTGCTGATCGGCGCGGTCGCTGGGTCGCTGCCCGCGATCTCCGGTCGCGTCCGGGAGTCCTGGCCCGGCATCCCGCTCATGGGACTGACGACCCAGGTCGACATCAGCGAGGCACTTGTCGTCGAGTCGCGCGCCGCCAGCCTCGTCGTCGTCGACCGCCCGGACACCGGCGGCCGGAACCGGTGCGAGCAGGTGGCCGCGCACGCGTTCTGCCCGACGATGATCGTGCCGAACATCCACCCCCCGGCGCCGGACGCCAAGGTGCTGGTCGGCCTCGCCATCACGCCGTACGACGAGCCAGCGATCGAGTACGCCTTCGAGGAAGCGGCACTGCGCGGCGTGCCCCTGGTGCCGATCCACGTCTGGTGGGGCGTCCCGGACGCCGCGATCAGCGAGGTCGACGACTTCTCGTACGACCTGACCACGGCTCACGAGACCGCTGACCGCCTGCTCGCCGAGGCGCTCGCCGGCTGGGCCGCCAAGTACCCCACCGTGGTCGTCCAGCGCACCCCGCTGTACGACGTCAACCCCGCGCAGACGCTGCTGGAGGCCAGTGCACACGCCGGCCTACTCGTGGTGGGTGCCAACCAGCACGGCCCGCAGACGCCGCACCTGCTCGGAACGGTGGCGCGCACGATACTCGCCAAGGCGAGATGCCCCGTCGTCGTGATCCGGCGCGCCACACAACATGATCAAGGCGTCCCTCATGTCGCTAGAACGACGTGAAGGACGCCTTGATCATGGGTAAGACCACCGCCTCATTGGAATCGGGCGTGGATGTCGCGCTCGTCGCCGCCGGTGGAAACCACCAGTACCTCGTCGCCGGCCGCCAGCGTGGTGTCCCGGTCCGGCACGATGGGGGTGCCGTCGCGAACCACCGCGGCCACGACGGTGCCCGCCGGCAGGTCGACGTCGCCGACCCGCCGGCCCACCGTGCGGGAGTGCTCGGTGATCGCGGTCTCGAACAGGGTGACGTTCGCCTTGCCGAGGCGTAGCAGCGACACCGTGTCCGTTACCCCGCCGGCCTCCTCGATGAGTGAGAGGAGCGGCGCCGCGGCCGGCACCGCGATGTCGACGCCCCACCGGTGGTCGAACAGCCAGGAGTTCTCCGGGTCGTTGACCCGCGCCGCCACCCGGGACACCCCGAACTGGCGCTTGGCCAGCAGGCTGATCACCAGGTTGTCCTCGTCGTCGCCGGTGGTCGCCACGAGCAGGTCGGCGGCGTGTGCGCCAGCCTCCTCCAGCACGGTTGGCTCGCAGGCGTCACCGGGCACGAGCCGCCCTACCGGCCGGGCGGCCAGCTCGGCGACCCGGCCGTCGTCCTGCTCCACGACCGTCACCTCGTAGCCACTGGCGACCAGCGCGGCGGCGATCTGGGTACCCAGCCGGCCGGCACCGGCGATGAGCGCCTTCATGTTCCCAACTCCCTGTCCAGGACGGCGCGCAGCCGGCGCAGGGCCCGGCTTGCGACCGCGAAGGTGATCAGGTCGCCCGGTTCGGCCGGGGTGGCCGCGGTCGGGATCCGGGACCGGCCACCGCGGGTGACCTCCACGAGGCGCACCTCGCCGTCGACCTCCAGCTCGGCCAGCGGCCGCCCGGTCAGCCAGGCGGGCGGCGCGGAGCGGACCAGCAGCGTCTCGCCGTTGCCGAAGGTCTGCTCCGGGGACAGATGACGATGGGCCAGCATCTGGTGGATCCGGTCGGCGGTCCACGCGACGCTGGCCACCGTGGGGATGCCGAGCTCCCGGTAGATCTGGGCGCGCCGGGGGTCGTAGATCCGCGCGATGACGATCGGCACCCGGTAGAACTCCCGGGCCACCCGGGCGGCGACGACGTTGGTGTTGTCGCCGGAGGTCACCGCGACGAACGCGTCCGCGTGCTCGACGCCCGCGCCGCCCAGCACGGTCCGGTTGTACCCGTTGCCGGTGCGGAACTCGCCGGTGAAGTTGGCCGGCAGCAGCCTGCGGGACGCCGGCACGCGATCCACGACACAGACGTCGTGCCCCTCGACGTCCAGCTGGACGGCGAGGGTGGAACCGACCCGCCCGCAGCCCACGATGATGACCTTCATGGTGTCCCCCTCCCGGAACGGTGCCGCAGCAGCCATTTGCGCGCCTCCTCGAGCGCCAGCAGTAGGACGCCGAAGCCGGCCGCGACCGCCCAGTCGGCCGCGTCCAGTGGCGCGGTGTGGAAGACGTCCTGCAGTGGCGGCAGGTAGCTGATGGCGGCCATGAAGGCCAACCCGACGGCGCCGGCCCCGAGTAGCGCCTTGTTGGTGAACAGCCCGACGGTGAACAGGCTCTGCCGCTCGGTGCGCACCGCGAGCCCGACGAAGAACTGGCTGAGCACGATGCCGGCCTGGGTGATCGTGAGCGCCTCCCGGTAAACCGGGTGGTCGGCGGTGAGGTCGGCGTACGGGATACCCGCGCCGTGGACGTGCCAGAAGAACGCCGCCGTGACGCCGGCCGCCTGGATACCGCCGAGGAAGAGGACCCGGCGCGCGACGCCGAGCGACATGAGCCGCTCGCGGCGCGGGCGCGGCGGGCGGTCCATCGCGTCCGGCTCTGGCGGCTCGGCGCCCAGCGCCAGCGCCGGCAGCACGTCCGAACCGAGGTCGATCGCGAGTACCTGCACGGCGAGCAGGGGTACGAACGGGAACCCGGCGAACGTCGCGATCAGCAACGGCACCAGCTCACCGACGTTGCTGCTGAAGACGTACACCAGGAACTTGCGGATGTTCTGGTAGACCGACCGGCCCAGCGTGACCGCGGCGGCGATGGATGCGAACGAGTCGTCTAGCAGCACCATGACCGCGGCCTCGCGGGCCACGTCGGTGCCGGAGGCGCCCATGGCGACGCCGATGTCGGCGTGCTTGAGCGCCGGCGCGTCGTTGGCCCCGTCGCCGGTCACCGCGACGATCTCACCGCGCCGCTGGAAGGCGGCCACCACTCGCATCTTGTGCTCCGGGCTGACCCGGCAGAACAGCAGCTCGTCCGATGTGGACAGCAGTCGGTCGAGGCCCGGGTCGTCGGTCGTGTCCAGCCGATCCCCGGTGACGACGGTTGGTGTGCCGGTGGTCACGATGCCGACCCGCCGGGCCACCGCCTCCGCGGTGAGCGGGTGGTCGCCGCTGACCATGACGATCCGGATGCCGGCCCGCCGGCACAGCCGCACCGCTTCGGCCACCTCCGGCCGGGGCGGATCAACCATGCCCGCGAAGCCGAGCAGGGTCAGCCCGGCCTCCGCCTCGTCCTGGCTCGGGCGCGGGCCGGACACCTCCCGCCACGCCACGCCGAGCACACGCAACCCGTCAGCGGCCAGCGCGTCGGCGGCGGCCGCGACGGTGTCCCGCAAACCGTCGTCGAGCGGCCGGCGTGCGCCCTGCCAGTCCACGTGCGTGCAGCGGCGCAGCACCGCGCCCGGCGCGCCCTTGACGTAGCAGACGTTCCGGCCGTCGACACTGTGGACGGTGCTCATCAGCTTGCGGGTGGGGTCGAACGGGAACTCCGCCACCCGCGGCGCCGCCGCCTGCGCCGCGGACACATCAACGCCGCCCTTGCCGGCCGCCACGAGCAGCGCGCCCTCCGTGGTGTCGCCGAGCACCCGCCATCCGGCGCCGCCAGGCACCGGCGCCAGCTTCGCGTCGCCGCACAACGCGGCCGCCACGAGCAGCGCCCAGACCGGCCCGGGGTCGGCCACCTCGCCGTCCGGGCCGTACCCCACCCCGGACACCGGATGCGCCCGGCCGGATGCCCACACCTGGGTGACGGTCATCTCGGCCTTCGTGAGGGTGCCGGTCTTGTCGGTGCAGATCACCGTCGTCGAACCCAGCGACTCCACCGCGAGCAGCCGCTTGACCAGCGCCCGGCGGCGGGCCATGCGGCGGACCCCGATAGCCAGTGAAACGGACAGGGTCGCCGGCAGGCCCTCCGGGACGAGGGCGACCATCACGCCGAGCGCGAAGACGAAGGACGCCACCAACGGCTGGCCGGCGGGCAGCCGTACCAGGAACACGGCCGCACCGACGACCAGCGCGACCAGCGACACCCACCGCGCCATGGCGGCGATCTGGCGCTGTAGCGGCGTGGCCGGCTGCGGCGCGGTCGCGGCCAGCCGGAAGATGCGGCCGAACTCGGTCGCGACGCCGATCGCGGCCACGACGCCCCGGCCGCTGCCGGCCGCCACCGACGTACCCATGAAGGCCAAGTTCCGCGCCCGCAGGGCCGGCGTCCGCGCCGGCGCGGGCTCGCTGGACCGGCCCACCGGCTCGCTCTCCCCCGTCAGCGGCGCGTTGTCGACCGCCAGGTCACGGGCCTCCACCAGGCGCAGGTCCGCCGGCACCGCGTCGCCGGCCGCCAGCACCACCACGTCGCCCGGCACCAGGTCCCGGGCCGTCACCTCCCGGCGCTCGCCGTCGCGCACCACCTGGCAGGAGTGCGGCACCATCGCCTGCAACGCCTGCGCGGTGCGCTCCGCCGAGTACTCCTGCGCGAACCCGATGACCGCGTTCAGCAGCACCACGCACAGGATCGCCACGGCCAGTTGCAGCGTGCCGACCTCGCGCGGGCTCTGCAGCGCGTACGCGAGGAACGTGATGCCCGACGCCACGACGAGCACCACCGCGAAGAGATCCGTGAACTGGCGCGCGAACCGCGGCCACAGGCGACGGCGGTCCGCGCTGGGCAGCTCGTTGAACCCGGCCGCGGCCCGCCGGTCCGCGACCTGGTCCGCGGTCAGGCCGTGCGGCGACGTCGCGAGTAGCGCGTACACGCCCGGCACCGGCACCGCGTGTACCGGCACCGGTGACGTTTCCCGCGGTGCCGCGACCGCCGTCGTCATACCCCGACCCTGTCACCGCCGTTGGCCGCGGACAGGAGTCCTGCGGCCCGTCCGGCCGGGTCCGATGCCCCTAACCGGCGGCCCGCGCCGGACCGACCCTAGAGATGCAGTGGCAGCGTGAGGAGGCCCCGAAATGCCCGCCATGAAACGCTGGACCGTGGAGATCCTCATCGGCGAGGTCGACCGCCGAACCTACGCGGAGGCGCAGCTGTACGACGAGATCCGCGACGACCTGGTCGGCGCCGGCCAAGCCCTACTCCACCCGGGCGAACCAGGCGTCCCGGAGATCGGCGACGAGATCGCCGTCGCCCGCGCCCTGTCCGACCTCGGCCACCGCCTACTGGTCTCCGCGGCGGGCGACCTGGAGGACGCCACCCACCAGCACGTCACCCTGGACGCCTGACCATGCGCGCCCGGACCAAGGCCATCCCCCCACTGGCCGCCGAGTCCGTCGCGGGCTGCGTCGAGGCCGCGACCCGTGCCCCGTCGATCCACAACACCCAGCCGTGGTGGTTCCAGACCCGCGGCCGGGACATCGACGTGTACGTGGACCGGGCCCGGCAGCTGGCCGTGCTTGACCCGTCGGGGCGGCAGCTGCTGATGAGCGTCGGCGCCGCCGTGTTCAACCTGCGCCTCGCCCTGCTCGCCCGCGGCCGGATCCCGGTGCAGCGCCTGCTCCCCGACCCGGCGCGGCCCGACCTGGTCGCCCGCGTCTCGGCGGGGCCCACCACGACGCCCAGCGACACCGTGAACGTCGGTCCTCTGGATCTGGTACATCCTGCTCGCGCGCCGATTCCTGCGGCCCAGAGGTCTGCCACGACCACCACCCTGAGCCGGCACCGCCCGGCCACCGTCCACATCCTCGTCGGCCTGCTCGTTTTCCTCGGCCTCACTGCGCTAGCCGGTGGTATCGCCCTGACCGGCGACGCTGGCTCAGCGCCGCCGAAGGACTGGTTGGCAGAAATACCACTGATCGACAGCTGGGTTGTGCTCGGCATCGGGTTCGGGCTCGGTTCCCTCGTGGCCGCCTACGGCGTACTTCGGCGCCCCCGGTGGCCGTCGCTGCGCTACGCCGAACACCTCACCCGGCACCACTGGGGGCGTGGAGCGCCACCATCCTGATCGGCGCCGGCCACCTCACCTGGATCGCCCTGGAACTGATCTACCTGCCTGAACTGTCCTTCCTGCAGGCCATCTACGGCGGCATCGGGATGGCACTGCTGGTGTTGCCGACGCTGCCCTCCGCACGGGACTACCTGCGGGATGACGGATCATAAACGGTCGATAGTGCGCGCCTACAACCACTTCCACTACGGCGCGCTGATCCTCAACGCCAGCACCGGCGTCGTGACGGTCATCTACACCTAACCGCACACCTCTCATGATCAGGGCGTCCCTCATGTCGCTAGGACAACATGAGGGACGCCCTGATCATGAGAGGGCTACCGCAGGTGCTGATCCTCGCGTTCGGGATCGTCGCCGGACCCACCGGACCGCTGCCCGCGGCTGACCCGCTCGTACCGCTGGGCGCCGAGGAACCGGGTGACTATGTCCTCATGCCGCCCGCGCCTCTCCGGGTGGGCGAACAGCTCGCGGCGCGCCTCCCGTTCGATCTCGTGTCGTTCCCGCTCGTTCATCGCACACCTCCCGGTGCGAACCACCGGTTGGCGGCGTCCGGAGGGACTGCCGCCCACACTCTCCATCATGTGCCCGCTGGCGGACCGGCAGCAGGGGCGATCGTCCCGACGAGACGGGCTGATAGACCGTGGGGCACCGGCGGCCGGCGGCCGACGCTGCCTACGCGACGTGGACCACGACGGCGCCGCGGAGACGGTGCACGTTCGGTCTGGCCCGCGCGGACGGCACCACCGGCGACGACGCGCTCGGCGTCTTCGTAGCCGGCCGGACCCCGAAGGGTCTGGACATGTGACGCAGACCTGCTCATGATCGGTGCTGCTGGTTAGGTGGGCAACGTGTGGCGCATCGCGTCGACGTCCGCAAACTCGGCGAAGGCAAGGTACGACGCCGACAACCCGCGGTACCGCTGCGCGCGGCGCGCCCAGCCGGTGCGCCTTCTCGGACTGCGCCCAGCGGAACTTGCCGGTGATCTCCTGCTCGGTGGGACTCATGCGCCGGAATCGGGCGTCACCGACGCGCGTCAGGTCCCGCACATACCTGATCTGCTCGGCGCGCCCGGCAAGCCACCGGCGCCGGTAGTCGTCGGCGACCCGCCGGCAGAACAGCGCCCTAGCGTAGTCGCTCGGCAGCTCTCGATCCGCTGCTCGATCCGCTGCTCGCCGGTGGGCCTGGTGGCCGCTGCCGGCTCGGCCCCCGGAACTATTCCGTACCGGGCGTTCCGGGCCGACACTCCGCCTTTCAATATCGTCATGGTGACCCTCCCGTCACTACCCTTGCTCCATCTCGGGTATGCCTCCGGTTCCGGCGGCATAGGGCCGTCAGCCTTCCGCGCCCTGGAGCAAAGGGCCGGGCCCACGCCGGACCGACAACCGTCCATAGTAGAGCGAACGGGCGAGCCAGAACCGCGACTCCGCGGGCCGGCGGCGAGCCATCTCCTGGTAGTGGCGAGCACGATCCAATGCCTCGCGATGCGACATCCGAGCGGTCCTCCCTCGACCGGTTCCTCGTCACGCCGCAACGTGGCGCGCGGCCAGTGCCCGGCCTAGCTCAGCGCCCCACTGGCGGGCCCGCTCTAGCTCGCCGGCGTGCGGCGGGCCGGCGGCGGTGTCGACGAAGAAGCTCTCCGGCGGGGCCACCAGGCGGCAACCCCGCTGGCGCAGGCGCCTCGCCGCCCGCCTTGCCGCGGAACCGGTCAGCCAGGCCGGCTTGTCGAACCGGGTGTCGAAGGTGGCGGCGTCGACGGCGTGGTCGACCGGCAGCGACACCAGGCCGAGAAACTCACGTAGCCCGACGCGACCGAAGACGGCGCCCTGCGCTACCTGCTTGGGCGACGGACGGCGGCTGGCGCGGTTACTGAGGCCGTGGCCGTGCGTCGGGCCGCCCACCACCAGCAGGTCCGGCGTCTCGTCGAGCCGTCCGGCCGCCTCGTCGACAGGCAGCAGGGTGGTGTCGGCGTAAAGCGACACGCCATCGGTGATCGCCTCCGCGACTTGTCGGGTGTTACCGAACATGGAGTCGAAAACGACAACAGCGCGCATGACGAACACTCCTCGGTTCGTGTCGGTTCCTCACCTCCATCTGACCTCGGTGGCGCGCCTTCGCTCAGGGCCGTTGGTCCCGGAAGTCGGTGCCGTCCGGTGCGGACCTGATGTGTCCGCGGCCTGGTTTCCGAACCGGCGATGACTGAGCGACAAAGGACGGTCGCGGTGCCAGCTGCCGCGTCCTCCGCCACGCCGGGAATGATGTAGCCGTCCACGGCTGCCATGGCAACACTGCCGAGGGGGATCTCCTCGCCGTTCATCAGGAGGTGATGCCGATCGCCTCGGCCGCCTGCGGCAGGGTAGCGCCCAGCCGGACAGCGGCATGGGCGTGCGCGGCAACACAGCCGTCGCGTTCGGCGCGTCGGTCTCCACGGCGCCGGCCGGAAGCCGTCGGTGTCGATGACAGTCATCCGGTGCCCGCCCAGCGTCACCCGGCGGCGAGGCCACCGCGCAGCAGGGTGCGCCTGCGCACCGTTGTCACCTCAATCACCGCCGGCGCCGGCCAACCGGCGGCCCCACTGCCGGGCTCGGTCCGCCTCGCCAGGCTCGAGAATGTTCTGCTTGGTGACCAAGAAACTCTGCGGCTCGGCCACCATCGTCATGCCATGCTTGCGCAACTGGCCGGTGATGCCCTTGCCGGCCCGGCCGGTGAGGATCGCGGGCATGTCGATACGGGTGTCGAAGGCAGCCGCCCGCGCCCGCAAAGTCTTCGGCAATCCGGCTAGCCAGTCACGCAGGCCCGGGCCTTCGGCGTCGGGGGCGACGGTGAGCGCACTGTCCGGCTTGCGCGCGTCGACGACGGCCGCCTGCCGGGTGGTGGCGCGGCTCATGCCATGCACGTGTGTGGGCCCGCCCACCACGAGCAGATCGGCCTCCTCCAGCACCTGCCCGGCGGCCCGATCCACGGGCACCACGGCGACCTGGTACCGCTCCGCCAAGCCGTCGCCGATCGCGTCGGCCAAGACATGCGTGTTTCCGTACATCGACTCGTAGACCACGAGTGCACGCATCTTTGTCACGAAAACCACCTCCGTTACCTCCAGCCTGCGCGATGGGTCGGCGCTGACCGTAGGGGCGAGAGTCCCGCCGCTCCCGGACAGGCGGCGAGCCGGGGTAAGACGCGTCGTGCGCACACTTCCCTCGTGATTGGGGCGTCCCTCACGTCGTTCTTACTGAGGTTAGGGACGCCGCGATCTCCCGAATGGTCAGCCTCTCCGCCGCGTACTCGAGCCCTCGCCCACCGGTCAGCCGCGAGGTGCCGGTCCGGAACAGCGCCCAGATACCCGGCCGATGAGGACCTCCAGCCCTGGTCGCGGGTGTGACCCGCGGCGCACCGTGGAAGCCATGACCATCCGTTGCATCGTCGAGCCGCTGACCGAGGCGGCGCGGTGGGCGCCGCACGCTTCGTCGGTGTTCTATGTGGCGTACGCGTTCACGGTGCCGCACACCGATGCGCTCCTGGCGTTCGTGGCCGTGATGGGTTTAGCCAGGGTTAACGTCGCGGCGGTGGCGCCAACTTTCGACCGTACGCCACGCAGGTTCACCGGCTGGTTGCTGTTGGCCGCCGGCGGCGCGTTCGGGCTGCTATCCGTCGGTGTCCGGCGGATGAGATCGGTGCCCGAGTCGTGGCTGCACCGCGGCGTCTGGAGGGACCAGCCATGAACGCGGACGCACCCACGGCGGTCGAGCGGATCAGCCCTGATGATCTCACCCAGCTGGCCTGCGACGTCGGGCCAGCGCCGATGCAGATCGCCGCGATCCTCATCCTGGACAACGCTTCCACGCTGGAGCCGTCCGCCGTGAGGGCGGCGATCGCCGACCGTATCCGCCGCGTCCCCCGCCTGCGGCAGCGCCTGGTACGCACACCGCCGGGATGTGGACGACCGATCTGGGTCGACGACCCGCGCTTCGGCATCCGCCACCATGTCCACTGGGTTCCATGTCCGGCGCCAGGAGACGAACAAGCCCTGCTCGCCGTCGCCGCGACCATCGCCACGAAGCGTCTACCCGCCGACCGGCCACTGTGGTCGGCCACCCTGGTCACCGACCTGGCACACGGCAAGGCCGGCCTGGTCGTCGTACTCCACCACGTCGTGGCCGACGGAATCGCCGGACTGGCCGTACTGTCAAGTCTGCTCGACGGCGGATCCGGTGCGCCCAACCCTGGCTTCCCAAGACCGGCCCCGACGTGGCGACAGCTGCTCGCGGACACCACCAGCGGCCGGCTGCGCGGCCTGACCGCCCTGCGTTCGCCCGCGCGACGTCTACGGCACGCGGCCGCTGAGCTCCAACCCGCCCGCACCGGCCCAGCGCCCGCCTCGTCGTTGAACCAGCAGACCGGACCAAACCGCCGCCTGGCCATAGCCAGCACGGAGCTTGCCGCCGCCCGCGATGTCGCCCACGCGTACGGCGGGACGGTCAACGACGTCCTGCTCACCGCGGTGACCGGCGCACTGCACGCCTTGCTACGCCACCGCAGCGAGCATGTCGAACGGCTGGTTGTCTCCATTCCCGCCTCCGCTCGACGGACGGCCGGTGGCACCGGCAACCAGGTCGGCGTCATCCCCGTCGAACTACCCACCGGCGGCGACGCTCTGCAGCGCCTGCAAGCCATCGCCCGGATCACCCAAGCACGCAAGAGCGCCCCGCGCGGCGCCTCCACCGCACTGCTCGGCCCCGCATTCCGGACCCTGGCACGGATGGGCCTGTTCCACTGGTTCATCAACCACCAGCGACTGGTCAACACATTCGTCACCAACCTGCGCGGCCCCGAGCATCGACTATCGTTCCTCGGCGCACCCATCACCGGCCTCAACGCGGTGACTGTCGTTCCAGGCAACGTCACCGTCACGTTCGCCGCCCTGTCCTACGCCGGCACGCTCACCGTCACCGTCGTCGCCGACCCCGACCGCTGCCCGGACCTTCCCGTGCTGTCGCGGCACCTCCAAGACGAACTCGACACTCTGGCCTCAGGTCGGGCATCGCTGAGTCGACCCCGCGACCGCGGTAGGCCATAGCGAATCCCGCCGTCCCGCGTCGACCTGGCCCCCGCGATCTTCGCAAGGTGGAGGTGCGGCGCGACGACTCCGATCAGCCAGCCGTGGGCGACCTGCTCGGTGCGCGCCGCCTCGTCCTGGCCGGCCTTTTGCAGACAGGAGCGCAGCCCGATCGAAAGCGGGGCGTTGGCGACCCGCAGCGAAATTGGATTCAGCGCACAGACGGTACCCAAAGCGACCTATGATCTAGATTACGCCGGTTCGCGCCGATACACACCGCCGCAACGGCTGGCGGAGAGCGGCAACCCCGATACCTCGGGCTCCCGCTGCGCGCCCGCCGTCGCGCCGGGTTAAGGAGGCCAAGCCGGCCACAACGGCGAGAGGAACACCAGCGATGAGCCGTAGTAACCGTGAAGAAGCCCGCGCGAGCAACCCTTCGGCAGACCGCGCGCTGACCCTCAGCGGCGCACTACTGCTTGTGGGCCTCGTCGTGAACGCGATCCAGAGAATGATCTTCCACCCGACCGGAGCGGAAGACGATCACAAGGCAATCTTCACCGAATACGCAGCGAGCGACGCCTGGGTCGCTACTCACCTCGCAGAGTTCGTACTCGTGCTCGTAGCCTTCTCCGGCTTACTCGTGCTCTGCCGCGCCCTGCGGCCAGAGACGCCCCACCTCGCACTGCTAGCCGCTGGCGCAATCATCGCAACCAGCGCGACCTGGGCCGTTCTCCAAGCCGTGGATGGCGTCACGCTCAAGCAGGCAGTAGACGCCTGGGCCGCCGCATCGGGGACCGAAAAGACAACGCGCTATGCCGACGCCGAAACCGTTCGCTGGACCGAGTGGGGCCTCCAAAGCTACTTCCGCGTCCTGCTCGGTATCGCCTTACTCCTCTTGGGCGCTGCGGCGGTCGTGAGCCGCCTCGTCCCGAACTGGCTCGGCGTGCTCCTGGTGGTCGCCGGCCTGCTCTCCCTCACCATAGGGTTCTCCGTCGGCTACCAGGGTCTGAAGAGCGGCTTCCAAGACGCCATAGGAATCGCCTTCCAGGTCGTCGTCCTCGTCTTCATCGTCGGCCTGCTCATTGTCAGCCGCCGAGCCCGAGCGCCGGGCACCCGCGCCGCTAGCACCTAATTCAGGACAACAGCGTGGCCCTTCCTCTTGGCGCCGACAAGCAACAAGGTGGAAGGACCCCTGCGCGGGCTGCGACGCCGGATCAGGCGCCTCGTGGCGGCAACGGCCAGCTAGCGTCAAGCAGCACGAACGTCGGATCGCCGCTGGTCGCACCGCGTTCCCATGTTGTACGGGACCCGCCCGGGATTCGAACCCACGCGGATGTAACTGTGTGTAGCGACACTCCGAGCCGTCCAGCAACAAGGATGGCGACCCAAGCGATGGAATTCGATTGGCGAGATCGCTTACTTGTCGGGGATCTTGTAGGGGAACCCCATGGAATGAGATGCCCGGTCCCTGGATGCGCTGAAATGCCGGCGAAACGAATCCGCAGGTCAGCGGCACTTCTCGGGACCGGGTGGGACCATCCGGGATGATCCACGAGAAACTTCCAAACTGACGGTGGCGCTCCGGGCCGTGGAGCGCGCAGGAATGCCCCGGCAATGCATGCCGGGGCATTCCTGTCGGCGCATGTGAGCGGGAAGTTGGCTTCTACGATCCATGGCCTACCAGCCACATCGCGCATTTACAGTTCTTTGACGTGCCCTGGAGGGCACCCACCTGCACTCAACCCGCACCCTGCTCGGCGGTGACCCCGACCACGACCTACGAGGATCGCCCGATACGTCCTCCGGATGAGGGACTTCACGCGACCAAATGTCCCAGTAGACTAGTTGGCAGATGAACTGAATAGCGCGAAGCAGGCGCATTCCCCCGTTGGGACTCGATACGCGTCGCCGGAGGCAAAACCCTACAGGCCAACGGTGTGCGGGACGAAAGTGATCTCACAGTCGGCCGCCGACGCGTGTGGGGTTATGGTGTCGATCCGGCCTCGGACACACTTTTCAGCACATCTGCTTGATTTCACGTACTGGTGGTCAAGCGCGCTTAACCACCTCCTGCATCCAGCGGGGTCGTCGTCGTGACCGCCCGAGTCGTGTCTCCAGTCATCCCGCCCACGGCGCCGGAGCTCCGCCACGGCGGGTCGGTCAACCAGCGCCGGACCTTGCCGGTCCCGCAGCTCGCCCCCTCCCCCGGACCGTCGGTGGTCTGTGGAACCGCCACGATCGACTGCAACGGCCGGCTCACCGAAGCCGCCGTGATCCCAGCCCTGCGACCGCGCAGAACACCAGTCCCGCTCGAATGGTTCCAGCAGAACTACATCAACACCGGCAAGACCATCCGGCAGGCAGCCGCCGAGGCAGGCGTCTCCCGCAACACGTTCAGCAAATACGCCCGCCTGCACAACATCCCACCGGCGCGGCGTCCCCGCGATCCAATCGAATCGCTGCCACCGAAATGATCTAGAGCCCGGCGTCAACGTTCGCCACCGCATCCCGCGGCACCGTCACATGCGGAGTGTCAACGCTCCGAAAATTTTGACCCTCTGGCGCACTAGAACCCGCGGATCGCCAGGGGGTCATTTTTCAGAAAGCGGCGACACGGAGGGCCGCTACGGGCGGAACGGTCGGGGAAGCTGGTCAGCGACTGACGGCACCTGGACAGTCTCAAGGATCACCGCAGCTCGCCGGCGTCGTGGAAGTGGAACCAGCGGGTCGGTTCCTACGAGTTGATCGCCGAACGGGTCTCCTCTCGGCTTTCCGTTGCGGTCTGGACGTCGTAGACGGTGATGCCGTACGAGCCGTAGGTGAGGATGCCATCGGGCAGCCATCGCAGACCGTGGAGGTCGCCATACGACCGGGTCACCGGGCCGGGGCGGTCGGCCGCCAGGTCCCACAGCCGCAGTTCGGCGCCGTGGATCTCGGCCCGCCAGGCACCGTCGGGGCTGGCGGCGCTTCGCACGTGGACGCGTTGCCACGCCTGCGGATCTGCGGTCGGCGTATCTGTCGCCAGCGCACCGGTGCGGGCGTCCCACATCCTCATGGTGTCGTCGTGCCAGGTCACGAGTAGGCGGCCGTCGGGGCTGACCGCCATGCGCCGGATGTGCGAGCGGTACCGGCCTTCGATCTGAAACCGTTTGACGGTCGGGCGGATGGTCCACACCTGTACCGTGCTGGACTCCGGCGGGTCCTCGACGGGCGTGGGAAAGTGGTTGTCCCAGGTACGGAGCGCGACCCAGGTGCCGTCGGGTCCGAACACGACATCTCGGGACTTCGAGTAGCACTTCATCATGGCGACCGTCTCGCCGGTGGCCAGATCGGTGCACGTCACGAACTTGCTGTCACCGGCGACGGCGAGGACCCGACCGTCCGGGCTGACGTCCAACCCGAACGACCCCGGCAGCAGCGTACGGCCATCTTGCGGATCGTCATCGGGCCGCCAGCGTGGCACGAGCCGGTGCCCGGGCGAATGTGCCTCGACGGCGCGGACCTGTTCCGGCCACGGGTTCGGGCGGTACCGGCTGTCATTGGGGTAGCGCAGGACGTTGTGCAGGATGCCGGCCAAGGCATCCGGCGGGTGCGGCGGCTGCACCGGGTCGAGTCGGCCGGCGGCCCGCCGGTAGGCCTCGCGCAGGTGCCCGGTGATGGCATCGGCGGCGGCCGGTGCGACCACGCCGAAGTCGCGCAGCGGCCCGCCGGGGTCGGTGTGCAGCAGCCGGGCGGTAACCCACCGCAAGTCCCCGGCGAGCAGTTCGGCTTCCCGTGGGCGGCCAGCAGCGACCAGATGTCGCACAAGGTGTTCCCACAGGTAGCCGTTGGCCGGGTCGAGTTCCCACCAGGCGCGGTCGGGACCGATGGCGATCAATGGTCGGGCGCGCGGCAGGCGGGCAGCGACGTCGTCGAGCAGTGCGGCGCCGAGATCGGCGAAGAACCCGGGCGAACGGTCATGCCGGAGCACCGCATGGGCGACCGGATCGAGCGTCACCCGCCCGTGGGCGTCGACGGTGACCGGCCCGCCCGCCCGGCGGGCCAGATCGTCGGCGGTGGCCGGCTCCAGGCCGCCGGTCAGCCGCCACAGGCTGCGCACCAGCCCGGCCGGCACCGGGTCGCCCGCCACGAACACCGCCAGCTCGGCCACACGCTCGGCGTCCGCCCGCGCCAGCGAACCGAGACGCGCCGCGACCTCATCACGGGCCGCGCCCACGGCGGCGGCCGTGTCGACCGCGACCGCCTCCGCACCATTCGGCCGCCCATCGGCCGTCGAGCTCAGCAGCAGGTTGACGTGGCCGCGTAGCCCAGAGAATAGGTTTGCGGCACTCCAGCCGGCACCGGTGTCATCGATGACGAGGAGCAGCCGACGGTACCGGCGCAGGACCTTTTCCCACCGCAGGATCCAGTAGTGGAACGGCGTCGGCCCGGTCAGCTGCACCAGAAGGTGGTAGCGCAGGTCTTGGCTGGCGTCGCTGTCGGGGCCGTTGACCATCCAGCCGGTGCCGGCGCCGAACCGGCGGCGGATCCTCGGGTCGGCGAGCACCCGGCGTCCGACCACCACGAGGCCGGCGCCGACGTCCGGGCCGGGCTCCTGCGGAACGACCGCGATGCGGACGTTCCGCGTCCGCCACGGCAGCCGCCGACGGAGCACCGCGTGCACGACCCGATCGACATCGCTCGACGTCATGCGCCAAGTGTTCCACGCACCGCCAGCGGATGTGAGAATCGGTAATGACCCGCGCGCAACCTGGGCTTGCGCTGGGGGTACCGACCCGTACGGTTGGCCCGCCGCCGGGTCTGAGCGCATCGTGCGATGCGATCTTCTCGATGGCGACAAGACGCCCGCCAGTCCGACCGAACCGCCCTGGCGCTCCGCCAAATCGACCTGACCCATTCCGGAAGATCTTGAGCAAACCCCAGTAACAGCCACCACAGCCCAGCCGTCCACCGCCCATTGCTCAAGATCTCACAACACATCGTTGCTCGAATCGCCCGGAACGGACACGCCCCACGCTCAGGATTGCTCGTCAATTCGCGGAACCTACAAACAACACCCTGGTGCAGCAGCAAGCAGCTACCGCATCCGGAGCGGCCATGCCGGGCGACGTTGAGGGGTGCCTGCACGCCTCCGCGTGGACGCAGCCGGTCCGAGCTCCCATCGTGTCCGGCTTCCGCACACCCGAGCGGCCGGACCACGACGGCGTCGACCTCGCCGCACCCGCCGGAACACCCATCCGGGCCGCCGCCACCGGCCAGGTCACCACGGCCCGATGCGACACCGATCCCAGCGGACAACTCTGCAACCGGCGCGGATCACCAAGCACGCCCGGCTGCGGCTGGTACGTGAAGATCCGGCACGCCAACAACCTCGTAACCATGTACCGCCACATGATCCGCGTGTCCATCGTCCACGTTGGCCAGACCGTCACCGTCGGGCAGGAGATCGGGCAGGTCGGCAGCAGCGGCCACTCCTCCGGCGACCACCTGCACTTCGAGACACAGCATCCAGACCACGGCCCGATCGACCCCGTCCTACGGATTGGGGCGCGGGCCACGGCCGACGGCGTCGCGTGCCCGACCTGCGGCACGGTGGCGACCCGGGTGCACAGCCGTTACCAGCGCCGGCTCACCGACACGGCCCTCGGCGGCCAGCCCGTGGAGATCCAGCTGCGGGTACGCCGGTTCGTCTGCACCCAGCAGGCCTGCCCGACCCGCCGGTTCGCCGAGCAGATTCCCCTGCTGACCTCCCGCTACGGTCGGCGCAGCCTGCTGCTTGCCCGCACCCTGGAAACACTCGGTGTCGCGATGGCCGGCCGGGCCGCGGCACGGCTCGCCTCTCGACTGGGCGTGTACGTTTCACGCAGCACCCTGTTGCGGCTCATCCGCCGGATCCCCGACCCGACACAGGCCCCAGTGCGGGTGGTGGGAGTTGATGACTTCGCCCTGCGCCGTGGCCATGTCTACGGCACGGTGCTGATTGACATGGACACTCACCAGCCGATCGACGTGCTCCCCGATCGGCAGGCCACGACGTTCGCCGACTGGCTGCGCGCCCACTACGCGGCCAGGGCTACCCGGTGCGCGATGAAGACACCGCCCGGATCATCGTGTGCTATTTCGAGGCGAGTCCTCAGACCCGAGATAGGGCTCGAGAAGGATGGTGAGCTGGGTGCGGACCTGGTCGGCGGGGCTGCCCCGGCCGTGCATCCCCCACGTGACCATTGCCCCGTTGTAGGCGGCATGGATCGCGCGAGGTAGGTCGGTCAGGTCGTCGTGGGCGAGTTCCCCGGCGGTGTGGGCGGCGGCCAGAACCTCGGCGATGGCCTGTTCCACCGCGTCAGCGTAGTCGCGGCTGATCTGCTGGAACTGCGGATCGGTCAGGTCCAGCAGCAGGAACGCCAGGTGGTTGGCGAACTCCGCCGAGGTGCGCACCCCACCAGCCAGGGCGACGAAGCTGTCGATCAGCGCACCGGCCGGGGCGTCGGCGGAGCGGGCGGCGGCCAACCGGCCGGGAAGCGCGTCGGCGCCGTGGCGGGCGAGTGCGAGCAGCAGCCCGCGTTTCGTCTTGAACCGTTGCGTCAACGTCGCCGCCGCCAACCCAACCTCCCGGCCCACCTCGGCCAGGGTCAACCGGGCCGGGCCGACCCGGGCGATCACCCGCGCCGCGCCCGCCAGGATCTGTTCGTCGCTCATCGTTCTCGGTCGTCCTACCGTCACCACTAGATAATAAACGAACCGCCATTTACTATCTAGTCCCGACCTCACCGAAGGAGCACCGCATGACCATCACCGCCCCGAACCCGACCTACGCCGCCGTCGCGGACGAATCCACCATCGCCACCGCGGCCGAGGGCCTGCGCACGCGCGGCTACGAGGTGCGGCGGGTGTCCGACGCCGCCGCCGCCCGCCTGGCCGCGCTGGCACTGCTGCCGCCCGAGGCGGAGGTGTTTACCGCCTCCTCGATGACCGCCGACGCCATCGGACTCACCCAGGAGATCGACAGCTCCGGCCGCTACCGGGCGACCCGCCCGCAACTGATGGCGATGAACCCCGCCACCGACATGCACCAGATGCGCCGTCTCGGCGCCGCACCGCAGTGGGTCGTCGGCAGCGCCCATGCCCTGACCCGAGACGGCGACCTGGTCATCGCCTCCGCGAGCGGCAGCCAACTGGCCTCCATGGCCTACGGCGCCCAACACGTACTGCTGATCATCGGCGCCCAGAAGATCGTCACCGACCTCGACTCCGCGATGCGGCGCATCCACGAATACAGCCTGCCGATGGAAGACGCCCGCGCCCGCACGGCGTACGGCATGGGCAGCGACATCCACAAGGTCCTGATCCTGCACAGCAACCCCGAGCCCGGCCGCGTGCACGTGCTACTCGTCGACGAGCCGCTCGGCTTCTGACCCAACCACCCATCCGAGAGAGAAAGACCCACCAGCATGACACCACGATTGACCGGCCGGATCGCTCTGGTCGCCGGCGCTACCCGCGGCGCCGGCCGCGGCATCGCCGTCGAACTCGGCGCAGTCGGCGCCACCGTCTACGTCACCGGCCGCACCACCCGGCAGCACCGCTCCGACCTGGACCGGCCGGAAACCATCGAGGACACCGCCGAACTGGTCACCAAGGCCGGCGGCACCGGCATCGCCATACCCTGCGATCACACCCGACCCGACCAGGTGGCCGCCCTCATCGACCGGGTCCGTGCCGACCACGGCCGCCTCGACCTGCTCGTCAACGACGTCTGGGGTGGCGACCCGCTCAGCGAGTGGGGCACCCCGTTCTGGCAGCTCGACCTCGACAAGGTCCGCACCCTGTGGGAACGAGCCGTCCTCACCCACCTGATCACCAGCCAGCACGCCGTCCCGCTCATGCTCGACCACCCCGGCGGTCTCGTCATCGAAATCACCGACGGTGTTGGCACCGACTATCGCGGCAACCTCGCCTACGACCTGGTGAAAACCGCCGTCAACCGGCTCGCCCTCGCCCAGGCCGAGGAACTGCGCCCGCACGGCATCACCGCCCTCGCCGTCACGCCCGGCTTCCTGCGCTCCGAAGCCATGCTCGACGGGTTCGGCGTCACCGAGGCCAACTGGCGCGACGCCGGCAAACGCGACCCGAACTTCCTCGCCTCGGAAACCCCACACTTCATCGGCCGGGTCGTCGCCGCCCTCGCCACCGACCCCGACGTCCACCGCAGAACCGGCACTGTGCTGACGTCCTGGGACCTCGCCGAGGAGTACGACATCGACGACATCGATGGCAGACGGCCGCACTGGGGCCGCCACTTCACCACCAACATCCTCAACCCAGCAACCGATCCAGCCCACAGCGACCCCAACCAGGCACACTGACAAGCCTGAACCCTTACGTGCGAAGTGACGACTCGCACGCGCAAGAAGGGACGCCCGGTCACCGCGCCTGTGCTCCACCTGTGGGCGCCCAGCCAGGGCGACTTCATCCGCAGCAGCGGCGGCATCATCCCGAGCAGGTTCCACCGCATCCAGCGTGGTCCGCGCGTCTCGGTCTCGTTCACGAAGTTCGCCGGTACGGGTCTGACCGACCAGCGCTCCATCGCGGAAGTCCGGGAGAACAAGAAACTGGAGCGTGTTCTGTGACCGCAACATTTGAGCCGGACAACCCGTGGCGGGGGATACCGGCGTTCCTCGCCGCGGTCACGGCGTTGGCTGGACTCGGCCTCGCGGCCGGGGGAACCGCCGGAGCATTCCTGGCCACGGAATTGGCCGGAACGACGTCCGTGGCTGGCCTGCCAGTGGCCCTGCACCTGGCCGGCTCGGCCCTGGGCGCGCTCCTGGTGTCGCACCAGGCCGGCCTCGGTCATCGAGGGCGGGGCCTGGCTCTCGGGCTGCTGATCGGCGCCGTCGGCGCCGCGACCGTGCTATTCGCCGCGCAGCGGGGCAGCCTGCCGGTGATGCTGCTCGGCAGCACGCTGCTCGGCAGCGCCAACTCGTCCATCTTCCTGATCCGTTACGCGGCGGCCCAGGCGATGGCCGAAGGCAGCCCGGGACGCGCCCTCGGCGTGGTGTTCCTCGCCACCGCGTTCGGCGCGGTGGCGAGCCCGCTGCTGCTTGGACCCAGCGACTCGGCCGCGCGCGCGATGGGACTGCCCGGGCTCGGCGGCCTGTACCTGGTCGCCCTGTGCGCGTTCAGTTGCTCCGCGCTGCTTCTGGCCGGGGGCTCGGCGCCACGGGTACCACTCTTCGGCCGGGCCGCGCACGTCCTGACCTCCGGCGTACGGCACGCCCGAGGCGGCGTACGACTGGTGGCCGCGCTCCGGACACGAACCACACTGGTCGCCCTCAGCGCCCTGGCCGGGACCAACTTCGTCATGGTCGGCATCATGACGATCACGCCTGTCCACCTCACCCAGCACGGCACCGGGCACGGCGCCGTCGGCTTTCTGGTCGCCCTGCACGTCGTGTCCATGTTCGCCCCGGCCCCCTGACCGGCCGCCTCGCCCACCGGCACGGGCCGTTACGCGTGGTGCTCGTCGGCGCCGTCGTCTCCCTGGGAGCCTGTGTCTTGGGCGTATTCACCGACGGCCACGCAACGCCGCTGACGATCGCCCACCTCGTCCTCGCCGGCCTCGGCTGGAACGCCGGAGTAGTCGGTGCCAGCGCGCTGTTGACCCGTGCGGTGCCGGACGGGCTGCGCCCGCATACCGAGGGCATCGGTGAGGCGACGATGGGAACGGCCGCCGTTGCGGTCGCGCCCCTCGCCGCGGTGCTGCCCGACGCGTGGGACCACGTGGTACTGGGTCTGTGCGCCGCAGCGATGTCGGTCCTCGCGCTCGTCGAGGTACGTCGCATCCCGGCTGGCCCGCTCCCTCAGCGCCCCTCGGTGGTAAACAGCAAAAAATCAACGACAACACTGGTCAGGGCTGGTGCCGCAGGACGGCAGTGCTGCTGGTGCCGAGAACCGCTTGACCAGTGTTGTCGTTGATTTCGGGCTGGAAGCTACAACCGCCCCACTACGCCGTTGGCGGCAGTAACGCGACCCCCCGCTGCTGACGGCCGGTACCTTGCTGCTCGCCGCACCCCGCGATCTTGTACCTGACCCAGGCTGGCTGCTCCTGGTGGAAGCCGCCGAAGGAAATGTTCGGGGCCGAGCGGACCGGCCTGCCGTTGACCGCACTGGCCTCGGCCGCCAACACTCACGACTCCCACCTTCTGGTGCCGCTGCTGGACAGCCTGGGAAGTCCGCCTATTCCGAGAGTTGGAATATCTGACTGTGCCATTAGGCATCTACGACTCCGGCTTCCCCGACGAACACGCCTTCGAAGACTGGCTACTGCGCCTGGCGGCCGCCCGGTGACCTATCCTCGACGTGACATTGTGGACGCGATCTGTTACCGGAACCACAACGGCGGCATATGGCGGGCGTTGCCGGTCGACCTTCCGCCGTGGTCGACGATGAACTACCACTTCAAGACGTGGAAGCGTGACGGAACGTCAGCTCGGTTGCACAACGGGCTGCGCGGGACTCGTTGGTTTACCCTAACTCTCCGGTCGGCGGGAGATTCCCAGGCTTGCCGCCATACCTGTTCTGAGTCCGGGGAGGGACCATTGAAACGACCCCTTGCAGTCCTTTGCGTGCCCGTGCTCACCGGCGCGTTCGTGGCGGTTGTCGCATCGTCAAGCCTTGCGGCGCCGGAACCCTCGGTTGTCGACCGTGCGGCGCAAGCCGTATCGGCGCACGGTGCCGACGTCCGCAGCGCCAAAGACGATGCCTACCAACTTCGGCGGTCCAAAGTAGACCCCGATGGGGCGCAGCACGTGCGCTACACGCGGACCTATCATGGCCTTCGGGTCCACGGCGGCGACTTCGTCGTGCACACCAAGGCGGACGGGAGCTACGGCGGGGTGTCGGTCGGGCTGAACCGGCCGCTGTCACTGTCCACCAAGGCGAGCATCAAGGCGACGGCCGCCGCCGAAGCGGCGAAGGCCGCGTTCACGGGCACCATAACTGAGACCGGCCGGGCCGAGCTGTTCATCGACGCGAGCAGAGGCGACGGCCGCCTAGCGTACGAGACCGTCGTGCGAGGGTGGGCCACCGACGGCCAGACGCCGTCGGTGCTGCACGTCATCACCGACGCCCACACCGGCGCGCTGATCGGCTCATTCGATGAGATCGAGGCGGTCCACGGCACCGGCGACAGCCTCTACGCCGGTACGGTCGCGATCGACACAACCGAGTCAGGCGGCCTGTACTCGATGATCGACCCGTCACGCGGCGGCGGCTCCACATGCGACATGAACAACGGCACGACGACCTGTACCACCTTCACCGACGCCGACAACGCGTGGGGCACCGGCGCGAACAACGACCGTCAGAGCGCTGCGGTCGACGCCCACTTCGGTGCGGCCAAGACGTTCGACTACTTTCTCAACGTCCACGGGCGCAACGGCGTCTTCGGTGACGGACAGGGCGTCCCCAGTCGGGTCCACTACGGCGACCGCTACGCCAACGCGTTCTGGGACGGCCGGCAGATGACCTACGGCGACGGCCCGGAAAACGCCAGACCCCTTGTCTCCCTTGACGTTGCCGCACATGAGATGACGCACGGTGTGACCGAGGCACTCACGGGCCTGAACTACTACGGCGAGTCCGGTGGGCTCAACGAGGCATCGAGCGACATCTTCGGCAACATGGTGGAGTTCTATGCCGCCACCGCCTCCGACCCGGGCGACTACGAGATCGGCGAGAAGATCAACATCGACGGCGACGGCAAACCGCTGCGGTACATGTACAACCCGTCGCTGGACGGCCACTCACACAGCTGCTGGTCGACCACCACCCAAAACCTCGATGTGCACTACTCGTCCGGCGTGGCCAACCACTTCTACTTCAACCTGGCCGAAGGCACCGGCGCGACGCCTTACGGTACGAGCCCGATCTGCGGTTCCGCGCCCCCGGTGACCGGCATCGGCCGCTCGAAGGCAGAGAAGATCTGGTACCGCGCCCTTGAGATCTACTTCACATCGACCACTCAATACGTCAACCCCGACAACCCCGCCAATGCCTCGCGCGCCCACACCCTCAGCGCCGCGACCGACCTGTTTGGACGGTGCTCGACGGAGTACCGGGCGGTGCAGGCGGCCTGGACCTCGGTCAACGTGGCCGGCAACGATCCGTCCTGCCCAGACAACGACTTCTACCTCACAGCGTCGCCGAACTCCGGCTCGGTCGACGCCGGCTCCTCGGTCACCTCGACAATCACGTCGACCCGGACCTTCGGCACGGCCCAGACGGTGGACCTGACCGTCCAGGGCCTGCCCGCGGGCGCCAATGCGGTATTCAGCCCGGCTTCGATCGGCTCCGACGGCGGCGTGTCAACGATGACGATCGTCACGAGCAGTTCGACCGCCAGCGGTACATATACCGTGGCCATCGCCGGAACCGGGTCCGGCGCGACCCGAGTCACCACGTTCGCCCTCACCGTGAATGCGGTGCCAGGATGTTCACAGATCAACGGCACGGACGTCGCGGTTCCCGATAAGTCCACTGTAGAGTCCCAGATTACCATCTCGGGCTGTGCGGGGATCGCCAGCTCCAGTTCCACGGTCGAGGTCCAGATCATCCACCCCTGGATCTGGGATCTGACCGTCTCGCTGGTGGCCCCGGACGGCACCACCTATCCGCTGCACAACCAGTGGGGCGCCGGCGTCAAGAATATCCACCAGACCTACACCGTCAACCTTTTTGGCAAGGTGGCCAACGGCACCTGGCGGCTTCGAGTCCGGGATGTCAGAGACCCGGACCCGGGCATGATCGACTCGTGGACGCTGAACCTGGGCGGGTCCGCGCCGGCGTGCACGGGGACCAACGACGCCGACGTGACCATCCCCGACCAGGTCGCCGTGGAATCGTCGATATCCCTCTCGGGCTGTGCGGGCACGGCCGGCGTGCGCTCGATGGTCGCGGTCCGCATCGTCCACCCCTACACAGTTGACATCATGGTGTCGCTGGTCGCCCCGGACGGCACCGCCTATATGCTGCAACAATCCATCTTCTCCGGCGGCGGCACCAATCTCAACAAGACCTACAGCGTCAACCTTTCCGGCGAGGCACCCACCGGCACGTGGAAACTTCGGGTACAGGACGCCAAAGAACACCTTTCGTATGAAGGCACGATCGACTCGTGGACGCTGGACCTGACCGGGTCAGAGCACCCGGCCTGCGCCGTCACCACTGACAACGATACAGCGATCGGCAATCTGTCGACTGTGGAATCGCAGCTCACTGTCTCGGGCTGCGAATTGGACGGGGCGGGCGCGACCAAAGCCAGCTCCCGCTCCGTGGTGGCGGTCGACATCGCCCACCCTTCCATCAGCGACCTGATTGTCTCGCTGATTGCCCCAGACGGCACCGCCTACCCGTTGCACAACCGTTCGGGCGGCGGCGCCGATCTCGTCCGGACCTACACTGTCAACCTTTCCGGCGAGTACGCTGGGGGCACCTGGAAACTACGGGTGCAGGACACCTTGGATCCGCATTCGGGCACGATCGACTCGTGGACGCTGGACCTGACCGACTCCGCGCCACCGCCTTGCGCCGCTAGCAACGCCAGCGACGTGCCTATCCCCGCGAACTCCACCGTGACCTCGGCAATCACGCTCTCCGGGTGCTCCGGCGACGCGTCGGAGCTCTCGACGATGGGGGTTCGCATCCTCCATCCGAGCAGCGGCAGTATACGAATCACTCTCGTCTCGCCGGATGGCTCCACCTACGTTCTGCACGATTACAACGGTGGCAGCGCCGATGACATAGACGTGATCTACCCTGTCAATCTGTCCACCGAGATGCGTAACGGGACCTGGACCCTGCAAGTCCGGAACAGCAGCCAGAATGCGGGCATCATCGACTCCTGGGCGCTGACCCTTTAAGGTCGGGAGCCCAGGGGAATCGCGCCCCTGGGCTCCCACACAACACTATGCGATTCGTCGTCACGTGCTTTCAGTGCCGGTTCAGACCTGCGCCAGTGCGGGCCTTCAGGCTTCCGGCGTCAAGTCATGAAGCCTGCGAGGAACGCGGTCCAGATGAGGCCTTTAGCCTGCGGGTCACCGACAGCGCGAGCGCCTGCAAGGGCGAGGAGTACGGCCAATTCCGTTGTACCCCGATCGAGCGACTTCCGTCACGATAGACCTGGCGATTCTCAATGGATCAGGGTCAGTTACGCCGGAGCAACGGCGACCGCATGGGCCGCCCGCTGGACCCGCCGGCTCGAGGTGACGCTGCGCGACGGCATGTCCCGGACGACTGCGCGCTGTGCGCACGTGGATCGGTCGATGAGAGTCTCGCGTAGGTCAGTGTCCGAACGCCCACGCCACCATCAGCGGAAACTCGTGCTTCCAGAAGGCGCCGCCGTGCGAGCCGGCCCGTTCGGCCATGACAACGTCCCCACCCGCCGCGCGTAACGCGTCCGCCCACCGCCTCGCGTTGGTGACGAAGAACGGTTCCTCGGTGCCGGCGACGAGGTAGGTACGCGGAAGCCGGCCGGGCAGCCCGGCGGGCGGCCGGTACCCTGCCCCGGGCGAGGCGCCCAAGACAGCGCCGTAGACGTCGGGATGGCGCAGCCCCATGGCCAGCGCGAGTTCCGCACCGGCCGAGACACCGAACACCGCGGTTCGGCCGGCTGGCAGCCTGACGGCCAGGCGGGTCGACGCCCATCGCCGGACGTCCTCGACGAAGAACTTCTCGTGGGCCGCGAACCGTTGCGGGTCGAAGGCGAACGCGGCCGTGCTACAGCCCGGTGAGTACTCCTGCAGCCGCAACGTCTCGTCCTCGACGCGGTGCGCACCGATGATCATCGTGGGTGGCAGATCGGCAGCCTCCAGAACCTCTCCCCACGAGGTGATCAATTGCCCGTCGCCAGCGAAGACGACCGCCTCGGCCGCAGCCGCCGGTACATAGGCGGTGACCTGCCGCCCACCGTCGTACTCCAACGTCTCGGTAATGAACTCGCCCGCTGTGGACGACATCGGCGTGGGCTCCCTTACAGGCATGGGGTAGCTGCTGGCACATCGAACACTTTGGCAGGATCGCGCCAGTCGGGCCCACCTAGCCTGTCACGCGGCCTTGGCCGGGTAATCAGGATGGCGGATCTTCGAGTTCGGCGCGAACGTGGTTTTCGGTTTGGCTCGGTGGTTTCGCCACTTGATGTAGGCGCCGATGGCGGCGTCTTGCTCGCCGTGGCTTTGGTGGTCGGTGCCGTTGAGGGTGAAGTAGCGCAGGGCGGCGAACTCGGCTTCGATCCAGTTCAGTCATGAGGGGCGCCGCCCGGCCAACGGCCGCGTAGCACCTTGAGCAGGTCGAGAAACTCGCGCCAGCGTTTGTCAAGTACCGGGTTTGTTGGAGGCTGTGATCACCCGCTCGTGGTCGAGACGGGTGCCGTCGTGTGATGGTGGTTGCCTGCCCGAATCACACCCGCAACGGACGGATTATCCGATCAACGTCCCGTGTCGGGGCACTAGCTCGCCTGTTGAGGAGTTGCTTGCCGTGGTAGTCGGCGGCTTCTAGTGACGGGCGATGTGACGCCCATGGTCGACTGTGATATGGCCGGTCAACCGCTCCCAGTTGCCGGATCCGATGGCGGCCTTCTCTTCCTCGGTGAAGGGCGCGTTCTCGAGGAAGGATCTGGCGATGCCGCCGCTGGTGTCCAGATAGGGG
Source organism: Actinomycetes bacterium KLBMP 9797 (assembly GCA_037414955.1). Lineage (GTDB taxonomy): Bacteria > Actinomycetota > Actinomycetes > Mycobacteriales > Micromonosporaceae > Phytohabitans. Next base: position 45,533 of record JBBEWH010000199.1, read on the forward strand.
AAGCCGCCGGGCCGTGTACCGAAGGTGTACGGGTAGTCGGTCGAATAGAGCATGCGGTCGGTCCCGACGACCTCGGCCGTCCAGCGTAGGTAGCGCTCGCTGACCGTGCCGCTGCCGGCCACCCAGAAGTTCTGGTGGAAGTAGTCGGCCAGCGGCCGCTGCAGCCTGGCCATGTCCTGCAGGACGCCGACGTGATCCAGGTAGAACAGGATGACCTCGCCCCAGTGTCCGGCGATCACCTGGAGTTCGGGATGACGGTCGAACACCCCGGAGAAGATCATCCGCAGGTACTGCACGCCGAGGTCGTAGTACCAGCCCAGTCCGGCGGTCGCCAGCGCCGGACCCACTCCGTTGGGCAGTCCCGAGTAATACGCCTCTTGGACCGCCCGCACCGGGGCCTGGGGGTGGAAGTGCAGCGGGACGCGAAGCCGCTCGGCGGTTCCGTAGAGGTCGTCGAACTCTGGCGCGTCGGCCAGGTTGTCGCCGGTGCGGCCGTACAGCATCGCGCCGCGGAAGCCGAGTCGGGTGACCGCACGCTCCAACTCCGCCGCGGCGGAGTTGGGCGAGGAGGTCGGGATGGCCGCGAATGCCTGGAACCGCAGCGGGTTGGCGTCGACGATCTCGGCGAGCGCGTCGTTGGCCTCACGTGCGACGCTCACGGCGTCGGCCGCCGCCAGGTTCTGCACGCCCGGCGAGGCCAGGGACAGCACCGCGACGTCGATGCCTTGGTCGTCCATGTCGGCGAGACGTCGATCGCCGACGTCTCGCAGCCGTCGCGTGACCGGGTGGTCGTCACCGTAACGGTGCGGCTGCACTCCGGCCCTCTTCCATGCGTCGAGCAGAACCGGTAGGACCACGTGTTCCTCAAGGCCGATGATGCGCAGCTTGTCAGACATGTCGGCAACTCCTCCACCGTGACGTTTCCAGCGATAATATAGGCAGCGTATCACCGAAAACATCAATGGAATCAGGTTTGTGTTATCTTTGATAAGTGACTGGTGGGTCCGATGGCGCAGAGGTCGAGGTCGCGGTGCGTGAGGTTTCCCGGCAGCGGATCGTCGAGGCGGCGGCGGACCTGCTCGCACACGAGGGACGTGAGGCGGTCACCACCCGAGCGGTCGCGGCCGCCGCCGGGGTACAAGCCCCGGCGATCTATCGCTTGTTCGGTGACAAGGACGGGCTACTCGACGCGGTGGCCGAGCACGGCTACGCCACATTCCTCGCGGCCAAACACGCCGACACCCGTCCGCAGGATCCCGTTGAGGACCTGCGCGCGGGCTGGGACCTCGCCGTCGAGTTCGGACTCGCCAATCCCGCGCTGTACGCGCTGATGTACGGCGAGCCCAGGCGCGGCACGAACTCGGCCGCCTTCCAAGCCGGCATGAAGATCCTGCTCGGACGCATCCACCGCCTCGCCACCAGCGGCCGGCTGCGCGTCGACGAAGACCTCGCAGCCTCCCTCATCCACGCGACCGCCCGCGGAGCCGTGCTCACCTGGCTGTCGCTGCCCGACGATCGACGCGACCCCGCCCTCCTCACCGCCATGCGCGAAGCGATGATCTCCGCCGTCACCCTCGACAAACCCGCCGTACGCGACTCAGGCCCCGCCGGCGCCGCCCGGGCGCTGCGTGCCCTGCTGCCCGAACAGACAACGCTCAGCAACGCGGAACAACACCTGCTCGGCGAATGGCTCGACCGCCTGACCGCAGACCGCTAAGCGGACTGCTGACTCGACCTCCATTGCCGGCGCATTTCCGGCAGGGAAGTCGGGCACACGGCCACAGGCCGCAGCCTTTCGCACATCAGCTACTTGAGCGGATGTTGCCGTCGGTCTGGGTGCCCGAACTGCGCGCGAACCACGGCAGCACCCCTACCTCCGCCAGCAATCACGCGTGATCAACTTGACAAGTGCAGAGAAACTTCCAGCTCCGCAAGCTCGAGCTCGGCACCTGCGGCCGCCCCTACGGCACCCTGCCAGCACGAACACGTCTGTGTTCGATGCCCCGTGCTGCGCGTCGATCCAGCTCAACGGCGCCGCCTCATCGAGATCATCGACAACGCATCCAGGAAGCCCAGACCCACGGATGGCTCGGTGAGGTCCAAGGACTCCAGGTCAGCCTCGACGCCGCCGAGGCGAAACTGGGCGACCTGGATCACCGCGCCGCACGAGTCGGACCAATCGGTCTGGGCATCCCCACCATCAGCGACAGCACGCGACAGACGTAGAGCGGGTCTGGCGTCACGATCGTTCAGGGCAGCAGTGCCAGCTTGCCCACGGTGGCCCGCGCTTCCAGTTCCGCCAGTGCCTTCGGCCCATCGGCCAGCTCATACGCGGTGGGCTGGCCGGGGCCGAGCACCCCGGCCGCGAGGAGCCTGAACATCTCACCCATGACCTCGCCGAAGATCTGCGGTGCGGCTTGGATCAGGGTGCCGATGTTCAGGCCGATGATGTGGATCTGGTGTTTGTAGACCAGTTCCCAGTTGGTGATCGCGGCTTCGCCGCCGGCCAGACCATAGACGACGACCCGGCCGGTGACCCGCTTGGTCGCGGCCAGGCTGGCCTCGAGGGTGGGGCCGCCGACCGACTCCAGCACTAGGTCGGCGCCCGCGCCGTCGGTCAGCTGCAAGACCTCGGCGGCGAGGTCGGTGCCGTGGGAGTCGATGACGTGGTCGGCGCCCAGCGCCCGCACCACCTCGTGCTTGCCGGGCGAGGCCGCGGCGATCACCGTCGCGCCGTAGTGCTTGGCCATCTTCACCGCGGCCTGGCCGGTCCCGCCGGCCGCGGCGTGGATCAGCACGGTCTGCCCTTCGGCTACGCCGCCCAGTGGCTTGAGCGCCGCCAGCGCGGTCGGCCAGTTCACCAGGCCGAGCGCCTGCTCGTCGGCCCAGCCGGCTGGGACCGGCATCGTTGCGGCCGCGGGCAGCACCATGTACTCGGCGAAGGCACCGCCTGTGATGCCGACGCCGACGACGTGGGCGCCGGGCTCCAGGTCGGTCACCGCCTCGCCGACGGCGACCACTTCACCGGCGCCCTCAATGCCCGCCAGGTACGGCGGCTGGGGGCCGCCAGCGAACGTGCCGCGGGCCTGCGAGATGTCGACGAAGTTGACGCCGGCGGCGGCGACCCGGATCAGGACCTCGCCCGGGCCCGGGCTCGGTACCGGCGCGTCGGTGATCAGGCGCAGGTCCTGCGGGCCGTTCAGTGACGTCTGCTGCAGGGCGCGCATGGTTGCGGGAATGCTCATGACGATCGGTTCTCCTTTTATTTATCGAACGACCAACAAACCCTGTCACGGCCGTCCGGTGCAGGTCAAGGTAAACTTGATCGAACGGCAAACAAGTACGGAGATGCATACACGTGGCTACTCGCGGTAGACCGCGCACCTTCGACCCGGACACCGCCCTGCGCACGGCGCTGGACCTGTTCTGGGAACGGGGCTACGAGGGGACCTCGCTCAACGACCTGGCCGAGGCCATGGGAATCGCCTCGGCCAGCATCTACGCCTGCTTCGGCAGCAAGGAGGACCTGTTCCGCAAGGTCATGGCGCTCTATGGCACAACCTCGGGCGAGCCGCCCCGGCGCGCGCTTCGCGAACAGCCGACCGCACGCGCCGCGATCCACGCCATGCTGCGCGCCACCGCCGACCAGATCACCGGCCCGGACACGCCGCACTACTGCATGCTCATCCTGGCCGCGCCCACCGGCGCCGTGGAAAACCACGCGGTCCGCGAGTTCCTAGCCGACCGCCGGCGCGACCAGCACACCACCATCAAGGACAGGCTCGCCCGCGGCGTCACCGACGGCGACCTCACCGCGCCGCCCGCCAGCCTCGACACCATCGCCCGCTACTACACCACCGTGGTGCAAGGCCTCTCCATACAAGCCCGCGACGGCGCCACCCGCGCCGAGCTTGAAGCGGTCATCACCTGCGCGATGGCCGCCTGGGACACACTCACCTCAGCGCCGCCCCACCCGGTGAGCTAGCTAAAACGGGCTCTCCACCTGCGGAAACACCCCGCCAAGCGGGCCATCAGACCATCGACGACTCGCGGTGTTCTCGGGCACGGTCAACCAGCCGCGGCAACGGTGACAGCAGAGCCTGTTGCGCTGGTTTCGCGGCACCTCAACATGACGCATCGCCGGCTCGATTCTGGGGCGCGATCAAAGAATAGACAAACTTCGTGGTTCGGAAAAGCTACGTCGGCGTACCCACAACCTCACCCCGGCGCAGCGTCGGGAGTTGGCGGCCCTCTTGGCCAGGTCGCCGCAACGGCGCACCGGCGGCGTGGACCGCCCATGGCAGCAGCCGCTGCCGGCGTCCTGGTCAGGGCACTTTCAACGCCCGGAGCCGCTGCCGTACATCCAAGTCCAGCCCGAGGTTGTGGTCGAGGTCAGCGTCGACACGGCGTTCGAGCATCGGCGCTGGAGGCACCGAGTCCACGTCGTCCGCCAACGGCTCGGCTGGACATGTCGGTCTACGACGTGCCGTTGCTGCCGACGAGCTCTAGCCGGCCAACGACGCCGCCTAACCCGAATCGCGCTCCCTCAACGGCTTCATTGGCACATACGGCCGCCCGTCCGAGCGGTTCTTAGAGCCTGTCTGATAACTGGTGGGCGTGGACGGCCATAGACCCCGGGCGCAGGCTCGGCGTGTCGTCGTGACAGCAGGCGGGGCTCTTCGGTAGATGCACTGGCGACCAAACCAGCTGCGCAACACAACCGAAGAGCCCCGCACATGAATTTCTACCTCGCCGTCAGCGCCAGCACCGCAGCCACCCCCACCGACACGCCCACCGGCACCGACCAGCACCTGCCCACCAACCGGCCGCGCCGTTACCCCTCCGACACCAGCGACACCGAATGGGCACTGATCGCCCCTCACATCCCCGCCGGCGCACCCACCCGGCGCGGCGGACGCCGCCCCATCCACCCCCGCCGCGACATCGTCGACGCCATCCGCTACACCTGCGACAACGGCACCAAATGGCGCGCCCTGCCCGCCGACTTCCCACCCTGGAAAACCGTCTACCACTACCACCAGAAGTGGACCGCCGACGGCACCCTCACCGCCCTGCACGACGCCCTACGCGCCCAGGTCCGCATCACCGAAGGCCGCGACCCGGACCCGTCCGCGGCCATCATCGACTCCCAATCAGTACGCGCCGCCGAGACCGTGACCCGGCACAGTCGCGGCTACGACGCCGGCAAGAACGTCAACGGCCGCAAACGACACATCATCGTAGACACCCTCGGACTGCTCCTGGTCGTGGCCGTCACCGCCGCCAACGTCCAAGACCGCGTCGCCGCCCACTGGCTCGTCACCGCCCTACGCGCCTGCTCGCGCCGGCTGCGGCACATCTGGGCCGACAGCGCCTACACCGGCACCTGGATCACAAGGGCCGACAAGCTCGGCATCGCCGTGCAGATCGTCGCCAAACTCGCCGGTCAGAAAGGCTTCCAAGTCCTGCATCGCCGCTGGGTCGTGGAAAGAACCCTGGCCTGGATCACTCGATGCCGCCGCACAGTCCGCGACTACGAACACCGCCCAGAACACCACGCCGCCATGGTGCACTGGGCGATGATCATCATCATGAGCCGACGACTAGCCCGCCAACAAACCACCTAGACCAGTTATCAGACAGGCTCTTAGGTCTTCCAATAGGTAGCCGATCGTGGACAGGTGGCGCAGCTCGCAACAAAAGGCTCCCCCGCCTTCGCGGACCAGGCGCCGCCCTCACCGCAGCAGGTCGTCTCCGCTGGAGGAAACTCGGGTGCGGTTGGGCTGTTCATGATCGCACCCTACGACACGGCGCTGGCGCCGTCAGCACAGATGACCACGTCGCCGATGTGGTCATTCGGCTCGCTCAGTGCTGTTTCGTCAGCGATCGGGCTGTGCTTGCGATGCCTTCCGGGGACATGCCGTAGCGGTCGAGGAGGTAGCCGGCCGAGCCGGTGGGTGCGAACTCGGGCACTCCCAGGATGGCGACGCGCGTGGGGTGGTGCTGGACGATCGTTTCCGCCACCGCACCGCCGAGGCCGCCGGCCGTAGTCCCCTCTTCGGCCGTGACGATGCCGCCGGTCTCGCGTGCGGCGGCAAGCACGGCAGCGACGTCGAGGGGTTTCACCGTGGGCATCGAGATGACACGCGCGTTGATGTTTTCCTCGGCCAGTTGCTCGGCGGCGGCCAGCGCCCGCCAGAGTACGGTGCCGTTGCTGATGATGGTGACGTCATCGCCCTCGCGTAGTGTGATGGCCTGGCCTGGCACGAACTCGTAGTCAGCCGCGTAGACCTCCGGCACGCTCATCCTGCTGACTCGAATGAATGCGGGCCCGTCGGTAGCGGCGGCCCAGCGCATGGCGGCTGCGGTCTCGATGGGGTCGGCGGGCACGATGACGGTGATGTTGTCGATGGCACGCAGCCAGGCGATGTCTTCGATCGAGTGGTGGGTTGGGCCGAGCTCACCGTACGCCATGCCGGGGCTCATACCGCAGAGCTTGACGTTGCGGTTGGAGTAGGCGACGTCGGCCTTGATCTGCTCGAGCGCGCGGGCGGTGAGAAAGCAGGAGGCCGCGGAGACGAACGGGATGCGACCGCCGTTGGCGAGCCCGGCGGCGACCCCGACCATGTCCTGCTCGGCGATGCCGACGTTGATGAGGCGATCGGGGAAGGCTTTCTTGAAGGCGTCGAGCTTGCTGGAGCCGACGGAGTCGTTGACCACGCCCACGATGCGGTGGTCTTCCTGCGCGAGATCGGCGAGGGCTTTCACGTACGCGTTTCGGCAGTCGAATCGTGGCTGGTCGGCGATGGAACCGTGGTACGGCGCGGCCGCGGTCATGGTGGTTCTCCTCAGTAGCTGATGCGGGTGCGTGCCGACTCGAGTTCGTCGAGGGCCTGCTGGAACTCGGCGTCCGACGGGACTCGGTGGTGCCAGGCCACGTTGTTGCTCATGTACGAGATGGGGTGGCCTTTGTGGGTGTGGGCAATGACGAAGGTCGGCTTGCCAGGGCGGAACGGCACCGAAGACAGCACATCGTAGAGCTCGCCGTAGTCGTGTCCGTTGACCTCGACGACGGCGAATCCGAAGGCCGCCGCCTTGGCGTCGAGCGGGTCGAGGTCGTTGGTCTGGCGGACGGTGGCGCCCTGCTGCAGCCGGTTGCGGTCGACGATCACGGTGAGCCGGTCGAGCTCGTACTGGGACGCGGCCATCATCGCCTCCCAGTTGCTGCCCTCCTGCAGTTCCCCGTCGCCGGTCAGGACGTAGGTGCGGCGCCGCGAGACGTCCAGCTTCGCGGACAGCGCGTGCCCGACGGCGATCGGCAGGCCGTGCCCGAGTGGGCCGGTGTTTGCCTCGACGCCCCTGACCTTGTTGCGGTTCGGGTGCCCGTTCAGGGCGGACAGCGGCTGCAGGAACGTGGCCAGCTCCTCGACGGGCAGGAACCCGAAGGCCGCGAGGGTGGTGTAGAGCGCCCCGGCCACGTGTCCCTTGGACAGGATGAACCGGTCCCGTTCCGGGTCGTCGACGGTGTCCGGGCTGATGTCGAGCACCGCGCCGTACAGGGTGGCGAGGATGTCGATGGCCGAGAAGTCACCGCCGATGTGTCCGGCGCCGGCGTGGTGCACCAGCTTGAGATCCTGGATGCGGATCTGCCGGGCGGCCTCGGCGATGTGGGCGAGCTGGCGGTCGCGGCTGCTGTGCGGCGGAAGCTGTCCGAAGACGGGCAGCGTCGTATGTTCCGTGGTGAGTGTCATTCCTTGTGTCCTTGGGTTCGATGCGCCGGTCGGCGGGCTGGGGTGGCGATGGCCAGCGGTCACCAGCAGGTGAAGCCGCCATCGACGAGCAGGTCGATGCCGGTACAGAATCCGGCGGCGTCGCTGAGCAGGAAGATGGCCGGTCCGACCATCTCGTCGACGGTCGCCATGCGACCCATCGGCGTGTCGGCCTCGAACTGACGGACCTGGTCTGCGACCTCGGACCGGGTGTTCATCGGCGTCGCGGTGTATCCGGGGCTGATCGAGTTGACGCGGACGCCACGCCGGCACCACTCCATCGCCAGGCTGCGCGTGAGGTGGATGACGGCGGCCTTCGAGGAGTTGTAGTGCGCCTGCAGGAGACCGCGGTTGACGATCGTGCCGGACATCGAGGCGATGTTCACTATCGCGCCCCGCCCGTTGTCCAGCATGGCCCGGCCCTCGGCTTGGCAGGAGAGGAACACTCCGGTGATGTTGATGTCGATGACCCGCTGCCACTGCTCCAGAGACATGTCCTCCGCGGGTGCGGCGTTGGCGATGCCCGCGCTGTTGACGGCGAGCGTGAGCGGACCGAGGGCGTTCTGCGTCTGCTCGATGGCCGCGGTGAGCGCGGCGGCATCCGTCACGTCGCCGGCGATCGGCACGGACGTGCCCCCGGCGGCCCGGATCTCTTCGCAGACCTGCTCCAGACCAGGTCCGGGAAGGTCGAAGCAGGCGACGGCGGCGCCGGACTCGGCGAGTCCTACCGCGATCCCGCGACCGATGCCGCTGGCGGCGCCGGTGACGAAGGCGGTCTGCCGGTCGAGCCGGAAGCTGGGAATGGTCATGGCTCAGCTACTTTCGAAGGTCGGGTGGGGTCCGCAACGACAGAGATCCGGGTACGCAGGTCACCCGGCGGCGAGGTGCATGACGGCGACGTCGGTTGCCTCCTTGCGGTCAAGAACGCCTCGCTGCCGGCCCCGGGCCAGGACCAGGACGCGGTGGGAGAGCCCGAGCACCTCCTCGAGCTCCGAGCTGATCACGATGACCGCCATGCCCTGCCGGGCGAGGCCGACGATGACGTCGTAGATGGCGGCCCGTGCGCCGACGTCGATGCCCCGGGTGGGCTCGTCGAGGATGACGACGTTCGGGTCGCGCTCCAGCCATTTGGCGATGACCACCTTCTGCTGGTTGCCGCCGGACAGGGTGCCGGCCGGCTGCTCCGGTCGCCCCTTGACCCGCAGCGTGCGGCAGGCCTCGAGGGCGAGGTCGCGTACGCGCCGCGGGCCGACGAATCCGCCGCGGCCGCCGAGCCGGTCGAGGTTGTTGATCGCGATGTTGTCGGCGATCGACAGCTCGAGGACGACGCCTTGGGCCTTGCGGTCTTCGGGGACGAGGACCACACCGGCGTTGATGGCGTCGCGGATGACGCCGGGCTTGAGCTGCCGGCCGTTGACGTGCACCGTGCCCGAGGCCACCGGGTCGGCGCCGGCCACGGCGCGGACGAGTTCGGTGCGGCCGGCGCCGACGATTCCGGCGATGCCGAGGATCTCGCCCGCGTGCACGGTGAACGAGACGTCGCTGAAGGATCCGTCCGTGGCGGTCAGACCCTGCACCTTGATCACCTCGCGGTCGGTAGGCAGGTTCGGGTCGGGGAAGACGTTCTCGATGCTGCGCCCGACCATGTCTTCGACGAGTCGGGTCACGGGGACCTCGGCGGTCTCGTGGGAGGCGACGTGTTGGCCGTCGCGCAGGACGACGACCCGGTCGCAGATGCGGGCGATCTCTTCGAGGCGGTGGCTGACGTAGATGAAGGCGACGCCCTCCTTGCGCAGCGCGTCGACCTGCGCGAACAGGTGATCGGTCTCGTCCTCGCCGAGGGCTGCGGTCGGTTCGTCGAGGATGAGCAGGCGGGCGTTGAGGGTGAGCGCTTTGGCAATCTCCACCTGTTGCTGTGCGGCGACCTTCAGGCTGCGGAGAAGCCGGCGTGGCGGGATGTCGAGCCCCAGCCGGTGCAACTGTTTCTGCGCCCGCCGGTCCATTTCTTTGCGGTCGATCCGGCCGCCGCTGACCAGTTGCCGACCGACGAAGACGTTCTCCGAGATCGACAAGTCCGGGAGAAGCCGCATCTCTTGGTGGATCAGGCCGATCCCGGCGTCGAGAGCATCCCTGGGCGCGGACGGGGCGAATGGTCGCCCGTTCCACCACATATCTCCGCTGTCGGGGTGAAAGTCGCCGGCGATGATCTTTGCGAGGGTCGACTTCCCGGCCCCGTTCTCGCCCAGAAGAGCCACGCATTCACCGGGCCGGACGTCGAGGTCGATGCTCTGCAGCGCTTGGGTGGGACCGAACCGCTTGGAGACACCGCGGACCGTCAGCCCGTTGTGCGGGGTGGGGGTGGAGGTCATGGCCAGCTCCTCAGGTGAGATCGGGGCCGAGAAGTCGTGTGCGGGCGGATCAGGGGTGCTTGGCCAGGAACTCCTCGGCCTTGGCGGTGTCGTTGCTGGTCAGCAGGGTCGCCGGCTGCAGCTGGATGGGGGCGACGGTCTTACCGCTGATCAGGTCGAGGGCGTTGTCGACGGCCATGCGACCCATCAGCTGCGTCTGCTGCACCATGGTGGCGTCGATCTTCTTGTCGCGGACGGCCTGGATGCCGGCCTTGTCGCCGTCGAATCCGACGACCAGCGGCTTGGGGTTCATGTTGGCGTTCGCGACGGCCTGAGCAGCGCCGAGAGCCAGCGCATCGGCCTGGCCGACGAAGACAGTGATGTCGGGGTGAGCCTGGATCATGTCCTGTGCGTTGGCGAAGCCTTCCTCCTGGGACCAGGCGTCGGTGGGCTGCTCGGCCACGATCTTCAGGCCTGGCGCGGCGTCCAGTGCCTGCCGGAAGCCCTTCTCCCGGTCGATTTGCGGGGTGGTGCCGGTCTGGCCCTCGATGACTCCGATGGTGCCCTTGCCGCCGGTCTGCTTGACGACCCAGTCGCCGAGTTCCTTTGCGGCGGCCACGCTGTCGGTGGCGATGAAGGTCTTGCCGGGGGCGTCGGGGGCGTTGCGGTCGACGTTGATGACCGGGATGTTGGCTTTCTCGGCGGCCTTCACCGGGACTCCGGCCGCGGTGGCGCCAGCGGGGATGTAGATGATCGCGTCCACCTGGCGGGTGATGAAGTCCTGGATTTGGCTGACCTGGCGGGTGGAGTCGCCGCCGGCGTCGGCCACCACGACGGTGGCGCCCTTGGCGGCCGCTTGGGCCTCGACCGACTGCTTGATCTGGTTGAAGAAGTCTGCTTGCAGGTTGGCCACGGCCAGGCCGATGACGATCTTCTTTTCCCCGGAGCCGTCGTCGGCGCTGCCGCGGTTGCACGCGGTGAGAGAGATGGTCGTCAGGGCGGCGGCGGATATGGCAATCGCAGTCCGGAGGTTCATCCGGTTCCCCTTTCGGGATGGTGATATGGGGGTGAGAAAGGGTGATGACGTGGTGCTCGATGCTGCTTACGCCGCGCGGCGGCGCAGTACGTCGACCATCACGGCCAAGGCGATGACGACGCCGATCACGACCTGCTGGATGAAGGGCGACACGGCCAGCAGGTTCAGTCCGTTACGGAGTACGCCGATGATGAGAACGCCGACGATCGTCCCGGGGATGCGGCCGACGCCGCCGCTGAGACTGGCCCCACCGATCACGACAGCCGCGATGACATCGAGTTCGAGTCCCGCGGCCGAACTCGGTTGGGACGAGTCGAGGCGGGCGGCGAGTGCCACGCCCGCGATACCGGCAAGAAGCCCGGTCACTGCGTACACGCCGGCGGTGGCCTTGTTGACCTTGATGCCGGCCAGCCTGGCCACTTCCCGGCTGCCACCGATGGCATAGAGGGCGCGGCCGCCCGGCCGATACCTCAGGAATGCCCAGCCGGCCACGAGCAGCAGCACCAGCACGAGTGTCGTGACCGTGAGGAATCCGAAGTAGCGTTCGGTGGAGAGTGCGGTGAACCAGGCGGGGTAGCCGACGATCTGCTGACCGTCGGTGATCACGTTCGCCAGACCGCGGGCGATCGACAGCATCGCTAGGGTCGCGATGAACGGCGGCAGCTTGGTGACGGTGATCCCGAGACCGCTGACCAGCCCGCACAGCCCACCGACGAGGACCGCCGCGACTATGCTCAGCCACAGCGGCCAGCCGCCGTTGTGCGAGGTCCAGCCGAGGATCATCGTCGACAGCGCGAGGACCGACCCGACCGAGAGGTCGATGCCGCCCGTGACGATGACAAAGGTCATGCCGACCGCCACGATTCCCAGAATCGTCACCTGGTCGAGGACGTTGAGCAGGTTGTTGACGGTCAGGAAGTACGGCGTGGCGATGAACAGAGCCACGCAGAGGACGACCAGGCCGATGAATGGGCCGCCGGTGCCGCTGCCGACGTAGCGCAGCTTCTCCCCCACGCGGATCGCGGTCCGTCGCTCGGCCGCGGGCGGGGACACCGAGGTGGTGGTGGTCATGGGGTGCTCCTTCGCACGTACTCGTTCACGGGGGTGAAGCGACTGGAAGTCAGCTCATGAACATGCCGCCGTCGACGTTGATGGACTGTCCGGTGATGTAGCCCGCCTCGTCGGAGGCCAGGAACAGCAACAGGTTGGCGACGTCGTCGTTCGTGGCGGCACGGCCCAGCGGGATGGCGGCGATCCACTCGGCCATCAGTTCGCCGGGCCTGTAGTCGCCGAGCAGCCTGCCCCATTCACTGTCGTTGTAGGCCCACATGTCGGTGGCGACGATGCCGGGACAGTAGGCGTTGACCGTGATCTGATCCGCGGCCAACTCCTTGGCCAGGCTCTGCGTGAGCCCGACCACGCCGAACTTGCTCGCCGCGTAGTGCGGCGTGTAGATGAACCCCTGCCGCGCCTGCCCGGAGGCCGCGTTGAGGATTCGCCCGCCGCGGCCGCCGCGCCGGATCAACGGCACGGCAGCCTTGGCGCACAGGAAGGCGCCGGTCGTGTTGACCGACAGCACCCTGTTCCACGCCTCGAGACTCAGCTCTTCGAGCCGGGAGATGGTGATGACCCCGGCGTTGTTGATCAGGACGTCGAGGCGGCCGAACGTCTCGTCGACCTTGGCGAAGAATGCGTTGACGGCGGACTCGTCGGTGACGTCGCATGTCAGGCCCAGGGTCTGGGCGCCGGTCGCCGCCGCGACCTCAGCGGCCGCGTCGACGACGCCCTCCTCGAGGTCGACCAGCACTACGCGGCCACCCTCGGCGGCGAACCGTTCGGCGAAGGCGCGACCCATGCCGCGCGCCGCGCCGGTGATGGCCACGACCCTGCCGTCGAACCTGTTGGCGGCGCTCATGAATGACGCTCCTTGGGAAGAGACCGGGCGGCGTCGACGGCGGCACGCCAGGTGCGCCGCCTGGTCTCGCGCTGATCGTGGTCGGTCCGGGGCCGAGAGATGACCCGGTCGCGGGCCAGCTTCTCCAGATCGGTCACGGTCCAGAGTCCGGCTCCGAGACCGGCCAGGTGGGCGGCGCCGAGCGCGGAGAGCTCGGCCATGTCGCAGGTGGCGACCTGCCGGCCGGAGGTGTCGGCCTGCAGCTGCATCAGCACTGGGTTCGTCGATTGGCCGCCGTCGGCGAGGATCACCGTGATCGGGTCGCCCTCCGCCTCCATCGCGGCCACGACGTCCTCCACCTGGAAGGCGATCGATTCCAGCGCGGCGCGGGCTAGCTGCGGCAGCTGGGTGGCGTCGCTCAGGCCGGTGATGAGCGCCTTCGCCCGGTCGTCCCACCACGGGGCGCCGAGGCCGGTGAACGCCGGAACCAGGGTCACGCCGTCGCTGCTCTGCGCGGCCTGTGCGGCGACCTCGCCCGGACTGATACCGAACAAGCTGGCCAGCCACACCAGGGTCGCGCCGCTGGAGCGGATGTTGCCCTCCAGCGCGTACGTGGGCTCGTCCACGTCCCAGGCGATGGTGCGGGCGACCCCGCCGGCGGTCGTCTCGCCGGTGGTGGCCACGCCCATTACGGAGGAACCCGTGCCGTACGTGACCTTGACGCGGCCGGGGATCCAACCGGCGTGGCCGAACAGCGCCGCGTGGGAGTCGCCGAGGACGCCAGTGACCGGAACGCCGGCCAGCAGAGGGTGCAGATCGGTGCAGGTCGTGAACGGCCCGATGGAGGGTACGACCCGCGGGAGCGCCGCCAGCGGGATGTCGAACAGCTCGAGCAGCCACGGATCCCACCTGCGCGACGTGATATCCAGCAGCTGGGTACGGGAAGCGTTTCCCGACTCGACGAGGTGCTCGCCGCCCAGCCGCCACAGCAGCCAGGAATCGATGGTGCCCAGGCACAGCTCGCCGCGAGCGCTGCGGGAGCGGTCGGGGTCGTGGGTGTCGAGCAGTGCACCGGCCTTCGACGCCGAGAACATCGCGTCCAGCGGCAGGCCCGTGATCCCGCGGATGCGCTCGGCGTAGCCGTCCGTCCGGAGCCGGGCGCAGATGCCAGCCCCCCGGAGGTCCTGCCAGCCGAGCACGGGCCCGAGCGGCTCGCCGGTGCCGCGCTCCCATAGCAGCGTGGACTCGCGCTGGGTGCTGAGGCCGACGGCGAGCACCCGCTGCGGCGCGGCGGCGGCCAGTACCTGGCGGACGGCCTCCACGACCGACTGCCAGATCTCCTCGGCGTCCTGCTCGGCCCAGCCCGGACGCGGGTGCGCCTGATTGATCGGCACCGACGCTCGATGGCTGATCTCGCCACGCGAGGTCACCACCACCGCCTTGGTGGCGCTGGTGCCCTGGTCGATGGCGAGGACTACCGCACCGTCCCCGACTTGTTCACGTCGCATCTGCGCATCTCCAGTTGATGCTGAATAGGTACCCGAGCGTTTCAGTCGTGTGAATTGCTTGTCAACAGTGAATATCTATGCAACCATGGCGGCCATGGTTTCGGACGCGTCGCACCCTGCCCTGAACGGACTCGGGCCTGACCAGCTCCGCCTGCTGGCGAAGATCGCTCGTATGTATCACGAGCAGGGCATCCGGCAGCCGCAGATCGCGGCCGACCTCAACGTCTCCCAATCCCGGGTGTCGCGGCTCCTGCGCCAGGCTTCCGAGATCGGCATCGTCCGGACGATGGTCACGCTGCCGCCGGGCGTCTACACCGACACCGAGCAGGAGCTCGCGAGCCGGTACGGGTTGCTGGACGCGATCGTCGTCGACACCCACGGCGCGGGCAGCGACGTGATGCGGGCGCTCGGCGCCGCGACGGCGACCTACCTCAGCGAGACGCTGGCCAACGGCGACGCCATCGGCATCTCCTCGTGGAGCGCGACGCTGCTGGCCACCGTGGACGCGATGCGGCCCAAGAACGGTCTCGCCGTCGAGGTCGTCACCCAGCTGCTGGGTGGGATCGGCGACCCTCACGTGCAGGTCAACGCCACCAGGCTCCTCGATCGCTTCGCGAACCTGACCGGTGGCCGGCCCCAGTTCCTCCCCACCCCCGGCCTCGTCACGAGCCCGGACGTGCGGCGGGCCCTGCTCGAGGATCCGGCTGTCAACGGCGTCCGCACGCTGTGGCAGCGCCTGTCCGTCGCGATCGTCGGCATCGGCAGCGTCCAGCCCTCGCCCCTGCTCCAGCAGAGCGGCAACGCGATCGAGCCCGCGCAGCAGGAACAGCTGCGCGCGCTCGGCGCCGTCGGGGACGTCTGCTACCGATTCTTCGACAAGGAAGGTCGCCTGATCGACTCGCCCTTCAACGACCGGGTTCTGGGCATCGACCCCGACGAACTCAAGGCCGTCCCCCGCCGCATCGGCGTCGCCGGCGGACCCGCGAAGTTCGCCGCCATCGCCGCGGCACTCAAAGGTGACTGGGTCAACACCCTGGTCACCGACCTCGACACGGCCCAGGGCTTGCTGCGCGCCTAGTCCCGGCTCGGTCTCAACGGCGGTACGCGTCGGGCACGGCGTCGAAGAGCTGCCGCCGGAAATCGACGAACATGATCCTGGCCTCGCCTGGGGAGTACCGGGTGGCCACCGCGCGCGATGTGCCGCAGCAGGTTAGTCTTGCCGCTTTCGCTGTCGCCGAGGGCGGTGAGGTGCGGCAGCTCGGCGAAGTCGTGCCACAGTGGCCGGAGGTCGGCCTCGTTCACGCCGAGCGCGATCCGCACGTCGCCGTCGGGCGCCGGCAGGTCCGCGGCGGCGCAGACGGCGGGCAGGGTACGCACCGGCGGTGCCGCCGGCCCGGCCCAGAAGTCGTCCACTGTAGAGGCGAGCGCCTTCGCACCGGCGGGGACGGTCTCCGGGTGACCGTGCAGAGCAGGCCGCCGTAGCAGTCCTTGTTCTCCGGCTGGCGCAGCCGGTCCAGCGCGGCGGCGACCCGGTCGAACGTGCCGCGACCGGCGTGCGTGACGCGGTGCTGGTCGTGGTTGGCGCGGGTGCCGTCGACGCTGACCCCCACCGTGACCCGGTGCTCGCGCAGCTGGGCCAACACCCGCTCGGTCAGCAGCACCCCGTTGGTCTGCACACCGACCTCGACGGCGCACCGCGCCCCGAGGGCGTCGCGCAGGTCGCCGGCGAGGTTGCAGCGCTGGTGCACCTTCACGATCACGTCGCGCACCGGCACGGGACGCCAACCGGCGTCCCGTAGCCGGGCCACGTCGAGCTCGCGGTACGGCCAGGCCGCCCGGCGCCGCTGTTCGGCCCGGACCGCGGCCACGGCCGGCGAGGTCATGACACGAAGGAACTGAACGCCGAGATGACGCCGTCCGGGTCGTCGAGGCTCCGGACGAGCCGCTGTACCGAGCGGGCGAGGGCCGGGTCGGCGCCGCTGGTCAAAAGGTCCGCGATGGGCCGGTGGGACACTTCGACGAGCGGCGCCCACGATTCGGCGTCGGGCCCAGCGTCCGGTAGCGACTTAGCGTCCACAGAAATCTCCTCCGGTCGGCGAGTTTGCGCCGGCACGCCGCCGCCGCGACAGACAATGCTCTGCCGCTGGGATTGCCGATACGGTCGGTGAGGGCGGGCTGCTGCAGCAGTTGACCAAACCCCGCGAGCGCAGCATGGGCTGGCGGGACAGCACCTCCCAACAGCCGTCGCCGCCGACCTAGAGCAGCCCGAACGCGGTGTCGTCGTGGTCGTGCAGGTAGCGCAGCAGCTCGATGCACTCCACCGGCAGCCGCTGTACCTCGCAACGGCCAGCCCTACCCCCTTGTGCCGCAACCCATCCCCAGAGGCGCTGATGACGAGGCATCGACGACAGTTCGCTCGCGCTCACCCGTCCGGCCTTCCCCTTGCCTGTAGCCCCCGGAGAGCGGACAGCCGTCGCAGCCGGGCCGGTCAGTCCTCGTCGTCGGGCCCACGCTGGTCGGAATCCCGCAGCGGCCGCCAGGCGGCGCCGAGTCCGGGAAGCCAAAATGAGCAATGGCCGTGGACGGTGCGGCACCATGCCAACCATGACCGTTCCTGAGCCTGATCCTACTCCCGAACCGACCGCCTCCCGGCCACCGGAACCGCTGCCTGCCCGCACCGCCGCAACGGTCGCCATCGTGGTCGCCCTGCTCACCGTGGCCGCGCTGGTGGCGCTGCTGTGGTGGGTCAGCCACACCGGCCTCACCGGCGCCGACCTGACCAACGCCCGGCTCAGCGCGATCCGGATCGGACTGAGCATCGCGGTCGGCGGCGGCGGCGTGTTCGCCCTATTCCTGGCCTGGCGCCGGCAGCGGTCCACCGAAGCCGACCACCTGCAGCAGGAACGCGCACTCGAGCACCAACGGCAGGTGGCCATCGACAGCAGAGACGACGCTTTGGAGCGGCGGATGACCGAGCTCTACACCAAATCCGCGGAACTGCTCGGTTCGGACAAGGCCCCGGTCCGACTGGCCGGTATCTACGCTCTAGAACGGCTCGGGCAATCCAACCCCGACCAGCGGCAGAGCGTGATCAACGTGTTCTGCGCCTACCTACGCACACCTGGCGACCTGGACGAGCAGGAAAGTCAGGTCCGGTCGACCATTCAGCGCGTGCTGACCAGCCACCTCCGCACCCGGACGGCCTGCGGCACGAACACGTTCTGGCCCGGGATCGAGCTCGACCTCACCGGCACGACCCTGCTCGACTTCGACTTCTCCTCGTGCGCGGTGCAGCAGGCGACCTTCAACCAAGCGGATTTCGGGGCACGACATCCTTCGCCGGGTCCCGATTCGAGGGCGGGGTGTCCTTCCAGAAAGCCCGGTTCGGCGACCTGGTCACCTTCGACCACGCGCACCTGAGCTGGGCCCGGTTCGACGGCTCCCGGTTCGAGAAGAACACGCGGTTCCACTCGACCGAATTCCCGACTGACGCGGCGTTCGATCGGACCCGGTTCGCTGGGCAGGCGACGTTCGTCGGTGCCACATTCAGCCGAGTCGACTTCACCGACACCGAGTTCGGCGGGGCGACCTTCTTCCGGGCGGCCACGTTCAGCGGCATGACGGTCTTCGCCGGTGCCCGGTTCGCCGACAGCGCCGTGTTCGACGACGCCAGGTTCCACGCCCTCGCGAGTTTGGCCATGATGGTGTTCGCCGACAGCGCCGTATTCAGCGACGTCGAGTTCCTGGACACCGCGACGTTCCGCGGCACCGATTTCCAGGGCAAAGCGCTGTTCGGCGGATCGGTGTTCCACCGCCGCACCGACTTCACCCACGCCATGTTCGGCCGGTCGGCCAACTTCGCTGGTGTCCGGTTCGTCGACGGGGTCGACGTGTTCCCCGCTCGCGCACGGCTCGACGTGCGCGAGGAGGACGTGAACCGGGTCTGGCCGGAGAAGTGGAGGCTCCTGGAACCGGAACCGCCGGAGAACGGGAAGATCCTCAACCGCGAAGGCATTTGGGGCACGGTGTTCGACACGACGAAGTTCGGTAGCGGCGAGCAGTAAGCAGCCAGGGTGGGACGGATCTCGAAGGCGCTGCGGAATCCGGCCCAGGCGCCGGCGTGCAGGATCGTGCCGTCGTCGGCACGGACGATGCCTGCGGCGTAGTCCATGTTGGGACCGAGGTCGCTGGGCGCAGAAAACAGGTTTGGCGGATCACGGCGGCCGCTGCTAGCTTCTCGAAGGCCGTGCGAGAGACCGAGGAGGTGGTACCCGTGAACGTTTCGACATGGGTGCTCCCCTCTGGGATCACGGTCGGACGATAGGTCGTCCGGGAGCGCCGTTCGCGAGCACTCCCGAAAGGCACGACCATGCGATTCACCACTGAGCCGCGCCTCAATGATGGCATCCTCGAACGCGAATTCACCCTCGGCGAGATCCCCGGCATCCTGTGGACGCCCGGATCCTCATCCGCACCGTTCCCGCTGATCCTGCTCGGCCACCCCCCGCTCGGACTGCGCAAGATGTACCCCCGTCTGGTGGCTCGGGCCCGGCACTGCGCGGCGGATGGCTTCGCCGCGGCCACCATCGAGCTTCCCGGCAGCGGTGACCGGCCTCGTTGGGCCGCCGTCGAGCAGGCCCGCGCTGACCTGCGCCGGGCGCTGGAGGCCGGCGAGCCGGTCAGCGCCGAGATCATCGACGCCCTGATCCTCCCACTTGTCGACAGGGCGGTCCCGGAATGGCGGGCCGCCCTGGATGCCCTCCTGTCGCTGCCGGAGATCGGCGGTCCGGTCGGGTACTCGGGGGGAGTGATCTCCGTCGGCATCCGGCTGGCGGTGGTCGAGCCGCGCATCGTGGCCGCCGGCTTGTTCGCCGGGAGTTTCGTGCCTCGCGCCATGTTCGAGGAGGCCCGGCAGGTCACCATTCCGCTGCATGTCCTGCTGCAGTGGGACGACGAAGGAAACGACCGGCAAGCGGCCCTGGACCTGTTCGACGCCTTCGGCTCCAAGGAGAAGACGCTGCACGCCAACATGGGCGGACACACCGGTGTCCCGCAGTTCGCAGGGGAGGACGCGGCCGGGTTATTCGCCCGGCATCTGCGCTAGCCGCGGGCCCGCCGCCAGGCCAGCAGCAGCGGTAGGCGGCGCGGGCCGGCACCCCGCTCATCGAGGGTCCGCACCGACCCTCGATGGCGGTAGCGAGCAGACGCACAACCGCCCGATCGCGCCGGTACCGGTCACCGGCGGTACCGGCCGGTCGGGTTCGCCGTACGGGTCCGGTCCGGTCACGTCGAGTGCAGCGATGGGGCGGTGATCGCGTACGTGTCGGTGGTGAAGCTTCCCGGGCTGCTGGTGAGGTATCCGTCGCTGTCGCGTTGCTGGCCGGCCCACACCGCCACGCCGCCGGCGAGCGTTCCGGCGCCGAGCAGGGCGAGCAGGCTACCCGCGATGACCAGAGCGGTGCGGCCTGCGCTCCAGCGGCGGTGCGTTGGCGCCCGCGGTCGGGGTGGTGGGTGCGGTTGGTGTGGTGGTCATGGCTGGCTCCTTATGCGGTCGGCACGAGGGTCTGGGCGCGGTGCGGGGGTTCTTCGTCGGCCTCGGCTGGTGCCGGGCGGGTCCAGAACCGCCAGTGGCCGGCGATCAGGACGCCCGCGACCAGCGTCCAGGCGGCCAGGTAGAGCCAGGTCAGGCGGGTGGCGTCGGTGCCGGCCGGCCACAGGTCGCCGGCACGGTACTCGATGCTGCCCTCGGCGGCGTGTGCGATGAGGGTGAGCAGCACGCTGCCGGCGGCCTGGTTGAACAGCCAGACGTACCAGAACGTGACGGCGAGGGTGGTGACGGCCTCGATGGGTTCCAGGCCGAAGGCGTCCATGAAGAACAGCGGCGCGTGCCAGCCGGTGACCAGTACGGCCAGGAACGCGGCCGAGACGAGCGGTGTGCGGCGTTCCTGGAGAACGGGTAGGGCGAACCCACGGAAGCTGGGCTCCTCACCGAACGGCCCACCAGTCGGGGTGATGATGTTCAGGCCGAGCACCAGGGCCACGCCGTACCAGGGGCTGAACTGGTCGGTGTCCGGCGCCGGCGCGCCCGCGGCCAGGTTGAGCCCGATGGTGGCCGCATGCACGGCCAGCGGCACAGCCAGCGCGAGGGCGTACCAGATCCAGCCGACTCGCCAGCGGATCAGGCGGGCGCCGATGTCGCGCAGGCCGGCCAGTCCGCCCCGAATGTAGGCCACGATGAGGGCGGCGATGAGCGCACCGGGTGCGAAGAAGCTGTCCCACGGGATGGCGCCCCAGGCAAGGGCGTACGCGAGGACGAAGAACGCGATGAGTGGGTGCCGCCGGATCGGCGACAGCAGGCGGGACATGGGTGCCTCCACGGTGGGTGCGGCCGGTTGAGGTGGCGGGGGTTTGGGATCCGGGTCGTCGTCCTGGATGACGCGACTTTTCATGGCCTCAACCTGGCACCGGCGGCACCGCTCCGACAGTCGGGAAACAGGCCAGCGCGGGGGCGGTTTTCTGGTGGATCCGTCAGGAGCGCAGGTAGAGCAGGACGGCGAGGACCCGCCGGGACTCGCTGCCGGTGGAGGGAATGCCGAGCTTGCCGAAGAGGCTGGAGACGTACTTCTCGGCGGCCCGCAGCGTGATCACCAGCCGGTCCGCGATGCCCTGGTTGGAGTGCCCCACCGCCATCAGCTCCAGTACCTCGCGTTCGCGGGGCGTGAGCTGGCCGAGCGGGTCGTTGCGGCGACGCTTGGCCAGCAGCGTGGAGACGATGACCGGGTCGACTGCGGAGCCGCCGAGCGCCACCCGGCGTACCGCGGCGAGGAACTCGGGCACGTCACTGATCCGGTCCTTGAGCAGGTATCCGACGCCGTCCGCGGAGTCGGCCAGCAGCTTCATGGCCAGCCCGATCTCCAGGTACTGCGAGAGCACCAGCACGCCGACAGCCGGGTACCGGGCGCGGATGTCGATGGCCGCCTGCAGGCCCTCGTCGTTGTGCGTGGGCGGCAGCCTGATGTCCAGGATGGACACATCGGGCAGCTGGACGAGCATCTCCCGGCGCAGCTGCTCGGCGTCGCCGCACCGCGCGATCACCTCGAACCCGGCCTCGGCCAGCAAGCTGGCCAGCCCTTCACGCAGCAGGACGCTGTCCTCGGCGATGGCTACCCGCATGGGATCTCCGCCCGTACCCGGGTGCCGCCGCCGTACGGGGTCCAGACCCGCAGCCGGCCGCCGAGCGCCTCGACCCGGTCGGCCAGCCCGCGCAGACCGCTTCCGCGTTCGGTGTCCGCCCCGCCCACGCCGTCGTCCACGACCTCGATGACCAGCTGCCCGTCGGCATGGCACACGTCCACTGTGGCCGATGATGCCCGGGCGTGCTTGCCGATGTTGGCCAGGCCTTCGCAGACCACGTAGTACGCGCCGACCTCGATCTGCTCGGCGAGCCGGCCGTCGAGCCGCGTGGTGAGCTGGACGGGCACCGCCGCCCGGGCGACCAGCGACTCCAGGGCCACCGGCAGGCCGTGCCCGCTCAGCACCGCGGGATGCAGGCCGCGGGCGACGTCCCGCAGCTCGGTCAATGACCGAGTGATCTCCGCCTTGGCCTGGGACAGGGCGCTGCGTGCGTGGTGGTCCGCGCCGAGCCGCGTTTCGAGCCGGCCAAGGTCCAGCGAGAGCGCAATGAGCCGCTGCTGCGCGCCGTCGTGCAGGTCGCGTTCCAGCCGCTGCCGCTCCTTCTGTCCCGCCTCCAGCACCCGCGCCCGGGAACCGCGCACCTCCTCCAGCCTGGCGTGCAGCTCCACCCGGAGCCGGCCGTTCTCCAACGCGATGGCGGCGGCGGCGCTGACCGCGTCCAGCAGCTCACGCTCGTCGTTCAGCGACGCGTCGTGTACCAGCGCGGCAACAGGTTCGCCGTCGCGGTCGATGACCGTCGCGGCCCGGGCACCATCGCCGTCCGGCAGCCGGGCCGGCTGGCCGGCCTCGTCGGCCCAGCTGGCGTACTGCGGCAACCAGTAGATCAGCGACAGCGACGGATCACGCAGGGTCCGGGCCAGCTCGGCGCGCAGGTCCACCGGCTGGGTCCGCAACCGTACGAGCAGATCACCGATACCGGTGCGGGCCAGCTGGGCGTCGAGCAGTCCAATCAGGAACGCGATCGGGGCCAGTCCGAGCACGACCAGGGTGAGCCGCTGCACGTGGACGAACCCGGGCACGCCGGCGAGCCCCATCAGCAACAGCACCGCGATCATCAGCAACCCGAGCGCGAACGCGTCCACGAGCCACCCGACCGCCCGGCGCCGGGGCCGGCCGCTGGTCCGCCGGCGGGCGGCGAGCACGGCGATCCCGGCCAGCGCGAGCACGCTCGTCACCGCCAGGACGACGTCGTGCAGCCGGGCGCCGGCGCCCGGCCGGTCGGCGACCGCGAACGCGTTGTCCGGCCCGAATCCGCCGAGCAGCGCGACGGCGAGCTGACCGCCGACCGTGGTGACGTACCCGGCCGCAACCAGCACCCGAGCCGGTCGCCCGGACAGCCGGCCGTCCGGGAAGGCGAGGAAGGCATGCAGGAAGAGCACCACCGGCAGCAGGTCGAACGCGAGCCCGACCGACTCGACGGCAGCGTTGTTCGCCCAAGCCAAGTTGGACAGCGACGCCCCGAAACCCGCCGCGACCATCAGCAGGCCAAGTCGGCTGTCCGGCCGCCGCCGCCACGCGAACAGTCCACAGAGGAGGTACGACAAGGTGATCCAGTTGAACAGCGCCGCGTGCAGGCCCGGCATGCTCAGATGATCGCTGGTGGCGGCCAGGCCGACGGACACCGCCGCGGCGGTCAACCCGCCCAGCGTCACCAGAACGAGCGGCACGGCCCCGGGCGGCGCGCGCATGGAGGCAGTCATCGACGTCCTCCTATCATTCCGCTCACCGTACCGGCGCGGCACGAGGCGCGGACTCCTCCTATCGGCCCGGATACACCAGTAAACCGGCCGTCCATCGGCGAGTTACCCGGCTTACCGGCTTCGATCCCGGCTGCCACGGTGAGTCCATGCGACGACATCCCACGCACACACGCCTGTTCGCCAGCGGCGTACTGGTCGCTGCCGTCACCGTCGGGTTCATCCCCGCCGCCTCTGCCGCCAGCTCGCCGCCACGGTTCAGCGTCGACTGGACCCCCTGTCGGGAAGCCCCGAGCAAACAATGCGGAACCATGCAGGTACCGGTGGACTGGTCCAAGCCCCGCGGCGAGCAGATCACCGTGGCCGTGGCGCGGCGTCCCGCCGACGATCCCGCCCGCCGTGTCGGCACGTTGTTCTTCAACCCAGGTGGACCGGGTGACGGGGCAGCCCAGTACGTCGTGGCGGCCGAGCAGATCTTCTCGGCCACCTTGCGCGCCCGGTTCGACATCGTCGGCCTGGACCCGCGTGCGACCGGCGGCAGCGCGCCAGTACGGTGCGGGGTGCAGGCGTTCACGCCGACAACCACGATCTTCCCCAAGTCGGAGGAGGAGTTCGAGGCACTGCGCCAGCACAACCGCGAGCTCGGGCTCGGCTGCCTGCGGGTGACCGGAGCGCTGGTGGCACACACCGACACCGTGAGCGTCGCCCGTGACCACGAGGCGCTGCGGGTCGCCCTCGGTGTGGACAAGGTGAACTGGCTCGGCCTGTCTTACGGATCCCAGGTCGCGGCCAACTACGCGGAGCTTTATCCCCGACGTACCCGCGCCATGGTGCTCGACTCCGCCCTGGAGCACAGCCAACCCGAGGTGCTGCAGGTCGCCGACGAAATCGTTGGTGTGGAGGAATCGTTCAACCGGTTCGCCCGCTGGTGCGACACCGCGCCGACCTGCGCGCTTCGCGGGCAGGACGTCGGCACCGTCTTCGACCGCCTGGTGGCCGGCGCGGACCGGCACCCCATCCCGGTCGACGGGGCGCTGCGGCCGGTGACCGGCGAGGACATCCGGATGAAGACGGTTGAGCTACTGGCCTTCAAGGAGCCGTCCATCTACGGGCCCGACACCTCCTGGGCCGGCCTGTCCAGGGCCATCGCCCGCGCCATCGACGCAGACGCCGCCACCTTCATGCTGGCACCCGCCGGGGTGGACCTGAGCGAGCTGAACCTCCTCGCCATTGGGTGCATGGAGTATGTGCCCCAGATCCACACGTACGCCCAGATGCGCCAACGCATCCAGATGGGTCGCCAGCTCGCGCCGCACCTACAGGGTGCCGCCATGACCTGGTGGGTCAATGGCTGCATCGGCTGGCCCGTTCCGGCTGCCAACCCGCCCCGGCTGCTGAACGTGACCGGCGTGCCCACCCTCATCGTGCACTCCGTGTACGACCCCTCCGACCCCTACAAGTGGGC
The DNA here is from genome assembly GCA_037414955.1 of Actinomycetes bacterium KLBMP 9797. Classification (GTDB taxonomy): domain Bacteria; phylum Actinomycetota; class Actinomycetes; order Mycobacteriales; family Micromonosporaceae; genus Phytohabitans. Next base: position 70,444 of record JBBEWH010000199.1, read on the forward strand.
GCACGGCCTCGCCGCCCAGATCAAGGGCAGCGACCTCCTCACCCGCACCGGCGACGGGCACACCTCGTACCACACCTCGCAATGTGCCCGGGCCGCGTCGGACCAGTACCTCATCAGGCCACAATCAGCGCCCGACCGGGTCTGCGAGGGCTGATCGTGCGTACCCTGACCATCGTCCTGGGCCTGGCGCTGCTGCCGGCCAGCGTGACCACGGTGGGGGCGGTACTACCCGCCCCCACCGGGCCGCACCCGGTCGGCACCACGGCCGTGCACCTGGTCGACCGCTCCCGGCCGGACCCACTGATGCCGGACCGGCCGACCCGCGAGATCATGATCCAACTCTGGTACCCGGCCGCCCACCCGACCGGGCCGGCGGCCGCGTTCATGCCGTCCGAGGCCGCCGACCATGTCGCCAGCGTTCTCGGCGGCATCGCACCCGAGCTGATGCAGGCGGTCCGCACCGCCGGGCACGAGGGCGCACCGGTCCGGCGGCGACACCGCGGACACCCCGTCGTGCTGTACTCGCCCGGCCTGGGCAACCCCCGTTCCTTCGGAACGACCGGCGTCCAGGACCTGGCCAGCCACGGCTTCGTGGTAGCCGCCATCGACCACACCTTCGACGCCGCAGTGGTGCAGTTTCCCGGCGGCCGGCTGGAGAAGACGGTCCAGCCGGACAGGTTCCTGGCCCAGCGGGTACGGCTGGCCGACGTCCGGTTCGTCCTCGCCGAACTGGCCCGGATCAACGCCGGCCACCTCGTCGCGGGCTTCCACGGGCAACTGGACCTGACCCGCACCGGCATGTTCGGCCACTCCGCGGGCGGCGCCACCGCCGCCAACGCCATCCTGGCCGGGCTACCGATCAGGGCCGGGCTCAATCTGGACGGAAGCATCCTCCCACCAGCCAGCGATCCCGGTGCCGTCCACTGCCGCCCGTTCCTGCAGTTGGGTGGCGCCTACCACACCCGAGCTGCCGACCTCAGCTGGGCGTCATACTGGGAGAACCTGCGCGGCTGGCGCCGCGAACTGCACGTCGAGGGCGCAGGACACGACGACTTCAGCGACTTCGGGGTGTTGCTCGACCAGTTCGGCGTCAACCGCCACCTCTACGGCCACTTCGGCGAGATCGAGCCCACCCGGGCGCTGAAGATTCAGCACACCTACGTCCGGGCCTTCTTCACCCAAACTCTGCTGAACGAACGCCAGCAACTCCTCAACGGCCCGTCAGCGGAGTTTCCCGAAATCACATTTACCGTGTGAGCACCCGGCCTGCCAGAGCTGAGTACCGCAACGAATGTCGACCGACGGGTGCGCTGGTCAACTGAGAAGGCCGCCCCCCGAACGCAGCCGTGGAGCCACAAAGACCGTCGCCGACGAAAGCTGTGATCGACCCGGCTGTCTTCGACCTCGCCCAGCGGATCCTGGCCGAGGTCCGCAATCAGGTTTGTCATCCGTGTGCATCGTTGCGCGGCGCCGGGCTGCCGCTCGTTGGCGTGGTCTGAAGCGACGACCGCTGCGGTCCTCGTCTCCCCCGCTCTGTCGCGCGCCGGCTCGCAGCACCGTGCCATGGTTTGGTCCGCTGAGGAGCAATGCGTGGCCTCGGCCATGATCTGCACGGTACGCGTCCGCGTATAAATGACGGCCTGCGCGCCTGGGCGGGTCCCTCGGCGGTGCGCTCTTCGTGTGACCCCCTTAGCGCTGCAGTGTGAGCAGGGCTGGCCGCCATGGCAGGCGGTTGTAGTCGCCGCCGGAGTTGGGGTCCCGTCCCTGGTAGAGGAACTGCAGGTTGCAGGGATCGATGGTCATCGTCTGGTCGGGGTTGGTGCGAACCAGATCGCCGTGGCTGATGTCGTTGGTCCAGGTGGCGCCGCTGTTGGCCCGACCGGCGAACGGATTGCTCTGGGATGCGGCCTGTGGTGTCCATGTGCCGTTCAGGCTGGTGGCCGTGAACGAGCGGAAGTAGCGCCCACCCGAACTCTGCGCTTCGACGATCATGAGGTACTGGTTCTGCCCCTGAACCTTGTAGACCTGAACCGCTTCGAACAGGTTGGCGGACGTGTCGCTCATGATCGTCGTGTAGTTCGAGCCGAAATTGCCGGGGAAGTTTCCGATGGGCATGCTGGCCCGGTAGATCTTGCCGTTGTCTCCGGCGAAGAACAGGTACATGTTCGTGCCGTCGCCGATGAGTGTCTGGTCGATGGGTCCGTAGGGTGCGTCGGGAAGGCTTCCGGTGAAGAGCGGTTGCGCCGCTGACCAACCATTGGCGTTGGTCGGGTCGCTCGACGTCCGGTACAGGAATGGGGATGCGCCCCACTGATAGGCGAGCACCCAGATGTTCTTCGGGGCGAAGTAGAACAGCGTCGGCGCGACGGTAGCCGAGGACATCCCGTTTTGGCTGGCCGAGGCCATATCGGACCAGTTCGTGAAGAGGCCGAAGTTCATCGAGCCGTACGTCGCCGAGCTCGAGACGTTCGACCCGTAGACCAGGTGCCGGCCGTTGTAGACGACGTTGGTGAAGTCCTTGAGCGAGAGCCAGCCCGACCTCGGGGTCGCCAGCGGGCCCGTCGACGTCCAGCGGTACGTTGACGGAAGCGTGCAGCCGGTCGGCGGGGGCGTGGTCGGCGCGGTGGTGGGGGGCGTAGTCGGCGCAGTGGTCGGTGGCGTGGTCGGCCCGGTCGTCGGGGTCGTGCTGCCGGCGCACGCCACGCCGTTCAGCGCGAAACTCGTCGGCGCCGGGTTGCTGCCGCTCCACGAGCCATTGAAACCGAACGACACCGTGCCGTTGGCCGGAACCGAACCGTTGTAGCTCACGTTCCTCGCGGTCACCGCCGAACCGCTCTGCGTCAACGACGTGTTCCACGCCTGCGTCACTGTCTGGCCGGCGCTGAACGACCACGTCAGCGTCCAACTGGTCAACGGATCGCCCAGGTTCGTGATCGACACGTTGGCGCCGAATCCGCTCGACCACTGCGAAGACACGGCGTAGTTCACCGAACACCCGGCGGCGGCGGCGCCAGCCGGCAACGCCACGACGGCCGTCGCCGACACCAGTAACGCGACGCCGGCCGCCGCGAGGCAAACATTGGTGGTTCTGGATTTAGTCACAGCTATTCTCCTGACTGGGATAGCGTCTATACATTGGTGATTGTCATGGTAAGTGGACGTTGACAGCCGGGTTTGGTCACGTTACGGGAGCACTCCCAATCACCAACCTCGATCCGGCGCAGGAATGCGCGGGCCCGCCCTGCGGGTGCTCAGCTACATGTGTTGCCGTTGAGGGTGAAGCCGCTCGGTGCGGCGTTGTTGCCGTTATGGCTGGCCTGGAAGCCGATGGTGGTTGAGCCTCCCGGTGGTAGGGAGCCGTTGTAGCTGACGTTTGTTGCGGTCACCTGGCCGCCGGTTGTTGAGTAGCTGGCGTTCCAGCCGGAGGTGATGGTCTGCCCAGAGGCGAGGGTGAACCTGAGCGACCAGCCGTTGAGGGCGCTGGTGCCGGTGTTGGTAATGGTGATGTTGTCGGTGAGGCCGGTGTTCCAGGCGTTGACCGAGTTGGTCACCTGGCAGCTTCCGGTGCCGGTGGGTGGGGTGGTCGGCGGGGTCGTGGGTGGGGTCGTCGCTGGGGTCGTCGGCGGGGTGGTGGGGGCAGGGCCCTCGCTGACCGTGATGGTGGAGATGCTCCGCGCCGGGACGTTGACGGTCGCCTGTCCGTCGCTGAGACTCACCGGCTGTGACACGGCGCCCAGGCTCTGTGAGGTGACGGTGTACTCGGCATTCGAAATACCCTGCGGCGTTTGGATGACGGCATTGTTGACCGCACTGCTCGAACGGTTGAGAATCACCAGCGTGATCTTGCCCCTACCCTGGTAGGCCGTGACCTCCAGGGACGAAGCTCGCGAGCTCTTCGAGAAAGCGACCCGCTTGTCGCCCGGCCGGACGTACTTCGAATACTGCGAGAACGCCTGGCCGCGCCGGAGGACCGCACCCTTCGTGGTGCCGTACTGCGCATCGCCGTCACCGATGAAGGAGTAGAAGCGACGGCCGTACCACCAGACGTACGCACTCCAACTGGCCTCCATCGACCGGTGCACGGTCCGCATGATGTCGTCCAGGGTCTCGTTCCAGACCGCCGCGTTGCTCGCGTTCCCCCAGATGTTCGAACCACTACCGTCGGCCGCGTGCAGGTTCCACTCGGTCATCCACTGGTTCTTGCCGTACTGGGTCGCTAGCGGGTAAGCGGACAGGTTTCCGCTGTTCTCGGCGTCGTACAGGTGGCCGCCGACATACCCGATGTTGTTGCG
>JBBEWH010000200.1:0-74523 GCA_037414955.1 Actinomycetes bacterium KLBMP 9797
AGCAGATCATGATCGGTTGGGCGGATGAGGCCGGCTTCGACCCGAAGACGTTGCGGGAGATGGCCCCGACGATCCTGCACCGCATCGCCCCCGACATCGCCGACAGGGTCGATGAGGAGGCGCTACGGCGGGAGGAGAAGCGGGCCGAGCAGACCAAAGCGTTCAACCTCTCCAACAACGGCGACGGCCGCTACCGGATCTCCGGATGGCTACCGGCCGAAGCCGCCGCGATCGTCAACAACGCCCTCGACCCGCTGTGCAAGCCGCTGCCGGAGGACGACCGCACCGCGACCCAGCGGCGGGCCGACGCGCTCACCGACGTTTGCCAGCGGGCGATGGACGCCGGCGACCTACCCGAACAGGGCGGTGAGCACGCGCACGTGGCGATCGTCGTGGACTGGGACCTGCTGCGGCAGCAGGTGGGTATCGGGCAGTTGGACACCGGTGAGCGGCTGAGCCCGGAGCAGGTGCGCCGGTGGGCGTGCGAGGCACGGATCATGCCGTTCGTGCTGGGTGGGCAGAGTCAGGTGTTGGACGCCGGCCGCTCCCGGCGGCTGTTCGATGGACCGCTGCGCCGGGCGATCATCGTGCGTGACCGTGGCTGCGCGTTTCCGTCGTGTGATCGCCCCGCGAAGTGGTGCGACTGCCATCACATAATACATTGGACAGACGGTGGGTCGACCTCGCTGGACAACGGTGTGCTCCTGTGCCGTTTTCATCACCGCTTGATCCACCAGGAGGATTGGCAGGTGCGGATCGCCGCCGACGGGCTCCCCGAGTTCATCCCACCGCACCATGTGGACAGTGAGCGGAAGCCACGCCGCAATGATTACCATCGAAGAACATAGCGATCTGCGTGTTGATCTCGTTCCTGCTACGGTCGCGCCATGGTTGCCGTGTGGCGGATCGCGAATTACCACCGAGCCGAGGCGCCCGTGACTGAGCCGGTCACGAAGTTCGGTGGTCAGCCAACCTGGCTCGCAGAGCCACAATGGCCGCTCAGCGCGGCCTGGGGCACGCCGATGCGCTTTCTGTGTCAGATCGCGCTCGACCCCGAGTTCGCTGGCGACGGCCCGGGACGGCTCGCCTACGTCTTCGTCACCCATGGCGACCACGGGCGCGACGCGGACGATTTCGATCCGGATGTCATCCTTCCCGACGGCGGTGAGAACGCGGTGATCGTCCAGCCCGGTGCCTTCGCCGGGCCAACCAGCCCGCTGGCCAGCGGTCCGACGCTCTACCACAAAGACGGTTCGCCTGCGGAGTACACAGTGGACCTGGTTCGCGGCGAGGATCCCGCGGCCCTCTCGTCCGACGCATACCTCGCCCTGCCGGCCGACGAACGGGAAAGCTACTTCGATACGGTCGACCACGACAAGGTCGGTGGAACGGCCGTGTTGCTCCACGAGCATGACTGGCCGGCGGGCGGGCCGTGGCGGCTCCTGCTGCGTCTGGCCACGAACTGGACGCCGTTCTTCCTCAATCTTGGCGCCGCACCGGTGGCATTCGCCTTCCTCTCGGCCGACGGCCGCGCGGGCTGCCTGCTTGTCGAGGACACCTAGACCAGAGATTCCGGGATGGGGCAGCGGAAGCAGACTAGGACTGCGTGGGTGGTCAGTCGAGCCAATGGGCGGAGTCGCCGACGCGGATCTGGCCGGGCGTCTCCACCGCGGCGTACACGCCGAGGGTGTTGCCGAGTTCGCGGGCGACCCAGCGCAGTACGCCGCGGTCGTGCGGGACGGTCGGGGTCTCCTTGGTGATCATCACGCAGCGCTCGCAGCCTTCGGTGAAGCGCAGCCGCAGCTCGCCGATCGCCAACCGGCGGCCGATCCAGCCGTGCTCGGGGTACCCGGTGTCGGGTGCGCCGTCCAGGACGAGGGTGTCCAACACGAGGTTGGGCCGGAACCTGGTGGTGTCGATCGCGCTGTCCGGCAGCGCCGAGGCGAGGCTGTGCAGCGCCGTCGTCGTCACGACGTGCAGTGCGGCGGCTGGCCGGTGTGGCGGGCTACTGACGAGGGTGACCTTGGCCTGGACGGCGGCGCTGAGCCGGCTGCCGGCGTCGGGTGCGTCGGAGCGGAACCGCTCGCCGTCCGGCAGGGTCAGCTCGGCCACGCCGGCGCCGACCGTGACGGCCCGGATCCGCATGAGCGCGGGCACGGCGCCGGCCCAGGTGATCTCGTCTCGTTCGTCCTGGACGGCGATGCCCCGGTCGCCCTCGATCCCGAACGTGCCGATCGCGGCGGTGGCGAGCTGCTCGCCGCCCACCGACTTCACCGGATACCGCCACAGCTGCTCGACCCGCATACGTCCCCACCACCTCGGCTGTCCGGCGAATCGTATCCCCGGCGCTTGGTGTCCCGGCGCTGTGGCCTTGGTTGCGGCGCTGGACCGGGTTGGGGAAGATGATCGCCGCATCGGCGCAAGGAGGCAGCGTGCATTTCACGGTCAGCTACGAACCCGCTCCGGACGAAGTGACGCGTGCGCTCTTTCAGGGTCTCCGGCGGCAGCTCAAGCCGATCTTTCTCCTCATGCCGGTCGTCCTGGTCGCGGCGGGCCTCGTGTGCCTCCTGGTGGAGGCCATCGCGCCGGGTATCGCCATGCTGGTCAGCGCGGCCGTGGCGCCATTCGTGATGAGCTGGGCTACCCGCCGGATCGCCCGGCGGCAGGTCGCGCTGATCTGCCGGCCGACGACCCTGGTGATGACTGATGACGGGTACGAAACGCGCACCGACCAGTCCACCACCATGATGCGGTGGTCCATGTTCGGGGAGATCGTGACCACGCCGGAGTTCTGGCTGTTCTTCGCCAACCGGCAATTCGTCGCGTTCCTCCCCCAGAAGGCCTTCGACAGTGAGCAGCGGGCCGCGCTCGGCAGCTTCCTGGCCGCGCGGCAGCACGCGGGAGCCGCCTGACGTCACACCCGGCGGGTCACCCACTCCGAGAACCGGATCGGCGGGCAGTGGAAATACAGGGGTGACAGTGTTCCCGCACCGGGGAGGGTGAGTGACGGCACAGATGACCGGCGTGCCGCCGGACGCCGGCGTGATCCGGGCGTCCCTGGCGGACTCGGACCGGTTCGCCGAACTGTACGACAGGTACGCGGGCCAGCTGTACCGGTACGCGTATCAGCGGGTTGGCCCGCAGCACGCCGACGACGTGGTGGCGGAAACCTTCCTGGCCGCGTTCCAGGCCAGGCGCTCCTACGACCCGGACCGGGCGGAGGCGCGGCCGTGGCTGTTCGGCATCCTGACCCGGAAGCTGGCCCGGCACCACCGGTCCGAGAAGGCCCGCCTGCGGGCCTGGGCGCGGGCCGTGCCCGACGGTGACACGCCCGGTCCGGCGGAGCGGGTGGCTGCCCGCGTCACCGCCAGCGGGGTCGCGGCCGAGCTGGCCGCGGCTTTGGCCGGGCTGTCCCGGGGCGACCGGGACGTGCTGCTCATCGTCGCGTGGGGCGAGCTGAGCTACGAGGAGGCCGCCGCCGCGCTGGGCATTCCCGTGGGCACGGTCCGGAGCCGGCTGCACCGCGCGAAGAAGCGGGTGCGGGAGTTGCTGGGCGGCTCCGACCCGACCGACGACAACCTGCCGGACGAGAACCTGCCCAGCGACAACGTGCCCGGCGACAACCTGCCCGATGAAAAGCTGGAGGAGGACCTGCCATGAACATGCTGCGCGAACTCGGTGAAAGCCTGGCGCCGCCGGGCAGCGCCGCCGACGACCCGCGGCCGCCGGCCGACCTGCGCCGCCGGGTGCTGACCACCGCCGCGCGCCGCCGCCGTCCACGGTGGACGATCAGGACGCGGCTGGCGTGGCAGTTGGGCGTCGTCGCCGCGGGCGCGCTCACGCTCGCGGTGCTGCTGGCACCCCACGCGTACCGGACCGGCAGTGCCCCGCCGCACGCGGGCGGTGCGTCGGATGCGGCCACGGTGCTCCGACTGGCGGCGCAGCGCTCGGCCGCGGCGCCCGCGCCGGCCCGCCCGGACCAGTACGTCTTCATCGAGTCGGTCGGGTTCCAGCGGGTCGGCCGCGTCCCGGGGCCCGGCACCGAGCCGTCGAGCGAGCTTCTCGGCCCGCAGCGCACGTACACCTGGTGGCCGGCCACGTTCGGCCGCGACGGGTACTACCGGATGCTGCCGCCGTACCACGGCCGGTCGATCGGCGCGCCGAAGGGCGACCGGTCCGAGAAGCCGACCGAGGGCACGCTCGGATTCCTCGGTACGCCGCCGGCGCTGTCCAGCGACGCCGACCAGATGTACGCCTACCTGTACCGGGTGGATCCGGAGGACACCCGGGACCTCGACTGGACGCCGGACCAGCTGGCCTGGGACCGGCTCGCGACGACGGTGCTGCCGCACAGCGTCGTGAACCCGGCGGCCCAGGCGGCGGCGTTGCGGGCGGCGCAGCGGATCGCCGGCGTGGAGGTGCGCGAGAACGTGACGGACGCGGCCGGACGCACCGGCGTCGCCGTCACCCGCGCCGAGGACAACCTGCGGCTGGAGCTCATCTTCGACGCGAAGACCTATCGGTACCTCGGGCACAACCTGGTCTGGACGGCAGGCCGGGCGGACATGGGCATCAAGGCGGGCGACGTCGCGAGCAGTGTGGCGTACACCCGAACGGCGTTCGTCGACAAGCTCAAGCAGCTGCCCTAACCGTGGTCCGGGCGTCCCGCGCGAAGGCGCGGGACGCCCTCCGCGAGGGCGCGGGCGTGGCGGGGGGAGTGGCCGGTCTGGCGGGTGAACTGCCGGCTGAAGTACGCGATGTCGGTGTACCCGAGGGTGCTGGCCACCTGGGTGACCGACATGTTGGTCTCGGTCAGCAGCTGAGCCGCCCGGTCGATGCGGGCCTGGATGAGGAACCGGGCCGGTGACAGTCCAGTGTGGGCGGTGAACCGGCGGGTGAACTGGGCCCGGGACAGCCCGGCGCGGCCGGCGAGCTCGGCCACGGTCCAGCGGCGGCTCGGGTCCTGCCGGATGGCGTGGGTCAGCTCGTCGAGCGCCGCGTCCACCGGGCCGGGCGCGGGGTGGATCCACTCCTCCCAGAGCAGCAGCAGAAGCTGTTCGAGACAGAGCAGGCTCTGCCGGCGGCCGAGCGGATCGCCCCGGCGGTGGCTGGCCTCGCACCGGCGGGCGAGGGCAGCGAGCAGCGCCTGGTCGCGGACGAAGCAACCGCGCTCCGGCCAGACCACCCGCGAGGGCCCGCCCTCCCGCGACGGCTCGCTCTCCCGCGACGGCTCGCCTGCCTTGAAGTGCATGCCGAAGACCAGCAGCCGGCGGCGCGGGTCGTGGCTGGCGACCGGCTCGTCGCCGGGCGCGAACACCGCGCAGGCGCCCGGGCCGAGCTCGAACTCGTGGCCGCGTACGGACAGCCGCCCGACGCCGTCCAGGACACACCACAGTAGATGGTCGGGCAGCGGGCGGGAGTGCCACGACCAGCTGGGTTCGCACCGCCAGTAGGTGGGCGGGCTGGTCAGCTGCAGTCGCAGCGGCGCACCGGCCACCACATCATGAGTCAAAGACACAACTTCCCGCGCCGATCATCTCTAGCCCGATCAGGGAACACTGGAACACGATCTTATGGTATGAGCGCTTCGCACAAAGAGATGATCGATCGAGACGGGTACCTGGTGGCTCGGGGGGTGTTCGACCCCGCGGAGACCGAGCGGCTGCGCGAGCACTACATGACGCTGCGCCGGCACCGCGCCGACGGGCACGACTTCGCCGGCCACAACGCCGACAGCCGCGACCCGCTGCGCCGGTACCCGCGGATGGCCCAGATGCACCGCTGGGACGACGCGTCGCTGCGCTGGTTGCTGGACGCCCGGATCCGGGACTGGTTGACCGCGCTGCTCGGCGCCGAGCCGTACGCGGTGCAGACCATGGTGTATTTCAAGCCGGCCGGCTCCCGGGGCCAGGCGCTGCACCAGGACAACTTCTACCTCAAGGTCGAGCCGGGCACGTGCATGGCGGCGTGGATGGCGCTGGACCCCACCGACGAGGAGAACGGCTGCATGATGGTGGTGCCGGGCAGCCACAACTGGCCGATCCTGTGCACCGAGAAGGCGGACACCAAGGTCAGCTTCACCGACGTCACGGTGCCGCTGCCGGCGGAGCGGCCCGCGGTGCCGGTCCGGATGGACCCGGGTGACGTGCTGTTCTTCAACGGCTCGCTGGTGCACGGCAGCATGCCCAACGTCAGCGCGGACCGCTTCCGGCGCGCGCTGATCGGCCACTACATCCAGGCCGAGGCGCGGCAGGTCGCCCAGTACTACCACCCGGCCCTGCGCATGGACGGCACCCCGCTCGAACTGGCGGTGAGTGAGGGCGGCGGCGAGTGCGGCGTGTGGACCGAGGACGACGGCGGCGACCTGGCGATCGCGATGACCGGCCGGCACACGGTGGTCCGCAAGCACGAGTAGCTGGTAACGTACTGTTTCTAGAAACAGTACGTTACTGAGTGAGGCTCGATGTCGCGGATGACGCGCGCCCAGCAGCAGGAGCGCACCCACGACCAGTTGCTGGACGGCGGCCGCGCGGTGTTCCTGCGGCGCGGGTTCCTGGCCGCGACGGTGGAGGAGATCGCGGCGGAGGCCGGCTACACGCGGGGCGCGATCTACAAGCACTTCGGGGGCAAGGAAGGACTGTGGCAGGCCGTCGTCGCGGTCCGGGTCGACGAACACCTGGAGCGGCTCCGGTCGGCCCTCGACCGGGCCGGCGGCCACGGGGAACTGCTCGCGGCCTTGGACCCGAGCGCGGTACTGGTCGACAGCGACGCGGCGCGCTGGACCGCCGCCTCCGTGGAGTTTCTCGCCGCGGTCGCCGGCGACCCCCGGCACGCCGACCCGGTGGCCGCGGTGCAGCGGCGCTTCGACGAGGAACTGGTCCGGCTACTCACCCGGCACTGTGCCCGGCTCGGCATCCGACCCGCCCTGCCGCTGCCGCGCCTCGTCACCGCGCTGGACGCGCTGTTCGGTGGGCTGGCGGTGCGCCGCGCGGTGGATCCGACCATCGACGCGGCGACCATCGCGGCCGACATGCTGGCCCTGGTGTTACCACCCCCGGACCCCTCTCCATGATCAAGGCGTCCCTCGAGTCGCTATAGCTACGTGAGGGACGCCTTGATCATGGAGGCGACAGGAGAGTGACGACGTGGCTGATGACGTGGCTGAGGACGCGTGGCGTGCTGCGGCGGATGATGAGTGGCTCGCCGAGCGGCGGTCCGGCCTCATGGCGTGGCTGCGCCGGCTGCCGGTCCTGCGGGGCATCGGCGGCGCGGTCTCGCACGCGGACACCGGGCCGTACGCGGGCGCGCCGCGCGACCCGGATCTGCGGGTGGACGACGGCGCCCATGAGTACTCGGTGGTCCGATACGCGACGCACCACATCGCCTACACGTCGACCAGCACCCGGCCCGAGGAGTGCCCGAGGTGCGGCCAGCCGGTGAGCGAGACGCACGAGCTGGCGTACGTCGACGGCGGACAGGCGCGCGGCACGGTCGGTGCGGTCCGGGCGTGCCGCGACTGTCATCCGGAGTCCTGGCTGCGGCGCTCGCACATGCCCGGGCCTGTCCGCCGGCGCGCCGCCGCCCGCCGCAACGTCGTCTGAACCTCCCATGATCAAGGCGTCCCTGTAGTCGTTCTCACTACTTGAGGGACGCCTTGATCATGGGGATGACGCCTTGATCAGGGGGATGAGGAGCGCGCGGAGTCGCTCGGCGCTAGCGTGGCCGAGGTTGTCGAGGATGTCGAATGCCTGCCGCCGAACGGCGCGAGCGCCCGTGGCGTCCGCGGCGGCGTCGTGGCTTTCCGCGAGGCGGACCAGGGTTTCCGCGGCGAAATAGCGGCTGTCGAACTCGTCGTAGATGGCCAGGGCGCGCCGGTAATACGCGATGGCCTCCTGATGCTGGCCGAGGCCGTGGTGCGCGTAGCCGAGGCTGTCCAGGGTCATCGCCTCGTTGTGGCGGTTGCCGAGTCGCTGATGCTGGACGAGGGCCTGGTGGCAGTGCTCGAGGGCACGAGCGTGATCACCGAGCTGAGCGAGCGACCAACCGATCGAGTTCAACGCGTGGGCCTCGCCGACGAGATTACCGGTTTGGCGAAACAGTTGCCTGGCGTGCTCGGCATGTGCGAGCGCGTCCGAGTGGCGGTCGTGCTCGCCCAGCAGGATGCCGAAGTTCACATGGGCGTACGCCTCGCCGTCGCCGTCGTTGATCTGGTGATAGCCGTCGATCGCCGCTTTCAGGTGGAGTTCGGCGTCACCGTAGCGGTTGAGGTAGGTGTAGACCCGCCCGAGGGCGCGGTGGGCCTGCGCCCGCAGGCCGACGTCTTGCGAGCGTCGCGCGCAGCTGAGAGCGGTGCGCTGGCTGGCGATCCAGTCATGCCACAGTCCACGCCGGTCGAAGAAGTTCAGTGTGGCCCAGGCCAACTGCGCGGGGTGGGCGTCGAAGCGTGCGTCAGCGGCTCGTTGGATGCTGGCCATCAGCACGGTGTGTTCGGTGGCGAACCAGTTCATAGCGGCGTGGTAGTCGCTGATGGGTTCGAGCGCCGTGCCGGGTGCGGGCGGCGCGATGGTGACCGGTTCCCGCTGGGGCGACAACAGCCGATCGCAGGCGTACGCGGTGTGGAGATAGTGGTCGAGCATGCGGTGGGTCGCGGCGCGCCGTTCCCGGTGTGAGTCGAATTCGTGAGCGAGTTCGGTCGCATAGGCGCGGAGGAGGTCGTGGAATCCGAAGCGCTGGTAGGGCCGCCTGGTCAGCAGGTGCGCCGCGATGAGTTCGGCCAGCAGGGGTCGGATAGCCGGCACCGGAACACCCGCCAGGCTCGCCGCGGCGGCCGTGTCGAAGTCGGGTCCTGGGTGGAGACTCAACAGCCGGAACAGGGCGGCCGCCGCGGGCGTGAGGGTTTGGTACGACCAGGAGAAGACCGCCCGAACGTCGGTGGCCGGGTCAGCGCTGGAGAACGCCTCGAGTCCGTCTCGCGCCTGGCGCAGGGCGGCCGCCCACGACTGGAGTGGGTCAGTGGGACGGCTCATGGCGTGGGCCGCCACGATGGCCAGGGCGAGCGGAAGCCGCGCACAGTGATCGATGATGTGCAACACGGCATCCGGTTCGGCGGCTGTCCGGTGCAGACCTAGCCGGCGATCAAGCATTTCCCGGGCCTCATCGATGGTGAGGAGATCGAGGTCGACCGGTTGCGCGCCGTCCGCGGCGACCAGGCCGGTCAGCTGGCTGCGGCTGGTCACCAGCGCCACGCATCCGGCCCCGCCCGGCAGCAGCGGACGTACCTGCTGCGCGTCCCGCGCGTTGTCCAGCATAACCAGGACCCGCTTGTGGGCGAGCAGGCTGCGGTACAGGTTGATCTGCGCCGGGAGATCGTCCGGTATGCGGTCGCTCGGCACTTCCAGCGCGTCCAGGAACACCCGCACCGCCTCCGTGCTGGACATCGCTGATCCACTCGGGTCGAACCCACGGAGGTTGACGTAGAGCTGCCCGTCCGGGAACGCGTCGGCCACCCGCCGAGCCCAATGCACCGCGAGAGCGGTCTTGCCCACCCCGGCCGGGCCGGCTATCGCGACGGTCACCATGGCGCTGCGCGCGATCGCGGCGGCCGACAGCGCGTCCAATGTGGTCAGTTCAGTGACGCGTCCCGTGAAGTACGGCACATCGGCGGGGAGGTGCGCGGGCCGGATTCCGCTGGGCACGCGCGCGACGGAGACCGGCCCGGTCAGATCCTGATCACCACTGAGAATCGCGAGTTCCAGCCGCTGCAGGTCGGCGCCGGGTTCGAGCCCGAGCTGTTCCCGGAGCACGGCCCGGGTCCGCCGGAACGCGGCGAGCGCTTCGGTCTGCCGGCCCTGCCGGTGCAGCGCGCGCATGAGCTGGCCGGTGAGGCGTTCCCGGTACGGGTGCCGCTGCACCAACTCCAGCAACTCGCCGACCAGGTCGTCGGGTGGCCCCAACGACAGATCCGCCTCGACCCGCTGCTCGATGGCGGTCAGCCGCAACTCCTCCAGCCGAGCGACCTCGATGCCGATCGCCGGCTCGTCCGCGAGGTCTCCGTAGGGCCGGCCGCGCCATGCGCCCAGGGCCTCCCGCAGCCGCGCACCGGCCGTGGCCGCGTCGCCAGCCGCCAAGGCATCGCCGCCAACACGCACGGCGGCCGCGAACCGCTCCGCGTCAAGCTCACCTGGCCGGATCGCGAGCGCGTAGCCCGACTGCTGGCGGGTCAGTCGATCCTTCCCGACGACGGCCCGCAACCGGTGCACGTAGAGGTAGACATTGTCGACGGCCGACGCCGGCGGGCGCGACCACAGCGCGTCGACCAGTGCGTCCATGGTGACGGTCGCACCCGCGCGGCCGAGCAGCAAAGCCAACAACAACCGCTGCCGGGGTGGTCCCAAGGACAGGGCGCACCCATTGTCGATCACCATCATCGGGCCGAGAACCCGGAACTCCACACCGCACCACCCCCGTTGATGGCCTCGGTTGAAAGTAACCATATAGGCCGCCCGCCAATGCTGGGTAGCGCGTGCCGTCCGAGCCAGACCGGCTGCCTTCAACAGGGGAGGACAGACGGTGGGGCGGCCCAACCGAGTGACAAAGGTAGGAGGAGAGCAGCGTGGTTCTGTCCAACCAGCGGACCTGGCGCGTCGCTATGATATTGACGGTGAGCATCGCGCTCACGATGGTAGCGATCCTGTTCGCGCCAGCACCGGCCAGCGCGACGATCGTGCCGGGCAAACACCGATGCGTCGCCACGGGGGCGGTCTCCGGGTACCGCGGTGTGCAGTGCGCGGACCTCGACGTCGACGGTGGCTTTGTCTCCGCGCGCGGCCAGTCGCTGTGCCAGCGGGTCTCCGACGAGGCCACGGTGCAATGCGCGGGGATCAGGATGCACATGCAGGTTCACGACGTGACGGACAACTATTGGAGCAGCGTGCGAACCGTGGAGTGCGGACGGTTCACCACACCATGGCACGACCCGGCATGTCCGTCCTCGGGTCGGTTCGAGGCGTTGGGTGGCCTCGCCGCGTTGCGTTGCGGGCACACGTATGCCGCCTATGTGTGGGCGGAGTTCGTCCTCCCGGTGTCGGCCGCGTCCGTCTCCGGCAGCTCATCCCATCGCTCGGACTTCTACACCTACAACCCTTCCGGCTGCCTAGCCGCCGAGTAACACCCCTCAAGATCAGGGCGTCCCTCACGTAGCTCTAGCGACGTGAGGGACGCCTTGATCATGGGGGTGGCGTATTGAGGTAGGCGAGGACGGCGAGGACCCGGCGGTGGCCGGGGTCGGTCGGGGCGAGGCCCAGCTTGCTGAAGATGTTGCCGATGTGCTTGTGGACGGCGTTGTCGGTGACGACCAGCCGGGCGGCGATGGTGGCGTTGTCGTGGCCCTGCGCCATCAGCGCGAGGATCTCGCGTTCGCGACGGGTCAGCGCGGCCACCGGGTCGCCGCGATGGGCCAGCATCTGCGCGACCACCTCGGGGTCGAGGGCGGTGCCGCCCGCCGCGACGCGGGTGAGCGCGTCGACGAACTCGTCCACCCGGCTGACCCGGTCCTTGAGCAGATAGCCGACGCCGCTGGGCGCGGTGCTGAGCAGCCGGGCGGCGTAGGTCTGCTCGACGTACTGGGACAGCACCAGGATCGGCAGGTCGGGGTGGCGGATGCGGGCCTGGAGCGCGGCCCGGATACCCTCGTCCCGGTACGACGGCGGCAGCCGGACGTCCACAATGGTCACGTCGGGCCGGTGGGCATCGACCGCGGCGAGGAACGCCGCCGCGTCCGGCGCGACGGCGTCGACCTGGATGCCCTTGCTGCCGAGCAGCAGCTCGAGCCCGCTGGCCAACAGCACGTTGTCCTCCGCGATCACCACGCGCATGGCAGCTCCACCGTGAGAGTGGTCGGCCCGCCGGCCGGGCTGGCCAAGGTGATGGCGCCGTCGAGCGCCTCCGCGCGGCGGCGGATGCCCGCCAGCCCGGTGCCGGGCCCGCGGCCGGAATCACCACCGCCGCTGGAAGCTTCCTCGCCAGCGGCACGAGCGCCGCCGACGCCGTTGTCCGTGACCGTGAGGTGCAGCCGGTCGCCGCGCCGGTGGGCGCGGACCGACGCCCGGGTGGCGCGGCTGTGCTTGGCGACGTTGGCGAGCGCCTCGGTGACGGCGAAGTAGGCCACCGTCTCGACGGCGGCCGGCACCGGTCCGAGGTCGCCGATGTCCACAGTGGTGGGTACGCCGCCGCGGGCCGCCACGGTTCGCAGCGCGCCGGCCAGGCCCTGGTCGGCCAGGATCGGCGGGTAGATGGTCCGGATCACCGCGCGCAGCTCGGTCATCGCTTCCTCCGTGCCCTCGTGCGCCTCGCGTAGCAGTTCGGCCACCGCGGGCGCGCCGTCGGGCAGCGCCTGGCGGGCCACGGCCAGCCGCATCGCGATCGCCACCAGGCGCGCCTGGGTGCCGTCGTGGAGGTCCCGCTCGATGCGGCGCAGCTCCGCGCCGTGCGCCTCCAGGACGTCGGCCCGGGTCTTCGTCAGCACCGCGACCCGGTCGGCGAGCCGCTCGGCGGGCGACGGCGCGAGCAGGGCGAGGGTGAGCCGGGCGTGCGCGCCGGCGAGCGGCGGCAGCACCCAGTACGCCAGCGCGGCCAGCGCCCCCAGCTGCGCCAGGCTGAGGGTCGCGGCCGAGCCCCAGCTGGTCACCGGCGCCTCGATGAGCAGCCGCAGCGGGTCGTCCGCCGGAAACACCCACCACAGTGGCGCCGCCAACGGCACCAGCAGCGCGTTGCCCAGGCAGAACGCCGCGAACAGTCCGGCCGGCAGGCCGACCGCCAGGTGCGCCGGCAGCCAGCGGAGACACCGGCGGGGTGGGGCGGGTGGCACGCCACGCAGCCGGGCCGCGCGGCCGTGCTGCCAGCCCACCCACGCGCGGCGCGCGGCCGGGTGGCCCAGCAGCGGCAGCGCGAGCACCGACACCAGCACACCCAGCAGGTACGCCGTCGGCCGTATCCACCGCCCGGTCACCCCCTACGTGTACCAGCACGGCCGGTACGCCGGCACTACAGCGGGCGGTACCTTTTTCCGGCCAGTGGACGGTATGGGGTCGCACCACCCGCCGGACCTAGCGTTTCCCGCCATGAGATCTGTTTTCTTCCGCACCGCCCTCGTCGTGGCGGCGCTGGTGGCGGTGGCCGCCGGCCAACCGCCGCCCGGGAAACCATCGCCGGGGAAACCGCCGGGGACACAGCTGCGCCAGGACGTCGACGCGATCCACGCGCTCGGCATGACCGGCGCCCAGGCCCGGCTGGTCACCCCCGATGGCCGTCCGGAGGTCGCCACCAGCGGCGTGGCGGACCTGACCACCGGGCGCCCGGTGCCGCCGGACGGCCGTTTCCGGATCGCCAGCACCGGCAAGGCGTTGGTGGCGACGGTGACCCTGCAACTGGTCGGTGAGGGCCGGCTCAGCCTGGCGGACACTGTGGAGCGTTGGCTGCCCGGCGTCGTGCGCGGCAACGGCAACGACGGCCGGCGCATCACGGTCCGCCAGCTGCTGCAGCACACCAGCGGCATCCACGACGACTTCCCCGACTACACCACCGCGGCCGAGTTCTACCGGCACCGGTACGACGTCTACCCGCCCGAGCAACTGGTGGCGCGGGCGATGGGGCACCGGCCCGACTTCGCGCCCGGCACGGCGTGGGGCTACTCCAGCACCGGCTATCTCCTGGTCGACATGATCATCGAGCGGGTCACCGGCCGGCCCTGGCACGAGGAGGTCGACCGGCGGATCCTGCGGCCGCTCGGCCTCACCCAGACCGCGTGGCCGGGGTACTCGCCGGACGTGCCGCGGCCGCACGCCCGGGGGTACCAACGGTTGGACACCGCCACGCTGGTGGACGTCACCGAGCAGGTCGTGGTCGACCCGGAGGCCGCCATCACGTCCACCACCCGCGACCTCAACCGCTTCTTCCGGGCCCTGCTCGGCGGGCGGCTGCTGCGGCCGGCGCAGCTGGCCGAGATGACCCGGACCGTCCCCGTCGGACCGGACCTCGAGCGGATCCTGCCCGGCGCGCGCTACGGCCTGGGGCTGTTCGAGCGGCCGCTGCCGTGCGGCGGCACCTATTGGAGCCACCCGGGCGGCGGCGCCGGTTACTTCACCGACAACGGCGTCACCGCCGACGGCCGGCGCAGCGTGGTGCTCTCGGTGTCCAGCGGGCTCGAGGACTACGCCCAACAGCAACACGCCGCCGACACCCTGGTCGAGAACGCCCTCTGTGCGTAACCCCTCATGATCAGGGCGTCCCTCACGTCGTTAGAGCTACGTGAGGGACGCCCTGATCATGAGAAAGGGACCCTAAGGGGGAGATCCCGGGTGTTCCCGGATGTGGATCTTCGCGGTGCCAAACGATCATCAGCGCATGACACGTTCACGCGTACGCCGTACCCGATGGGTCGCTCTTGCCGTCGCGAGCGCCGCGCTCGCGATCGCGGCGCCACCGATCGCGAACGCCGCGACCGGCGATGCCGCGACGGCGCCCGGGATCGCCTGGGCGCCGTGCGCCCAGGACGCGACCGCGCAGTGCGGCACGCTGTCGGTACCCGTCGACTGGGCCGACCCGTCGGGACCGCGATTCGACCTCGCCGTCGCGCGGCGCCTGGCCACCGAGCCGGCCGCCCGCGTCGGCACGCTGGTGTTCGGGCCGGGCGGTCCCGGCGACTCCGGGGTGACCCGGGTGGTGACCGGCAGCAGCCGCTTCAGCGCCGAACTGCGCCGCCGCTTCGACATCGTCAGCTTCGACCCGCGCGGGGTGGGCCTCAGCAACCCGATGGTGTGCTCGCCGGAGCTGCTCGCGCGACGGCCGGCGCCGGTGCTGGCGAACCAGGCCGATTTCGACGCGACGCTCGCCTACAACCGGGAGCTTCGCGAGGACTGCCGGGCGCGCACCGGACCGGTCTTCGACCACGCCGACACGCTGAGCACGGTGCGCGATGTGGACGCGCTGCGGGCCGCGCTGGGGGAGGAGAAGCTGACGTTCCACGGCAGCTCCTACGGCACGTTGCTGGGGGAGCAGTACGCCGAGACGTTCCCGAAGCGGGTCCGCGCCATCGTGCTGGAGAGCGTGGTCGACCACAGTCTGGGCGGCGTCCGGGACTTCCTGACCACGCAGGGGGCCTCGGCCCAGGACTCGTTCGACGAGTTCGTGGCGTGGTGCGCCGCCACCGAGGCGTGCGCCCTGCACGGCCGGGACGTCCGCGCGGTCTGGGCCGATCTGCTGGCCCGGGCCGGGCGCGGCGAGCTGTCCAACGCGGCCAACCCGGCCGTCGCGGTGACCCCGTTCGACCTGGTCGTGACCGCGCACCGCGCGTTCACCGGTCCCAGCTGGGCCGACCTGGCCACCCGACTGGCCACGATGGACGGTGGCGGACTGGCCAAGGTGGCGGTGCTCCCGCCGTTCGTCAACGCGGTCTTCTGCGCCGACTGGAGCCTGCCGGTGCGCGACTACCGGGAGTACGCCGACCTGCTGCGCCGCACCGCCAAGGTCGCGCCGGACATGCGCTACCCGGCGCAGGTCGCCGCGCTCACGCAGTGCCTGGGCTGGCCGCGGCCGGTCGTCAACCCGCAGCACACGCTGAAGGTGCGCGGCACGCCGAAGATCCTGCTGATCAACGCCTTGCACGACCCGGCCACCGGGTACAGCTGGGCGACGAACGTCGCGCGGCAGCTCGGCGACCGCGGCGTGCTGGTCACGTACGAGGGATGGGGGCACGGCTCGTACACCCGCAACGCCTGCACGACCGGCGTCGTCGACCGCTACCTCATCTCCCTGGAAACCCCCGCGCCGGGCACCACCTGCCCCGCCGTCTGATGATCGAGGCGTCCCTCACGGTGTGCGGGACGCCTCGGTCATGGGGGATGGACGTCCAGTTGAGGTTCAGTTCGCATCCAGTGCGCCTTCGTAGCTTGGCCCTGCAAGCCCGCAAGGGCGAATCAGGGGAGGACAGTACTGATGGGATCGCGGATCAGGAAGAGCATGGCGGCGGCGGCCGCGCTGGCGGCGGTGACGGTGGGCACCGTCGCGGGGTTCAGCGCCAGCGGCACGGCGGCCGCGGCGCCGAGTATGCAGGCGTTCGGCATCGCCGGCGGTGGCACGCTGATGCTGTCGTTCTGGACCGACACGCCGCAGGTGAACGACTGGGTCCGGCGCATCAGCGGGCTCGTCGGCGACA
This sequence comes from Actinomycetes bacterium KLBMP 9797, assembly GCA_037414955.1. Lineage (GTDB taxonomy): Bacteria > Actinomycetota > Actinomycetes > Mycobacteriales > Micromonosporaceae > Phytohabitans. Next base: position 16,211 of record JBBEWH010000200.1, read on the forward strand.
CCTATGTGGTCGGGATCGACATCCGGGTGCAGGACCGTAAGTTGTACGCGGTGGGCAACCAGGGCGGCATCTACACCATCGCGGTCGGTGGCACGGGCGTGACCGCGACGAAGGTCTCCCAACTCGCGCAGACGCTGTACGGCACGAAGTTCGGCGTCGACTTCAACCCGGCGGCCGACCGGCTGCGGGTGATCAGCGACCAGGGCCAGAACCTGCGCCACAATCTCGCCGACCACAGCACCATCGGGGACGCCAACCTGACGACCAACGGTGCGGGGACGAAGGGCGTCACGGCGGCCGCGTACACGAACAACGACCTGGACCCGACGACCGCGACCACGCTGTTCGACATCGGCACGGTCACCGACGAGGTGCTCATCCAGTCGCCGGCCAACAACGGCACGCTGGCCGCGACCGGCAAGCTGGGCGTGGACGCGACCCTCGACGCCGGCTTCGACATCTTCAGCTCGCTGACGAACGGTAAGGCGACCGCGGTGACGGGCTTCGCGACGCTCAACCCGGCGCACACGCCGAACGTGTGGACGTTCTACACCGTCAACCTGTTGAACGGGGCCGCCATGCCGGTCGGCGACTTCCCGCTGGACGTCACCGACGTCGCGATCGCGCTCTGACCACCACCGACGTCTGACCATCACCAAACATCTGACCACCACCAACATCTGACCATCACCAACATCTGACCACAGCGGACGGACGCGCGGGCCACCAGCCCGCGCGTCCAGTCGGCGTCCAGTCCGGCTTCGTAGCTTCTCGATGCGAGCCCGAGCAGGGGCGACTTAGGGGAGGACAGACCGATGGGATCACGGATCAAGAGGACGGTGGCGGTGGCGGCGGCGTTGGCGGCGGTGACGGTGGGGGCCGTCGCCGGCTCCGGAACGGCCGGCACGGCGGCCGCGGAGCCCCGGCTGCAGGCGTACGGTATCGCGGGCGGCGGCACGCTGATGCTGGCGTTCTGGACGGATACGCCGGAGGAGAACGACTGGGTGCGGCGGGTCACCGGGCTGGTCGGCGACACCTTCCTGGTAGGGATCGACGTGCGGGTGCAGGACGGCAAGCTGTACGGGGTGGGCAACCAGGGCGGCATCTACACCATCGGGATCCCGAGCACGGCCGCGACGAAGGTGTCCCAGCTCGCGGTCCCGTTGTACGGCACGAAGTTCGGCGTCGACTTCAACCCGCCGGCCGATCGGCTGCGGGTGATCAGCGACGCCGGCCAGAACCTGCGCCACAACCTCGCTGACCACAGCACGGCGGAGGATCTGCCGCCGAACACCGGCACGGTGACCCGGGGCGTGACGGCGGTCGCGTACACGAACAACGACCTGGACGCGACGACGGGGACCACGCTGTTCGACATCGGCACGGTCACCGACCAGGTGTTCATCCAGTCGCCGCCCAACGCCGGCTCGCTGTCGGCGACCGGCAACCTGGGCGTGGACGCCACCCTCGACGCGGGCTTCGACATCTACAGCTCGCTGACCGCCGGCAAGGCGACCGCGGTGACCGGCTTCGCGACCATCAACCCGGCTGACCCGCCCAACGTGTGGACGTTCTACACCATCAACCTGCTGAACGGGGCCGCACTGCCGGTCGGTGACTTCCCGCTGGACGTCAGCGACATCGCGATCTGGCTCTGACTACCTACAAAGGACGAGCCTACAACGGACGGGCGCGCGGGCGTCAGGCCCGCGCGTCCCGCAAGCTGTCCAGTCCGGTCTGGGCACGGGTCTGCTCGTATCGGTTGCCGATGCTCTCCGCCAGGCGCAACGCCGACTGGTAGTGCGTCCTGGCTTCGGACTGCCGGCCCGTGGACGCGGCCGCCTGGCCGAGCGTGTTGCTGACCCGCGCCTCACCGGCCCGCTCACCGATCCGCCGGAACAGCACCAGCGCCTCGCGGAGCTGGTCGAGCGCCCGGTGGTACTCGCCGCGGGCCAGGTCGACCCCGCCGAGACCGTCGAGGGCGTACGCCTCGCCGGCGGCCTCGGTGGTGGTGCGGAACAGGGCGAGCGCCCGCTGGTGATGGTCGCCCGCTTCGTCGTACCGGCCGAGGGAGGACACGACATGACCGAGGTACACCAGCGCGTAGGCCGCACCGACGGGGTCGCCGATGCGCTGGCAGATCTCGATCGACGCCCGCAGGTGGCGGGCCGCCTCCGCGTACTGTTCCTGGCGGAGGCGTACCTGACCCAGATTGCCCAGGCCGCGCGCCTCGCCGGCCTCGTCGCCGTTGCGGCGGCACAGGGCGATCGCCTCGGTCAGCCGCTCCGCCGCCTCGGGGTACCGGCCCTGCCACTGGTACACGTGCCCGAGGTTGCCCAGCGCGCGAGCCTCCACAATGGTCTCGTCGACCTCGTTGGCCAGCTCGATCGCCCGGGTCAGCTCGGCGACCGCCTCCGGGTAGCGGCCCTGCTGGACGTGCACCACACCGAGGTTGGTGCGCAGCAGCGCCGCGCTGCGCCGGTCGTGCAGGTCGTGCGCGGCCCGCAGCGCCTGCTCGTGCAGGGCGAGCGCGTCCGCGTAGTGTCCGCCGCTCTCCAGGTAGCGCAGGAGGATGATGGTGAGCCGCACCGGGTACGACGCCTGGCCGTGCGTGGCGGCGTACACCGCGGTGGCGACCAGGTTCGCCCGCTCGGCGTCCAGCCAGGCCAGCGCGGTGGCGGCGTCCGCGATGGCGGGCAGCGGCCCGGCGGGCCGCGGCACCCGCGGCCGCCGGCTCCGCTCGGCGGGGTAGAGGATGTCGACCGCGGTCGCGGCCGCGTGCAGGTAGAGGTCGAGGAGGGCGGGCGGCACGTCGGTGTCGCCGTCGCGGGCGGCCAGATCCCGCGCGTACGCCCGGAGCAGGTCGTGCATGCTGTACCGGTCCTGCTCGTCCCGCCGGACGAGGTGGCTGCCGGTGAGCAGGTCCAGATTGGCCTGTGCCCGCTCCTCGTCCGTCCCGACGATCGCGGCGACCGCGTAGACGTCCACATCGGACCCCGGGTGCAGCCCGAGCATCCGGAACGTGCGCGCCGCCGCGGGCGTCAGGTGGCGGTAGGACCAGGAGAAGACGGCGCCGATGTCGGAGTGCGCGTCCCCGTCGGTGGTCAGCAGGTCGAGGCGCTGGCGGTGGTCGGCGAGTTCCTTGACCACGGTGGCGAGCGGCGTCGGCGTCCTGCGCTGCACCAGCTCCGCCGCGATCCGCAGGGCGAGCGGCAGCCCGGCGCAGTGCGCCACGAGCGCGGCGCAGGCGTCCGCGTCGGCGGTGGCGGTGTCGCCGAGGAGGCGCCGCAGCAGGGCGAGGGCGTCGTCCAGGCGCAGGACGTCGAGGTCCATCCGGCGCGCGCCGTGCCGCACCACCAGGCCGGGCAGACGGTCCCGGCTGGTGACCAGCACCATGCTGCCGCCCGAGCCGGGCAGCAGCGGCCGGACCTGGTCGACCGACGCGGCGTTGTCGAGCAGGATCAGCATCCGGCGCCCGTCCAGCATGCTGCGGTACCGGGCGGCGCGCTCGTCGACGTCCGCCGGGATCTGCTCGCCGGGCATGCCGAGCGAGCGCAGGAACCGGGCCAGCGCCGCGCCGGGCGTCACCGGCTGCTCGGGGTCGTAGCCGCGCAGGTCGATGTAGAGCTGCCCGTCCGGGTACCGCTCGCGGGCCCGGCGTGCCCACCGGGTGGCGAGCGCGGTCTTGCCCACCCCGGCGGTGCCGGAGACGGCCGAGATGACGACCATGGACGAGGGGCCCGATCCGTCGTCCGCCGGGGCGCTCAGCTGGTCCAGCTCGTCGAGCTCGCGCGCCCGTCCGGTGAAGCCGGCCACGTCGGCCGGCAGTTCGGCCGGCATCGGCCGGGTCGCCGGTGCCGCCGACGGTGCCGCGCCGCGCTCCGGCGCCTCGTCGTGGAGCAACTCGTCGTACACAGTGGTCAGCTCCGGCCCCGGACCCACCCCGAGCTCGTCGACGAGCTTCTTGCGGACCGCGTGGAACGTGTTGAAGGCATGCGCCCGCCGGCCGGCCATCCGGTATGCGCGGATGAGTCGCGCCTGCCCCGATTCGTCCAGTGGTTGCGCCGCGACCGCCTCCTCCAGCGCCGCGACCGCCTGGTCGACGGCGCCCGCGGCGAGCAGGCCGTCGGCGTGGCGGATCAGGGCACCCCGGTGCTCGTCGAGGATCGGTAACGCCTTCGGGTGTTGCGCCAGCAGCGGCAGGTCGGCGAACGGCGGCCCCTGCCAGAGCGCGAGCGCCTCGCGGAGCGGGTCGGCGGTATGCTCGTCGGCCGCCGCCCGCACCAATCGGCGGAACCGCAGCAGGTCGATGTCGTCCGGAGGTACGCCCAGGCGGTAGCCGTCGCCCGCGTACGGCAGCAGTTCGCTGCGGGCGTGTGGCGCCCGACCCGGTTCGAGCAGCCGGCGCAGTCGCTTCACGTGGGTCTGGATGACGTTGACGGCGCTCGCGGGCGGCGCGTCGCCCCAGATGTCGTCGGCGAGGGAGTCCAGGGGCACTGGCTGGCCGGCGGCCAGGATGAGGAGACCGAGCACGGCGCGCTGGCCCGGCGGGCCAAGCTCGATCGGTTGGTCGTCGTGCCAGGCGCGCATCGGCCCCAGCACCTGGATCCGTACCACCATCCCCCCGCATCCAGTCGCCGTCCAGTGGAGTGGGCAATACTACGCAGGCATAAGGCAGACCTTAGATTTCGGGCGGCGGCTACGGCAACGGGAGGAATGGCACATGTCGCGAATCGGACGGCTGGCACTCGGGCTGGTATTGACAGCGGGCTGCGTCGTCGCACCAATGGCGGGCACGCCCGCGGCCAGTGCCGCCGCCGAGCAGTACGCGTGCGCGGTGGACTACGACGCGAGCGGGCACACGGGTGGCTTCAATGCCAACATCCACGTGAAGAACACGGGTATCCAGCCGGTCCGCGGCTGGACCCTCACCTTCCCGCTGGGTGACGGGGTCGAGATCGTCAGTGTCTGGAACGCCGAGCTGGTCGTCTCCAAGGGGCAGATCGAGACCCGCAGTCTGAAATGGAACGCCGACGTCGAGCCCGGCAAGTACATCACGCTGGGCTTCGGTGCCACGGGGTCGCTCGCCGCGGCGGACCCGTCGCCGTTCAAGGTCAACGGGATCACCTGCACCAGCGCCGAGATCGAGTGACCCCTCCATGATCAAGGCGTCCCCCAAGTCGCTATAACGACTTGAGGGACGCCTTGATCATGGGAGTGGCTCTGCCCCCCAACATCACCACGGCCCCCCCCCTACGCCACAGCCGACTTGAGGGACGCCTTGATCATGGGAGTGGCCGACGCTGTATCAGCTGTGTACCGCGTTCCGGATAATGCGGGCATGGGATTGTTCCGGAGGAAGCCGAAGCGAGTCCGGGCCGCGCCGGTCGGGGTATGTGACGTCTGCAATGCCCGGCTGCCGCGCACCGAGGCCTACTTCCTGACGACTCGGCAGGTGGTGGTCTCGCCGGCGTACTGGGACCGGCGCCTCGACCTCACGCTCGGGATAGCGGAGACGTTCGGCATACCCGAGTCCCAGATGCCGCAGCTCGTGCAGGACAGTGTGGTCTCCGCGGCCGGGCAGGGCACCCCATGGGCTGTCTGCGAGGCGTGCAGCGCGGACTTCACCTTCGACCGGACCGAGGCGCGCGCGCACGCGGTGGCGAGCACCGCACCGCCCGGCACCGGGAAGGTCGATCCGCGGCTCTGCGCCGACGTCGCCGCCGCGGCCTACGAGCGCCGCGGCGCTCCATGATCAAGGCGTCCCTCACGTCGCTATAACGACGTGAGGGACGCCTTGATCATGAGGGGTCAGCAGCTCTTGCCGGTGAGCTGGCCTTTTTGGAGGGTGACGTTCGTGCCGCTCAGGGTGATCTTCAACCCTTCGGGCACCACCTCGACGTTCTGGTACGTGAGGCCGGAGGGCAGGGCCTGCAACGGGTACGAGGTGTCCCGGGCCCGCACCTGGGCGAGCACGTTGCGCGCCGGGAAGAGGATGCCGAACACCTCGATCTGCTGGGGCGCGATGTCCAGCGTGGTGCCGTCGATCCGCGGCTTGGCGTAGAGGACGATCGGGTTCGGCGAGCCGTCCGGGTTGCCGCCCTTGGTGGTCGCGGTCAGCAGCCCGTTCTCGGCACCGAACGTGGTCGGCCGCCCGTCTCCTGAGGACAGTGTGGAGAACGGCTGGACCGTGGTGCCGCCCACGGCCACCTTGATGCCGGCGGCGTCGACGCGCACCGACTGGTACCGGACGCCGGGCGGCAGGGCGGGCAGCTTGCGACCCAACGACTCCTGGTTGATCTGGTCGAGCACGAGCCGGGCCAGCACGTCGGTAGGCGGGCGGTTGGCGCCGAGGATCTCGACCGACTGCGGCACCAGGGTCAGCGTGCCGCCGTTGAGGCGCGGCGCGGTGAAGATGGTCAGCGGCACGTTGATGATCGGCGGCACGCTGAGCGCCGTGGAGATGCCCAGCAGCCCGTCCTTGGCCGCGTACGTGACCTTCCGACCGTCCACTTCGGTCGGTAGGTTGCGCAGCGGTTCGGTGGCGGTCCCGTTCAGGACGACGTGCACGCCGTCCGCGCGCGGGGTGATCGACTTGTAGGTCACGCCGTCCGGCAGGTCCGGCAGCTTCTGGATCCGCGCGCCGCCGGCCAGATCCTTGACGTCCGCGGCCGGCAGCGTGCGCCCGAACAGCTGCAACCGTTGCGGCACCGCGGCGACCGACTCACCGCGAAGCTCCATCTTCAGGTACAGCTTGGCCGTGACGTTCTTGGAGTTCTCGGCCGGCGACACGGTCTGCACGGTGAGCGAGCCGTCCGGCGCCCGGCCGTAGGTCGTCGGCGGCTCGTCCGGTGCGCTCGGCATGTTGGCGAAGCCGACGAGGATCGAGGCGTCCATGCGTCCGACCCGGGTGGTGCCCTCGGCGGGTTGGCTGACGTCGCGGAGGGTGGCGTCGAAGGTGGCGTTCTGGGCGCCGCCGATGCTCACCCCCGGCACCGACAGCCGCAGCTCGGAGATGCGCTGCCGGAGCACCTGCGGGACGAGCCGGCCGCCGCCGACCGTGACCTTCGGCGGTTGGGCGAGGCTGCCGGGACAGGCGACCTGACTGGACACCCGCTCGGCGACCAGGCCGGCGAGGAAGCCGTCCAGGAACGGTACCGGCAGGAACAGGATCGCCAGCGCGGCGGACAGCAACATCGCGAGCCCGACCGTGAACACCTTGGCGCGCCGCCCTTTCCGGGGCGGACCACCGGCGGCGTGGGTCCGCTTGGCCCGCCGCGCCCGACGTCCCCGCTCCGGCTGGTCCGGCTCCGCAGCGGTGGGGTCCGTGACCGGGGTGAACATGTCCACGGGCCGCCTCCCTCCTCTGTGGTTACTCACCAGTACGCATGATCATGGTCAATGGTTCAACAGGGGGTTCACAGGGAGCGCCGGAACGGTTACCCATCCATGATCAAGGCGTCCTTCACGTCGTTCTAACGACTTGAAGGACGCCTTGATCATGGAGACTGGGGCGATGACGGACGGGCGCGGGACGCGGGTTCAGGAGGTACGCCGCCGGCTGGTGCGGGACGGGCCGCCGTGGACGCGCGCCCATGCGCGGGACTTCGAGACCATCTCCATGCCGGAACGCGACTGTGACCTGCTGCGCGACCTGCTGATCGCCGAGCGCGCCGGAACGGTCGTCGAGGTGGGGCTGGCGTACGGCAGTTCCGCGCTCGCGATCGGCGAGGCGCTGGTCGCCGTCGACCCGCCGCGGCCCGCGCACGTGGTCATCGACCCGCTCCAGGAGCGGGAGTGGTCCGACGTCGGCTGGGAGCTGCTGTGCGCTGCCGGCCTGGCGGGGATCGCCCGGCTGTCGCGCGATCCCTCGTCCATCGCGCTGCCCCGGCTGGTCACCGAGGGCCTGGTCGCCGACGCGGCGTTCGTGGACGGCAGTCACCGGTTCCACGAGGTCTTCGTCGACCTCTACTTCCTGCGCACGATCGTCCGGCCCGGCGGGCTGGTCGTGGTCGATGACCACTGGACGCCGTCGGTGCGGGCCGCGGTGCGGTATTACACCGGCAACCTGGGCTGGACGGCGCTCCCCGACGCGTTCGCCGGCGGCACCCGCAAGGCCATCGGCGACGACCCGGACGCGGAGGTGGTGACCCGCTGTCACGCCCTCCGCCTGCCCGATCCCTCGTTCGAGCCCGCCTTCACCGACTTCCGCCCGTTCTGAGACCCCACCCGTTCTGAGACCCACCTGTGCCGGCACGTCATGATCAAGGCGTCCTTCACGTCGTTAGGACGACTACAGGGACGCCCTGATCATGGAGAGGGAGGCACGGGTGCATCCGCTGCTCGGTTACTTTCTGGACGCGGTCGACGGGCGTTTCCCGCCGGCGGACGGCGGCGTCACCGTGCTGCCCGCACTGCCCCGGGGTCTGGAGTGCTCGGTGGCGTTCACCGGACACGCCGTCGTCGCGACCGCGCTGTCCAGCGCCGACATCCAGGCTCAGCGGCCGGACGGCTTCGGCGGATCGCTGGCCCCGGACTTCCTGCGCCACCTCGCCGGCCCGACCGGCTGGATCGACGTCATCGACGCGACGCTGGCCGGCCGGGGCACCGGTGGGCCGCCGCGACTGGCGCCGCTCGACGACGCCGGCGACCACCCGCGCGTGCGGCACGCGCGCGCACTCCGTACCCAGGTGCGGGTCTTCGGTGACGCGCGCGGACTGGTCACGCTCGCCGACGGCCTCGCCGGACGGGTCGAATTGAGCATCGAACTGCACCGTCCGCGGGACGGCGGCCGCGGGTACGGGCGGTCGCTGCTCACCGACGCGCTCTCGCTGGTGCCCGACGGCGAGCCGGTTTTCGCCGCCGTCTCCCCGGGCAACGCGCAATCGCTGCGCGCCTTCCTCGCCGCCGGCTTCACCCCGATCGGCGCCGAGGTCCAACTCCGCCCAGCCCGCCCCTCCCCATGATCCCCGCCCCTTCCCATGATCAAGGCGTCCTTCATGTAGCTAGAACGACGTGAAGGACGCCTTGATCATGGAGGGTCAGCCGGTGATGGCGAGGACGATGGCCGCGACACCGAGCGGCACGTCCAGCAGGACGCAGAACTCGGCCAGTGAACGGTGCACGACCACGTCGCGCCGGTAGTGGATCACGTCCCACACGCCGTGGGCGGCCAGTGCCAGGCCGGCCAGTGCCAGCCCGACGCGGGGCTCGAGAGACAGGGCGATGACAGCGACGGCGCCGTAACCGAGCAGGGCCGCGGTCTGGGCGGTGAGCGGCGGGCGGGGCACCCGGAGGACGAGGCCGGCGACGACCAGGATCAGCGCGAGCACCGCGCCGACCACCCACCAGGTCAGGTCCAGAATCTGGCTGGCGGCGACAAAGACGCTGAAGACGGCGCATCCGGCCCAGGCGACCCAGCGGCGGTCCAGCGCGGCGGCGCCGAGATAGCACAACAGGGCGACGATGATCACGGTGGTGACAGTCTCGGTGTCGGGGCCCAACGCCAGTTGCAGAGCGGCGGCCGACAGCCCGAGCGCGGTCGGCCAGCGGTGCGGGAGGGCGCGCCAGCCGGAGGCCGCGTCGCCGGCGGTCGTAGAGATTGCCATGGCCGACCGTGGCACACCGCCCTTTCATATCTGCTTCACTCCCATGATCAAGGCGTCCTTCACGTCGTTAGAGCGACGTGAGGGACGCCTTGATCATGGCGAGGGACGGCGTGCCGGACCGCGTGCGGGTGGGGGATGGGTCAAGATCTTGAGGTGGTTTGGGCTGAAGATCTCGACACGTCCACGTTGACTCCCCGCCAGCGGAGCGTGCTGGCCGTCATCCGGGACTGGGTGGTCCGGTACGGCTACCCGCCGTCCACCCGCGAGATCGGTGACGCGGTGGGGCTGGCGTCGACGTCGTCGGTCAGCCGGCACCTGCGCGCCCTGGAGGAGCGCGGCTTCCTGCGCCGGGGCCCCACGGCGACCCGGCCGGTCGACGTCCGCATGTTCCTGGACGGGGTCGCGCCCGAGGCCGGCGACCCGGACACGGTGGGCATTCCGCTGGTCGGCGCGATCGCCGCCGGCACGCCGATCCTCGCCGAGGAGACCACCGAGGAGGTGCTCACCCTGCCGCGCGACCTGGTCGGCCGGGGGAACCTGTTCTGCCTGCGGGTCCAGGGCGACTCGATGATCGACGCGGCGATCTGCGACCGGGACATCGTGGTGGTGCGCCAGCAGCACGAGGCCTACAACGGCGACATCGTCGCCGCGATGATCGACGAAGAGGCGACGGTCAAGGTGTACCGGCGCCGGGGCGGCCACGTCCTGTTGGAACCGCGCAATCCGGCCTATGACGTCATCGACGGCGATCGAGCGGTGATCTTGGGCAAGGTCGTTTCGGTGCTGCGCCGGGTATAGGGAGGGTATAGAACTGCTCTATGAGTACCCGGACCGTGCACGGGGCGTGCAATCTCTGCGAGGCGATCTGTGGCCTGCGGTTCACGGTCGAGGACGACCGGATCACGGCGATCAACGGTGATCCGGACGACCCGCTGTCCCGCGGCCACATCTGCCCCAAGGCGCTCGCGCTCGGCGACCTGCAGGCCGATCCGGCCCGGCTGCGGCAGCCGGTCCGGCGCACCGCCGACGGCTGGCGGGAGATCTCCTGGGACGAGGCCTACGAGCTGGTGGTGAGCCGGCTGCTGGAGATCCGCCGCCGGCACGGTGCGGACGCGGTCGCCGTCTACCTGGGCAACCCGAGCGTGCACAACTACGGCATCCTGACCCACGGCCGCTACTTCCTCGGACAGCTGCGCACCCGGAACCGCTTCTCCGCCACGTCCGTGGACCAGCTTCCGCACCAGCTCGTCGTGCACTGGATGTACGGCCACCAGCTGCTCATCCCGATCCCGGACATCGACCACACCAACTACTTCCTGGTGTTCGGCGCCAACCCGCTGGCCTCCAACGGCAGCCTCATGACGGTGCCGGACGTCCGGCGCCGGCTCGGCGACCTGCGGGCCCGGGGCGGCAAGATGGTGGTGTTCGACCCGCGCCGCACCGAGACCGCGGCGATCGCCGACGAGCACCACTTCGTCCGGCCCGGCACGGACGCGGCGCTGCTGTTCGCGCTGCTGCACTGCGTGCTGGCGGACGGCCGTACCCCCGATGGTATGGAGGCGGTCCGCGACGCGGTCGCGGACTTCACTCCCGACGTGGCCGCCCGCGTCACCGGCGTCGAGGCCGGTGTCATCCGGCGCATCGCCCGCGAGTTCGCCGCCGCCGACGGCGCGGTCTGCTACGGCCGGGTCGGCGTCTCGATCCAGCGGTTCGGCGCCCTGTCCCAGTGGGCGATCCAGCTGCTCAACCTCGCCACCGGCAACCTCGACCGGCCCGGCGGCGCGCTGTTCACCCGCCCCGCCGTCGACCTCGTCGGCCGCGGCCTGGTCGGGCCCGGCCACTACGACCGGTGGCGCAGCCGGGTGCGTGAGCTGCCGGAGTTCGCGGGCGAGCTGCCCGTCGCCGCGCTCGCCGAGGAGATCCTGACGCCTGGCGACGGCCAGGTGCGGGCGCTGGTCACCGTCGCCGGCAACCCGGTGCTGTCCACGCCGAACGGCGCCCAGCTCGACCGCGCCCTGGCCGGGTTGGACTTCATGGTGGCCGTCGACTTCTACGTCAACGAGACCACCCGGCACGCCGACGTCATCCTGCCGCCCACCACCGCGCTCGAACACGACCACTACGACCTGATCTTCCACGCGCTGGCGGTCCGCAACACCGCCCGGTACTCCGCCGCCGTGCTGCCCAAGCCGGCCGGTGGCCAGCACGACTGGGAGATCTTCACCGAGCTGGCGCGGCGCTACCTGCGCCGGTCCGGTGCGCCCCGCCGGTGGCGCGCCGACCTGCGCCGCGCGCTGATGAGGCGACTGCGCCCCGACCAGCTCGTCGCGATCGGCTTGCGGATCGGGCCGTACCGCCTGCGGCTGCGCACCCTCCGCCGTCGACCGTCCGGTGTGGACCTCGGACCGCTGCGCCCGAGCCTGCCCGGCGCCCTGCGCACCCCGGACAAGCGCGTGCGCGCCGCCCCGCCGCGGTTGCTGGCCGCCCTCCGGGACGCCGCCGACGAGCTGCTGGCTCCACCCGTCGCCGGCGAGCTGCGCCTGATCGGCCGCCGGCACCTGCGCAGCAACAACTCGTGGATGCACGGCTTTCCCCGCCTGACCAAGGGCCGGCCGCGGCACCATCTGCTCATGCACCCGGACGACCTGGCCGCGCGCGGCCTGCGCGACGGGGAACGGGTGCGGGTGCGCTCCCGGGTCGGGCAGGTCGACGTCGAGGTGGCCGCGACCGCCGACATCATGCCCGGCGTGGTCAGCCTGCCTCACGGGTGGAGCCACACCCGGGTCAACGACCTGACCGACGACGCCTTCGTGGACGCGCTGTCCGGCAACGCCGCTCTCAACGGCGTCCCCGTCACCGTGGCCCGCCCCGAACAGTAAGGCCCCGGCCCATGATCAAGGCGTGGGGGAGCGGGGTGGCTATTCTTGCGCCGTGAACGAACGCCCGCAGGGCGACCCGACCAGGCCGGTGACCATTTCCTACATCGCGGAGACCGCCGGGGTGTCGATCCCCACGGTGTCCAAGGTCCTCAACGGCCGCTCCGGCGTGGCCGCTGACACCCGCGCCCGTGTCGAAGAGTTGATCAACCAGTACGGGTACCGCAAGTCGGGTTCGGCCCACCGCAGCACCACGTTGGAACTCGTCTTCGACGAGGTGGCGGACGCGTGGGCCGTCGAGATCATCCGGGGCGTGCAGCGGGTGGCCCGGGAACACCGTCTGGCGCTCGTGCTGACCGAGTTCGGCCCCGAGCGCGACGCGCTCCGCTACTGGATCGACGACACGCTCGCCCGCCGGCCGGCCTGCGTCGTGACGGTGGCCCAGCTGTCCGACGAGCAGCGCCACCAGCTCCGCGCCCGCGGCATCCCGTTCGTGGTCTTCGACCCGACCGTCGAGCTACCGGATGACGTGCCCTTCGTCGGGGCCACCAACTGGAGCGGTGGCCGGTCCGCCACCCGGCATCTGGTCGGGTTGGGGCACCGCCGCATCGCGATGATCAGCGGTCCCGACCACGTCCTGTGCTGCCGCGCGCGGCAGGACGGCTACCGTTCCGCGCTGGAGGCCGCCGGCCTCGCGGTGCGCGCCGACCTCCTCGTGCGCACCGGTCTCACCCGCGAGGACGGCCACGCCGCGGCGCTCGGCCTGCTGGATCGCCCGGACCGCCCCACGGCGATCTTCGCCAGCAACGACCTGCAGGCATTCGGCGCCTACCAGGCCGCGCGGGCGCTCGGGCTGCGGATCCCCGCGGACCTGAGCGTGGTCGGCTTCGACGACCTGCCGATCGCCGCCCTCGTCGATCCCCCGTTGACGACGATCCGCCAACCGCTGACCGAGATGGCCGTGGCCGCTACCGAGTTGGCGCTCGCCCTGGGGCGCGGGGAGAAGCGGCCGCAGGTCGGGCTCGAGCTGGCGACGACGCTCACCGTCCGCCTGAGCACCGCTCCACCCCCCGCTTAGCCCGCCGTCCCCCTGATCAGGGCGTCCCTGAGGGGCGTCGGGCTTGACAACGCGCGACTCCTTATCGATTATCGACATATCGTTTCTCGATATGAGAGTGACGCGATATGAGGGAGCGCCATGAAGTGGTGGGAGAGCATCCGCCGGCCGGACTGGTTGCGGGAGCTGCACGCCGTGCTCGTCCTCGGCCTGGTCATCGTCGGCGTGGTGGGGGTGTTCGGCGCCGCCGCGGCGACCTGGAGTGATTCGCTGCCGCTGGAGCTGCCCGCCTCGGCGGTCTCCGGCACCGTCGACCACGGGCTGCGCGCGGGAGCCGCGGTCGACGCGCGGCAGGATGTCACGGTCACGGTGGCCGATCCCCGTGTGGGGCAGCGGATGGCCTGGGTGCTGACCGCCGTGCCGACCTTCGCGGTGGTCGCGGCGTTGTTGGTGCTGCTCCTGTTGATCGTGCGGCACGCCCGTCGCGGCGACCCGTTCACCCTGGCCACCGTGCGACGGCTGCGGGTGCTCGCGGTGGTCGCGCTCGGCGGCGGTTACCTGGGGTCGCTGGTGGAGCTGCTCGCCGCGATGTACCTGTCGAGCACGGTGACCACCGACGGCATCGTGGGGTTCTCGCAGCTGCCGCTGCACTGGTTCCTGGTCGGGTTCGGACTGTTCGCGGTCGCCGAGGTGGTCAAGCGGGGATACGCGATGCGCGCCGAACTGGAGACCGTGGTCTGATGCCGCCCGCGGAGGAACACCAGGTCGATCTGCACCTGGACAAGCTGCTCGCGGAGCGCGGGATGACGCTCACCGAGCTCGCGGACCGGGTCGGCCTGACGCTGGCCAACCTGTCCGTGCTCAAGAACGGCCGCGCCCGCGCCATCCGATTCAGCACCCTGAGCGCCCTGTGTCAGGAGCTCCACTGCCAGCCGGGTGACCTGATGACCGTACGCCTCACCCGGCGCGGATCCGGGTGAGTGGGCTGCCGGCCTTGCGATGCCGCCATCCCTGAAGGGCCGCATCTTCAACCTCGACAAGGTAGATCTAGCCGAGTGAGGGTCGCCGATGACGCCCTCACTCGGCTAGATCTCCGTCAGCGTGCGGCTAGCTCCACTTGATCGACGCGATCCGGTCGTTCCAGCCGATGTCGCTCAGGTGCGACTGGTGGCCGCGGTAGCCGGTGCTCGCCGCCCGGTAGTTGATGTTGTCCCAGGAGTTCTGCAAGCACTTCCCGCCGACCTGGTACGAGGAGATCTTGTTGTTCCACGTGCCGTGCCCCGGGTTCTCGTACTTGCCGAGGTCGGCGACCGAGTAGTCCGTGTCGTTGGTGGTGGTGGTGCACTCGCGCGATCCCCACAACCCCAACGTGTAGTCGGAGCAGGTGCCACTGCCACACTGGTTGTAGTTGGCGTTCCAGTACTGGATGTGGATGAGGTAGCTCGCCGCCGCCTCCGTCTGGGCGTGGAAGCTCGGGTCGTTGACGGCGGCGCGCGCGTCGTCGGTCTTCAGCTTCACCTTCCCGCCGGTCACCGCCGACACCGCCGCGCTGAACGACGAGTAGCACGCGTAGGCCTTCGTGTCGAGGTTGAGCACACACGAGTTCTTGCCACTGTCGGCCTGCGCCGGGGACGCGACGAGGGTACCGCCGACCACCAGCGCAGCAGCGATCGCGAACAGTTTGTTTCTCATGCTGTGGATGACTCCATTTCGTAGGCGGGCGCCCGAGCGGCGCCTCGCACACGTCGCCGCGACCGGGAGCGGCCGGCGTCGAAGGCGACGCCGCCACCACGGCGGGCGTGAGCGCCGCCCGGACGGGCGGCGCGCGTACCGCGGACATGACTTCGGGTAGGTGTAGGGGTCCCTTCGCCGAAGATCAGGTCCTGGGCAGCATCCCGGGACCCGCCATCACGGCGCCATCGCATCACCACCACGCTGCCCTCAAGACGGGTCGCTGATCGCCGGCTGCTGGCGCTTTCTGGACCCGCCCGGCACCCGCCGCGGCCAGGGACGAGCGCGACGACCACACCCCTGTCGATCTCCGTCGTGGTCCGGGTCGGACGCCGTCGACATTCCCGGATTAGGTACCCTCACCGGGGGTTGCGTCGCTGTCCACGGCGGCGCGTGCGCGTCCCGATAGCCCAACCGGCAGAGGCACGGAGCTCAAACCTCCGCCAGTGCGGGTTCGACTCCCGCTCGGGACACCGTAGGACCAGCGTCAACGGGACGAGCCCGGCCGATCACTGATGGATCGACCGGGCCCGGTGGTGGGAGCGGGTCAGGCGAGGTCGAACCGGTCGAGTTCCATGACCTTGGTCCAGGCCGCGACGAAGGCCGCGACGAACCTGTCGCGGGCGTCGTGGCTGGCGTAGACCTCGGCGAGGGCCCGTAGCTGGGAGTTGGAGCCGAAGACGAGGTCCACCGCGGTGGCCGTCCACTTCAGCTCATCGGTGGCCGCGTCGCGGATCTCGTACACGTGCTCGTCCGACTCCGATGCCTTCCACCGGGTGCCCGGGGAAAGCAGGTTGGTGAAGAAGTCGTTGGTGAGCACGCCGGGCCGGTCGGTGAGGACGCCGTGCCGGGTGCCGCCGACGTTCGCCCCGAGGGAGCGCAGGCCGCCGATGAGGACGGTCATCTCGGGCGCGGTCAGGCCGAGCATGTGGGCACGGTCGACGAGCAGTACCTCCGGCTGGGTCTTCTCGCCGGGACGGAGGTAGTTGCGGAACCCGTCGGCGCGCGGCTCGAGGACCCGGAAGGACTCGACGTCGGTCTGCTCCTGCGTGGCGTCGGTGCGGCCCGGGTGGAACGGCACGGTCACCTCGACACCGGCGTCGCGCGCCGCCTTCTCCACGGCGGCCGAGCCGGCCAGCACGATCAGGTCGGCGAGCGAGATCTGCGCGCCGCCGGCGTCGTTGAACTCCCGCCGGATGCCCTCGAGGGTGTCCAGGACCGTCGCCAGCTGTGCGGGCTGGTTGACCTCCCAACTGCGTTGGGGCTCGAGACGGATCCGGGCGCCGTTGGCGCCGCCGCGCTTGTCGGTGGACCGGAAGCTCGCGGCGGAGGCCCAGGCGGTGGAGACCAGCTGGGCGGTCGTGAGGCCGGACTCCAGAACCTTCGCCTTGAGGGCGGCGATGTCGGCGTCGCCCACGAGTTCGTGGTCGACGGCCGGCACCGGGTCCTGCCACAGCTGGGGTTCGGGGACCCACGGCCCGAGGAAGCGGCTGACCGGACCCATGTCGCGGTGCAGCAGCTTGTACCAAGCCTTGGCGAAGGCCAGCGCGAACTCGTCGGGGTTCTCCAGGAAGCGGCGGGAGATCTTCTCGTAGACCGGGTCGACGCGCAGCGACAGGTCGGTCGTGAGCATTGTCGGCTTGTGCTTCTTCGACCGGTCGTGGGCGTCCGGGATGATCGCCTCGGCGTCCTTGGCGACCCACTGCTTGGCGCCGCCGGGGCTGGTGGTGAGCTCCCATTCGTACCCGAAGAGGATCTCGAAGAACCGGTTGCTCCACTGCGTCGGCCGGTCCGTCCACGTCACCTCGAGACCGCTGGTGATCGTGTCGGCGCCCTTGCCGCTGCCATGGCTGCTCAGCCAACCCAGGCCCTGCGCTTCCAGCGGGGCGGCCTCGGGCTCGGGGCCGACGTGGTGGTCGGCGACGCCGGCGCCGTGGGTCTTGCCGAAGGTGTGGCCGCCGGCGATGAGGGCGACGGTCTCCTCGTCGTTCATCGCCATCCGGCGGAAGGTCTCCCGGATGAAGTGGGCCGCCGCCAGCGGGTCCGCGTTGCCGCGCGGCCCCTCCGGGTTGACGTAGATGAGTCCCATCTCGGTCGCGCCGACCTCGGGCGCCATCTCGCTGTCGGAGACGTAGCGCTCGTCACCGAGCCAGGCGTCCTCCGGGCCCCAGAAGATCTCTTCGGGCTCCCAGACGTCCTCGCGACCGAAGCCGAAGCCGAAGGTCTTGAAGCCCATCGACTCCAGGGCGACGTTGCCGGCGAGCACGAGCAGGTCGGCCCACGAGATCTTCTGGCCGTACTTCTGCTTGACCGGCCACAGCAGCCGGCGGGCCTTGTCGAGGTTGGCGTTGTCGGGCCAGCTGTTGAGCGGCGCGAAACGCTGACCGCCGTCACCGGCCCCGCCGCGACCGTCGTGGATGCGGTAGGTGCCCGCGGCGTGCCAGCTCATCCGGATCATCAGGCCGCCGTAGTGGCCGAAGTCGGCCGGCCACCAGTCCTGCGAGGTGGTGAGCACCTCGACGATGTCCTGCTTGAGCGCCTCGACGTCAAGCGTGGCGAACTCCTTGGCGTAGCTGAACTCGTCTCCCAGCGGGTTGCTGCTGGCTGAGTTGGCGTGCAACACGGACAGGTCGAGCTGGTTGGGCCACCAGTCCCGGTTGGTGCGCGGACGGCCGCCGGTCTTCGGGGTCGGCGAGTCGATGGCCGGGTTCTCGCTCTCGCTGCCGTGCGCGGTCACAGAGTCGTGCGCGAGCGGCACACCGGCCGCCGCCTTCTGGTCCACGCCCTGCGCGCTGGCGGGGGCGTTGTCCTGGATGTCGCTCATCTCTGTTCTTCCCTCCGAACTGGCGGATCACTGGGGTGTGCGGTTGGTCACGCAGTCGGGGCAGATGCCCCAAAAGACGACTTCCGCCTCATCGACCACGAAGCCGTGGTCGTTCGCGGCGGTCAGACAGGGGGCGGGGCCGACGGCGTGGTCGACGTCGGCGATCGCACCGCAGGAGCGGCACACGACATGGTGGTGGTCTCCCGCGCGGGTCTCGTAGCGGGCGGTCGCACCGGCGGGTTCGATGCGCCGCACCAGACCGGCGCCGGTGAGCGCGCGCAGCACGTCGTAGACCGCCTGGTGGGAGACCGTGGGATGGTCGGCCCGCACCAGCGCGAGCACCGTGTCGGTGTCGACGTGCGGGTGATCGCGCAGCGCGGCGAGCACCGCCAGCCGGGGGCGGGTCACGCGCAACGAGACCGCCCGCAGCTGCCCCTCGAAGTCCGACGTCACGAGATCAACACTAGTGCACTGAT
Source organism: Actinomycetes bacterium KLBMP 9797 (assembly GCA_037414955.1). GTDB lineage: Bacteria > Actinomycetota > Actinomycetes > Mycobacteriales > Micromonosporaceae > Phytohabitans. The sequence goes on from JBBEWH010000200.1 coordinate 34,783, forward strand.
CTGGAAGCGTTCAGGTTTTCGCCAGTCCGGGTCGACGCGGATCGACGCCCGGGCGGCCGCCCGGGCGGACGTTTACGAGATCACTGCATGGCGGTGGCGGGCGGATGATCGAAGTCGACCGGGCAGCGGAAGACATAGAGGCTGTAACCCCGGCCGATGGTGACATCGGTGGGGTTCGGCGCGGCGTCCGCCGGCTCGTCCGCCGGCCGCCAGCTGCCACCCGACCCTTGCCACTCGCTGGAGTCGGCGGTGAACAACAGCGTCATCGCGGCGCCGCACGCCGCGCAGTCCACCGGCTGCGGGTCGGTCAGCGACCAGTTCGCGAAGCCGCCCACCTTCCAGCCCGGCGCCAGTGACAGGTCGAACTGGTAGCTGAGCGCGTCCTCGTCGCCGGCCGCCTCCTCGATCGCCTCCTCCCAGGCGGTGATCCGGGCATCCAGGTCATCGGGGAGCAGGCCGCCGTACTGGTACTCGCGAACCTGTTCTGGGTGCACGACGCAGCGATTCGGAAGATAGTTCTCGTTGACGGCGGGCGGTTCGGGGGCGACGTCCAGCGGCCGGCCGACGTCGGCGGTGCGCCGCCAGTACACCCGCACCCGCGGGTTGTAGCCCTCCTCGGGATGGTCCAGCGGGCACCACAGCACCTGCGACAGGTCGGTGCCGTCCGGCCCGACGAAATCGGGAATGTCCCGCCGGTACAGCTGCGCAACCGGGACCAACGGGATCGGCTGGCCCACCAGAGCGGGCGGCTCGGCCGCGTCGAGGTCCGACAACTCCGCCTGCTCCTCGTCCGTCAGGGCGTAGGGGGTGCCCGTCGCGTCGGCGCGGGCCTGCGCCGACGCGTAGATCTCCCGGCTGCGGCGGACCGCCGCCGGCGTCTGGAGCTGGACAGTGTCGTGATCGTCACCGTCCATGCACACCGGCCAGGGCTCATCGGCCGGCCAGAGCAGCGGTCCACCGACCGAGCTGTCCGTGACCGAGGGCGTACCGCGTCGCGGATGGAGCCGGGTGGCCGTCGCCGAATGCTCCCGTAGCTCGGGGAAGAGCTCCGTGATGTCCAGCGGACGCGGCGGCGTGGTGCGGGTCGGCGTGGTGGGAGTCATGGCCACAGATCCTAGGGAGCCGATGCGCCCGGTACCCGCGTGCGGGGTTCGAGTAAGGCGGCGGTCGCCGGCTGGTGGAGGTGCCGGGCCCAGTCCAGCGGGGTCGCGTCGAAGCGCTTGTCGCGGAGGTCGGGGTCGGCGCCCAGGTCCAGCAGCCGGCGGGTGAGCTCGATGTCGCCATTGCCGGCGCTGTGGTGCAGTGCGGTCTCCCACGCCTCTTCGACCGGCGCGTCGCCGCGCCCGTAGGCGTTGACGTCGAAGCCGAGCTCCGCCAGCAGCGTGACCGTCTCGATGGGCGCCTGGGTCGCGGCCCACACCATCAGGCCGGGCCGGGTGTGGCGGGCGTGGGCCACGGCGTCGGGATACCCGGCGCGCAGCTGGTCCAGTGTGGACCGGTCGGCGCGGAACGCCGCGGCGATCAGCTCACCCACCGGGTCCGGGCCGGGCGGGGTGGCACCGTGGGCGATGAGGTGGTCGGCGATCTCGGTGTCGCCGTTGAGGCGGGCCAACTCGACCGGCGTCCGGCCATCGCCCGGGCTCCACGCGGGCCCGTCCCCCTCGAACGGTGAGCGGACGTCGACGCCGTGCGCGACCAGCAGCCGCACCCCGGGCGGGCTGGTGATGCTCGACCGCCCAGCGCAGCTGGATACGCAGCATCCGCGCGGGCGTGCTCAGGTCCGGGATCCGGGTGTGCCATGGGCCGCCGTCGCCGGTGCCGAGCCCGTACTCGAACAGCAGCTCCAGGTGCGAGTCGTCCGGCGCGAACATCCGGTTGTACAGGGTCTGGGCATCGTTGGGGTCGGCGCCCGCGTCCAGCAGCAGCCGCCCCAATGCCCGCCAGTGCGGGTGGCTCGGTTGGCGCCGCGGGCCCAGCTCGCCGTGGCCGAACACGCCGGTCAGCAACGTGAACGGCGACGGCAGGGCATCGAAGAGGTAGCCCTCGTTAGGGTCGGCGCCGGCGTCGAGCAGCTGCCGGGCGACCGCGAGGACACGCTCGGCCGGCACGGCCGGCTCGACGCGCGAGTAGACGAGGTAGAACAGTGGCCGCCACCGCAACGGGCCACCCCGCTCCGCCGCCCGCCGCGGCCGCTCGGCGAGCAGCCGCCCGACGTCATCCGGCCGGGCCGCCGCCGCGGCGGCCCAGATGTTCGCCGCGGTCACACCGGGATGCTCGGCGAGCAGTCGACGAGCCCGCGCCCAGCGCGCCGGCCCGTCCTCCCGGCTGTATGTCAGGCACGCGAGACGGCAGAACTCCTGCGCCGGGTCGGCCACCGGCGCCGCACCGAGCCCGGTGTCCCAGCCGTGTTCGGTCACCGTTTCCAGGTATCGCACGAGCCGGGGCCAGCTGGCGAACCCGTACTCGCGGGCGACGACCAACTGCGCGGCGGTGAGCCGCAAGCCGCCGGCGTCGGTGGGCACCCCACCGGGATGGTGGCGGGCCAGCCGCGCGACCGCGCCGGCGTCACCGGCCCGAACGGCTCGCTGCAGGGCGCGAGCCTGCCGGCGGAAGCTGTCTATGTCGGGACGGTCGGGCATGCCCAGGGTCGGCACAACGGCCTCCTCTCGTCTGCCTGATGTCCGCTCGGTCAGGCCGAAAGGAGAGCGATGGTGACGCATGCCGCACACCCCAGGTGGGCTGAGCCCATTTCCGCGGACCGGTGGCTTCCTGGCAGCCACCGCCAGTCTAACCCCGGTTCTCGCGGCGACACCGATTTCGCGGCGACACCGGGCAGATCGAAATGAGTGGGCGCCGGTCGCGAACCAAACCCCGCGCCGCGGAGACGAACAGAGTGAACGTCCCATCGAGAAGGAGTTCCCATCATGCGTACCGAACACCTGCGTCGCTTCCCGGCGCTCGCCGCGTTGGGGCTGGCCGCCCTGACCGCGGTGGCCTGCGGTTCCGACCCGGCACAGGCGCTACCCGTCAAGACGCCGAGCACCACACCGAGCGCCACACCGACCACCGCGCCGGGCACCACGGTGCCGACCGGTCCGTCCACGCGGTCGAGTCACACCCCCAAACCGAGTCCGAGCAAGACCGTCCACGGCCCGCCCTGTCTGGGCGCCGTCGAATACCGGATCAACGCCGCCGGCACCGGGGCGTTGCCGAAGCTGTGCATCGCGGTCGGCGGCGTATTGCGAGTGGAGAATCAAGGCCCCGAGGGGTTCGCGCAGAGCACGCCGAACAGGGCCGAATGCGCGTACGAGGGTGGCGTGCGCATGTGTCGACTGACCGATCCGGGAACGGTCCGGTTCGCGATCGACAATGGACGCCAGACCCGGACACTCACCGTCCTGGTGACCAAGGGCTCGTCGCTGCCCGCACCCGCCTGCGTGCCGGCCGGTGCGACGCATCCGATCGACGCGGCCGAAGATGGACCGTCCTGGTGGGCGGTGTGCCTGAGGCTGGGTGCGGTGCTGCGGGTGGCGAACCTCGGCCCCGGGTTGCTGACGGTCACCCCGTCCAACGCGGTCTCCTGCCAGTACGAGGCCGCTGTCCATCAATGCCGGATCGTCCGGACCGGGAAGGTCACGGTCGTCACCGCCGGCGCCTGGGGCGTCCGGCCCCTCACCGTGGTCGCGATCAGATAGCGGGCGCCGGAAAGTGGCCTAGTGTGGGGACACATGGGGGAGGTCGCCGCCGCCGGCGTGGTGCATGACGGGGTCCTGGTCGAGTGGTACCGGTACGAGCCGGGGCCGGCCGTGCGGCTGCCGACGCACGCGCACGAGGAATACCAGCTCAATCTCACCTTCGATGTGCCGGGCGGCGTGCGATACCGGGGCGGCTATCACGTGCAGCCGGCCAGCACGCTGTCCGTCATCATGCCGGAGGAGGCGCACACGCCCGTCGATCCGGACGGGCGCGACACCGTGTCGCGACACCTGACGCTCTATCTCCACCCCGACGTGGTCCGCGACGCCGCCCACCAACTCGCCGGGAAGCGCATGGGCCTGCCCACCTTTCGTGACCTGGTGGTGGGCGACGCCGAGTTGGTGCGGCGCTTCGCCCGGCTCGGCGCCGCCCTCACCGGCCGATCGTCCAAATTGGAGCAGGAGGTGCGCCTACTCGGTCTGGTGACCGACCTCCTCCACCGCCACGCGAAGGGGTGGCGCGTCGGGCCGGAGCCGGGCTCCGCCGGACACCAGGCGGTCCGGCGGGCCCGCGACTACCTGCACGACAACGTCGCCACCACCGTGTCGCTCGCGGAACTGGCCCGGGTCAGCCGGCTCAGCCCGTTCCACCTGGCTCGGTTGTTCACGGCCAGCCTCGGGATGCCGCCGCACGCCTACCAGATCCAGCTGCGCGTCGCGCTGGCCAAGCGGCTGCTGCTCACCGGTACGCCGGTCGCGGTCACCGCCCACCGGGCGGGCTTCTTCGACCTGAGCCACCTCACCCGCCATTTCAAGCGGCACGTCGGCGTGCCGCCCGGTGCCTACGCCACCCCACCACCGCTCTGGTGAGGAGTGATTTCAATCCTTCTGACGCCACCTGCCATCCCCGCCGGCACGCTTGCCGGTGGCCCGCAACCCGCGCTCTCCGCCCCTGGTGGCTTGCTCCTGCGCCCCTGGAAAGCTTCCGACGCGGCGGTTTTCCTCGGTGCTTACCGGGACCCGGAGATCCGGCGCTGGCACACTCGCCAACCCGCATCCGTAGACGAGGTGCGCGAGTGGTTCGAACGGTATCGCCAGGACTGGGTGGGGGAGACGGGCGCGCATTGGGCGGTGACCCGCGGCGGCGGTGAGGTGTTGGGGCGCATCGCCGTGGGCAGCGTGAACCTTGATGACGGTGTCGCGGGGTGCGCGTACTGGGTGCTCCCGGCCGCCCGTGGCAGGGGTGTGGCCACGCGCGCGCTCACGGCCCTGAGCGTCTGGGCACTCGGCGAGGCCGGTTTCCACCGTCTGTATCTGGATCACTCGACCCGAAACACGGCTTCCTGCCGGGTTGCCGTCAAGTCCGGCTTCCTCCTGGAGGGCACCAAGCGCAGCGACGCCGTCCACGCCGACGGCCGGCACGACATGCACCTGCACGCCCGCATCCGCGGCGACGAGCGACTGTGAGGTGACCGCGGTGGTCAGCGTTCGGTGAGGGCGTGGACGACCTCATCCGGCAGCCGCCGATCGGCGTACAGCAGTCGCACGGCCGTGGCGTCGGGGTTTCCCGCGTCCGGGCCGCGCCAGACGAGCGTCATGCCGGTACGCTCCACCGTCGCCTGCGATCGCCCGTTCCCCTCAAGCACGTACGCGGTGATGGGGAGTTCCGGACGCCCGGCCCGCGCGGCGCTCATCGCCGCCGCGCTGATCTCCTGCGCGTAGCCCCGCCCCCAGAATCGCGGACTCAGGCGGTAGCCGAGGTTCCAGGCGATGCCGTACCGGATGAAACAGCCACCGATGCCGACGAAGGCACCGTAGGTGTCTTCCTCGGCGCTCGTGGCGATCCACATGCCGAGCCCGTCGCGGTGCCACGCCGCGCACCAGGTATCGATCATCCGCGCGGTCTGGTCGGGGTTGTCATGTCGGCTCAGCGGATCCGGTCCCCACACCTGAGGATCGGCATACAACTCGAACAGCTGTGGCAGGTCGGCCATTGTCGGCGCACGCAGGCTCAAGCGCGCCGTCGCGGCGGTGCCCGCTATGTCGTCAGATTCCAGCACAAGCCCATCATGGCCGCACCGGAGTTCACCGGTGCGGCGGGCTTGACCTTGACACGGTGACAAGCTCTTCACTGTGGCCAGGAGGTGGTCCCGATGACTGTGCCGAAAGAGGACACGAACACGATGCGAGCTCTTCGGGGGCTGGAGAGCGGCAACGGGTCGGTGCGGCTGCGGGCGGCGCTGGCGATCGGCACGACCCCAGACCCGCGGTTCGTCGACAAGCTCATCGAGCGATGCGCGATCGAGCCCGAGTTCTCGGTGCGCGAAATGCTGACGTGGGCACTCACCCGTCACCCATCGTCGACGACGGTCCCCAAGCTCATCGACGAGCTTCGTTCGGAGCGGGCGCAGGCGCGAAGCCAGGCGCTGCACACGCTGTCCAAGATCGGGGATCGGCGAGCATGGCCGGCGATCACCCGGGAGCTGCTGACCGACGCCGACGACGAGGTGGCGCGGGGCGCCTGGCGGGCGGCGGTCGTACTCGTGCCCGAAGGTGCGGAATCCGCGTTGGCCGCGGTGTTGGCGACACAGCTCGGGCGCGGCGAGCGCGAGACGCGGTTGAGCCTCAGTCGAGCGCTGATCGCGCTCGGTGACGTGGTCATGCCGATCCTGCGCGCCGCGATGACGGATCTCGACCCTCGCGTACGCCAGCACGCGAGAGCCACGGAACGGCTGTCGCGCGACCCGGATGCCGGATTCGAGTTCGCGATCGGGGAGGCGAAGCGCATCGTAGCCCTCGGCACGACCAGCCAGGATGGATGATAGGCAATGTTGATCGGTGACGTGGCACGACGGTCCGGGGTCAGCGCCCGCATGCTCCGGCATTACGACTCGCTCGGTCTGGTGCGGCCAACGGGTCGCACCGGGGCGGGCTATCGCGAGTACTCCAGCGAGGACATCCGGCGCATCTTCCATATCGAGAGCCTGCGGTCACTGGGGCTGTCGCTGCGTGACGTCGGGCGGGCGCTGGACGATCCCGGCTTCACGCCCTCCGACCTCGTCGACGACCTCATCCGCCAGACGCGAGAACGGATCGCGAGGGAGACGGAGCTGCTCACCCGACTCCGCCGGATCGGTGCCGCGGAACCCGCCGACTGGGAGGACGTCCTCCAGATCGTCGCCCTCCTCCAGGCGTTGGGGTCGGAGAGTGCCGGGAAGCGCCAGCGCGCGGCCTTGTCCTCCGTCGAAGGAGTTCCGGTGCCGGCGGAAGCCCTGGCCGAAGCGGTGTTGAGCGAGACGGACCCGAACGTCGCCGGAGCCCTTCGATGGGCTCTGGTGCAATCGGGCGATGGCGCGTTGGCGGTGCTGGCGGAAGGCCTCGACGGACCCGTGGCCGGGGTGCGGAAACGCGCCGTCCAGTCCATCGCCGAGATTCCGAACGGCGCGGCGACCGCACTGCTGCGGGACGCCCTCACGAACGCCGACATCGTGGTCCGCAGGTATGCGGCGCTGGCGCTCGGGACACGTGGCGTGTCCGACGCGGTCCCGACGCTCGTCGACATGATCATCGAGGAGGCGAACGACGTCGACGCGGCCGACGCACTGAGCGCGCTCGCGAGCGATCCCGCGCTGGCGGATCAGATCGCCACCACGCTCGTCGACCACCTCGCCAACGGCGCCATTGAATCGCCGGCACGCCGACGGCTGACCCAGGCACTCGCGGATATCCCCGGGAGCACGGCGTCACGTGCCCTCGCGGAGCTGTCCCATGACGACGACCGCGCCATCGCGCTGACCGCGACATACATTCTCAGGCTGCGCGACGCCCGGTAACGGGCGCCCGGGAAGCATTCGTGGTTCCAGCCGTTCGCTAGGAGGGCACAGTCTGGGGGAGGCCGAACTGCGCGAACAGGGCCGGTTGAATGAACGCGTGCCAGGACGCGATCCTGCCGTCGCGCCAGTGCAGCACGTGCAGGGCCCAGGGCTCGAACGCGCCACCCGCGCCCGCGCGGTACGTCGCCACCGCCGGGGACCCGTTCGCGTCGGTCAGCGCCGGCCGGACGTGGCCGCACGTCGCCTTGTTGGCCTCCAGCCAGACCCGGAACGCGTCCCGGCCGGTCAGCCAGAACGAGTAGGGCGGCATCGACACGACGACGTCGTGGTGCAGCAGCGAGACGATGGCGTCGACGTCGAACCGCTCGAACGCGTCGACGTACCGTCGCAGCAGGCGGGGATCGACCGGCTCGTTCCCGGCGGGCGGCGTCACGTCGCGGCGACGGGCCTCGGCCAGCGTCGCTCGGGCCCGCCGCAGCAGGCTGTGCACCGCGTCCACGCTGGTCTCCAGCAGCGCCGCGACCTCAGCGGCCCGCCAGCGCAGCACATCGCGCAGGATGAGCACCGCCCGCTGACGCGGCAGCAGGTGTTGCAGCGCCGCCACGAACGCCAACCGGATCGACTCCTGCGACATGGCGCGCTCGACCGGGTCGTCCGTGTCGACGTTCCAACTCGGTATCGGGGACACCCAGAGCGACTCGGCCAGCGGCGCGCCCGGGTTTCCCCGCCCGTCATCCGGCGCGGCCAGGTCCATCGGCAGCGCGCGCCGGCGCCGGTCGTTGGCCGCGTCGATGCAGACGTTCGTGGCGATCTTGTACACCCATGGGCGCAGACCCGAACGATCGTCCAAGCGGCTCAGACCCCGCCACGCCCTGATCATCGTTTCCTGTACCGCGTCTTCGGCGTCGTGCGACGAGCCGAGCATCCGGTAGCAGAAACCCAGCAGCGGGCGCCGCAGTTCCGCCAGCTCTCGCGCCAGCATGTCGTCAACCGCCGTCAGAATCTGGGTCATCTTCGTGCCCACCCCCGGAAACGAGTCCGCCTGTCTCACTACTGAGACCGCGGCGGCGGCCGAAACTCGTCGCGGGTGGGCGAGTGACGCTCGACATACCGCGGATCGCACGGCAGCAGGTCGGCGAACCCGAGCAGGTCGAGCAGCGTGCGCAGGGCAGGATCGGCGCGCTGGAGCCGGAGTTGGCCGCCGGCTCTGCGCGCGACCAGCCGCAGCCGGGCGAGGGCGTCGATGACCTCGGCGGCGGACCCGGACAACCGCTCGACATCGCAGTCGACGACGGCGCCCGGCGACTCGCGCAGCAGCGTACGGACGCGGTCGCACCACGTCGCGGCGGCGGCCCGGTCCGCTCGCGCGGCCAGCACGACCACGACGTGAATCGGCGTCCGTCGGTGAGTGTCCACACAAGTGGGACCGCCAGCGCGGGGAAAACTCGTCGCGACGAGTTCGCGGCCGGGTCGCGGTTGTAGCTGGCATGGTCAACCAAGCGGTACATCCACGAACACGTCCGTCCCGGAGCGCGATCAGGCCGGGAATCATTCTCGCGCTCGTCTGCGGCGCCCAGTTCATGATCACGCTCGACATCGCGATCGTCAACGTCGCGCTGCCGTCGGTCCAGGCCGACCTCGGCCTGGACCAGTCCGACCTGCAATGGGTGGTCATCACGTACGGCCTGGTGCTGGGCGGGCTGCTGCTGCTCGGCGGCCGGGCCGCGGACCTGTTCGGGCGCCGGCGCGTGCTGCTGGCCGGGCTCGGTGTCTTCACGGTGGCGTCGTTGACCGCCGGCTTGGCCGGGTCGTTCTGGCAACTGGTCGGGTCGCGGGCGGCTCAGGGCCTGGGCGCGGCGCTGATGGCCCCGGCCGCGCTGGCGATCGTCGTCGGCACGTTCGCGGAGGGGCGGGCGCGGAACAAGGCCCTCGGCCTGCTCGGCGCGGTGAGCGGCAGCGCGGCCTCGGTCGGTGTGGTGGTCAGCGGGCTGCTGACGGCCGGTCCCGGCTGGGAGTGGATCTTCTACCTCAACGTGCCGATCGGGCTGGCCATGCTGGTCCTGATCGTCCGGTACATCCCCGTGGACGAGCGCATCGCCCGTGGCCGGGCCGACATCGCCGGCGCGGTCGCGGTGACCGGCGGGCTGATGGCCATCGTGTACGCCATCAACCAGAGCGTCGAGCACGGTTGGACGTCGTCCACGACGATCGGCTTCATGACTGCCGGGCTGGCCGCGCTCGCGATATTCGTGCTGATCGAGCGCCGCACGGCTGCCCCGCTCATGCCGCTGTCGATGTTCCGCCGGCCGACGCTCACCGCGGCGAACCTGGTCGCCGCCCTGGTATTCGGCGCGTTCTTCGCGACGATCTTCCAGGCCTCGCTGTTCATGCAACAGGTGCTCGGCTACTCGGCGCTGCGTACCGGCGTCGCCTACCTCGCGATCGCCACTACCTCCCTCGTCGTCGCGGCCGGTCCCGCGCCGCGGTTGCTGGCCCGGCTCGGCGCCGGGTGGTCCCTGGCGGTCGGGCAAGGCTGCTCGGCGGTCGGACTGCTCTGGCTGGCCCGCGTCCCGTCCGACGCCGGGTACTGGGTGGACCTGTTCCCCGGATTCGTCCTGGTCGGCGCCGGCGTCGGACTGTCGCTGGTCGCCGCGCAGGTAGCGGCGTTCGTCGGCATTCCCAAGTCCGTCAGCGGCCTGGCCGGGGGCATGGTCGAGACCGCCCGAGAGATCGGCGGTGCCCTGGGGACCGCGATCGTGGCGTCGGTCGCCATCGCCAGCACCACCCACCTGCTGGCCGCCGGTCGGCCCGCGCCCGCCGCGCTGACCGAAGGCTTCCAGGACGGATCGATCGTCGCCGCCGGCTTCAACCTCGCGAGCGCCCTGGCCGCGGTGCTCGTCCTGCGGCGCGCGGAACGAAACACCGCCAGCCCACAACCCTGATCGACGGTCCGCGGGCTCGACTCCTGTTCGAGCCTGCGGACCGCCGGCTGATCAACCGTTCTGAGGGCTGGTGTTGTCGGTGCCGCCGAGGCGGGCCAGGAACTCGTGACACTTGTGGGCTCGTGCGGAGTCCTCGGCCATGACCTGCTCGAAGAAGGCCGCGATCTCGTCCTGGCCGGCGTTCTTGGCATCCCGGACGTACTGTCCATAGTCGTGGCCCGCTTTGAGCGAGTGGTACTGCACCGAGATGAGGTCGAACGTCACGTCGTCGAAGCCGGTCTCTCCCGTAGCCACGCGGGTCTCCTTCCGCTCGCGGTGGCGCAATCATGCGTTGTCGGTGTAGTCGTACCCACGTTGTTGCCTGACATTCCCGATTCCGTGGCCGGCTGCGCTGCCTTCCGGTGTGTTCCCGCGGCGCCCCGGCCGAGTGTCGCGGCGACTTTCACGGGTATCCATCCGCCATGCGTGCACTCATCATCAACTGCACTTTGAAATCTTCTCCCGAACCGTCCAACACCGAGGCGCTCGCCGGCGTCGTCGCCGAGGCTCTCGAGAAGCACGGAGTCGTGGTGGACTGGATTCGTGCGGTCGACCACAACATCAAACCCGGTGTGCGGAGCGACGAAGGGCCGGGCGATGACTGGCCGGCGATACGCGAGAAGGTCCTCGCGAGCGAGATATTGATCATCGCGACCCCGACCTGGGTGGGTCGACCATCTTCGATCGCCCAGCGCGTGATCGAGCGAATGGACGCGTTGATCTCGGAGACCGATGACCAAGGCCGGCCAGTCGCCTACAACCGGGTCGCGGGTGTGGTCAACACCGGCAACGAGGACGGCGCCCACCACGTGATCAGCGAGATCAACGGGGCACTCGGTGACATCGGCTTCACCATCCCTGGCCAGGCATGGACATACTGGCATCTTGGACCCGGCGCCGGACCCAACTACCTTGACGATCAGCGTGGCCACGACTGGGCCGCCAAAACCGGACGGGCTATGGCGTTGAACCTCGTCACCGTCGCCCGCGCCTTGGCCGCTACGCCGATGCAGGCACCACCCGAATGACGGCGACCCCGTTCCGACGGTGTCGGCGCCCTGAGCGGCGGGAGAGGGGTTGCGGGGCGGTCACCGGTGCTGCGCCGTGCCCAGCTCGTCGGTGAGCCGTGCGATGGCGTCCTCGGCCGTGGGGACGGGGCCGAACAGCTTCCGCTGTCGACGGGGGTCGGCGACGTAGCGGCCGCTGTCGATCCAGCCGAACATCGCGGCCATGTCCTTGACTATCGGCATGAAGCGGCCGGCGACGGCTCCCGTGGCGCGGGTGACGGCGGACGGGACGGCCCACACCCTGATCTTCTTTCCGGCCCGGCTGCCCATCAGGTCGGCCACCTCGCGCACGCTGACCGGACGGTCCCAGCCGATGTCGATGCGCTCACCGTCGTCGACCTCGGCGTCGACCGCGGCCGCCAGGCACGCCGCGAGGTCGGAGGTCTTGACGAAGGTCAGCGGGACGGTGGTCTTGCCCATCCAGATCAGGCGGCCCTTGTCGATCGGGTTGCCCGCCATACTCGCGATCTGGTCGAGGAACGCTCCGGGGCGCAGTGCGACGAACGGGACGCCGAGCTGTTCGAGCTTGTCCTCGGCGACCTTCTTGTGCCAGAAGTGCGGGACATCGGGCGTCTGGTCGCTGGTGAGGATGCTGGTCAGGACGAACCGCCGGATGCCGGCGCGGTGGGCGGCCTCGGCGAGGTTGGCGTTGCCGATGGTGTCGATGTCGTGCGCGTTCTTGCCGCCGCGGGTGTAGCCGGCAGCGGTGGTGATGACGGCATCGGCGCCGTTCATGGCGGCGACGAGCGAGTCGAGGTCGAGCATGTCGCCGCGGGCGATCTCGACACCTCGGCGTTCGAGCCTGCTCCCGTCGGTGGTCGGCCGGACCAGGGCGCGCACGTTCTTACCGCGCTTGAGCAGTTCGTCCACGACCTTGCCCCCGAGGGAGCCGGTCGCGCCGACGACGAGGACCGGGCGGGTGGTGGTCATGAGGTGTCTCGCTTTCCATCAGTGGGCTTGGGCGGGCGGAGCAGTGGTGACCGCCGGCGGGGAGGGGGCGCGGGCCTTCGCCGCCGAGGTCGTCCCGGCGGTCCGCGATGCCCCTGGGTAGCAGCGTAGCAAAATACTTGGCCAGCCACCTAACTTCCGCTATGTTTATGTGTCTGGCCACCTAATCGGTGGCGAACACGTGAGGAGTCGTCATGAAAGCCATCCTGTTCGACCGTTTCGGCGGCACGGAAGTGCTGCACGAGGCGGACATCGACGCCCCGCAGCCCGGCCCCGGGCAGGTCCGCGTCCGCGTCAAGGCGGCCGGGGTGAACGCGCTGGATGGCAAGATCCGGTCCGGGGCGCTGCAGGCCACGTTCCCGACGCCGCTGCCCGCCATCCCCGGTCACGAGGTCGCCGGCGTGGTGGACGCCCTGGGTGAGGGCGTTCGGGACGTGCGGGTGGGTGACGAGGTGGTGGGCTGGTCGGACACCGGCTCGTACGCCGAGTACGCGCTGGCCACCACCGTGGCCCCCAAGCCCGCCGGCCTCGACTGGCAGCACGCGGTCGCGCTGCCGGTGGCGAGCGAGACGGCCGAGCGGGTCCTGAACCTGCTGGGTGTCACCGCCGGGGAGACCGTGCTGATGCACGGCGCGGCCGGAGGGGTCGGAACCCTGGCGGTCCAGCTCGCCACCGCCCGCGGCGCGCGTGTCATCGGCACCGCCGGCCCCGCGAACCAGGAATACCTCGCCTCGCTCGGCGCCACCGCGACCCTTTACGGCGAGGGCTTGGTCGAGCGGGTCCGGGCGCTCGCCCCCGACGGCGTGGACGCGGTGTTCGACCTGGCCGGGAAGGGAGCCCTCGAGGACTCGATCACCCTGCGGGGCGGCACCGAACGCATCGTCACCATCGCCGACTTCCGTGCGCGCCAGCTCGGCATCACCTTCGCCACCGGTGGTCAGAAGGCATCGGCCACCCGCCTCGCCGCCCTGGCCCAGGACGCCGCGACCGGCAAGGTCGTCACCACCGTCACCGCCTACCCGCTCGCCCAGGCCGCCACGGCACAGCAGGTCAGCGACGCCGGGCATGTCCGGGGCAAGCTCGTCATCACCGTCGACTGAACACACCCGCCACCCCGTCCGCCGACCTTGTTCCGTCGGCACCCTCGGGCTCGCCAACCCTGGCCTGGTCGAGCGGCTACGCTCTGACGCGCCGCTGAACACCGCGACTCCGGCGACCTTCTACGGCGGCGGAAGCGGCCGGCTCCACCGACTGCCCCACCTACACCCGTCTGAGGAAACGAACCATGCCCGACCCCACACCTCACATCCCCACGACGGCCAGCGAGGGGCAGATGAGCTATGCGATCTTCCAGCTCGCCCGCGCTCACCGCGGCTACGCCGCCGCCCTGCTTCGCGAGATTGACCTGCATCCCGGACAGGAACTGCTGCTGATGCACCTCCTTGACCGGGACGGCCAGACGCAGTCCGAGTTGCTCGATAGCGTCGGCCTGGACCACTCCACGGTGTCCAGGTCCCTACGGCGAATGCAGGACGCCGGCCTGGTCATCCGCGAGCCGGCCGAACACGATCGGCGGGTCGTGGTCGTCCGCCTCACCGACAAGGGCCATGCCATGCGCGAGCCCATTGCGGCCATGTGGCAGGCCCTGGAGGAGATAACCGCGCGGAACCTGTCGGCGCAGCAGGCCGTGTCCTTCGTCCGCACCGCCTACGCCATCGCCGACACGATCAACAGCCGCGCTCGTCGGCGAGAAGAGTCCAAGTAACGGCGCTGTCGGCGTCTCCTTGGACGTTATGTGGCTGGACACATAAATGTCAGAATAGACCTGTGGCTAGCCACGTATCCGCTAGACTGCTGCCCGGAGCATCGGGCTCGGCGGTGTTGAGCCGAGGAGGACCGGCGCGGGCCGATGGCCTACGCCGGGATGGATACCACGGTGAAGTCGGCGTTTTGCGGCGACGGGAGGGTGAAGCGGGCGTTGGGGAGGTAGAAGCGGTTGCCGAAGCGCGCGATCGTGGTCGGCGTGTCGAAGCGGGGGTCGGTGCGCAGTTCGGTGATGCGGCCCGCGCTGCCCGTGCGGTTGAGCCGAACGACAGCGACGGTATTGGCCACGTTCTGGACGACGTAGAGGGTTCTTCCTTCGCGGAGCATCCCGTCACCGAAGGTCAGGTCGTCACCGCCCAGGTCCACTTTGGTGGCAACGCCGGTACTTGGGTCGACGCGGAAGAGTAGTCCGGTGTTGCTCTGCACCACGAGTAACGCCTCGCCGTCCGGTGTGCGCACGATGCCGTTGACATTGAAGCCGGCCTCGAAGGCGAGGTCACCGCCGAGTGGTATTCGTGCCACGTCGGCCTGCGACGGCAGCGTGCGCCGGGGGCCGAATGGAAGCTTGTACAGCACGGGTACGAACGAGTCGGTGGCCCAGGCCGCGTCGGGGGTGCGGACGAGGTCGTTGACGAGCGAGCCTTCGGCTCCGAGCTGGTACGTGGTGATGGTCTTCCCGGTGGTCGGGTTGATGACCCTGGCGGTGCCTGCCCGCCCGCCCGCGACGAACAGCCGGCCGACGGAGTCGACGGTGATTCCCACCGCACCCGTCCCAGGACCACGGGTGAGGATCCGGCCCGCGCCGGTCGCGAGGTTGAGCTTGTACACGTCCCCGCTGGCCAGGGAGCTGATGTAGGCGACGGGGCCGTCGCCGATCGCGATGCCCTCGGGGAAGAAGCCGGTCGGCAACGCGATGGTCTCCGGGAAACGTCCGGAGCCCTCCGGCACTGGCGGGCCGGAGGTTGCGGCGGCTGCCGACGGGGCGCCCACGACGCCAGCGGTCAAGGGGAGGATCACCAATCGGTTCAGGCGGTCGCGAACGCGTCTTTGTGCGCGTTCAACCATTGCCGGAACGTCTGCAGCTCCGGGTTCAGCTCCCGCACGGCATCCAGATCCCGGGCGGCGGCGAACTGGGGCACCTGCGCGTAGAACTGGAACATGTTGCCCAGGTCCTCCGCGGCCGGGAACGGTTGCGCCCGCAGCACGTCGAACGGCACCGGCGCGTAGGTCACTTCTTCGCCGATGACCGCGCCAAGCTGCTCGGCCATCTGCGCGCCCGTCAGGTGCTCACCGGCGATCGGCACGGTGCGGCCGACCAGGTCTCCGCCACGGCGCAAGATGCCGTACGCGGTCTTACCGATGTCGTCCACGGCGATGCCGGACAGCGGGCTGTCAGCCATCGCCAGGGCCAGCACGAGCCGGCCGTCCTCGCCGCGTTGCGGGGCCATCGGGCCGAGCAGGTTTTCCCAGTAGAACGTGGTCCGCAGGAACGTGGTCGGCACTCCCGCGTCGATGAAGAACCGGTCCGCCTCCGCCTTGACATCGAAGTGCGGCACCTTGTAGCGGTCCAGCAGCGTCGGCATGCGGTCGTCATCCAGCGGGATGTGCTCACGGGTGTCGTCCAGCGTCGACCACACCACATGAGACACGCCGGCGTTCTTGGCGGCCCGCGCCATGGTCGCCACGTCCTGCTTCTCCTTCTCCGGCGACATGTGCTCCCAGGTGTTCGTCACCAGGAACGCCCCGTAGGCCCCATCGAACGCCTTGGTCACGCTCCACTGATCGCTGATGTCGGCCTCGACCACCTCCGCGCCCTGGGCGGCCAACTGCCGCGCGGCGTCCGAATCCGGCTTGCGGGTCAGCGCCCGCACCACGAACTCGCCACCGGTATCGGCCAGGATCGCCCTGGCCAAGCCGCCGCCCTGAGCACCGGTCGCACCGACCACCGCGATCACCCTCTGGTCCGCCACGTCTCTCTCCTCTGCCGTCTGGCTTACATGGCACATCATCTGATGTGTCATGTACGTTGCCACCCGATGCATGATGTGTCAAGACACTCGCGCGTTCGCTTGAGCGGTGGTGCTTTGCCGGGTGAGGTCGAGTGCGGCGAGCAGCTGCTGGCGGGGCCGGTGTGGGCGCCGGCTCCGCCAGCATGTTCCGCCGCCGGCGCGTTGCGGTACGCCGGCCTCGACTTGGCCCGCGACGACGGCTTCGCGGGCCCAGTCGCGCTGGAACTCGGCCTGCACGACGACCCAGGCGACGGGTACCACGCCGGCCTGGACCATGCGGCGTACGGCCATGTCGTGCGCTTCGGTGGAGACGCCGCCGGAGGCGTCGGTGACGACGTAGACCTGGTAGTCGTCGTCGAGGGCGTGGATCGCCGGGAACGCGACGCAGATCTCCGTGTGCAGGCCGGCGATGGCCGCGAGTTGATATGTCATGGACATTGCGCCCCAGGGTTCATGACGTGTCAATAGGCAGGTAGAATCTTTCGGGTGAGCGACGAATCGCACTGGCTGAGTCCGGACGAGCAGCACGCCTGGCGCAGCTTCGTCCGCTTGCACCAAAAGCTGTCCGCCACTCTGGTCCGTGACCTTCAGGCGCACGCCAAGCTGTCCGGCGCCGATTTCGAAATCTTGGTCGCGCTCACCGACGTCCCGGACGGCCGGCAGCGGTTCCAGGATCTGGCCAAGGCGATCGACTGGGAGCAGAGCCGCCTGTCCCACCAGATCGCCCGGATGACGAAACGTGGCCTGGTCGCCCGCGAAGAGTGCCCCGACGACGGCCGCGGCGCATTCGTTGTCATCACTCCCGCCGGCCGCAAGGTCATCGAAGCCGCCGCACCCCACCACGTCGACACCGTGAGGCGCCTCGTCATCGACCCCCTGGGCCCGAAAGACCTCGCCACCCTCGGCAGGCTCTCCGACCGGATCCTGCAACAACTCGACAACCTGGCACGCTGAAACGCGGACGCCCTTGGGGCGGCAGGCCGTCGCGCTCGCCGCCCGGGTCCACCCGCCCCCGCTGATCCACACACGCGACCTGAGTCACATCGCGGGCTACAGGGTTGAGTAGGGAATGCCTGACCTGTCAGATTCTGTTGAGTCAGGAGACGTGCCCGCCGCCAGGTGGGCGCGGCGGGTGATCCACGCCACGGTCGATTGACATGTCATGTACACGGTACCTGTGACGGGTACATGACATGTCAAGGCTTGCCTTTGGGAGGAGAGAGCAATGGACGGCAACGGCGCTGGACGCACGGCGTACTCGCCCGCCAGGCCATCGCGGCCGGCGCCAAGGTCCTGTGGTTCCAGCCTGGCACCCACACCGAGCAGGCGGTGCGCCTGGCCACCGATGCCGGGCTCACGGTCGTCGCCGGACATTGCATGGGCGCGACCCACGCCCAACTCGGCCTCGGACGACCCGGCGACTAGCTGGAACCAGCCGCCACCGAAGTACACAGCACAGTTCGCAGAAGGACGAGAAAGGACTCAACCTGACATGTCCGAGAACTTCAGCAGGCGACGGATCCTCACGGCCGGCGCCGGCGCGGCGTTCGGCGCGACCACCGCGACGTGGCTGTCCGCCGGACCGGCCAGCGCGCGGGCTTCTGCGCAAACCGTCGGCGGTGAGGAGACCCGGTCGCTCGACGAGCTGTACCAGGACGCCCTCGCCGAGGGCGGCAAGCTCGTGATCTACGCGGGCGGCGACCTCGCCAACTCCGGCAGCGGCGCTGGCGCGCGAGCGGCCTTCCGCGCGCGGTTCCCGCAGATCGACCTCAACCTCATCGTGGACTACAGCAAGTACCACGACGTCCGCGTCGACAACCAGTTCGCGACCGACACCCTCGTCCCCGACGTCGTGCAGTTGCAGACGCTGCACGACTTCACCCGCTGGAAGCGCGAAGGTCGGCTGCTGCGGTACAAGCCCGCCGGGTTCGGCAAGCTCCACAAGAAGTTCCGGGACCCGGACGGCGCCTGGGTGGCTGGCATGGTGATCGCCTTCAGCTACCTGTACGACGTGGCGGCCGCCGGGGCTGACGCGCCGCAGACGCCACTGGACCTGGTCGATCCGCGGTGGCAGGGCGCCATCGCCTCGTCCTACCCGCACGACGACGACGCGGTGCTCTACCTGTTCGCCCGCTACGTCGACGCGTACGGCTGGGACTGGGCGGCCAAGTTCGCCGCCCAGCAGCCCCAGTTCGCCCGCGGCTCCTTCTCGCCCGGCGCCGCGGTCGGCGCGAAACAGAAGATCATCGGCGTCGGCACCGGCGGCAGCCCGCTCAGCACCAGCCCGACCCGCTGGGTGATGCCGGATGGGCACCCGTTCATGGCGTGGGGCCAGCGGATCGCGATCCTCAAGCAGGCCGCCAATCCCACCGCGGCCAAGCTCTACCTGAACTGGCAGCTGTCCACCGAGCGACAGACCTCCGCTGGCTGGTCGGTGCGTACGGACATCGCCCCACCCGCGGGCCTGAAGCCGGTCTGGGAGTACCCGAACGCGAACCTGGACGGGTTCCCCCGCTTCATGGAGGACCGCGCCCGCGTCGAACAGCTGAAGCAGACCTTCGCCCTGTACTTCGGCGAGGTCAAAGGCGAGCCGACCCCCGGCTGGCTGGGGCTTCATCCGGGCCGGTAGCGGACTCGGCGGGGGATCGGCGCGGAGACGAGGAGGGCGACCGGCGGCGCGGCGCCGCCAGCAAGGCGGCCAGACCGGCGAGCAGTCCCCAGAACGCGGCGCCGATGCCGAGCACGGCGACGCCGGACGCGGTGACGACGAACGTCACCATCGCGGGCAGCAGCATGGCCGGGTCGGAGACGGCGTTGCCCAGTGACGAGCTGAGGGCGGGCAGGAGGGCGAGGCCGGCGACGGCGATCACCAGCACCGGCGGGGAGAGCAGTACGAGCGTGGTCGCCGCGCCCGCCCCGAGCCCGAGCAGGACCTGGCCGCCCGCCAGGGCCAAAGTGGCGATCCAGCGCCGGCGCGGGTCGGGGTGCGCCTCCGGGCCGGCGGTCAGGGCCGCGGTGATGGCGGCGAGGTTGACCTGGTGGCCGCCGAACGGGGCGCCGGCCGCGCTGACCAGACCGGTCGTGACCAGTGCGGGCCGCAGCGGCGCCGCATACCCGTAGCTGGACAGGACGGCGGCGCCTGGGACGTTCTGGCCGGCCATGGTGACCAGGAACAGCGGAAGCGCGATGCTCACGATGGCGCGGAGGTCGAAGGTCGGGACGGCCCAGGCCAGGGCGGGGCGCAGCGTGGCGCCGGCGAGGCCCGCGTCCTGCCCGGTCAGGGCGATCGCCGCTACGGCCGCGACCAGCGCGCCCGGCACCGCCCAGCCGCGCGCGTAGCGCAGCAGCACCGCCCAGGTCACGATGACCGGCACGGCCAGCGCCGGGATGTCCACCACGGCCCGGACCGGGGCGGTGCACAGCGGCACGAGGATGCCGGCGAGCATCGCCCCGGCGACCGGTCGCGGGATGGCCGCGATCGCGCGCGCCAGCCACGGCACCAGGCCGGCGACCACGGTCAGCGCCGCGCAGACCAGGAAGGCGCCGATGGCCGTGGGGAAGCCGCCCGCCACCGGGCCGGCCCCGACCAGCAGGGCCGCGCCCGGCGTGGACCACGCGATGGCGATGGGCATCCGGTACCGCAGGGTCAGTACCGCGCCCGCGACTCCGATGCCGAGGCAGGTGGCGAGCAGGCCCGAGGCGGCCTGGACCGGGCTGGCGCCGACGGCTCGCAGCCCGGCGAGCACGAGCGTGAACGAACTCGCGTAGCCCACGATCGCGCTCAGCAGGCCGGCGACGACCGGTCGTACCCAATCCATCAGCGTTCCTTCCGGTCGTTCCGTAAACGGAACGGAGGCCCGGGTGGAACCATACGCACATGACCACACGCGGGACAACCCCTCGGCACCAAGGCTCGGCAGTGGGCCGGCGGCTGCGCGAGCTGCGTGAGGCACGGGGGCTGACCCTGTCCGAACTGGCCCGCGTGGCCGGCGTCGGTAAGGCGACGCTGTCGGGGCTGGAGAACGGCACCCGCGATCCGCGGCTGGAGACCCTCTACGCGATCGCCGCCGCCCTGGGTGTGCCGATGAGCGGGCTGACGCTCGACCGTGGCGCCCCGGCCTCGGCCGCCTCGCCGGTGCGGGGCGAGGCGGTGGTATCGACGCTGCTGGAGGTCTTCGAGGAACCGGCCGCTACCTATGAGCTGTTCGCCCTGCGCATCGTCGTCGGCGTCGCACAGGTCTCGCCCGCCCACCCGGCCGGCGTGACCGAGCACCTCACCGTCTTCCGCGGCCAAGCCTTGGTCGGGCCGGTCGGCGCGCCCCTGTCGGCGGGCCCGGGCGAGCACGTCTCCTGGGCCGCCGACACCCCCCACCGCTACGCCGCGGTCGGCCCGGAAGAGGTCGAGGCGAGCCTACTGATCCGCACTCCCCGCCGCTGATCGAGAGCGAAGGCCGGCTGTGTCGGAACGATCGATCACGGTGCGGCAGGCCCTCGGCGATGCCGAGGGCCTGCCTGTTTCGTCCTCGAGCATGCTGAGGACGGCTGGTGGAACGGGCTGTGTACGCGCGGGTCCGGCTACAGCAGCGTGCCGCCGGAGACGTCGATCCATTGGCCGGTCACCCAGCGGCTGTCGGGCGAGGCGAGGAAGGCCACGGTGTCGGCGATGTCGTCGGGCGTACCGATGCGGCCCATCGGCGAGAGGGACGACAGCCAGGCCAACGCGTCGCCGACGAGGCGCCCCTGGTGCATGTCGGTGTCGACGACTCCGGGTGCCACGGTGTTGACGGTGATGCCGCGGGGGCCGAGTTGTTTGGCGACCATGGTGGTGAGTATGTCGAGAGCCCCTTTGGACATGGCGTAGGTGATCGATCTGGGCATGGCGGAGCCGTGGGTCTGCATCGTGGAGATGTTGACGATCCGGCCGCCGTCGCGCAGTCGTCGCAGCCCGTGTTGGGTGACGAAGAACGGCGCCTTGGCGTTGACCGCGAAGACGTGCTCGAAGTTGCTTTCGGTCGCGTCCTGGATCTCGGCTTGCTCACCCAGTATTCCGGCGTTGTTGACGAGGATGTCCAGGCCGTCCGCCTGGGCGTCGAAGGCGGCCCACAGCGTTTCGGCGGCTCCGGAAGTGTCGAGCCGGGCGTGGACGGTGAACGCCTGGCCACCGGCCGCTTCGATCGCGGCGGCGGTTTCCTTCGCGGCCGCTTCGTCGCTGCCGTAGTGAACGGCGACGCGGGCGCCGTCGCGTGCGAGGCGTTGGGCGATGGCCCGGCCGATTCCTCGGCTGCCGCCGGTGACCAGTGCTGTTTTCCCGGCCAGTGGCCTCATGTCTGATGTGCCTTTCATCGGGTGGTGCTCAGGGCTTGGTAGGGGGATGTGGTCCTGGCGTCTTTGAGGGCTCGTGCCCACCAGGTCACCTGGTCCAGGAGGGTCTTGGCCGCTGCGGCGGGCCGCTGCGGGTCCTTGGGTTTGCCGTCGCCGTCGAACTGTTCCCACACGTTGTGGAAGCTGACCGTGTCCCGGGTGGTGACGGCGTGCAGTTCAGTGAAGACGGCACGCAGGTGCTCCACCGCGCGCAGGCCGCCGGATATCCCGCCGTAGGACACGAACGCCACGGGTTTGGCGTGGAACTGGGTGTTGTGCCAGTCGATGACGTTCTTCAACCCGGCCGGGTAGCTGTGGTTGTACTCCGGAGTCACCACGACGAACGCGTCAGCGGCGTCCAGACGCGGGGTCAGTTCGCCCAACGCCGTCAGCACCTGCGGCGGTGGGCTCATCGTCGGCGCGGCCGAGCCGATCGGGACGTCGGCTAGGTCGACGAGGTCGACCAGGACATCCGCACGGTGTTCGGCCTCGCCGACGAACCAGTTGGCCACGGTCGGGCCGAACCGTCCATCTCGGACGCTGCCGAGGATGACGGCCAGCCGGAATCGGTGGTCAGACATGAGTCTCCTCCAGTACGGGGGTCGGGGTGGGACGTTCGGTGCGTAGCGGTGTCTCGCGGATGAGCCAGGCGAGTGCGAACGCGACGGCGCCGAGGGCGGCGCCGGCGAGGGCGATGGCGTGGGTGCCGCCGGTGACCGCGGCGTGTACGGCGTCCTGCGCGGCGGCGGGGAGCTGGCGGACGGCGTCGGCGGTCAGCTCGCCGCCGGTGAGGATCTCCCCGGCGACCGGGGCGCCGAGCCGGTCGCTGAGCGTGTCCTGTAGCTGGCTGGTGTAGATGGCGCCGAGTCCGGCGGCGCCCAGCGAGGCGCCCATGGTGTGCCAGAGCGTGACCGAGCCGCTGGCCGCGCCGATGTCGGGCGGCGGCGCGCTGTTGATGGTGATGATCGTCGAGGTCTGCGTCAGCAGGCCCACGCCCGCGCCGCCGAACAGTGTCAGCGCCGAGGCGAGGAGCACGCCGGTGCCCGGCCCGAGGGCGAGCAGGGCGAGCATCCCGCCGGCCAGGAGCGCACCGCCGAGGATGGGGTAGGCGCGGTAGCGGCCGGTGCGGCTGATGAGCTGGCCGCTGCCGATCAGCGCGCCGAACATGCCCAGCATCGCCGGCAGGATCAGCAAGCCGCTCGCGGTCGGGGATGCTTCCTTGGCCAGTTGCAGGTACTGGGGCAGGAACGTGGCGAACACCATCATGCCGGCGCCGGCCAGCAGCCGCAGGATCTGAGCGACTGTGAAGTCACGGTTGCCGTACAGCCGCAGCGGGACGACCGGCTCGGTGGCGCGCCGCTCGACGGCGACGAACGCCGCGAGCGCCGCGACGCTCACCACGGTGAGCGTCGCGATCGGCACCGACACCCAGGCGTACCGGGTGCCGGCCCAGCTCGCCAGCAGGCTCAGCGCGACCAGGGCGGTGGTCAGCAGCAGCACGCCCGGGACGTCGATGCGAGCCTTGCTCCGGCGGGGCCCGGCGGGAACCGTGGCGGCGATGAGCAGCACCGCGATCACGCCGACCGGAATGTTGACGTAGAAGGCCCACCGCCAGCTCAAGTGGTCGGTGAACAGGCCGCCGAGCAGTGGGCCGGCGATGAGGGCGGCGGGCATCATGGCACCGAACAGGCCCATGACCCGGCCGCTCTGGCGGGGCGGCACCAACTCGGCGATGAGGGCGAGGGCGCCGACCATGAGGCCGCCGCCACCCAGGCCCTGCACCGCACGGAAGCCGATGAGCTGGGACATGTCCTGCGCCGCTCCCGACAGCCCAGACCCCAGCAGGAACAGCACGATCGCCGCCAGGTAGGCCCGCCTGCGCCCGTACAGATCGCCGAGCTTGCCCCAGATGGGGGTCGCGACGGCCATGGCGACCAGGTACGCCGTCACCACCCAGGAAAAGGACTCCAGGCCGCCGAGATCGCCGACGATCACCGGCAGCGCGGGCCCCAACATCATCCCGTCGAGCGGGGCCGTGATCATGCCGAGGACCACCCCGATCAGACCTACGTAGAGAGATCGACTCACAGCCAGCTCCAATCGCGTACGTCGTACTCGAAATGTAAGCTAGCCTTTCGAGTACGATGTACGCAAGAAAGAGGGGTGTGATGTCCGCCGCCGAGGAACAGGTCAGCATCTGGATGCGCCCGGAGACCGTGGCCCGGTCCGGACCGGGCCGGCGGCCCGGCTACAGCCGGGCTCAGATCACTCAGATCGCCATCGGGATCGCCGATGCCGAAGGCATCGACGCCGCGACCATGCGCCGCATCGGCCAGGAGTTGGGCACCGGCGCCATGTCGCTGTACCGGTACGTGCCCAAACGGGACGACCTGATCGACCTCATGCTCGACGCGGTCATCGGTGAGATCGACCTGCCCGAGCGGCCCAGCGGCGACTGGCGCGCCGACCTCTCCCTGGTGGCCCACCAGACCCGCGCGGTCGGATTGCGCCATCCCTGGCAGGCCACCGTGGCCGGGCGTCCCACGCTTGGCCCCAACTCGCTACGGGTCTACGACTTCGCACTCAGCGCCCTCGACGGCTTCGGGCTGCACATCGACGAGATGACCAGCCTGTGCGGCATGGTGGGCGACTACGTCGCCAGTGTTGTCCGCGAGGAAATCGGTTGGTTCGATCACGCCCGGCGCACCGGCATGGACCGCCAGCAGTGGATGGCCGCGTACGTCGGGCCATACGTCAAGCACGTTGTCGAGTCCGGGAAGTATCCGAGGTTCAACCGCGCCATCCGCGAGGGCAAGCTCTCTCACATGCCACCCGACGCGCGCTTCCAATACGGCCTCGACCACGTGCTCAACGGCATCGCCGCGGCCCTACCCCCACGATGACACGTCGGTGTGCCGAGGGGGCCGGCGCCGCGCGGACACCTGGCCTTTCCCGCGCCGACGGTTACCGCCGGCTCCATCGGGGAACCGTACGCCGATGAGCAGCTACCGCGATCCCGCCTTGCGCGGCGACGTCTACCCCTCGGAAGAGGAGATCGACCCGGCCGGCGCCGGCATGGAGCCGGCCAGCGGCCCGGTCGGGGCGTACGCCAACCAGCCCGCCCCGCAGCCCTCCCCCGGACCTGGGCCGGCGCCCACCCCCGGGCCGCCGCCACCCACCCCCGGGCCGCCACCCCGGGTCGACACTGGAGCTCGCTCGATTGTGAGCCGGCACGGGGACGGCTCGGTGGAGGTGGTCACCGACTTCGATGGTGACGGCATCGCCGATGTGGTGCAGGTCGACCTCGATGGTGACGGGGTGCCGGACGTCACCTACATCGACAGTGACCGGGACGGCCAGCTCGACACCGTGCTGCGCACCCCGTCTCACTGACGGCGCAGAGCCGGCAACCGCCTACTTGTCGTGCTGTCGGCGCACCATCTCGGTGATCCAGATGGGCGCGAACGGAGACGTGCAGCCCGGGGAGTCGGGTAGTCCTTGAGCACCTGCAGCCGCTCACCGATGTCGATCGCGCGGACGCGGTGCTCGGCGTGCTCGATCCCGATCTGGGCCAGGCAGTGGTTCATCGCCCACTGCAGGCGATCCGGGGCGTCTCTCATCTCCGCCTCGATGACGTCGAGCAGTGCCGCGAGGTCGAGGCCCTCGGGCTTCTTCGCCACGCGTTCGGTGGTCAGCGCCCAGCCGGCACTCGCGACCACCGGATCCGGATCGGCGGACCAGGCCAGGCGCAGCTGTTCGGCGTGCGGGCTCTTCTTCACCACGTAGTTCACGAGCCAGTCGTGCACCTTGGGGGTGCGCGCCTCGCGCACCATGACGTCCAACTCGTCACGCTCGAACGCCTTCGGGCGGCAGATCAGGATCGCCAGCAGCTTCGCCGCGGTGTCATCCGTCTCCCAGAGCTGGCGCGCGAGTTCCTGCTGCGTCTTCAGCCGCTTCGCGAGCGCGCGCAGGTTGCTGAGGTTCACGCCGTGATCGTCACCGCGTTTCTCGTTCACCTCGCGCGTTTTCGGGTCCTCGAGCGTGGCCAACTCGGCCATCACCTCGGCTACCGCCGTCTGGGCTCTGCTCGTCGATCCGGCGATCACCTGTGCTCCTCGCTAACGGACTCGGTCTTGCGACGACGATCCGGTGTCTCGGCAGTGTTTCCACCGTTGTCGCACTGTTCGCGGCGTTCGCGTTTGCCACGGGCGAGTTCGGTGGCCAGCGCGTCCAGGCGCTGGCTCCAGAACCGCCGGAAGCGCTCCAACCAGATGTCGACCTCCTGAAGAGGCGCTGCCCGCACCGCGTAGAAGCGCCGCGTACCGTCCGGACGGACGGTGACGAAACCCGACTCCCTCAGCACCCGCAGGTGCTGCGACACCGCGGGTGGCGAGATGCCGAACTCGGCCCGGATCTCGTCGCTGACGGCGCCGGCGGCCTGCTCTCCGTCGGCGAGCAGTTCCAGTATCCGGCGTCGCGCCGGGTCGCCGAGGACGTCGAACGCGTGCACCCGCCAACTATGTCAGCGCCGCCTTAATTAAGTCAATGCTGAATAAGCTCAGGTGGCGTTGCCGCGGGCGATGTAGAGGTTCATGTCGGCGAAGTCGAGGGTGACGTTGTAGGGCTTGAAGAAGCTGTGGGCGAAGTGGCCGAGGCCGTCGAACCCGAGGGGGGTGACGATCGGCCGGCGCTTGTTCGCGTAGGAGTACGCGTCCCTGGCGACGGCGACGCCGAGGCGGATCTCCTTCGGGTAGCAGGGGTAGACGTCGGCTGGGTGGCTGTGGGCAAAGGTCTCGATCGGGCGGTCGTAGTCGATGCGTACCCGCAATTGCTTGGCCGTTTCCTCGGACATGCCCGCGGCGATCTCGCCGGTTCCGCCGAAGTTCACGCCCACGACGCGCGGGCCGGAGCCGTCGATGCTGCCCCTGCTGTGGAGGCTTGCGCCCTCGCGGCCCAGCCACAGCGGCAGGGGCTTTACGCCCGCGCGGTGGGCGTCGGCGCGTGCCTTCGCGGCATTTTCGGGGGTCTTGCGGCGCAGGATCAACCATCGGCCCGCGTAGTCGAAGGTGGTCAGGAAGTGGTGGAAGACCCACGTACCGATCATGCCGTCGTGGTCGTGTTCATCTAGCGAGACGGTGTCCGACTCCGACCACTCCACGGGGATGTTGCGCAGTTCGATGCCGCCCAGCGTGACCGACTCGAGCACCCCGAAGTGCATCCACATCCTGCCGTTCAGAAAGTCGATCTCTTGGCTGTAGACCGAGGTCAGTCCGGCTTCCTTGGCTACCTTCGAGGACAAGCCCAGGTACGGGGAGCCGGTGTAGAACGTGAAGCGCTTCGTCGGTCCGCCGTTGACCGACGCCTCTACCAGCGGAGACGGGTCCATCCGGAGCCACTTCAGCCGCGCGATGTCGCCGTGGACCTGATACGCCTCGCCGTGGACCGCCGCGAACCAGGTGGCGTAGGCTTCGTCGCCGGCTGCTCGCCAGCACGGTACGGAAAGGGCAAGCTTGTCTTGCCGGGTGTAGCAGTCGCCCAGGAACTGGTTGGTGTCCTTGTCGTCGGGCGCCAGTGTGAGGGCCATCCTGAGATACTTCTCGGCCTCGGGGAACTTGTTGGCCAGCAGCGCCACAAGGCCGCGCCGGCGGGCCGCGTGCAGGTTCGTGGGGTCTTTTCTCAGGATCTCCTCGTAGGCGCGGCCGGCCTGCTCGAACTTTCCGGCCTTGTACAGCGCGTCCGCGTCACCCGTGTCGGCTAGCGCGGTGGCCGCCCCGCCCAGCAGCGGCGCGGTCGCGGCGGCACCGGCCAGCACGGCGGCGCCCCGCAACAGCGAACGCCGGTCCCATTCTCCGTCATGAGTCATCCCTCCACTGAAGACGGAGGATTGTTGCGGTGACGTATACGATTTTCGATACGCCAGCGATACACGAAATCCCGTTCTCAGCGCCACGGCTCTTCGGGGGTGCCGGTTCCCCGGTTGTGGTAGTCCAACAGCCTGGACAGCAGCTCGGTCAACCGCTGTCGTTCCTCGGGTGACAACGGGGCCAGCAGTTCGTCCTGGGCTTCGGCCAGCTGCTTCTCCAGTCGCCGTAGCTGCCGCTTGCCCGCGGCGGTCAGCGAGATGATGTTGCGCCGCCGATCGGCGGGGTCCGGGGCGCGCTCGACCAGCTTGCGATCGGTGAGCTCGTTGATCGTCGCGACCATGTCGCTGAGGTGGATGCCGCTACGGCGTCCCAGCGCGGCCTGGCTGGCCGGCCCCAGATGCTCCAGCGTCGCCAGCAGGCGGTAATGGTAACCGCGGGCCTGGGCGGACGAGAACCCGTCGGCCACCAGGCGGTGCGCGTGGTTGGCGGTCTGGGTGAGCAGCCAGCTGGGCAGGCTCTCCCACCTGGCGGGCGTCTTCTCGGGCGGGTTCTCCTCCATGTGAGGAGTCTAACGAATCGTTGGGCACACTAACGATTGTGGTATTGTTTGGCCAGTAAACGTTAGCCGTCCGAACGTTTGGGCAGCGAATGGACCCCTGGAGTGGAGACCATGATCAAGCCGTTCCGTATCGACATCCCCCAAGCCGACCTCGACGACCTGACCGACCGGCTCTCCCGCACCCGTTGGCCCAACGAGGTCGCGGACGCCGGCTGGGACTACGGCTTCCCGCTGGCGCGACTCAAGGAACTGGCCGAATACTGGCGTACCGGCTACGACTGGCGCGAGCACGAGGCCAAGCTCAACGAGCTCCCGCACTTCACCACCGAGATCGATGGCCAGAACATCCACTTCGTCCACGTCCGGTCCGCGAAGCCGGACGCGCTCGCGCTGATCCTCACCCACGGCTGGCCCGGTTCGTTCCTGGAGTTCCTCGACGTGATCGAGCCGCTATCGCGCGACTTCCACCTGGTGATCCCGTCCATCCCGGGTTACGGCTTCTCCGGGCCGACCCACGAGCGCGGCTGGGATGCCGTCCGGATCGCGCGGGCCTGGGCCGAGCTGATGCGCCGTCTCGGGTACGAGCGTTACGGCGCGCAGGGCGGCGACTTCGGCGCGGGCATATCCTTGGCGCTCGGCGCGGTGGCGCCCGAGCAGGTCGCCGGCGTGCACATCAACTACCTGCCGACCCGGCCGGACCCCGACGTCGAGGTGTCCGAAGCGGATGAGGCCCGGCTGGACAAGGTCCGGGAGCTGATGGCGAACCGGCCGCCGTACCAGGCTCTGCAGGCCGCCACCCCGCAGACCATCGGCTACGCGCTGACCGACTCGCCGGTCGGCCAGCTGGTCTGGATCGCCGAGCGCTTCGCACAGTGGACCGACCCCGCCACGCCGGTCAGCGACGAGCGGATGCTCACCGACATCTCGCTGTACTGGCTGACCGCCACCGCGGCTTCCTCGGCGCGACTGCACCACGATGCGCCGCGGGGGCGGCCCCTGCCGTGCCCGGTGCCGGTTGGCGTGGCGGTGCTCCCGCACGACATCACGCAGTCGGTGCGACCGCTGGCCGAGCGGCTGTACGACATCAGGCACTGGTCGGAGTTCGAACGCGGCGGCCACTTCGCCGCGATGGAGGTGCCGGAGCCGTTCGCCGAGGACGTCCGGGACTTCTTCCTCACCCACATCAAGTGACACGAACGTCCGGTCGTCCAACTACCTGAGAAGGCCGCCGACCTGGTATGCCGTTGGGGGCAGTTCCGTCACGACGCGGACAGTCGCTTTACCACAGCAACCGCCTCGGCGAGCAGGTCGTGCGGGCAGCCCCAGTAGTCGTAGATGCCGCCGCGGGCGCTATTGCTGCCGCACACCACCAACACGCCCGTGCCGAGACTGCGTTTGAGGTGCGTGGCCAGCCAGCCCACGAAGCCGCTGTTGTCGACGGCCGGTGGGAAATGAAACGAAAAGATCCCGAACCGCTCGACCGGACCGGGCGGTGTTTCGGTCAGGGGGACCAGCGCGCTCCACGAGTCCTCGTCCCGCACAACCGCGAGCGTCCGCGCCGACAAAGCCGGAGGGCTGGACGCGGGCGACTCCTGGAAATACCAGACGCCATCGAGCACCACCAGCTCGGCCGCCGCGAGGACGCGGCGCAGCCGGCGATCGGTCTGCTCCTCGGTTTCGGTGCTGACGTCGACCACCGATCCACTGTAGATCACCACACGGACTGCCCGAGCACCGATCGGTGCGATCTGATCGCCGGAACCGTGATGTCCACCACCAGCACCGCCAGGAAACGCGACACCGCTCCGCTGGCCTACCGGGTCTCTGCTGACTGGCCGATGTCGTTGGTGGCGGCCCAGGAGGCGAGTAGGCGTAGGGCGTCCTCGGTTGAGGAGGCGGGTTCGGCGGTGTAGATGGTGATGGTGAGGTCGGGTTCGGCGCGCAGGTCCATGCTTTCGTAGGCGAGGGTGAGGTCGCCGACCACGTGGTGGTGGAAGTGCTTGACGCCGGTGCCATGGGTGCGCACGTTGTGCGCGCCCCAGCGGCGGCGGAAGTCGTCGCTGCGGGTGGATAGCTCGCCGACGAGGTCGTGGAGGCCTTTGTCGTGTGGGTCTTTTCCGGCGGCGGTCCGCAGGTTCGCGACGGCCATGTCGGCGGCGAGGTCCCAGTCGGGGTAGAAGCGGTGGGCGGCGCTGTCGAGGAAGGTGAATCGGGCGAAGTTCGGCGTGCTGGTCGGGTCGGTGTAGACGTCGCTGTACATGGCCCGGCCGAGGTGGTTGGCGGCGAGCAGGTCCGCGCGGTTGTTGACGAGGATGGCGGGGGCGGTGACGGTGTCCAGCGTCCATTGCAGGCTGGGCCGGATGGTCCACGTTTTGGGCCGTCGGCGGGGGCGCAGGAGCGCGTTGCTGCCGTCGGCTTCGTGGGCGAGGCGGAGCAGGTGGGCGCGTTCGGCGTCGTCGAGCTGCAGGGTGCGGGCGATCGCGTCGAGCACGCCGGGGGAGACGCCGGCGAGGGCGCCGCGTTCGAGTTTGGCGTAGTACTCCACGCTCATGCCGGCGAGGGCGGCGACCTCGCTGCGCCGTAGTCCGGGGACGCGGCGTTGCCCGGCGGCGGGTAGCCCCGCCTGCTGGGGGGTGATCTTGGCGCGGCGTGAGGTGAGGAACTCGCGCACTTCGGCCCGGTTGTTCATGGCTCGACGGTACGACGAGTGGCCGGCGGGTGGGATGTACTGGCGGTACACCCCAGTTCCGGCAGGCCCCGGTGTCAGCGGGTCCACCCCCGGTTCACTCCGGTAGGGCGAAGCCCATCTGGCGGAGCATGCGACGCAGGTAGGCAGTCAGCTCCGTGGCCGAGCGGTCGCCGGGCGCCAGCACCAGCTGATGCAGGACGGCCCCCCCCATCATGTCGATCACCATGTCGACATCCGTGGTGGCCGGCAGCACGCCGTCCCGCTTCGCGCGGTCGAGGGTCTTTCGGGCACGCTCGCGGCGGGGCTCGAGGTGGTGGCGCCAGTACGTGGCGAGCAGCTCGGGGTGGTCCGGTCCGGCGCCGATCATCCGGGCGGTCAGCGCCCGCGCGTCGGGGTCGGCCAGCAGCTCACCCCACCGAGGCAGCAGCTCCTCGATCACGTCGAGCAGCGGACCGCTGACCTCGTCGACTGCCCGGACCTGCGCACGCGTGGACTCGAGCGCCTGGGCGAACAGCTTCTCCTTCGAGCTCCACCGCCGGTACACGGTCACCTTCGCCACCCCGGCCCGCCGGGCGATCTGCTCGATGCTCGTCCCCTCGACCCCCCGCTCGACCAGTAGCTCAACGGCGGCCCGCAGGATCGCCTCGTCCGCCTCCGGGTCGCGCGGACGGCCGGGACCGGTGCGTGCGGAAGTCATGGGCGCATTGTGTCAACGACCGGCAGCCCCAACATCGCCGTCAGCCGGTCTAGCAGCGCGGCCGGGTCGTTGCCGCGCCAGGCCAGGTGTGCGTCCGGGCGGATGAGCAGCGCGTCTCCGTCCCCTCGCAGGCCGACCACCTCGCCCAACGCTTCGCGGGCCTCGGCCAGCAACTCGGCCGAGCCGCCGACCAAGGCCCACTCCGGGCCAAGCTCCGCGTGCAGCCGTGTCTGGGTTCCGTCGGTGCGCTGGTATTCACCGTCCGGGATGCGGTCACCTGGCCGCGGAGCCAGGCCCCGGCCACCGAGCGGACCGCGCCGATAGGTGACCCACAACTGCGACGCCACCCGGGTAGCGCGGCGCTGCACGGCCGGCCGGCCGAGGAACGGCACCACCACCCGGTCTCGGAGGAACCGCGTGAGCGCCGTTTCGCCGAGCAGCAGCCGCGTGTTCGCCGTGGTGTTGCGCAGGACGTCCGCCGCCAGCGGCCGGCGTTCGGCCCCATAGGTGTCGAGCAGATCGGTGCCGGCCAGGCCGCGGACCACCACGCCTAGCTTCCACGCGAGGTTCTCCGCGTCGCCGATGCCCGTGTTCATGCCCTGACCACCGATCGGGCTGTGGATATGCGCCGCGTCGCCGGCCAGCAGGACCCGGCCGCGGCGGTAGTCGGCCGCCAGCCGTCGGTGGATGCGGAACACCGAGGCCCACACGGTCTCCCGGATGCCGATATCCGACTGACCCGCGCGCTCGACGAGGAGCTGCCGCAGCCGGTCGACCACCTGGTCGGGGGCGAGCCGCTCGCCGTCGTGCGGTACGTCGGCCATGAGGCGCCAGAGGTCCGGCTCGCCGGGCATCGGCATGGCCAGCAGCATGCCGTCCCGGTGGTACCAGCCAGCGGAGACGCTGCGGTCGCGATCCCAGCCGGCGCGGACGTCGGCCAGCAGGAACCGCTCGGCGACCGGCACGCCGGGGAAGTCGATCCCGGCGAGTTCGCGGACCGTGCTGCGGGCACCGTCGCACCCGACCACCCAGTCGGCCCGCGGATCCAGATCGAGGGACATGACCTCGGTCCCCCAGTGGATGGGCACGCCCAGCTCGGTGAGCCGGCGGCGCAGCTCGGCCTCGATCGCGGCCTGCGACCGGAACCGCCGGGCGTGGCCAGCAACGGCTGAGCCGCCTGCTGACCGCCTACAACGACGTGCGGCGCGAGGCGGCCGCTGGCGCCAACCTCACGCCGGAGCTGGCAGCCCGCTGGAATCGGATCATCCGTGGCGTCCCGGTCGCGGAGTTCCGCCGGGCACCGGCATACGCGAAGAACGGCCGAGAAAGGTACGGGCTGCACGCCAACACCGAGCACCGGTTTGCCGAATGCCTGACGGAGACCGCAGACCAGGAGATACCGGTGACGGCCCGGGCGGCCCGGGCCTACCTGGACGTCGCCTTCTTCCACCCATACGACGACGGCAACGCCCGCCTGGCCGGGCTGGTGCTCCACTTCTTGCTGCTGCGCGGGCGCGTCGAACTCGACGAGGTCGCGCCGATCCTCACCACGGTGCGCCGCGCCGACGACACCGAGGGAGCAGCGGCCCTGGCCAGGCTGGTCCACGGCATCGCAGCGGCCACCCACCGCCGGTGGCTCAGGACGAACGACCCGCCAGTACGCGTCCAGCAGACTCGGCCTGGCCTGCCTGCTCGAGCGGCTCCTGTGTACGTCCAGCCGACCGACGCCGTTCCGCAGACCGCAAGAGCCCTGCTTGAGCGCGGATCGTGAGCCTGACGCCCATTTCCTAATTTCTCTATTGGCCCGGACGGTGGTGCTACCGGCCACGACTTGCCCCGTAGAGGGAGGAACATTTGTTAGGTGGCCCGTATCACTTGACAGGCGTTGCGTCGGCGGGGCCGGTGGTCCGTGCGGCTGCGGCGATTGGGCTAGCGGTCGAAGGCGTCCCGGCTGTGCTGGCGCTGGACGCGGGTCGCGATGAATTCGTGCATGTGCCCGGCCTGCCGGGTAGTTTCGAAAACAAGGTCGTACTTTCCGACGACGGTCGGCGGCTGCTTCTGATCGCGCCCCACGGCACGCCGCAACACCCGATCCTCCCCACGCCGGCCGGGTTGTGTGTGCACGATCTGGCCAGCGGTCGGCAGCGCTGGTATCCAGGCGATGTGGACGGCCGAGACGTCGTCGCGGCGATATCGCCCGACGGAGCTATGATCGCCAGCCTGTCCACGCCCTGGGATCCAGATGACGACAGCGACGACAGCGGCCTCGCGGCGATGGCTCGACGAGCATCACCTCATAGCCGGACTGGACGACATCGTTGACGACGAAATCTATCGGCGGCTTGTCGCCGTCGACGTCACCACCGGACAGCAGCACCTGCTCCTCGACGGCGCACACAATTTCCCCACGGCTGTACTCGACAGCCGCTTCATCATCCAGGAAAACACCGGGCGCTCCAACCCGCCATGGGTGACCACCAACCTGGACCACAGCCAACCGGAACCGTTGCTGACGGTCGAACCCACCGTCACCATCCTCGGCCTCGAAATCGCCCGGCGAGCCAACTCGACTCACTGACCACACGCCCAGGGGTGGCATCTCACCGGAGCGCACCGCGCGTACATCGGCGCGGTTCACCAGCAACCGGCGTGCTCCGGAACGCAAACACGATCACGCCGATAGCAAACGAACTCTCGCGCCGAGAAGATTGCACTCGATCGTGCCGATAACGACCCCTTCGGCGGCAGGCTCGTCACGAGCACGCTATAAGGTGCCGAGTCAATCGCCGGACTTCTTGAGGGTCTCTATATCCCAAACAATGGCGTCGTCAGCCGATGTGAACTTGGCAATCCGGACAAGAGAATAACGACCATCGCGAGTAAAGACGCAGATCTTGAGCCCGGTCCGGATCTTTGACATCGGGACGCTTGAGCTGTTGTAGCCGGTGGTCGTAGTGCAGTCGTTAACCGACGCTCGGTCGCCAACCAGCAGGCCCTTGGAGAAATTCTCGAGACAGATAGCACCGTCGCAGTTGTTTCGCCAGTTCAGGTCCCAAGGTCCGCCCTGCACCCGCGGACGGAGCATACCCCATTGGGGGTCACTTGGCAGAGCATCGACATCGATCGAGGCTCCGAGTGGGACGGTGGCCCTGCCTTCATGGAGCGTCTCGACGGGGCCTGCTGAGTTTTGGGGCGATCCGCTTTC
Organism: Actinomycetes bacterium KLBMP 9797; assembly: GCA_037414955.1. Taxonomy (GTDB): domain Bacteria; phylum Actinomycetota; class Actinomycetes; order Mycobacteriales; family Micromonosporaceae; genus Phytohabitans. Next base: position 69,515 of record JBBEWH010000200.1, read on the forward strand.
GTCGGTGCCAGTCGGTGGCGAGGATGCCTTGAGCTCATTTAGTTTTTGTTGTGTAGACGCGAGTTGGCTTTGAAGGTCGCTGTTCAGTTTTTCAAGCCGCTTCACCTCTGCTGACGATGCGTCGGCTTTGTCGGTTGCGGTGTCAGCCTTTTTGGCGGACACGCCCGAGAAGACGCCAAGTGCACCAGCTATGGCGGTAATCAGCGTGACCACGGCTGTCAATAACTTGACACGGCTCTCGCCGCGGTCGGCCCGCGCCTTCTGTTGCTGGTACCTCAAATGTGGATCTTCTGCCATGGCCATCTCGCGAAACTCCCATCCATGATTGCTGAGGGCGGCCCATCAAGTAAACGGCTCGCTGCCCAGGCAGCCATCAACCATTCGGGCGAGGAGAGCTCGCACAGGGGCCAGCCGATAGAAGGTAATCCGGTGTGAACCCTCCTGGCGCCGACAGAGTGGGTGGCAGTGTGCCTTGAGCCTCAGGCTCAGAGTCCTGCTACGGCGCAGATATGGCCGCTCGTCAGACGTGTCAGATCTTGAGCAGAGTCCCGGGGTGGCCGCGGTCTACCGTTCCGTCATGAACGACCCTGAGTTGCTTGTCGCCGTGGCCGGCGGAGGCCTCGTCCTAGCCGCAATGTGGATCTACTATCTGCTACAACGTCGGCGTTGGCGGCGAGAACGTCAGCGGATAATTGATCAGGCATGGGCGGCCTTTGGTGACCTTGGGAGTCACTTAGGAACCAGGGAGGCGGCAACTTTGGCTGCGGTGTGGAATCACCGCATGAGTGAGTGGTACAAGATCCCGGGCTGACGCTAGACGCGGAGTAACTCATCTTCCGCGCCGCACACTGACGACCAGCAAGGCTACGTGCATTCATCTGCCGCGAAACGCTCGTCACGGACGGTGATGTCGGCGCCAGTTGCGGCTGTCCGGACGTGCACCGGCTGAGTGTGGGAGATACCTGCACTACCTCACCAACCGTCGCTGCCCCACAGGACCTGGTACAACATGACCATGGCGACTATGAATAGCACAGCTGAGCCAGCTAAGGCGAAGATCGCCAAGGTGCGGGCGGATCGGTGGCCAACCTGCTCGACGGTGTCCCATGGGGCAGACCGGTCATAACGTATCTGCACAGTATCGCCGACAGCCATTTCGTCGGCCGGGCACCTACAGTTAGCCTTCACGACCAGGCCATCGTGGCTATCGAATTCGACGATCACCTTGTCCGCCCGACCCTTAGTTGAGACCACGACGATCTCCGCTTCGGTCGTCATACCGCGGGTATTCAGCCTCTGGTCTTCGCTGAGCAAGTGAAAGGCCATGCCGAGACAGAGGAAACAGCCGAAGCCCGAAACCAACAGAGAGTTACCTTTACTCCAGCCCGGCGTCCCACCGCTCGTTCCTCGCATAGCCAAGATCTTAAATAGCCTACGCAACCTCTCCCCTCTGCACCAGTCTGTCGACGAACCGACTGATTCGACACTCCCGCACTGTTTTGTCCACGCAGCGACCAAGACCAGATATGCGGATTTGCCGCGATCCGCTCGTTCTAAGCTGTTGCGGACCGGCGCACCGTCGTGCCGCGAGGGACGCTCCATAAGCGGGCGGATTATGAACTGGACAGCTTGAGCATCTTCTCCAGCCCGGCTCGCAGCTCACGCCGCGCCGCCGGCTTCACCGCGAGCCGGAACCGCAGCCAACCATCGACGTCGGGGATCCCCAACTCGCTGGCGGCATCCTCGGTGAACTGCAAGGCCAGTTCGTCGTCGGACAACACCCACCCGCGAAGGCCAGCGTCCACCACGCTGTGGGCGGGCTCGAAGTACACGATGTCGGGGCCATGGGGGTCGTGCTGGATGACGATCCCGCGCCCGGTGCCATCAGCGTTTTCGGCCACCCAGACTGAGAAGATGCCGTCGACCGGCCCCGAACCCGCCAACCGCAGTGTGCCCGGCGGGCCGCCCGCACACCACGGGCAGTCGACCGGCTCCGGCTCCGGCGGTACGGGTAGCGCCCAGATCGCATCGTCGAGCACGAACCTGCCCTGCCAAGCGCCCTCACTGTCCATCCACGCCTGCACGATCCGTCGGCGTGGCCCTCGGTGCACCTGGTAGACCAGGCCGTCGATATCCACGTCACCGCAGTAGGTGGTACTGCCATGCCCGGAACGCGTGTTCAGCGGCGTGACGGTGTAGCCGTCCCGGCCGGCGAGGAAGGTCCAGTGCTCCACCGCTTCGCGGCGGCCCGGCTCGCCCTGCGCTGGTGCGCCGGACCGCGCACTGAACAGGAGGGTAGACGGGTCCGGCAGACGACTCAGCTGTGTCAGTTCCTCATAAGTCGGCACGCCCGAATGGTAAAGCCGGTCACCCGACGACCGTGCTCCCGAGCACAGGTCGGTACGGCAGTGGGCCGCCCGCGTCGACGTTCACCCTTCTGCGGCGATGAGGGCTTGGGGCCGCTCCAATAAGCGGGGCGGCCCCCGGACTCCGCCCGGCTTCAACGGGCTGCCACCCTCTCCGGTTGCGGATGCGGTCATCCGGAGCCAGCGCACCTTGGGCGAGGACCGACAAAGAATAAGCCGGCCGGAGGCTCCTGCCGACCGAGATCCTGTACAGAGTGACACCGCGCATGCTCATCTGCCGCAGATCCCGCGCCACGCAGCGTGGCCGTGTCCATCTCACAGCCGCCACGTAGGCTGCGTGCCGGCGGCGGAGGGGGCGGCGGGCGGTGTGGCATATCGGGCTGCGTATCTGGTTGTATCCGCGGCTGCGTTCGCTGTTTCGTCGGTGGGCCGGGCGGCGCCTGGTTGCTTGGCTGTTGGCTAAGGGCGGCCGCTTGGATCGGCGCGGGGTGAGCGAGGCTGCGGTGGTGGCGGCTCGGGAGGCGGTTGACGCGGGCGCGCGGATCGCGTCATCGGATCCGGAGCGGTACAGCGGTGCGTTGGATTTCCTGGCGCGAGCTCTTCTGCGGCGTCGCCGTCTGGATGAGGCGGCAGTGCCGGTTGAGCGGATGGTCGCGCTGGCCGACGAGGTCGCCGCCGTGGATTCTGCGGTCGGTGACCGGGTCAGGGGTTGGGCGCTGATGGCGCGCTCGTCCATGCGTCAGGAGCAGGGGCACACGGATGAGGCGCTGGCGGACGCGGTTGAGGCGGTGCGGCTGTCTCGCGCACAGGCGTTGTCGCATCGGCAGGGGCGTGCCAACCTGGCCGCCGCGTTGCGTGAGTGCGGCTTCCGCTACACCGCGCTGGGCCGGTACGAGGACGCGGTCGCCGCGTTCCGGGAGGCGCTCGACCTGTATGCGCGGTTGGGTTTCTGGCAGCCGATGCGGTTCGGGTTCGCGTTTGTAGAGGCGCGTGTCGATCTGGTGCAGGCGCTGGGCGGCGCCGGTGACTATGCCGAGGCGGTGCGGCAGGCGGAGATCTGCACGGGCGTGCTGCGTTTCATGGTCCGGTGCGGCTTGCGGGGCTACCGGCCGATGCTGGCGCGGTTGGTCAACAACTCGGCCGCCTGGTACCACGAGCAGGGTGACCTCGACGCGGCGGTGAAGGCAGCCGTCGAGGCGGTCGAGCTGTACCGGATTCTGGCTGGCCACGACGAGGCCGCCTACGCTCCTCTGCTGTCGGTCAGCCATCACAACCTCGTCATCAGGCGGCGCGCCGCCCACCGTCGGCACAGTACTGCCCCGGTGGTCGGGCCGGTGACGCTTCCTGGCCGGTGGCTGCGCGCGATGATGCTTCGCGAAGCCGAGGAACGTGTCCGCCTACATGCGGAGGTCGAACGCACCGGCTCGTTCGACGAACTCGACCAGTTCATCCAGATTGCGTTCCGGATCGCGGTGCGCCACTACTTCGGATCCCGCCTGGATCGGCTGATTGTGGCCGAGTTCGTTGCGAACGTCGAGCAGGCGGTCGGTCCGGAAGCGCCGGCTGCGGCGATGGACATTTTGATCTGCCGGGCGCTCGGTGAGGAGGTGTCCGTCAGCGACATCGACGACAAGGCTGAGGTCCGCGGTTACCTGATCACCTTGGCCGGTATCGCCGACCTGCTCGAACGTGACCGGGATGAGATCGACACGATCCTCACCCACGCGGAAGCCGCAGCTCATCAAACGGAAGGCGGCATCCCGATCGCGAATGGAGGCGCCCGGTGAGATTGAGCCATGCCGCGAGGGCGGCCGGTGCCCTGCTTCTAGCTGCCTACATTGCGGTCATCGTCTGGATGGGTATCACGAAGGGCTTCTCTGATCTACGTCTGTTTGTTCCAACACGAAGATCAACTTACTGTCATGTCGCCGACAGGGCGCTCCCCGCCTGCCTGCGATATGTCCTCGCATTCGTCGCCACGCTGCCACTGCCCGATGCTCGCAGGCGGCGGCGGTCGCGAGTATCGATGATCTCACCGCACGTTATGGACTGCGCCGATGATCTCCTGCCGCAACAGCGCCGCCTCCTCATCGCGGTCGCACAGCAGCAGCACCTTGAACGGGACGCCCTTGCCGTCCGGCTGGCCGAGCGGGCTCGCCCAGTGATGAACGACCCGAGACAGGATACGGAACAGGGTGGGCGGTTTCTGGGGATCGTTGCGAATCAGCTTGTCGCCGCTTGGCGTCGCCATTGTCGCATGAGTTGGCTCGGGGTCTTGTCGTTCAGACATAGTCGGGGTCGCTCGTTGAGCTCTCTGGCGATCTCTTCGAGCTGATCATCGGTCCATCCGTTGAGGTCGGTGCCTTTCGGTAGGTACTGGCGCAGGAGGCCGTTGGTGTTCTCGTTGGTGCCTCGCTGCCAGGGCGAGTGCGGGTCGGCGAAGAAGATGCCCAGGCCGGTGGCTTGCTCGATGCGCTCGTGATGGAACATCTCGTTGCCTTGATCCCAGGTCAGGGTGCGCTTCAGCGGGGTGGGCAGCTTGGCGAACGCGGCGATGAGGGCGTCCCCGACGGTCTGCGCGCTGTGATCGCCGGCCAGCTTCACCAGCACGGTGAAGCGGGTCTTGCGTTCCACCAGCGTTGC